>CALXRL010000040.1 GCA_944390735.1 uncultured Victivallales bacterium | reverse complement strand
ACCGCCGGAGCAATCCGGCAAGGGTGAAAAGGCGGGGTAAGAGCCCGCCGCGGAGAGGAGCAATCCCTCCGGCAGTGCAAGCCCCTCCCGGAGCAAGGCCAAATAGGGAATGAGTCGCTGCCCGCGACGTTTGAATTCCGGGTTCTGGCCGCATAGACAGATGATCGCCCCCCGAAAGGGTGACAGAATCCGGCTTATGCCGCATCTCTCGCTTTTTTCTTGTTGTTTGCAAAAGGAATCGTGGAGATCCGAACATGAGTGATTTGAGTGAACGTATTGCAGAACGGGTAATCAGCATCCCCGATTATCCGCGGAAGGGCGTCATCTTCCGGGACATCATGCCGATCGCCGCCGATGCGGAACTGTTCCACGACATCATCGCGGAACTGGCGGCCCGTCACACAGGGGAGCGCATCGACCGGGTGGTGGCCATCGAATCCCGCGGCTTTGTCTTCGGCGGCGCGCTCGCCAATGAGCTGAAGTGCGGGTTCACTCCGATCCGCAAGGCGGGCAAGCTCCCGCGCGAAACCATCCGCGAAACCTATCAGCTGGAATACGGGGAAGGAACCATCGAACTGCAGAAGGACGCCCTCGCGCCGGGAGCCAGAGTGATCCTCGTCGACGATCTGCTGGCAACCGGAGGGACCGTGAACGCGGCAATCCGGTTGATTCAGAGACTCGGAGCGGAAGTCACGGCGGCGGATTTTGTCATTGAACTGGGCTTTCTTTCACCGCGCTCCAACATCCGGGGATGTTCCCGCATTCATACGCTGCTAACTTACGATTGATCCGATAGTTTTATGGAGATGATAAAATGAAGTATGCGATTCTCAGCGACATTCATGGAAATCTGGAGGCGCTGGATGTCTCTCTGGAGGTCTGCCGGCAGGAAAAGGTGGACTCCTACGTGTGTCTGGGCGATATTGTCGGCTACAACGCCAATCCCAAGGAGTGTCTGGAAATCGTCCGCAATCTCCCCGGTCTGACGGTTGTCAAGGGCAATCACGACGAGTACGTCTCCAACAACGACGAGGTTATGGAAGGCTTCAATCCCCACGCGAAGGCCGCCGTTCTCTGGACCAAGGCCCAGCTCTCCGACGAAGACCGCAAATGGCTCTCCGAACTTCCCATGCGTCTGACCATCAAGGGAGCCAACATGACCATCGTGCACGCCACGCTCGACGGTCCCGACGCCTGGGGCTATATTTTCGATGTTCATCATGCCGCGGACAATTTCTCCTATCAGTTCACACAGCTCTGTTTCTGCGGTCACTCGCATGTACCGGTCGCCTTCAGCAAACGTCCGATCGCCATGCGTGTCAACCGCACCATCGAGGAGATCCCCGAATGGACCTCGGAAGGAGATACCGATTTCACGGTGGCGGACGCCATTCCGATCACCATTGAACAGGGAGTGAAATATCTGATGAACGTCGGAAGCATCGGGCAGCCGCGCAATCACGATCCGCGCGCCTCCTTCTGCATTTACGACACGGACAAAAAAGAGGTGGTCCGCTACCGCATTCCCTACAACATTGCTCTGACTCAGCAGAAGATCAGGGCGGCCAATCTGCCGGAGCGCCTCGCGGCGAGACTTGCGCGCGGCGTGTAATGCGCGGTCGTTGGGAGGAGTCTTCGATGAAGCGGTTCCTGATCGTTAAACCGAGCAGTCTGGGGGATATCATTCATGCGTTTCCCGCGGTCTCGATGCTTGCGGCGAAATATCCCGGAGCGCAGATCGACTGGCTTGCGGTTCCGGCGTTTGCCCCGGTGGTCAAGTACCATCCGGCGGTGAACCGGGTGATTCTGTTTCACCGGAAGGAGATGGGACGCGTCAGCAAATTTCCGGGAGCGTTTCTTTCGCTTTTTTCCGACATTCGGAAAAACCGCTACGACGCGGTCATCGACCTTCAGGGACTGCTGCGCAGTGCGCTGATTTCGCGCCTGGCGAAGAGCCGGACGGTCGCGGGACCGGCGGTCACACGGGAAGCGCTTTCCAAGGTCTTTTACCAATACCGGATGGATTCCGGGGATGCCTGTCGGCATGCGGTCTGCAAAAACATGTCGATGATGGCGGAATTCCTGAATGAACCTCTGCCGGAACGGGTGATCTTTGAAATGCCGGAAAATGCGGCCGCGGCCAAAAAATGCAATGCTCTGCTCTGCAGTTTTGCCAAGGAGAAGCGGATCGCGGTGGCGCCCGGCGCCCGCTGGGACTCCAAGCAATGGCCGCCGGAATTCTTTGCCGAATGCGTGAATCGTTTTGTTCGGAAACATCCGGACTGGTCGTGCGTCATTCTCGGCTCGCCGAACGAGAAGGAACAGGGGGAAATTCTGAAGAAGAGCCTGAAAGCCCCGGCGCTGAATCTGATCGGACTGACCGGGATTCCGGAACTGGTGGAGTGCATCCGCAAATCCCGTCTTCTTCTCTGCAACGACAGCGGTCCCATGCACATAGCGGCGGCTGTGGGAACTCCGGTTGCGGCGCTGTTCGGTCCCACCGATCCGGTTCTGACGGGTCCCTTCTCCGACCGGGCGGAGGTGCTGACTCCCGCACTGGATTGCTGCCGCTGCTTCAAGCGGAACTGTCCCGACTCCCGCTGCCACGGCGCCGTTCCTCCGGACAAAGTCGTGGAATCCATGGAAAAACTGCTGGGTTTCTGACTTTTTCCATTGGAAAACAGGAGTTTGTGAAGTATTATAACAGAAATAGGGATCCGCGGATTCCCCGGAACCGGGTAACAGGGAAGGAAAACATCATGAGAATCAAAACGTTTCTTCTGCTGGCGGCACTGATGTCGGCGGCAGCGCTTCAGGCGCAGATTGCGGTAAAAATCGAACCGGGTCGTCCGCTGTTCATGCTGTATGACGCCGTCTATGTGAAAATGATTATGCGCAACTACTCCTCGCACCCGATTGCGTTCGGGAACTCCAAGGAGCTCCAGGGAGAGATCACGTTCCGGATTCTCACGCCCGGACGGACGCTGGCACGGCAGGTCGGCAGCAGCGGTCCTCTTCTGCGCGGAGTCATTCTTGCGCCCGGCGAAACGAGGGGCTTCACGTTCAATCTCTCCAAATACTACTTCCTCCAGGAGGAGGGAATGTACACCGCCCGCGTGACGGTGAAGCATCCGCAGCTTCCCTCCGCCTATGAGTCCAATGAGATCCCGTTCAAAATCCGGAAAGGAACGGTTATCTGGGAACGGAAATTCGGACTTCCCGACTACACGGGAGAAAAGAAAAAAAGCGGAAAAATCGAAAACCGCACCTACAAACTGCTGAAATTCACGGACAGCAAAAGCATCTTCTATTACATGATGATCGACGACGACAAAAAGGTCTACGCGGTCAAACGGATCGGGTTCGACATGGGTCCGAATCTCCAGCCCCAGCGGGAGATCGACGCGCTTGCCCGCTTCCACATCATGATTGCGGTAACGCCGAAAATCTTCGCCCACTACATCTACAACTACAACGGGGTTCTGGAGCGGCGCGATCTCTACATCCGCACCACAACGACTCCGTACCTGGTGCTCGATCCGAAAACCTCGGAGGTCCGCATCGACGGCGGCAGAATCGCCAGAAAAGATATTGATTTCGAAGAGATCAACGACCTTCCGCTGCTTGACGAAGTCAAAACGGAACACGACATTTTTGAAGCGCCTCCCCGTTCCGGAGGGGAAAAGGAGCCCTTCTGATGAAACGTCCCAACACCGTTCAGTGGAAAGCGGCGGATGGAAGCATCCATCTGAAACCGGACGAGGTCCTGGATTCCCCTCTTCCCGGTTTTCTGGATATTATCGACCAGACCCTTCTTCCGGGAAAACTGGAACGCAGACAGCTCTGCACGGCGGAGGAGATTTTCCATGCGATCCGGACGCTGGCCGTCCGCGGGGCGCCCGCGATCGGATGCGCCGCCGCGCTGGGACTTGCCGCCTGCGCCCAGCGTTTTCATGCCGCGAACCGGACGGAATTTCTCGCCCGGCTGGCGGAAACGGCCGATTATCTGGAGTCCTCCCGTCCGACGGCGGTCAATCTGGCATGGGCGCTGAACCGCTGCTGTTCGGCGGTGCGCTTATCCGAAGAGACCGATCCGGCCGGACTGACCCGGCTTCTTCTCGGAGAGGCTCTTGCCATTCTTGACGAGGATATCGCCCTCTGCCGGGCGATCGGGCAGCACGGACTTTCGCTCATCAAAAACAACATGGGCATTCTGACGCACTGCAACGCGGGAGCGCTCGCCACCGGCGGATGCGGGACCGCGCTCGCCCCGGTCTACGCGGCGTGGGAGGCGGGGCTGAACATCCGGGTCTTTTCGGACGAAACCCGTCCGCTTCTCCAGGGAGCGCGCCTGACGGCATGGGAACTCTCCTACAGCGGAATAGATGTCACAACCATCTGCGATTCCATGGCGGCGCAGGTCATGCGGGAAGGACGGGTCGATCTGGTCATCGTCGGAGCCGACCGCGTTGCCGCCAACGGGGATGCGGCCAACAAGATCGGCACCTATCAGCTGGCCATCGCGGCAAACTACCATCGGATTCCGTTCTATGTGGCGATTCCGTATTCCACCATCGACCGGTCCATTCCGGACGGATCCCGCATTCCGATTGAACAGCGCAGCGAATCGGAAATCACCACGTTCAACGGGATGCGCATCTCGCCGGAGACGATCAAGGTCTACAATCCGGCATTTGATGTGACGCCGGCTTCGCTGATTACCGGCTACATCACGGAAAAAGGCGTCGTATCGGCCATCTGAACGGAAAGCCAGCCATGAAGAAACTGCGTGTCGACGACTATCTCTGCAACCACGGCATCTGTGCCGACAGGGACGAAGCGCTGCGGCTGATTATGGCGGGAAAGGTCCGCCGCAATCCGGATTCGGTGATTGCGAAAGCCTCGGAGCTTGTCCCGTTCGACGCGGCGCTCCTTGTGGACACCGCCGAGGCCTTCGCCAGCCGCGGAGCCGGAAAACTGGAACCTTCCCTTCTGAAATATCTTCCGGATCTGACCGGACGGAAAGCCGTCGACATCGGCTCCTCGACCGGGGGCTTCACGGATCTGATGCTCCGCAGAAACGCGGAAAGGGTCTATGCCGTGGACTGCGGGAAAGGACTGCTTCATGCAAGACTCCGGAACGATCCGCGCGTCGTCTGTCTGGAGGGGATCAATGCGCGCACGCTCGACCGGAGTCTCATTCCGGAGGAGATGGATGTCATGACCATGGATGTCTCCTTTATTTCCACCACCCGGATTCTTCCCGCCGCCGATGTCGTCATGGGAGCGGACAGCTGGGCGTTTGTCCTGGTGAAACCCCAGTTTGAAGCCGATCGGAAAGAGGTGCCGCCCGGCGGAGTCATCGTGGATGAATCCGTTCGGACGGCCTGCGTGGAAAAGGTCCGACGCTTCGCCGTGGAACGCCTGGGCTGGAAGTTTCTGGAAGCCTCCCCCTCCCCCGTCAAAGGGCCGAAGGGGAATCAGGAGTATGTTGCAATCTTCCGGAAAACCGGCGGCTCGACCGTTCGCTGACGGAACGCATCAGCGCGTCTCCGCAACCAGTTCAAAAAACGGCGTGGGACCGTATTTCAAAGCCGCCGTGTCGATCCGGATCTCCGCGACGCCGTTCCGGACCTCGAAGGGGATCGCCTCCCGCCGGATGCCGTTCAAGGAAAGCGGATATAGTTGAAAGCGTTTTCCGTTCCGCAGCGGAAACGAGAGCTGAACCACCCCCGTCTCCACCAGCATCCGGGCCCCGTTCTTTTTCAGAAGAGTTGTCCGGTCTCCGCTGAGCACCATGCCTTCCGCATGGGACATGGTATTGAGAAACAGCACCATCCGGGAACTTTCCGAAAGAGCTTTGCCATCGACGCTTGTGATTCCGACGGCCGCGGGTACCGTGGTGGAACGCACGGTCAGGAGATCGAGTTTTTCGGGCTTTGCTCCGGCACAAAGAGTCACGCCTTCGGTCCGGGGAGTCACGACTTTCAGGAGCTTCTCGCGGGCGCGCAGTTCAATTTCTTCCGTATCGCTCTGATAGATCTCCCGATCGGGATTGGTCCGATTTCCTCTGCCGAGAATTCCTTTCCGCCGCATCTGTTCCACCACGGCGTTCAGTTGTTCCTTTCCCGCGGCGGATTGCGTTTCGCTGGACCATTCATAGGTGGCAAAGGAACGGGTCGTGGAAGCCGGAATGGTCAGATCCGCCCGGTCCACCTGCGACAGCTGCGCAGCGCCGGGAAAATACGACCGGAACCCGCAGAGCAGCGGCAGTTCCGGCATGCCGAGGGCCCGTCGGCCGTTGCGTTCCACGAACTTCTCCGAGATCTCCAGATCCAGCCGGTGCGGGGATTGCTTCACATCCCCCCGTTTAAAGAGCTGCATCATCAGGAATTCGTTGACGCGCATCGTCGGAATCGTTCCCGCATGAAAATTGCTGATGTCGCGTGCCGGAATGTACGCCGCAACGGGAGAAACATGCGTGATAATCGCCGAGAACCCCTGAAGCGAACTGTAGGCGGGAAAGAGAAGCGCATTCTCAAACAGATACTGATTCCAGAAACAATGATTCTGTTCCGTCACGACCAGCGGGCGGTCCGGCAGATGCATCATGGCGGAATCCGCCCAGAACCGACCGCGCTCGCCGACGGCGCTCGACTGCGCCACCCGTCCGCCGACCGCCGTCCATCCTTTCGGATGCGCATGATAGCTGTTGACAATCACAACTCCCGCCTTTTCCTTCGCCCGGGCAAAGGAGTTGTTCAGATCCTTGCTCCAGTTGTACTGGGCAAACAGACCGTTGTACCCGGTCTTCCGGACCGCGGAGACAAAAAACGCCAGCGTCTCGCGCGCCCGGTCCAGCCAGAACAAGTTGGCCGTCGACGACGGAATTTTTCCGCCGGACAGCGCAATCTCATCGAAATGAGCGTACTTTCGTTTCCATTCCCGGTTCAGGGCGTCGATCGAAGCATACCGTTTTTGCAGGAATTCCCGGAACTTCCGGTCGGCGATCCGCCGGACCTCGTCGCTGGTATTCTTCCGGTCGCCGAGCTGATACTCCGCCAGATCCAGTTCATTGAAAAACTCCACAAAGACAATGGAAGGATCGTCCTTGACCGCAACTCCGGTATGCGGATTCACAAAATTCAGAACGCATTCCGCCACGCGCCGCCAGGCGGAACGCGTCTCCGGATCGCCGAGAAGCATCTTCAACTTGATGTTGTTGCGATCCTTGAAGCGATCCTGCTTGTAGCCGAGGTAATAGGACCCCAGCGTCAGCATCGAATAAATGCCGTTGTCGCGGCAGATTTTCAGCACATACCCGAAATTGTCCAGCGCGGATGGCACCGGTTTCTGATCTTCCGTCGTTCCGACGAAGAGCCCGCGGTCCACGGAAAGGCGTGTAAAATTATACCCCTGACGGCGCATATCCTCCACATGCACCTTCATATGGGAGCGCAAATTCTCCGCCTTGCGCGGCTCCCACCACGGCACCGAGGCGCCATTCAGACGAACCGGCACTCCCGGCCGGTTCCGGAACTCCAGCGAACCGTTCTTCCCGATCACCGCCCGGCCGAACTGTCCGGCGGGACCGGGCTCCGCCAGGGAACTGAGATCCAGCGCGGATCCCTTCTCGATCCGGGGAGAAGGAAAATCCGGCGCTTTCCAGCGCGGGGCTTCCGCAGTAAACGTCTCCTCCGCGGCAAGAAGTCCGCAGAAAAACACACTCAGGACCAGGCCTGAAAACCGATATCCGTTCATGAACGGCATCCTCCTTATTTTGAATTGTACAGTGTTGGAATCCAGTATTTCGTATATTCCTCCGTATAGGAGAACGGATTCACCAGCATGGAATGGCCGTCCGCACAGAGAACTCCCATTTTTCCGTTGTGAATGCCCCGGTTTGCCACCGGTTCGGGAAGTGTGCCCGGCTTGCCCGGATAACTTTCCGTCAGATTGGTGCCGATGAACGCATAGTTTTTCCGGTCGATCCGCCGATGATTCTCCACCACCTGAAAACGGTCGGACGGCAGCGTGATTCTGGAAAGTTTCAACGGAGCTTTCGTACTTCCCTGCGTATAAATCATCACCCGGTGATTCGCGCAGAAGGAGCGATACCCGTCGCTCGCCGCCACCACGATCCAGTGCGAAGGACAGTGAAACGGCGACTGCACATATTTTCTGGAACGACCCAGTGTCGACACGCCGGCAATCTGCACCCCGTCCCCCGGATGAAGATAGGACCAGAGAAGACCGTCAAACGCAGCCGATCCATCCTCGTAATCCGCATAACAGGGAACGATGAAGTCGTCATTCTCATTGCTGTACTGGTGCGACAGAAGCCCCATCTGCTTCATGTTGCTGGTGCACGACGCTCCCCGCGCGCTTTCCCGCGCCTTGTTCAGCGCAGGAAGAAGAAGCCCGGCCAGGATCGCTATGATCGCAATCACGACGAGGAGTTCTATCAATGTAAAATTCAGACAACGCTCTTTTCCCGATGTTCCGTTTTCTGTTCCCGAACCCAGTTTCATCATGAAGTCTCCTTGTTCTCTCCACTTCTGTTTTTTTCTTCCTAAATTATACCACAGATAGGAGGGTTCGGCAATGGCGTTCCGTGCCAAATAAATAATCTTTTTGTGCCATTGATTTGAAAAAGGAAGGGGAACGTGATACACTTTCTCCGGAAGGAGGAACTTCTTATGTTGTCTGTTTTTGCCAATTTAAATACATTGAAGCGGCGGTTTTCGACGACGTTTCCCTGTCAGAAAATCGGTTTTCACTTTCCGCATCTTCCGCAGGAGAAGAAAACATTCACGGGAAAGCTGGAGCTCTGTCTTCGACTGAACTCCTCGGTGGAATACGCGGAGGACGTCATCGACGGCATCGTTTACAAAACGCCGTTTCCCCATGCGATTCTGAAACGTCCCGGCCAGATTCATACATACAGCGTGGAGAAGTTCCGGGAAGCCGCCTACATTCAGTATCCCGCGGATCTCGAAGCGGATCTGGAGAAAAGCGGTCTTCTGTCCGTCCCGACGCTCTGGGAGATTGAACTGACGCAGGAGGTGCAGTTTCTCCTTTTCAAACTCCACGAGCAGGCGGAACAGCTTCTGAAACCCGGCACAATCGACCGGCTGGATCTGCTTGCCATGCAGCTCTTTGAAGAGGTTGTCGGCCAGTGCCGGGAAAATACGAAAACGCCCCCGGGCATTCCGCAGAAAATCAACCGCATCACCTCCTATTTCCATCTGCATTTCACGGAGGAGATTCCCTTGGAATCCCTGCTGCGCGAAAACGGACTTTCCCGGCGGAACTTCTTCCGCTACTGGAATCATTTCCATACGGAGACTCCGGCGGAATATCTCCGGAATCTGAAGCTTCAGCATGTCTGCTTTCTTCTGAAGGAGACCTCGTTTCCGATTCACAAGATTGCGGAACAGGTCCACATTCCGAATTCCTATTATCTCTGCCGGATCTTTCGTAGGCACTTCGGCATGACCCCTCTTCAATACCGGAAGCGTTCCACGGAATTCGCCCGGGAGGAGGAATGAGCGCCCCTGCCGGCGCCGCGTTCCTCCGGTCATTCCGGGCGGAAAATACCGTCTTTCAGCCGCGTGCCCGCAATTTCTGCGGCACGGCATCCGTCTTCCGGACACAGTAGAGATGAAGGAAATCCATCCGTCCGCTCTCATATTCCAGCACAAAACCGGCATGCTCGAAGAGGCCTTTCATTATCCAGTCCAGCGTGCTGTACTCCCGGGCGATATGACGAATCAGGTTCTCGCGACTGGAATTCCGTTCCCTGATCAGACGTTCAAAATAGGATTCCGGAGCCTCGGATTTCCAGTCGAACACCACATCCACCAGCACAAAGCGTCCGTTCGGCTTCAAAGCGGCATGAATCCTGCGCAGGGCAAACGCCTTCCAGAGATCCGGAAGATGATGCAGCGCCAGCCCGCTGACAATGCCGTCAAAGCGATTCTCCGGCCACGGGGCGCTCAGAAAACCGCCGTGAACAAAACGGATGTTCGGGAGATTCTCCTCCTTCGCGCGCCGTTCTGCATATTCCAGCATGACCGGGGAGATGTCCACCCCGACGCAGCGAGCACCCGTCTTCGCCGCCGCCCGGAGAAAAGCCCCCGTTCCGGTGCCGATCTCCAGGACCGCGGCGTTTTCCGGCAGCTTCAGCAGACCAAGAATGGTTCTGTTTTCCGCATCAATGTCGCGCATATCGCGCATGCGCCGGTCATAAGCCTCCACCTCGTCAACCGACGAATAATCCGTGCCGATCTGCTGAAATTCATTCCACTGCCAATTTTTCTCTTTCATCGTTTTTCCCTTTCCATGATTGATTTCCGGTTCAAGGCGGAAGCGATTCCCGCCACCGCCGCGAGATTCACATTGCCGTCCATTCCGACGCCGAAGACCAGCGAAGCGTCATCGGAAAACCGGAGCCCGATGAAGGCCACCGCGGTTGCCCCGGCACCGTTTCCAAGCGCATGTTCGGAATAACTCTCCAGTTGGAAATCCGGCATCCGCGGCACGGTCCGCAGCGCGTTCACGGCCGCTTCGATCGGGCCCGGCGCAGAAGCGGATACCGTATGGAGATCTCCTGAATGAGTCCGGACGTTCAATTCGACCTCCGTCATTTTTGAATCCTCCTGCGACGGTCGACGAATCCGCGCGACCTCGATTTCAAACGGTCCGGAAACCTGAACGAAATGCTCCAGGAAAATACGGTGCACCTCCTCCGGAACCAGTTCTCCTCCGCGGCGTTCCGCTTCCGTCTGAACGGCTTTTGCAACGACAGGCTGCATTGCCCCGGGCAGCGAGATGCCGTAAACACTCTCGAGCACATAGGCGACACCCCCTTTCCCCGACTGGCTGTTGATGCGGACGAGTCCTTCATATCCGCGTCCGATATCCGCCGGGTCCAGGAGCAGATAGGGCATTTTCCATCCCTGATGGAAATAGTCGGAAACGGCCTTCCGCTGAGCCAGCCCCTTTCGGATCGCATCCTGATGAGTCCCGGAAAACGCGGTGAAGACCAGCTCGCCCGTATAGGGATGCCGGGGATCGGTCCGAATTCCCGAGACCTGTTCAATGAAAGCCACAATCTCCGGCAGATGATGAAAATCGAGTCCGGTTTCAATCCCCCGGGCCGTCATGTTCAAAGCGAATGTCACAATATCCATATTTCCAGTTCGTTCGCCGTGTCCTCCGAGAGTCCCTTCGATGCGTTCCGCTCCGGCGAGCACCGCCAGCTCCGCCGCCGCGACGGCGCATCCCTGATCGTTATGAGTATGAATACTCAAGGTCGTCTCCGGGAGCCCGGAGTAGTTCCGCGTGAAGAGTTCGATCAGATCGGCAAACTGATTCGGCGGACGGCGTTCAACGGTGGCCGGCAGATTGAATATAAAATTTTCCTTTCCGGAGCGTCCCCACGCTTTCCGGATCTCCTCAGCGAGTTTCACAATCAAACCGGGATCGCTGTCGGAAAACTCCTCCGGCGAGAACTCATAGGCGCATTTTTCATACAAGTTGTTGCGTTTCAAGGCATTGACAACCATTTTTGTTCCATTTACCGCGAGCTCGATCAGTTCGTCGGTCGTTTTGTGGAACACGAATTCGCGATGCAGGTCGCTTGCCGCGACGTAACAGTGCACGACAGCGCGCTGAATTCCGGCGATTGCCTGAACGGTCCGCTCAATCAGCGGTTCCTTCGCGGCGGTAAAGACGACGATGCGGACCTCCTCGGGAATCCGTTTTTCATCAATCAGACGTCGAATAAAATTATATTCCTCGGAAGAGGCCGCGGGGAACCCGACCTCAATCTCGCGGAATCCGATTCGGACAAGCATTTCAAAATACTTCAGTTTTGTTTCGACGTCCATGGGCGTTGCAAAGGCCTGATTTCCATCGCGGAGATCCACGGGAACGATCTTTGGCATGCGCTTGATTTTGCGAGTCGGCCAGACTCGGTTTTCGATTCCGGGAATCTCCGGATATCGATACTTGGGATACTCATTCATGATCCATTTCCTCCATTGAGTTTTGTTGACAGAAAGCGGACACAGGAGGCGAATCGGCCTTACGGAGGGAATGGCGCCGTTCCCGACGCAAAGACAAAACGCCTTACGCCGATCCGGCTTGTTTTTATGGATGATTCAAAAAAGAAAACGACCCACTCAAGCCGGAACGGCACAAGTAAGTCGAAGAAGCGAAGAAAGAACGACACAGGATACCGAGGGCTCCCGCTTGAAAACATCAGTCTTTGTCATCATGATTCGTCGTCCTTTTTCTTTGTGAATATTTTTTAATATAGAACAAATTTTCCGGAATGCAAATCGAATCGGGAATTTCTTCTGAAAGAGAGATGCCGAAGGGAGGTCGGAATTCCGGATCGGAAGAAATTCCGTTCCCGGGTCATGGCAATTGCGACCCATGAAAAGCGCGGGAAGTAAGCATATTTCATACGCATTTGCTGACAAAGGAACGGAAGTACGGGGAATGGGTTCGAAGCGAAGAAAATCCTGGCAGAGAATCCGGAAGAGGAGAAAAGGAGAATAAATCAAGAAAAACGCAGAGATTGAGCTTGACATTTTCAGGAAGAGCTTTATATTACAGACTATGTTGCAAGAGAACTTGCTCCGGCATAGCTCAGCGGTAGAGTAGGTGGCTGTTAACCACTTGGTCGCTGGTTCGAATCCAGCTGCCGGAGCCATTTTTTACCTCAAATTCCCCCTGAAAGGTGCCATCAGGTACCATCAAGACTTTCTTTTCCCATTTCAACGGCTATATTGAGCCAAAACAGGATTTTACCACAGGAGTGCGTAAGATGGGAAAAAAATGCAAAGTCAAACTTGATGTCGGAACCGTCTATCAGAAAGAGGAAGGCGGCAACTATTACTTCCGTTACCAAGTCCAGCATGAACGCAAATGTGTCAGCTTGAAAACTTCCAATCAGGAAGAAGCTCTTGAAAAAGCACGGAAACTGCTCCCGATCATTCAGGCAACCACGGAAGAAGTCATCTCCGCTCACGTCAAAGTGGCACGCCACCTCGTGAAACAGGCCCGTCCGTTGCCTCTTTCCGAAATCTGGAACGTCTACTCCAAACACCCACAACGCGCAATCCCAGCAACCGTCCGGGAAGAGCTGGCCTATCACTCCACGCTGGACGAAATGATCCGCTACTTTGCCCGTTACAGCCATGTGAAGGACGTCAAGGATGTTACACCGGCCCTGGCGGAGGACTTCGCAAACCATCTCAGAAGCATGCAGATTTCCGTGGCAACCCATAACCGGAAAATCGTCCGTATCCGTCGAATCTTCGGAACGCTGAAAGATTACCTGAGCATCGAAAATCCTTTTGGCTCATCGGTGTTGTTGAGAAAGGAACGCGAAGAACAGGGAACCCTGATACGCCGCATCGCCTTTACACGAGAACAGGAGGAGGCTATCCGCAGGGAACTGGACAATCCCCATCGCAAGCTGATGAATAAGGCGGAAATCAAAGTCGTCTATTACATCGGGATGTATACCGGTCAGCGTCTGAAAGACTGTGCACTGATGCAGTGGCGAAACATTGATTTGGAACAGAAACGTATCTGGGTCAAACAATTCAAGACCGGAAAAGAAGTGCTGATTCCGATTGCGGAGCCATTACTGGTGGTTCTTCAGGAAGCTCGGAAGTGGCAGACGGACACCTATGTCTGCCCGAAGGTCGCCGCCCGTTATCAGATCGTGGATGAAAGAGGCAAGGAAATTGG
>CALXRL010000039.1 GCA_944390735.1 uncultured Victivallales bacterium | reverse complement strand
TTCGGCGCCAGCTGGAACTCCCTGCGGTACCATCCTTTGAAATAGGGGCGTCCGGGAATCTTCTCCTGTTTCGGATACTTCAGAAACCAGCTGTCCGGAACCTTGATCGAATCCCAGTTGGAATCATCCAGACCGGGATCGGAATTGGCAGCGGGGGAATCCGGCTCCCGGAAGGGGGTGTCCGAAGTGCTCAGACCGGAAAATTTCCAGAGGCCGTCCAGAGAACGCACCTCCGTATTCCGGGAAACGGGCGGAGGAAGCGTTTGAATTTTCTGAACGCTTCTCCGTTCCGGAAGCCACGGGGCAAATTCTTCTGCGGCAAAAAGCGGAATGGAGGCCAGAAGTGTGAGGAGTAGAAGTGATTTCATGACAGTCTTTCTTTTCTTTCAGGGTTCATGTTGGATCAGGGATCGTAGGGACACCAGAATTTCCTGACCGTCTGCGAAGTCGGGAGAGACTTCTTGTAGTAGGTCATGGAGGGGGAGACACTTCCGATGTGCCCGTCAAAATACATGCAGTTCGCCCGGTAGGACGGATGCCGGAACGCGATCAGCATGGAGGCGCTCGTTTCGCCCGCCTCCAGATACTCTTCCAGCGTCGCATCGCTCTTTGTCCAGAACGAGAGCGCATCCAGAAAGAGCATGGTTCTGGAAGGTCCCTTCAGGCGTTTCCAGTTGAAACACGCCTGCAATGTGCCTTTGATGGAGGGATCAATGTAACCGGCATCATACGTTCCCGTTCCGGTATTGACCAGACCGGCGCCGTTGATACCGTAACAGTACTCAATGCGTTTGTATTTCAGTGCATAGGGGGCGGCGGGGCAGAGACTTTGCGGCGGCCAGATGTTGGCGGTGCTTGAACTGGTGGTGTTCGCGTGCATGCCGGCGGCCAGCGATTTGTTCTGATACCAGTTGTCGGCGGAGCCTCCGTAGACCAGAAGAATTCCGTCATTGGCATCACAGTAGAACTGCACTCCCAGGGAGAGCTGTTTCAGATTGTTGACGCAGTGGATGCTCCGGGCTTTTTCCCTGCTGGAATTCAGGGCCGGAAGAAGAAGCGCCGCAAGAATTGCAATGATTCCTATGACGATTAACAGTTCCAGAAGTGTGAAAAAATGTTTCATGTCTCGCTCCCGATTTTATTCGAGTTCAATAGTTCTCAGAACCTCCGTTATTTTCATTATACATGATTTCTTCTTGAAAAACAACATCAAAAACAGTATATTATCTAATAAAAAATGACAAAAACATTTGCTAAACAAACACGATGAAAAGACTCAGGGATCTTTCTGTTTTCCAGCCGATTCCGGAAATCCTTTCGGAATCGTTCGGGACCATGAGCTATTATCTCCGGCGGTCGAGAAAAGAATATTGTGTTCGTTCCCTTTATTTTGAAAAGCGGGAGAAGCAGCTCCTTTACACCAGTCTGATTACCGAGGTTCATCTGCTTGCGGGAGCGTGCTTCCGCCGGAGGAACGCTCCCTATCTTTCGGTGGAGTGCGTGCGCGACGGAACGCTTTACGTCCGCCAGAGAAACGAGGCCTACCGACTGGAGCCCGGAGAGATCTTTCTGATGCAGCCGGATCTGGACGGCGAATTCCTGGTCGGGGAATCCGGATTCTGCAAAAAGGAATCCTTCAGCATATTCGGGACGCTGCTGCCGGGGTTTCTTCAGAAGAGCGGACTGGATCAGGTGAATGTGATCGGCGGCATCAATTCCTCGCCGGTCCATCGGATTTTCCAGCATCTGGGAACGCTGGAGGGAATTCAGACTCCGGCGGCCCTGCAGGAGAATTCTCAGCTGACGTTCGAGCTTCTCTACTATCTCTCCTCTCCGGGTCATGCCGATTTTGTGCCGAAAAAGCTTCTGGATTTGAAAACGTACATGGCAGATACGCTCGAACAGGAGCATTCCATTCAGGAACTGGCGTCTCTTTACGGTTGTTCCCCGTATCATCTGACCCGTCTTTTCCAGCGTTTTTTTCACCAGACGCCGTATCGGATGCTGATCGAGTTCCGGATGAAGGCGGCGGCGGAAATTCTTCGTCGGGAACAGGAGATCTCCATCAAGGAGGTGACGGGGATGGTGGGGTATCAGAATGCGCTGAACTTTTCCACGGAGTTCAGAAAATATTTCGGCATGTCGCCCCGGGAATATCAGAAATACATAGATCCCATCTGAGAGGGGGGCTTTTCCGGTGAAGGGTCCGCATCCGGGAGAACGCGGATGCGCGCCGCCCGGGGACGGATCCGCTGTTTTCCCCCGATACGGACGGGATACGGTTCGGACTCGATCCGGAGGGGAAGTTCCGTCGGAATTTCCGGAAACGGATCTTCAGGACAAGGAGATCACATGGGAATCACTTTGTCTGCGTTTCCCCGGTCCGTTTGAGCGTGCGGATTCTTTTTTCGGGGGAAAAATTTTGTTTTTTTCTCTCGTACGGAATATATTTTTCGTACAGGAGGAAATCCGCATGCCGATGAACGGGAATTTTACAAAGGAAATACAGTACAGGAAGATTGCGGAACGCATTCGCGAGACGATTGTCCGCAACCGTCTGAAGCCCGGCACGCCGCTGCTTTCGACCAGAAAGCTGGCCGGCGAATGCGGCATTTCCATCAAGACCGCCCAGAATGCGATTGCGTTTCTCGCGGCGGAGGGCACGGTCTACCGGGTCGGAGGAAGCGGAACGTTTGTCGGACCGCGGCCGCGCTCGGAGCGGTTGCTGAGGATCGGCTGCACCCTGCGTCCCATTTCGGAGAACCGGAACGAGAAACTGAACGTGCTTCTGAACTATCCGGCCGATCAGGCGGTGGAGCATCTGCGCAGACACAACTGCGAGATCCGGTATCTGCCGACGGAAATCTATCACCGGACCGAAGACATCTCCTCCTATCTGACAGGCCTTGACGGCATTCTTCTTTCGGGCGCTTCCGTTTCGCTGGATGAGTGTTTCCAGCTGAACGATCTGAAGATTCCCTGCGTGGTGTTCCAGAGCGACGTTCCGGTGGACTATCCGGTGTCGCAGGTGGTTCCGGATCATCTGACCGGACTGCGGAAGATCTTCCGTCTCTCCCGCCGCCGCTATGGCGGTTTTCTCTCGATCTGCGGCGATTTTCCGAACGGATTCGCCCGGCGGGATGCCTTCCGGAAGGTCGCGCTGGAGTTCGGATATCCCTCGGAGGCGGTGAAGGAAATCACCCTGGACTCCAGTCAGAGCAATGCCTATTCCCTGGGACGGCGGCTGGCGAATCTCTGTCACGGAAAGCTGATCTTTTCCTGTTCCGACTGCTTCACCGCCGATCTGATCCGCGCTCTGGACGCCGCCGGAAAACAGTTCGGACGCGATTATGAGATCATCGGTTATGACAATTCCGAAGGCGTGGGATTCCGCCCGTTCCCCGAACCGATCATCACATCGGTCTTTTCAGACAACGTGAAATGCGCAGTTCTCGCGGCAAAACTTCTTCTGGAGAAGATCCGCGATCCCGATTCCACAATAACCATCATCCGGGTCCCGACGGAACTGGCGATCCGTAAAACAGCATTACAATGGAAAGGAGATTTTCTGTGAAAACCATGCACGTCGAAATTCAAAAATGGATCAATTTTACATTGATAGAACTTCTCATCGTGATAGCCATTCTCGCGATTCTGACCGGATTGCTTCTTCCCGCCCTGAATTCCGCTCGCGACAAAGGGTACAGTGCCAAGTGCATCGGCAATCTGAAGCAGCAGGGCCTTGCGTTTCAGCAGTATGCCGATGACATGGACAGCTGGATGCCGGTCAGTTCCGCCGATGTCACCTACGGCGTTCACTATTACTGGCGCTATGCCATAGCCCCGTATCTGGGAATCCGGCTGGACAAGGAGAAGGTGGCCGACAACAATCAGAAGTTCAGCGGCAGAACCCCGGTCTTCTGGTGCGAAAAGACAATTCCCAATGGCGAGGTGCTTCCCTGGAATCCTCTCAGTTACGGTCTGGCGGCCTCCGATCAATGGCAACTCAGCGGATGGGGAAAGAATCCGGATCAGCGGAAACGTCTGAACGCCATCCGCGGCAAATCCCCGAGTCAGACGGTCGTTTCCGCCGATACTTCCGACGCTGCCGAGCTGGGCAGCGACATCCAGTCCATCGCATGGGAACCCACCGCGCGCGACATGCGTCTGGAATGGATCGGCAACCGGCACAACAACGGCATCAACCTCAACTGGGCCGACGGTCACGCTTCCTGGATGGCGAATTCCGTTCTGAATTTCGGCCGTCCCGACAACCGCAAATACTACTGGCTCACCCAGTACTGATTTTCGAAACAGGAGTTTTCCCATGACACCGTTTTCCCTTGTCTCCGTTCTTCTCTCTCTGATTCTTTTGTTTCCCGTGTTTCCGGCCCCCGGCGCGGAGGAGGCGTTCCGGACCCTGACGCCGACCTCGAAAAACACCCTCTATGACCGGACGGTGCTGCCGGAACGGCTTCCGCCCGGACAGTATCGGATTACCACGGAAATCCGCGCGGAGAATCCCTCTCCCAACGCTTCTGTTGCCGTATATGTCGAGAGCGAGCCGCGTTCCGGGGAGAATCCGGCCCTCTGGCAGTCGGTGTCGCTGAATTCGCACTGGACGGCCCTGACGCTTCCGCTGACGCTCCGCAGGGAGGGTCGCGTTGCACTGGTCTTCAACAAGATCCCCTCTTCCGGCACCTGTTCGAAGCTTCTGTGCCGGACGGCGAAGATCCGGGCGCTCCGGATCGAACCCGGAAAAAACCTCCTGCGGAACAACGGCTTCTTCGATGGAGAACCCGGAGAAACTCCGGCGGAATGGCGCGTCGAATGCGGCTGGACAAAGGAGTGCGGGTTGACACGGGAGTTCGGATTTGAGAACTCTTCTTCCGTAATGAAACTTCAGGCCGGAACGAAAGCCGTTTCGCTTCAGTCCATGAAATATCCGGTTCCCGCGAAGGGGGCGGCCGAACTGAGGGTCTGGGCGCGCTCCCTGGGGCCCTCCGCAGCAATGACGCTGCATCTGCTCGGCGATTCCTATGCGTGGGGAGTGAACCGATCGTTTTCGCTCACCCGGACGTGGCGGGAATATCGGATCCGAGGCGACTTTCCGGCGAATCCGAAAAGTCCGTTTTTCTGGTCGAGGATCGACATTGCGCCGGGGGAGGGCGCGCTGATCGGGCGCATCTTCCTGAACTATGCCGATGCGCCGCAGACCGTGCGTGCGCAGGGGAAAAATCTGATTTTCAATCCCTCCTTTCAATTCGGAACGCTGGGCTGGCAGCTCCGGGCGGACGAAGGGCAGTTCAGCGAGCTGACCCTTCTGGAACGTATGCTGGACTGGAAGGCGCCCCGTCTTTCCGGGGAGAGCCTGATTCTGGATCCGGACACGATGCTGCAATCCCGTCAGTTCCCGGTGGTTCCCGGGGAAAATTACACCATCCTTCTGCGCATGAAGAATGCTGTGAGGGGAAGGAACGCCCTCTGCCGCGCCTATCTCTTTGACGGACAATGGCAGGGATTTGCCGGCACGTTCCGCCTGACGGATGAGTACCGGACCTACCGTTTTTCGGGGAAGGCCCGGCGCTCCTTGTACAACCGGATGTATCTTCGAGTGGATGCCGTCGATCATCCTCTTCAGCTGGAGCGTGTTCAGGCGGCCGCCGGGGACGAAACCGGATTCGAGGAACCGGAACTCTCCTTCGGCGTTCTCGGGAAGAACATTCTGGCGGACACCGAGCGCAATGCCCCGCTTGATGTACGGGTCCTGATGGGACGCGGCAGAATGCGTCCGCTGGAACTGGTCATGGAGATCCGCGACGCCTGGGGAGCGCTCTGCCGGAGCGAGCGTTTCCGCTTTGCTCCAGGTGCCGATCAGAGACAGCGCTTCACGGTCAATCCCGACGGTCGCCGCGGCGTCTTCCACATCACGCTGAAAGCGGAAAATCGGAGCGTGCATTTCCCGTATGCGGTTCTGAAGGATTTTTCCGGACTGAAACTGGCCGAACCGCCGCTGGCGGGACACCTTGCGCCGTTTGTCCGGAAGTACGACCGCGATCTTCTGAACCGCTTCCTTGCATTTGATCAGATGACCTATACGCGTTTTTTCGGAAAGGAGGTGCTGGATCTTTCGCGTCATCCGCGTCTGCTGGAGGCGTTCCGCACGCATCATCGGTTCAACGTGCTCTGTCTGCCCGGACTGCAGGATCAGGAGGCGAAATTCGCTCTGGCGAAAACGCTGACTCCCGAACTGGAACGGGAGTTTGCCGATCAGGTTCGAAGGACCGTTTCCGCGTTTCGCGGAGGAATCCAGGGCGTGGAACTCTTCAACGAGCCCGAACTCTGGAGATATCGGAACGGTCCGGAAAAGAATCTTCCCACCATGTCCCCGGAGAAAGTCGCGCGCTGTTATCAGATTGCGCGGAAGGTGATCCGGGAGATTGATCCCTCCATTCGGCTTCTGGGGCCTGTGGCATGGCGCGACTACGGATTCCGCTTTCTGGAGAAGGGCGGAGCGGACGCCATTGACATCTACGCCTTCCACGGATACTGCGAATCGCCTTCGCTCTTTCATCTCTACGGGAAGATCATGGAGTACAGGAATTTTCTGAAGAAAAGATTCGGGCGGGAGATTCCCATCTGGAACACCGAACAGTATTTCGGAATCCGGGGAAGCGGACTGCCGGATCATGATTCCGAAGTGAGCCGGCACTATTTCAAGGATACCGAGCTGGAACATGCGGCGGTCTGCGCGGACAACCTGATTCATCATGCGGCGGCGGGGGCGCGGTGGTCGTCGATGGTTCTCGGCTACTTTCTGCACGGGATTCCGGGACAGCCGGAACAGATGGTGTTTGACAGTCTCGGTGCGGTGAACGCGGCCCAGGAATTTCTGGCGAACGCCTCGCGCGGCGAGGAGGCGAATCTCGGGGAAGCCGTCCGAAGTTTTGTCTTCCCCGATGCGCAGGGCGGTGTGCTTGTGACGCTCTCCGCCGCAGATCCCGCGGCAAAAGGATCGGTCACCATTCCCGACTCCTGCCGCGCCTTCGACATGTTCGGCAATCCGATCTCCGGGAAGACGGCTCCCGTTTCGATGACTCCTCTCTATCTCCGGGTCCCGAAATCGAACTGGAAAAAGATTCTGAACAGCCTGGAATTCCGGGATCTGGGGGATCCGTTTGCCCTTCGTCTGTCCATGGGCGGAAAGAATCTGCTGAATGTCTCGCTGACCAATCGGACCAACCGCGGGGAGAAGGTGGAACTTCTTCTGACCGGCGTTCCGAAGGAACTGGAACTGGAGAAGAAAACGGCTGTTGTTTCTCTCGCACCGGGGGAAAAACGAGTTCTGGCGTTCCCGATCCGGAAGTCGGAGATGCTCCCCATGAAACGCTACGATTTCAAAATCGGGCTCCGTTCCCGGTTCGGATATGCCACGCGGAAAAGTTCGCTTTCCGTGCTTTTTGCGCACCGTTCGGAGAACGGGGAGAATCTCCCGTGGGTGAAGTTGAACGGCACAAATTTGAGCGCCAACTATCATCCGACGGAAAAATGGAGCGGTCCCCGGGATCTTTCCGCAAAGTTCCGCACCTGGTGGAACGAGCGTGGCTTCGGAGTCGACATTCTGGTGAACGACGATCATTTCGTCTTTCCCGACAACGCCCCGGCCGCCTGGCGCAACGACTCCGTGCAGCTCTATTTCGATATGAAGCGCGATGCAACCCCGACCTCCGGAAAAGAGGAGAAAAACATGGGCGACGACTGTGATTACATCATCTCCCTTCTGAACGGCAAGACTCCGGCCGCGTATCTGAACAACGGCTGCGATGCGCGTTTCATCGGCGAGGCGAATCAGACGCGCGGAGTGGATTCCGCTCTTCGTCTCTCCTGTGAACGTCCCTCTTCCGGCACTCTGCTCTACCGGATCTTCTTCCCTGCGGAAACCCTGCCGTACATTGCCTTCCGCGAAGGGGTCTCCTTCGGCTTCTCCCTGCTTGTCAACGACGACGACGGAAAGGGGCGGAAGGATGGACTCACTCTCGCTCCCAGGGGGACGGAACCGTATCGGAATCCCCATCTGTACAAAGATCTGGTGCTGATCCGCTGATTGATCCCCTGTTCCGAGGAAGGAGCGCGCATCCGCCGTGTTCTTTCCCGGAATCAGAGAGGGAAATGTTTTTTCGCTTCTCCCCGGTCTCCCTCCGCTTGAAAAACAAGAATGGACGGATATATTACAGTCCCGTTTGGGACTATTTAGGAGAGAAACGATGGAGCAGAAGAGCAGAACGCTTCTCCGGGAGATCGGGTCTGCCGTGATCCGGTATCGGGAGGTCTACCGCGACTGGTGCCGTCTTCGCGGGATTCCGTATCATGAGATGCTGGTGTTTTATACGATTCGGGAGAAGGGATCCTGTACGCAGAAGGAGATTTGCGACAGTTACGCCCTTCCCAAACAGACCGTTCACAATATTGTCCGTTCTCTGCGGGCAAAGGGTCTTCTGACCATGAGGGAGGGGCGGGGCAATCGCCGGGAACGAATTCTCCTTTTTACCGAGGAGGGGAAACGCCGTTCCGCCTCTCTGCTGGATCCTCTGCTGGAACAGGAGTGCTGCGCGGTGAATGCGGCGGGACCGGAGAATGTGGAATCGGCGATCCATCTTCTGCGCTCCTTCACGGAGAAGCTCAGGATGTCCATGATCCCGGAACAGGAGGGTTCCAATGAGCGGAGGTGAAAAGCTGAAGGGAAATCTCTGCGGGATTCTGGCGGCGGTGACGTACGGGATGAATCCGTTGTTCGCGCTTCCGCTGTATCAACGGGGATTGAGCACGGCGTCGGTTCTTTTCTACCGTTTTTTTCTGACGATCCTTCTTCTGGGAGCTTTTCTGCTGTTTCGGAAACAGTCGTTCCGACTGAGGAGAGGGGAGATTCTTCCCATGGCGACGGGAGGTGTCCTGCTGGCGCTCTCCTGCCTGTTTCTGTTTTTAAGTTTTCACCGGATTGACGCGGGAATTGCGGCGACGATTCTGTTTGTGTATCCGGTGATGGTCTGCGGAATCATGTATTTGGTGTTTCATGTGAAGCAGAGTCTGCCCACGTTGATCGGGATGGCGCTGGCGGTGATCGGCATCGGACTGCTCTCGCTGGGCAATGCGGGAGGAAAATTCAGCGTGTCAGGACTGGTGTTCAGTCTTCTGTCGGCCTTGACATATGCCATCTACATGGTGCTTCTGAAGGAGAGTGTTCTGAAAAATCTTTCCGCGGCGGTGCTGACGTTTTATGCGCTCTGTTTCGGTTTCCCCGTCTTTTTTCTTCTGCTCCGGTTCGGGCTGGATTTGCAGTTGCTGCCGGATCTTTTCAGTGTGGGGTGTGCGCTGGGACTTGCGCTTTGTCCGTCGCTGCTCTCCTTTCTTCTGATGGCTGTTGCGATCCGGTGCATCGGGCCGACCAAAACGGCGATTCTCGGAGCGCTGGAGCCCGTGACCGCGCTGTTTTTCGGGATTCTGGTTTTCGGCGAAACGCTTTCGATCCGGCAGGGGGTGGGGATTCTTGTGATTCTCGGTTCCGTCATGCTGGTGGTTCTCGGGCGGAATCCGGTGCAGAAGGTTTCCGATGACCGTCGGGATGGAAAAGGCGCCGCCGTTTCGTGAGGAAAGTCCGCGTTTTGCTGCGGAGCCTGACGGCCCGGGAAGGGGGTCTTTCTCGTCTTTTCATATTCTTTTTTTCGGTTTTTGATTGAAAAAGGGGAATGGATGTGTTATGATGAATATCAAAAGAGGGGTTCCTTTGGAGAAAAACAGGAGCCTTTGAGAAAAGAAGACGGAAACGGGAGCGTCCCGTATCCGAGAAAACGAGCGGAGAAAACGGAAAGAGGAGAGGGAAAAATGGGCAAAATGATCATACGGTGTCCGTTTTGCGGAAGTTCCTACGAGGTGGAACCGGAAATGGCGGGTCAGTCTCTGGAGTGTCCGGGATGTGGACATTCGTTTACGGCGAAGAATCCGAATTTGAAGCCCTGTCCGGATTGCTTCAAGCTGATTTCCAGACGGGCGGATCGTTGTCCGCATTGCGGAGCGGTGCTGTTGGAATCGGCGAATTTTCCGAGATCCGGAGCCCCGGGTCCCGTGCGGCATGAGATTTCGCAGGAAAAAGAGGTTATGGTCTGCCATCCGAGTTTGTTGAACTATCTCTTTCCCATTCTGCTCGGGATTGTGACGATTCCAATTCTGATCGGGTTCCTGATTCTGCTGTATATCGGGATTCAGGTTTATTGCACCTCCTACCGGATTACGACTCTGCGGATTGTGGCGCGGACCGGATTCATTGCGAAGATTCAGAACGAAATCTGGATCAAGGACATGCGTGGGGCAAATCTAAGTCAGAGCATCTGGCAGAGAATTCTGGGAACGGGCAATATTTCGATCGGCACCGCGGCCACCGCGGGAGCGGAAATCTGTATGAACGGGATTGCGAACCCGCAGGAAGTAGTGGATACGATCAATTCTCTGCGTTGATCAATTACAGTTTCCGGCAGACTCGCGAGGCAAGCTCGAAGTGTGTGGAGAAACTTCTTGAAGAATCGGATCTGTCGGAGAACTCCGTTCTTCCGGAGATTTCCGAGAGGGAAAGCCGTGTGTTTTTCAACGGCTCCTGACTTCGGGAGAGCCGCCGGCCCGGAAGACGGTGAACCGGCGTTGTGTCGAGAGCTTTGCGGAACAACCGTTCCGAAGAACGCGGCGTCAGGGAAAATTTTTCGTCAGTTTCGAGGGTGAAGGAAAATGTGATCCTTCGGATTCGATTTCGTGCAAAATCTCAGGAATCAGCAGGTAATTTTTCCTGCTGGATGTGACGGAATTCCAGGAGAAATGAGGGAATTTTCTTCTCCCGAAAATCGGGGAGAAACCGCCGTGGGGGAAAAGGAAAACGGGGATCCTGATGACAAATTGATGTTGAGGTTCCTGCGGGATGTTTTTTCTGCGAAATCTTCTTGAACATGCGAAGAATCGGAAAATGTCAGCAGAAGATGAATCCATTTTTTCTTCCTTGAGCATGGAGAGTGCTGGTCAAGGAAGGGGAATGCGTTTTGAGAGATCGGGGGACCGTTTGTCCTGTCGGCTTTCCTGAGAGACAAAACTTCTTTTCCGGGAAAGGCTTCCACGCAAGGAGGGAGCGGGAGTCAGTCTTTTCCGCTGGACTCTTCAGGATTTTTCCGAAGGAGCGAAGCGTATTTTTCCCCCCGGAAAATTCTTTTCTGCTCTTGCAAGACGGAAGAGGGTTCTAAAATGCTTCCGGAATGACCTCGAGCCAGTAACCGTCGGGCACTCCTGTCATAAAGAATCACTGCCATCGTTATTGGCTGAAACCATCCGGAACCAATGCAAGCTTGTTGATAGATGCATGGGCTTTACTTAAAGAATCATATACCATTACAACATCATCGAAATCCCATAATTTCAATTTCTTACGATCAATCGCATCTGCCGGCAGTTCTCTTTTGATTTTTTC
Source organism: uncultured Victivallales bacterium (assembly GCA_944390735.1). Lineage (GTDB taxonomy): Bacteria > Verrucomicrobiota > Lentisphaeria > Victivallales > UBA1829 > UBA1829. The sequence goes on along the minus strand of CALXRL010000039.1, from coordinate 189,960 downwards.
AATCTGCTCGAATGTCGAAACCGCAACAATAGCTTGTACTGCGGCATTGCTCTGCGCACGAAGCAAATTAAGGATCAAGCTGTCAATTGAACCGCTTGATTGTACTTCAAAAACATAAATTGCTTTTCCCATGTTGCCGATTTTGACTTCCCATACGGCATCAACTTGCGCTCCTGGAGCTATTCTTACTTCTGAAGAAGTCTCAAATCCCAGTAAAGTGCCAATATCAACGATTTTTTGTTTGATTTCATCATGAAGAGATTTCTGGTTCTGATGATCATTTGTCCGAGTTCCCGGAGGAACAACGATAGTTTGAGTATCAGTTTCATTAGCCGGAGGCATTTCATCCCACATAAGATAATCAACAGCCAACAGAGTTGTATCAATAATGCCTTCCGATTTCATTGCAGCAGCAATTTGTTTGCCAATTCTGCAGATATTGACAAAGCGTTTTCCGGAATACTGGTAATTATATTTCGGCAAATCAGGCACTTCAAGATAATTCAGAGCTTTTACCGTTGAGCTGTTGAAAATCATATATTCATCAGGGTGATAATAGGACAGTAACTCGCTGATTGTAGCAGCCCCCATTCCCTTGATTTTTTTTAGAAAACCATCCCAACGCTTTGCGATATCTGCAGAACCAAAAAATAATTCTGCAAGCTGTTTTTTTATGTTGTCAAAACCGTTATCCGCAATAATTTTGTCGACAACATATTTTTTGTTTCCCCAGATGACCATTGCCCAAAGCTGACTGACATACTTGTAGAAGTCATCTTCAGACATAACAAGCAGTTTTTCCTCCGAAAAACTCTGATAATACGTGATACGCGCATAGCGCTCGGCAATTGCCTCATTTACCGCATCAGGGTTTTCATTCTGACGGACTTTGAAACGTCTGATTGCTGCTATCAACTTTTTTTGATTCATGGCAGCACACACTCCCCTTGTTACAGCAGTCTACCTATTTTATCGAAATTATAACGGAGTCATCAAAACTTCTAAAATGCTTCCGGAATGACCTCGAGCCAGTAACCGTCGGGGTCTTCGCAAAAGTAGATCCCCATTTCCGGATTCTCGTAACAGATGCAGCCCATTTTCCTGTGTCGGGCGTGAGCGGCTTCATAATCATCCACCTTGAACGCAAGATGAAATTCATTGTCCCCAAGATTGTACGGTTCTTTCCGGTCTCTCAGCCAGGTCAGTTCCAGCTGGTGAGAACTGTTCCCGTCCTCCAGATAAACAATGATGAAACTCCCATCCTTCGCTTCAATCCGTCGGACTTCGTGCATGTCAAAGGCTTCCGCGTAGAACGTCAAACTCCTCTTTAAATCAAACACATTGAAATTGTTGTGTACCATTCTGAATTTCATGATTCGCCTCTCTGCATTCTCTTGAGAATCTTCGTCGAAAGGAAAAAAACATTCCTCATTTCTTACTATAATCCCCCGTACTCCGGATTGCAAGCACGAAATTCCGACAGAAAAAAACCGTATCGGATCTCTCCGATACGGTTGTCTTCCGCGTCAGAAAAAGACGGGTTACTTGCCGAGAACCTGCGAGATTCGCTTGTAGCCCATGGAAAGCGGAGCCCCGTGTCCCGCAGTCGGCGTCGTCTGGATGTATTTGCGGGTGTGATCCGGCAGATTGTTGTAGGCCGCATACACCGAGGTCGGCGGACAGACAAAATCCACAAAACCTGTCCCAAGATACGTTTCACATTTGATCCGTTTGGCAAAATAGTTGTGATCAAAATATCCGCCCGTTCTGACCACCTGCCTGTCGGCGGGAGTGGGATTCGCACGGTTCATCAGCTGCGGCCATCCGGGACGGCGTCCGGCAAGACGTCCCGCATGATCTCCGATCGCCGGCACATTGGCCACACAGAGCGTCACCTGCGGATCCAGCGCCGCCGCGGCCAGTGCCTGGCCTCCTCCCTGACTGCCCCCTGTCACGATCAGAACCTTGCCGTTCCATTCCGGCAGCGTCTTCACATAATCCAGAGCACGCATCACCCGCAGAAACATCTCCTTGAAGTAGAACTGGTCGCGATTGTTTTTGCCGCGATGCGGATAGCCTCGAAGCTCCCCTTTGTTGAGTTTGGAATAGTACTCTTTCGGCTGGCCGTTCGGAATGCCGTGGGCATTCACGTCAAAGGCGATCGCTTTGGTGCCGTTGCCAAACGGTTTATTCGCACTGCGCACTCCCGCTCCATGATAGCTGACAATCGCCGGAAGCGAACCCTTGCCGGCATTCTTCGGCAGAACCAGATAGCCCGAAACCGGTTTCGCTCCCGCACAGTCCACCTGGACATCATAACAGACCACCTTGTCCTGCAGTTTCTTCGGAACTTTGACTTTCGTGCGCGTCGCTTTGACGGGAACCGCGTCCAGAGCCTTTCTCTGTGATTTCCAGAACAGATCGAAATCCGCCGGTTCCGCCGCCGCTTCCCGGATCTCCTGCGGAGCCGTCATCGCGCCGATCTCCGTTTTCAGATTGCGATTCTTCTGTTTCGGATTTTTCAGCACTTTTCCATCCGGTCCGATTGCCGCAGCTTCGATGGAGAACCAGGCCGGCTTGTCGGACTTTGTCGTGACGGTCAGCGGCTTGTCCGCGGAAACCGTCTTCCATTTTCCCCAGTTCCCGTTTTCCGAAACACGATATTTCAGCTTGCAGTCCGGAACAAACGCTCCGTCTTTGCGAAGTTCAATTGTGAACACGACCAGTTCCCCTTTCCGGTAGATCGCGTCGGGCTTGTTCGTTGTCGCGGTGAATGTCCACTTTGCAGTCTTTTCCGCTTTCGGAGCCTTCTTTGCGGGATTGACCGCTTTCCCTGCTTTGACTGCGGTCTGCTTTTTTGCCGGAGAGACCGGTGCGGCTTTTCCGGCCGATTCCGCCTTCTTCTCTTCCGATGGAACCTTCTCCTCCGCCGGACATTGACAACCCGCGGAAAACACGCTCAGACTTCCGGCAAGCGCGGTCATGAGCGCCGCCGACAACCATTTCCTTGTTTTTGTGTGCATAAGACCCTCTTGGTTTCCGTGTTTGAATCGAACTTCATCCCCTTTCCGAAAAGAATAGCACATCTGAAGCTCTTTTCAATAGAATCCGGAGAAGAAAAAATTTTTTTTCGGGAAAAATGCGGAAATCTTAAAAAAAGGATTTGACTTTTCTGAAAAATGGAATAGAGTATGCAACTCAATGAACTGGAGGCGTAGCTCAATTGGTTAGAGTGCCACCCTGTCACGGTGGATGTTGCGGGTTCGAGCCCCGTCGCTTCCGCCAGTTTTTCCCTTCTTTTTTTTCGTGATTCCGTTTCTGTGATCGTATTGTCCTGTCGTGCTTCGAAGCATGAAATCAAAAATCCCGGTCGGAGGAAACGCTGTTCCACCGCCGGGATTTTCGCGGATTGCCGGAGAGTTTTCGCTTATTCCGATTCAAAAACCAGAAGCGGATAGGACTCGGAGGAGCGGGTGCCGGCGATGCCGTCCGTAATTTGAATCCAGCCTTCGCGTCCGTAGCCGTCGTTGTCGTTGATGAGCGCATTGAAGCGGATGCCCTGTTTCAGAAGCCGGGAGTCCACTCCGATGGATGCCAGTGGGATTGTCACTTTATATTCCGTCCGATTTCCTTTCCGGGCCGCCTTCAGTTTCCAGGTCCGGAGCACGTCCCCGGCGGAGAAGGTTTTCGGTGTGTCCCAGAGAAAAAGTTCCGGGGAACCGTCGCTCAGAAGAGTGAGTCCGGCGGTCCAGAGGGAGCTCTGGCCCGGAATCCGGAATGCAATTTGAACGTTGTCCCCTTTCCAGACATTGACGCCCCGTTCCGGCTGGACATGCTTGTCGTCGGTAACGGAAATCTGAATCGTCCAGATCCCTTTCCGCACGTTCATCCGGATGCCGGCGGAAAGGTCTTCCGGTCCGCTCCAGAGCCGGTGCAGATTGCCCGGATCCGCATCAAACAGCGCATGAACCTGCTCCCGGTCGCGGAGAAGGAAGTCCCACTGCTTGCTCTTTTTCTTTTGCGGAATGAAAATGGTCCATCTCATCGGGAAGCGGATCCGGAACTCCCGCGTTCCCGAAGCAAGACGCAAATCCAGAGCCTGGCTGCTGCTCGACGTTCCCTCCTCGACATTCACTTCCGCGGAGATCCGTTTCCGTTCTCCCGGCTTCAGACTCACTTCCGCGGGAACGGACCCGACCCGTACTCCTTTTCCCGGTTTCAGATTCAGACGGACGGTGCGCTCCTTGTCCGTCGGGTTCCGGAGCGAGAGATTCCAGTGCGCCGGAATCCCCGGAACGGCTCCTCCCGTGATCCATCCTTTTGCACTGGATCCGGAATCGTGCAGACTCGAACACCGCCGGAAGATCAGAATGACCGGATCCCGCCGGATCTGAACTTCAACGGTTCCGTTTTCGGAGGAGAGCGGTTGCGCATTGCCCATCAGATCCATGATTTCCACCGATTCCGCGTTGCTGCGGAAGGTGGCGATTTCATCCGGCGTCGTTTCGGGCGAATCGTTCCAGAGAGCGACCGCGCGGTCCCCTCCGCCTGCGAATTCCAGAATCCAGATGACGTTCCCCCGATTGTGGCGGCGGACAAATTCCTTGTTCCGGAACACCGTGGCAAGCGTATTGTAAACCACATAGACCGGTTTCGGATAGAAATCGAATGTCACCAGTCCGTAGTGATGTTCCGGATCATTGGCCCGGAAGCCGTTGTTGCGGAGATTGTACCAGTTGTAGCCGATGGCTCCGGCCGACCAGGAGAACAGCAGTTTCTTGAACAGCGTTTCCGCCTGTTTCCTTTCTCCGATTCCGCAGGAGGAGACCGCGGTTTCATTGGCGAACCACGGCGCTTTCACGTGGTTGCGTTTCCGCATCGGAAGAAGAAACTCTTCAATCTGTCTGCGATAGGCCTTGAATCCGCCATGTCCATGGAAGGCGTGGATGTCGAACCAGGCTTTGGCATTTGCCAGAACATACTCCTGCAAACCGTTTTTGTTGTTGTCCGGATAGGCGTGGGCGAATCCTCCGGTCAGGAGTCGGGCCTGCGGCGCCCATTTCCTCTGTTCCTCCCGGGCGATCTTCTGCAGTTTGACATATTCCGGCGCGCTGAATTCGCAGAAACTGAGAAGATCCGGTTCGTTCCAGATCTCCCAGAAGCGGATTCTCTCCCCGTAATTCCGGAAGAAAAACGCGACGTATTTCCGCCACTCATTCAGGTCCGGCATGCTGTTCGGCGTGTTTTTCCGAGCCCAGACCGGCGGATTCGAAAGAATCGGCATGACCTCCATGCCCCGTTTTTCGTATTCGTTCAGAATGCGGTTCAGCAGTCCGAGGTGCCAGGTGTCCCTTGTCCGTTCCAGTTCCCTCCAGCGGAAATTCAGGCGGAGGGCGGAGGCTCCGCAGAGCGCCGCAGTTTCCGCTTCCAGCGGGAAGATCTTCGGATCGTACCAGGCGGGAATGCAGATGCCGAACAGAAATCCCTCTTTCCGCAATGTCCCGGGACCGGCCGGGATCAGGTAGGCAAAGGATCTCTTCCGTTCCGCGGAGGAGGCACCGTCGCTGCTTTTCAGACGCAGAGTCACGGTCCAGTGTCCGAGTCGGGGGAGGCGGGTTTTGGGAGCATATTTCCCGGTTCCGTTCGCAGGAAGGGTCAGATCGGCCGTTTCCCGGAGAACATTGTCGTAGAAGTCGCGGAATTCGATTTCGGCCCGGCAGGAAAGCGCCGTGCTTCCGGGATTTCGCAGAAGAAGAGTCAAGGCGGACTCCTCCCCCTTGCGCAGAACCCGGGGGACGGTCCCCGTTTCCAGATTCAGTTCGACCCGGTTCAGATTCGATTCCGGCAGCGTCGGCTCGTATTCGATTTTCCGGACGAGAATCGAGGCCTCTCCGCTGTTTTTCAAGGCGGTGGCGACGCAGGAGTAGAAGCGGATCGGAAAATCAATTTTCTTATCGTTGTTTCCCCGGAACGCCCCTTGGAAATTGGTCTGCGTCATCGGAATCGTGAGACGGACGATTCCCGGTTTCCGGAAATCCGCAACGGTTCCCCACTGGAAAACCTCTTTCTGCGAATCAATAAACCGGACCCGGAAACTGGTCAGCGCGACATGCTCCGGCAGTTCGAGTTCCACATGGCAGTCCGCTTTCCGGAACTCTCCCAGGGGTTCCGTTTTTTTCCAGGGTTCCCCGAAGATGCAGGTCCCGTTCCGGGCCGTGTTCCAGCGGACGCGGAGACCGCCGGGTTCGTATGTCGCGCTCTGTTCCAGTTTCCGACCCTGCCAGACGGGAACCGGAAGACGCTCTCCGATGAAATCACAGAGCGTCACGGCGTCCGCCGCTGCCGCTCCGCCAAGAAGCAGTAGAAAAAGAAGTTTCCTCATCCGTTGTCTCCCGAAGTGTCAGAGAAAATTCTGTTGGATTCCATTGACGATTCCGTAGGCGCATCCGCGCTCCTTCATCTGCTGAATGCTGTTCTGCGCGGCGTGTCCATCAAACATGGCGCTGTTGGCGCGCATCCGGTGATGAAACGAAACCGCCGACTGCGCGCCCCCGGAATCGGTATGCAGTGATCCCATCCAGTTGCCCTGCATCGGATTCGAGACCGTTCCGGTATCCATGAAGTGCGGCACCCGGGAGGGGCGTTTCAGCTTCTGTGTCTTGAACATGACCCCCTGTTTGGTTCCATTGGATTCATAGGGAAGAATGAAATCGCCGTAGGTTTCCTCGTCCCAGTCATCCCGGTCGAACCGGACGTAGAGACTGCCGTAGGTCCAGAACATGTAATTGCTGTCGGCCGGCAGCGGGCGATTCAGGGAGGGACAGTAGAAAAGGGGATCCTTTTTCGTGGTCATATATTTCACATCATACAGGATTAGACTCCAGGGCCTCGGACTGCCGCCCGTGTACAGGGAGCAGGTGATGGCTGTTCCGTCATGGTCCATCGCATACTGCTGCATGGTCAGCGAGAGCTGTTTGAGCTTGGAGGTGCACTGGATGCCCCGGGCCGTCTCTCTGGCCTGCATGAGGGCGGGCAGAAGCATTGCTGCCAGAATCGCAATGATTGCGATCACAACAAGCAGTTCTATCAATGTAAATTCAGCTTTCCGTTGACAAAAGCATCTTTTCCGGTTTTTTCTGTTCATTGTCATAAACTCCTTATCTGTTTTGTTCAGGGATATTCTGCGGGGGGATCAGCCGGGGGCTCAGATAGGTGACCGCTTCCGGCGAATCGGAATTTTCGAGGCGCCAGAGCAGTCCGTCGACCGCTCTTCTTGTCAGCATGGGGAAGTCCAGATCAATCACATGGAAGCGCGGCCAGAAATTCTGAAGGAGGAAATCATTGTCGCAGACCAGCAGCTGTCCGGGCGCGTAGAGCGGCATCAGGTGCATGATGTCGAGGGCACTGCACAGTTTCAGCCCGCTGACCGCATTGAAGGCGAAGAAGCCGATTCTGCTGTCTCCGTTTCGGATGTACTCCTGAAGGCGGTCCAGAAAATCGGTATCCCTGCGGGTGAAAAGAATCGGGGTGACTTCGATCCCTTTCGCGGAGAGGTTTTTCTCCAGGACCTTGATACGCGGATGTTCATAGAAGTTCCGGATCATGTCCTTCCGCCAGACCATCGCAACGCGTTTGACGTCCGCCTTCAGGAAGAATTCCGTGGAGAGTTCCGCGATTTTCCTGTCGTCGACCGTGATTCTGTCCTGACGGGCCTTGAGCTCCTTCCAGCCGAAGATCTGCATGGCCGGCATCTCTTCCGGAATCTCGATGTTCTGATCGTTGTAATAGAGGACTCCGGCGAAGTCACGGAAGAGCTCGGGATTTTTCCGGACCTCGGCAATGTCCAGATAGCTGTAATCGACGCCGTAGTTGTTCAGAATCTGAAATGCCGCGGGCATGGTCAGATCGCGCGCGGGATTGAGTTCATTGTAAAAATCGTTATGGAGAAGAAGGAGGGGGCCGAGATGAGAAAAGGGTTTTTTCTCCCGGGTGCTTTTTCTCCGGCTGTAATTGCGGGGGGAAAAATTGTTTTCCCGTGCGATTTTCTGGATTTTTTCACGCAGTTCCAGTGACAGCTGCGGTGAATTGCGCAGAGCCATGGAGACCGCGGTCGCCGTGCATCCGGTGCGTTTGGCCAGATCGTTCAGATTTCGTATTTTTTTGATTCCGGGCATAACTTCATTCCTTCTTTCGGAGTGCTGTTTCATTATAGCATAATCCGGGGAATTTGTCAATGGAATTTTTATTTTGTTTTTAAATTAAATTTAAAGTAAATTTAAAGTAGAAAGGTTTCTTTTCATTTCCTCCGCCCTCTCCCTCTCTGTTCGGTAAATTGTCTGTTTTTTTTTGTTCCGGCGCTGTAAAATTTCCGTTGAAGGTGTACATTACCGGAGCAGGATATTTTGCGGAAAGGTTCTTCCTATGAGCGATGAAATCAAACATGAGTGCGGAATCGCCCTGATTCGCCTCCTGAAGCCGCTGCGCTTCTATAAAGAGAAGTACGGCACCCCCCTCTACGGACTCAACAAACTCTGTCTTCTGATGGAGAAGCAGCACAACCGCGGTCAGGATGGCGCGGGAATGGCCTGCATCAAGTTTGACATCAGTCCCGGGAACAAATACATTTCGATGGAGAAATCGAATTCGAGCAGTCCGATCAAGGATATTTTCACAGCGGCGTCGTCGGAGATTGCGCAGGTCTGCCGGCAGCCCGGCGCGCGTCCGGAGGATCCGGAATGGCTCAAGAAAAACGCCCGGTTTACCGGAGAGCTGTTTCTGGGACATCTTCGGTACGGAACCTACGGGGGGAACGGCATTGAGCGGTGCCATCCGTTTCTGCGGGAAAGCAACTGGATGTCCCGGACGCTGATCGTCGCGGGAAACTTCAATCTGACGAACACGGATGAACTTTTCCAGCTTCTGGTGAATATGGGCGAACACCCCAAGGACCGGTCCGACACGGTGACCGTGCTGGAAAAAATCGGACATTTTCTGGATACCGCCAATCTCCGGATGGAAGAGAAATGCGCGGAGATGGGACTGACGCCTCGCGAGGCATCCGCCTACATCGCCAAGAATCTGGATGTGATGAGCGTGCTGCGCGACTCCTGCAAAAAGTGGGACGGCGGATATGTGATCGCCGGAATGATCGGCCACGGGGATGCGTTCGTTCTGCGGGATCCCGCGGGGATCCGGCCCGCGTTTTATTATGCCGATGATGAGATTGTGGTTGTCACGTCGGAGCGTCCGGTGATTCAGACCACGTTCAACATACAGGAGATGGAGCGTGTCCGGGAGCTTCCGCCGGGGCATGCGATTGTCGTCAAGCGCGACGGCTCACTCTCCGTCGAGCCGTTCACCAGCCGGAAGGTCGAACCGAAACGCTGCTCCTTTGAACGCATCTACTTTTCGCGCGGAACCGATGCCGACATTTATCAGGAGCGCAAGAATCTGGGCCGTCACCTGACTGCGAAGATTCTGGAATCCATTCACGAGGATATCGAAAACACGGTGTTTTCGTTCATTCCGAACACGGCGGAGATCTGTTACTACGGGCTGATGGATGCGCTTCGCGAGCACTGCGTCCGGATCGTGACGCGGAAACTGCTGGCGCTCAAGGACAAAGACAAGTTTGACGATGATAATCTCAAATCGATTCTTGCTCTTTGTCCGCGGTTTGAGAAGGTGGCGGTCAAGGATGCCAAACTGCGGACCTTTATTACGCAGGATTCCAGCCGGGAGGATCTGGTGGCGCATGTGTATGACATCACTTACGGCACGGTCCGCCGGGGCCGGGACACGCTGGTGGTGATCGACGATTCCATTGTGCGCGGAACCACGATGCGGGAAAGCATTCTCAAGATTCTGGACCGGCTCGGGCCGAAACGCATTGTTCTTGCCTCATCCGCTCCGCAGATCCGGTATCCGGACTGTTATGGGATCGACATGGCGAAACTCGGGGATTTTGTCGCTTTTCAGGCGGCGATTGAGCTTCTGAAGGAGTCGAACCGGTCGCACATCATCGACGATGTGTACCGGAAGGCGAAGTCGTCGCTCTGCTGCGAGACGCCGGTTCCGAATTATGTGCAGGAGATCTATGCGCCGTTTACGGCCGATGAGCTTTCGGAGAAGATCGGCGATCTTCTGCGACCGGTGGGCATTCGGGCGGAGGTGTCCGTGATCTTCCAGACGATCGAAGGGCTTCACGAGGCCTGTCCGAACCATACGGGAGACTGGTACTTCACGGGAAATTATCCGACTCCCGGCGGTGCGCGGGTCTGCAACCGGGCTTTCATCAACTATATTGAAGGGCGCAACGAGCGCGCATATTGAAATCAGGAGAACACCATGCTTCAGCTGCTTGCCGCAACGAGTAACAAACACAAGGTCGAGGAATTCCGGAAGATGTTGAACGATCTGAATTCCCGGGTCAACATTGTCACGCCCGACGCGATTCCGAATTTTCCGGTTCTGATCGAGGACGGTCATTCCTTCGAGGAGAACGCCGAGAAAAAGGCGGAACAGGCCTCCGCCTATGCCGACATGGCGGCGTTTGCCGACGATTCCGGACTGATGGTGGATGCGCTGTCCGGCGCTCCCGGCATCTATTCCGCGCGTTATGCGGGGGAGGGCGCAACCGATGCGGCGCGGATCGCGAAACTTCTGGACGCGATGAAGGGGAAAACCGACCGGCGCGCCCGGTTTGTCTGTGCGATTGCCATTGCGTACCGCGGGGATGATGTGGCGCTCTTCCGGGGGGAGGTCTGCGGAACGATCGCCGAGGCGCCGCGCGGAACCAACGGGTTCGGTTATGATCCGGTCTTCATTCCGGACGGGTATGACAAAACGTTCGGGGAGCTGCCCTCCGAGGTCAAGGATTCGATCAGTCACCGGGCGGCCGCGATGGTGAAGGCGGTCAAGTTCATCCGCGCGGAACTCGACAGCATGGATGATTTTGAATTCGTATGAGAAAACTGGCGTCCATTCTTTTTCTGACGCTGTTGTTCTGCTGCGGGGCGGGGGTGGCGTCTGCGGCGGAGGAGCTCTCCTTCCGGCGTCCGACGCGGGCGGGGGATGCGTTCCAGACGGAGGTCAATCTGGCGTTTACGCGGGAATACCGCTTTGTGCTGGCCGGACCCGACAAGCCGGTGATCCGGCAGGAATCGCTCTCCGTCACACTGTTTGCGTGGATGAAGGTGCTGGAGGTGAACTCCGTGGGAAATCCGAACCGGGTGGAGCTCCGCATTTCAATGATCGGAGGGTATCTGGACGGGAAGGCGTTCGACGCCTCGCAGCTGATGGGAAAGACCGTTTTCTGCGACATGCGCCGTCTGCCCTGCCGCTTCACGTATGGGGAGTCGAATCAGCGTCTGCCGCGGGAGGCGCGGCGTCTGCTGGGAGCGGTGTTCCGCGTGCCGCCGGAGAACACGCTGAAGGATACGCTGGGGGAGGGAATTGTTCCCGCTCCCGGCAAACGATGGAATATTTCCGCCCTGCCGGTGATGGAATCGCTGAAACAGCGGGGATTTGAATTGAAGGGCAGCTCGATCGAGTCGGTTGCGAAGATCGCGGGGAAGGACAACTTCCGCGGAATCGACTGCTGGCAGGTGACGGCAAGCATCCTGTCGCGCGATGTGCCGAATCTGGATTTCCGTCTGAAAGCCGATCTCTGGATTCCCGCGGATCCGAAGCTCAACGTGATCCGGACGATCCGCAGCGGCGTGGAGGTGGTCGACCGGATGCTGCCGATGGACAATCCGCTTTCCTCCGGCTCCAGCGTCCGGGTGATTACCAACGAGACCATGGAGGCGATTCTGATTCCCGCAAAGGAAGAGAAAAAAACGCCCGGGAAGAGATCCTCCTGGTCGGATTTCATTCTGCATTGAAGAAAAACCATTCCGGAAAAGAAGGAGTTGAATGCCATGCTGCCGGTCAATGAGCTGTTTACCGCAAAAGACAAGGAAGAGATCTATTCGTTTCTGAACACCTATCCGCGCTATCTGGAGATTCTGGAGTACCGGAAGCTGCCGCCGAAGCCGGTGAAAACCGTGTTCTACGGGGATTCGATCACGAACGCGTTTCCGCTTCAGGAGTTTTTTCCCGGCGCTTCGTTTCTGAACCGGGGAATCGGCGGGGATAATGTCAACGGACTCTATTTCCGGCTGGAGGATGATCTGTTTCCGTATCATCCGGAGCAGGTGGTCATGATGATCGGCATCAACGGAATCGAGTGGGAATTCGGGAAGATTCTTGCGAAAATCAGCCGGGTGGCGGAGCTGATTGCCGAGCGGGGAAGCCGTGTTTATCTGGGCAGCATTCTTCCGTTGCGCAATCCGGATGCCTGGAACCGCTTCCGTTTTCAGGAGAAGATTGTGGATCTGAATGCTGAAATCCGGAAACTTGCGGAATCCCGGTTTGCCGGATATCTTGATTATCACGCGGCGGTTCGCGATGAAAACGGAGAGCTGGCGAAGCCGTATGCCCGTCCGGATGGAACGCACCTGACCTTCGACGGCTATATCGCCATGGCGCATGTGCTGGAACAGACCGTTCCGCTGTGGTAATCAATTCCAGCGGAGCAGTCCGTACTTGAGGATGCAGCGGAGCGCGGAAACGCCGTCCTTCCAGTTGATTTTCTTTCCCTCCTGATAGGTTCTGCCGGAGTAGGAGACGGTGACCTCGTACATGCGGCATCTCAGACGGGCGAGCTTGATTGTGACCTCCGGCTCGAAACCGAAGCGTTTTTCCCGGAGGGTGATTTTGTCGAGGAGTTCGCGCTTGAACATTTTGTAGCAGCACTCCATGTCGTGAAGGGTCAGATCGGCGAGCATGTTGCAGAAGGTCGTGAGAAAGCGGTTGACGACCGAGTGCCAGTAGTACATGACGCGATGGCATTCGCTGCCGACGAAGCTGGCACGGGCGCCGAAGACCACATCGGCCCGTCCGTCGAGGATGGGGGCCAGGAGTTTCGGAAGTTCGTTCGGATTGTATTCGAAATCGGAATCCTGTACGACGACGATGTCGCCGGTTGCCGCCTGGAATCCGGTATGCAGAGCGGCGCCCTTGCCGCCGTTTTTCGTGTGGCGGAGAACTTTGACGATGCCTTGTTCCTCCCAGCGTTTCAGTTTTTCCGGGGTATGGTCGCTGGAACAGTCATCCACGGCGATGAGTTCCAGGGTGATTTCCGGAGGGAAGGAGACCGCCCGGACCCGTTCGATGACTGCGTCGATGTAGTTTTCCTCGTTGTAAACCGGAATGATGATGGAAAGTTTCATGCGTTTTCAGCTCCTTTGAGTTAACGAAGTCTGGCATAGCCGTTGGCGGTGCGCCGGATCTTGTGGGAGATTTCCAGCGCGACGAGTTTCCGGGAGAGTTCCCCGGCCGCGATTCCCGTCTCCGCGGAGATGCTGTCGAATCCGGCCTCTCCGAGCTTGAGAAAATCGAGAATTTTCCGGTCGCTTTCCGGGAGGGCCGCGTCGACGGCCTCCTGGAATCCGCTCTCCTCCGCGGATTTCTCTCTGGCGGAGAAGAGATCCTTCGGTTCGAATCCGGGGAGGAAATCCATGGTTTCGAGCACATCCTCGAATGTGGTAATGAGGGTGGCCTCTCCGGATTTGATCAGATTGTTGCATCCGCTGGACATTTCGGAATCCGCGTTCCCCGGGACCGCGAAGACGTTTTTTCCCTGTTCCAGCGCCGCGGCCGCCGTGATCAGGGCTCCGCTGTGCAGTCCCGCTTCGATCACGATGGTCCCCCGCGAGAGCGCCGAAATAATGCGGTTGCGCATGGGAAACGAATGGCGCGTGGGAGAGAAGGTCATGGGAAATTCGGTAAGAATTGCTCCGCCTTTTGCGATGATGTCGCGCGCCATCGGCAGATGTTCCTGCGGCTGAATCTTCATGAGTCCGCCGCCGAGGACGGCGATGGTTTTTCCGCCCGCGTTCATGGTGGCCTTATGGGCGGCGGCGTCGATCCCGTACGCGAGGCCGGAGACGACGGTCCAGCCGGAATAGGCCGCGGATTCCGCAATATGCTGAGCCATCCGCAGTCCGTAAACGGTCGCCCGGCGGGAGCCGACAATCGCGATCGACTGCTTTTCCTGCTCTTCCGGAAGCGTGCCGCAGAGATAGAGACAGAGCGGGGCGTCCTCCAGTTCCCGGAGCGCTTCGGGATAATCCTCGTCCGCGCGGGTGTAGACTTTGACTCCGCCGAGTGCGATCCGGTCGAGTTCCTCGTCCAGAAGGCTGGATTCCGCTTCCGCCGCGATCCGGTTTGCCAGCTCGCCGCTGATGCCCCGGACCGCGGTCAGTTCCCCGGCCTTGTGTTCAAAAATTTCCGACGCGGAGCCGAAGAACGAGACCAGGGATGCCGCGCGTGCCGGTCCGATGCCGGGAATCAGGTTCAGAAGAATGTACGCATCATGGTCAAGCATTCCCGCCGCGCTCCAGGATGGCTTTCGCATCGGCGCTTTCCACCTTGCGGATTTCCGCTCTTCCTGTTTCCGGAGTAAAGACGAAGCGCAGGGTGCCGCCCAGTGTTTTTTTATCTTTGAAGAGGGCGGCAAAGACCGTTTCCGGATCATAGGAGATGTCTCCTGCCAGATCGAGCTCCCGGAGCAGCGCCGCCTGCCGGTCGGCATCCGCGCGGCGCATGACGCCGAGATGAACCGCCAGCTCCGCCGCCATGCGCATGCCGACGGCGACCGCTTCTCCATGCAGCATGGTGAAGCCGCTTGCGCTTTCAATCGCATGGCCGTAGGTGTGACCGTAATTCAGAATGGCGCGCAGCGAGCCTTCCCGTTCGTCTCTGGCGACAACCGAGGCTTTCAGTTCACAGCAGCGCTTCACCATATCCGCCGTGAAGGCGGGATCCATGCGGTTGATCCGGTCGACATTCGCTTCCATTCTGGCGAAGAAGTCCGCATCGAGGATGGCGGCGGTCTTGACGATTTCCGCCAGTCCGCAGAGATTCTGGCGGCGCGGCAGCGTCTTCAGAAAATCGGTGTCGATCAGGACCGCTTTCGGCTGATGGAACGCGCCCACCAGATTCTTCCCTTCCGGAAGATCCACTCCCGTTTTCCCTCCGACGGAGGAGTCCACCATGGCAAGAAGCGTGGTCGGGATCTGGAGAAAGTCGATGCCCCGCATGTAGACGGCCGCGGAAAAGCCCGCCATGTCTCCGACGACTCCGCCTCCGAGTGCGAGAATGACCGATTTGCGGTCGAGTCCCGCCTGCGCCGCTTTCCGGCAGATCTCCAGAATCGTGCCGAGGTGTTTGGATTCCTCTCCCGCGGGAAATGTGTAGGAATCCACGGCGGAAGCGCCCGCGTTCAATACGGTCCCGACAATTGTCTCCGCATACAGGGGAAACACGTTCGAATCCGTAACCAGCAGACAGTGCCGGTCCTTGACCGCGGATGCGAAATACTCCGGATGATTCCGTCCTCCGCTTCCGATCCGGATGGGATAGGAGCGGTCGGAGAGTTCCACAATGACGGTTTCCTGTTTCATGCTGCGATCCTTCCTATTCCCGGATTTCCCCGCCCCAGGCTTTCAGACGGCTGATGATGAAGTCGATGACCTGCTGCTGTTCCTGTTTTCCGGAGCCCTCGACTTTCATAATCGGCTCCCCGAATTCAAAATAGATCTCCTTGTCGCGATGAATCGGACCGAGATCCTTGCAGAGTTTTCCGTTTCCGAGAAAATCGGTTTTCAGCGCGGTCGGAATAATCGGCACGCCGGCCGCCTTCGCCAGCTTTACGCCGATCGTGTTGAAATGGGCGGGAGAAAAGACCGCCGAACGCGACGCCTGCGGAAAAATCACAATGGATTTGCCGCCTTCCAGCGTCTTTTTCCCTTCCTCGATGACGGCGCGGAAATCATCGCGCGGATTTTTTCTTCCGACTCCGATGCACCCCAGCGTCCGCATGATGTCTCCGAAGTACGGCACCTGAAACAGCTGCTCCTTGATGACAAAGCAGAAGTCGCGTCTCGGCCGGACAAACGCATGCATCACCGCCGTTTCCAGCAGACTCATGTGATTGCCGATCAGAACCGCCGGCCCTTCGAACCGGGAAAGATTGTTCAATCCCCGCAGATGAAATTTTCCTCCGCAGCTTTCCGTGATGAGAATGTTTTCATACGAGTTGCGCGTCTGCTGATTCCGGGGAAAATACCCTTTGCGGCAGGCGCTTCCGGAACGGTAGAAGACATAGAAATTGCGCAGATAAAACGAGGCTCGGGTATGCAGAAGAAGGGTGTCGATCAGACTTCCCCGGACGTGCGCCGGCGTATCATAGCTGTCGCCGGGGAAGGGATTGTATACGGCAGGTTCAGTCATTTGCCGCCCCTTCCAGTTCCGCATAGGTGGTTTTGCCGTCGTAGAGCGCCTTGCCGACAATGGCTCCCTCCAGATTTTTCTTGCGCAGCTCCTTCAGCGCCGTGATGTCGCGCGGCGAGGAGATCCCCCCCGATGCAATCACGCTGCTGTGCGGAATGCGCGAACAGACCGCGGCAATCGCATCCAGATTCGGCCCGGAGAGCGCGCCGTCGGTTGCGATATCGGTGTAGATGAAGCGGGAAACGCCCATCTCCTGCAGAGTCATAATCAGTTCATAGGCGTCGACTCCGCTGTTTTCAAGCCAGCCGTTCACCGCCACATTGCCCGCCCGCGCATCGACTCCCACCACCACGCGCTCCGCTGTGAACGCCGAGACGAAATCCTTCGCCAGACGGGGATTCTCACACGCAACTGTTCCGAGGATGATCCGGTAGATGCCCGCGTCAAAGAGCTTTTTCGCATCTTCCATGGTGCGGACCCCCCCGCCGAGTTCACAGGGAATCTTGACGCTTTCGCAGATCTTCCGGATCGCATCCACGTTCACGGGATGTCCCGCCTTCGCTCCGTCCAGATCGACAAGATGGAGAATCGGCGCCCCCTCGTTTTCCCAGCGGACCGCCTGCGCGGCGGGATCCTCTCCGTAAACGGTTTCCTGAGCGTAGTCTCCCTGAAACAGACGGACACATTTTCCGCCGCGGATATCGATTGCAGGAATAATAAGCATTACTTCCTCTCTCCATTCTTGTTGCATGCGTTTACAAAATTTTCCAGAATCGCCATGCCCCGTTTCTGGCTTTTTTCCGGATGAAACTGCGAGGCGAAGACGTTGCCCCGTCCCAGGGCCGCGGCAAAGGGGAACATGTAGTCGCAGGTCGCCGCCACCACCGAGGGATCCTCCGGATCGGCATAATAGGAATGCACAAAATACACATGCGAGGAGCTCGGAACCCCCCGCAGGAACGGATTGGTTCCGTCGTGTTCGATCTGATTCCAGCCCATGTGCGGCACCTTTTCGCCGCGGTCCAGCGGAAACTGCCGGACGCAGCCGCGGAAAATGCCGAGACCTTTTACGCCGGGCGCCTCCTCGCTGCTGTCCAGAAGCATCTGCATTCCCAGGCAGATGCCCAAAAAGGGCCGGCCGGACGCCACCGATTCCCGGACAAAATCCACCAGTCCGTGTTCCCGGAGATTCCGCATTCCGTCGCCGAAATTTCCCACCCCGGGAAGAACCACGCCTCCGCAGCCTTCCGCTTCCGAGGGCGAGGAGACCATGCGAACCTCCGCTCCCGCTTTTTCCAGCGCTTTCGAGACGCTCAGCAGGTTCCCCATCCCGTAATCGATCAGCGCAATGAACGGCATCATACCCCCGAGAATGCGGAGAATCCGCCATCAACCGGAATCACGGTCCCGTTGACAAAACCGGAAGCGTCGTTGTCAACCAGCCAGAGCAGGGTGCCGATCAGATCCTCCGGCGTGCCGAAGCGGCCCATCGGCGTGTGGGCGATGATCGTGTTGCCGCGCGCCGTCAGCGAACCGTCCGGATTCGTGAGAAGCGTCCGGTTCTGATTGGTCAGAAAGAAGCCCGGCGCGATGGCGTTCACTCGGATGTTCACGCCCGACATGTGCGTCGCAAGCCACTGGGTGAAGTTGCTGATCGCCGCCTTCGCCGCGCTGTACGCCGGAATCTTGGTCAGCGGCTTGAAGGCGTTCATCGAAGAGATGTTGATGACGATTCCGCCGCCCTTCAGCGCCATCTCGCGGCAGAACACCTGCGACGGAAGAAGCGTCCCGAGAAAGTTCAGATTGAACACAAAACCGATCCCCGCCGGGTCCAGATCGAAAAAGGTGATTTTCCCTTCCACCGGATTCGTGATGTCGGAGAGGGTGAGTTTCTCCGAGGACGTCGTTCCTTTCGGATGGTTTCCTCCCGCTCCGTTGATGAGAATGTCGCAGGTGCCGAATGTTTCCCGGATCTGCTTTTCCGCGGCGCGAAGGCTTTCCACATCCAGCACATTGGCGGCGATTCCCAAAGCGTTTCCGCCCTTTTCGCGGATTTCCGCAGCCACTTTTTCCGCGCTTTCCTGTTTCAGGTCGAGAACCGCCACTTTCGCACCGCATTCCGCCAGAGCCTTCGCCATGCAGCTGCAGAGAATTCCTCCGCCTCCGGTGACTACGGCAACTTTTCCATTCAGATCCAGTTTCGCCGACATTTGAGCCTCCTGATGTTCCATTTGTTTTTCAAAATCCCAATGATCCTGTAATATACTCTCCCGTAGGGCATTTGGCAATTCAAAAATGCGGAAAAAACGGCGGTATTCCGCTTTCTCGGGTCCGGCGGAGGATCCGTCGCTCATTTTTTGCGGAGTTCCCGGCCTCCTTCGCAGAGCTCCTCCCATCCCGGGAAGTTCCATTCGAACGGAAAGGCGGAGCACTGGCGCGGTTTGACCGGCTGAATGACGCAGGCCTTCCGGACGTCGTCGTAATAGACGCAGCTGCCGTCGGCTTTTTCCGGAAGGGAGAGCGAGCGGCGGTCGGGAGTCAGAACCGTATGGCGGTTGATGAACTCCCGGACGTCGATGTGAAGATACTCCGCGATTTTTTCGATCTCCGCGGGGGAGACCCGGACCGCGCCTTCCCACCGGCAGCAGGCTCCGCAGCGGCGGCATTGAAAACGGGAAAGATCCATATGGGCTTCTCTTCCATCCGCCGGAAAACGGCGACAGCCCTGTCCCGTTCCGGCGATGGATTGTCCGGTTATTGTTTCTGTTTCAGCGCGGCAAGTTCCTCTTCCAGTTTGGTGATCCGGTCGACGAGCCGTCTCACTTTGCGGGGAAGAGTGTGGCGCTCGAAGAATTCCGTATCCGTTTCCGCCGGCGTGCCGAAGACCGAGACTCCCGGAGGAAGACTCTTCTGAACCGCGGAGGCTCCCGCCACCCGGGATCCGTCGCCCAGCGTGATGTGCCCGTTGACCCCCGCCTGCGCCGCAATGATGACGCCGCGTCCGAGTTCCGCGCTTCCCGCGATTCCGCACTGTCCGATCAGCACCGAGGATTCTCCCACAATGACATTGTGCGCCACATGCACCAGATTGTCGATCTTGACTCCTTTTTTGATCCAGGTCCTGCCGAATCTGGCGCGGTCGATGGTGCTGTTCGCTCCGATTTCGACGTCGTTGTCGATCTGCACGATTCCGTTCTGCGGCACCTTGACCAGTCCGCGGAAGGTCGGCGTGTAGCCGAAGCCGTCCGCTCCGATGACCGTCCCGGAGTGAATGATGACCTTGTTGCCGATGATGCACCGGTGCATGATCGAAACATTGGCGTTGATCATGCAGTTCTCCCCGATTTTCACAAAGTGTCCCACATAGGCGCCGCCGCCGATGACCGTGCCCTTTCCGATTTCCGCGTGGGGCATGACCACCGCGTTCGGACCAATGTAAACGCCTTCGGCAATTTTCGCCGTGGGATCAATGTAGGCGCCGGGGCAGATGCGCGGTTCGTAGACGATCGGTTCCGGGGCGAACAGCGCGCAGATCTTCGTGAACGCCTTGTCGGGATTCTCACAGAAGATCAGGGTGCGGGCGGCCGTGGGTTCGAGCTTCATGCCCTCTTCGACCAGGACAATCGCCGCCTTGCTCTCCTCCAGCTGTTTCCGGTATTTGATGGTGCTCAGAAACGAGACGTCGGTATCCGCCGCCATCTTCAGGGAGTTCACTCCGCTGATGGTTCTGCCTTCCTCGCCGCTGACCACTCCATTGACCAGTTCCGCAAGTTCTTTCGCCGTATATTGTTTCATGGGATCTCCTTCCATATTTCTGTTGGCTATGGGTGAAAGATTATTTGTCACTCTTTTTTCTGCCGGTGTTCAGCTCCTTGATGACGTTGTCCGTGATGTCGATGGATTTGGCACTGTACGGAACAACCGGCATGGCGGAGGCGGATAGCGCGGATTTGTCAAGAACAAGGGCGAAACCCGCGAGCGCGGCATGGGCCTCGATGGTCTTGCGGATGTCCGTGAGGATGGCGGCGCGTTCGCGGTCGCGTTCATCGCGGAGCTGTGCCTGCTTCTCGCGGTTGTAGGTCCGCAGCTCAAGCTCTTTTGCGGCAAGTTCCTTGTATTTGTCCTGGGCGGCCATCCGCTTGCTTTCGCGCGCGGCGTCGCTGAGGGCGATGTTCTGCGAGGAGTCCCGCAGAGCGACAAACTCACTTTGAAGCTTGGTCAGGGATTCGCCCAGTTTCTTTGCGTAATCCTTGTAGATGTCCGCCTGACGTTTCAGATTGCCTTCCACGATTTTGGTCTTGTAATATTCCTGCAGGACCCTGTCCATGTCGATGACCGCCGCCTTGAACTCCGCCGCCTGCGCGGTCGAGAGCATTGTCAGCAGCGCAAGAACCGCTGTCTTCCAAGATTTCATCCGTCCGTTTCCTTTCCCGGTTGTTTAGAGATACCCTTTGGTGCCCTTCCAGCACCGTTTGAATTCCTTGACATAAAGTGCCGCGATCTCTCTGTTTTTCAGAATGAGTATGTTCTCATCGTTGTTGCGTTCGGCGTTTTTGGAATAGTTGTAGCTGCCGGTGATGACCGTTTCGTCGTCAATGATGATGACCTTGTGGTGCATTTTGCCGGACCGGTTTGGCGAGAGCTTGATCTTGACGCCGCATCCGCGCAGATAAGAGTCCTGACTGTATTTGCTGTTGGCCTGACCGAAGTCGAACAGGCACTTCACGGAGACTCCTTTCTTGGCGAGCGAGCCCAGGCAGTCGGCAATCTCCTGATCCGTGAAGGAGAACGCCATCAGCTTGACGCTGTTCTTTGCATGGGAGAGTTCGTCGAGCAGAAGATTCCGGATTCCGTCAGCGGGGGAGAAGGCGGCTATGACCGGCATTCTGCCGAGAACGACCCGTCCGCCGAAGGTCTTCCGGCTGGCCTTCGGTCCGAATTTTCCCGCGATGTATTCATTGAATTTGGCCAGATAACAGGCCGCGATTTCCGGAGATTCCAGAATCAGGGCGTTGTTGTCGTTCCTGCGGGTGCCGTTGACGGTGAAGTTATACGAGCCGGTCCAGAGATATCTGGCATCCACAATGACGAATTTGTTGTGCATGATCGCCGGACGGTTGTCCGGAACGACGGTGACGCCCGCCCGTTTCAGTTTTTCCACGGCGGCCATCATCACGTTGTCCTCGTCGGTGACGAGCCGGACCTCCACTTTCCGGGCCTGGGCATCGAGCAGAGCGTCGGCCACCTCGTTCAGATCCAGATCGTAGATGCAGATATCCACCGTGCTTTTTGCCGAGCGGATGAAGTCGCACAATCCCCGCTTGATGTTCGGGGAGGGGGCGAAGTAGAGTTTGACCGGCGAGGCTCCCGGCACTTCGACGACTGCCGTGTCGTCGAATCTGGAGATGTCGAGTCCGGTTTTGGCAATGAGCGTGTTCCTCGCCGCCAGAAGTTCCGTGTGCAGGGGATCGAGTGCCGCCGGCACCTTCTCTTCCGGAACGAACGTGAACGCCGCTGCGGCCGCGATGGCCAGAACGACGAGAACGCTCAGACAGCCTTTGAAGCTGTGCCGACTGGTTTTTTCTGCCGAGTCCTCCGTCTTTTCCCGGACGGACGGGGTGGTCTTTTTTGTCTTTTTTCTGCTGTTAGCCATACGGGAATTGTCCTGTCGCTGTGATTTCTGTACAGAGAAGGAATATAACCTCAAAACCGCAAAATACCAAAAGCGGATGAAAAAAAGTTTTTTGAAAATGGAGAAAAAAGAAAGAATCGCTGGACTTTCGGCATCCGCATGCTATATTTTAAGCATTTTCCGTCTTTACCCCGTGGTGTAACGGTAGCACAAATGGTTTTGATCCATTTAGTTCAGGTTCGAATCCTGGCGGGGTAACCACAGCTTCTTCGGTCCGATCGTCCGACGCGGAGCATTTCGCTTTCCACAGAGTCCCCCGTCCCCGATTACAGGAGGCGTCATGGGCGGACCGCCGTTCCGCTCTCCTGATTCAAAAGGTCAAATTCCACCAGAAGCGGATGGTGATCGCTGAGCGCGCCGGTCTCCTGCTCCGTGAACTCCTGCTTCAGAAGTCTCCAGATCCGCGGCCGCAGGCGGAGGGCGTCGCCGGACCGGTAAAACAGATGATCAATGAACGTCTGCTTTTCGCAGTTCAGCTCCTTCGCCGGATCGGAAAGACCCGTCCGGGTCAGAAACTTCCCGAGCTCCCCGTCCGGAGAGCGCAGCGTCAGATTGAAATCCCCGCAGAGAATCACGGCGTTCTCCTGCGGCGAATTCCGTCGGATAAACTCGGCAATCTGCCGCAGTTCATCCTTCCGCGCCTCTCCGGAGGATTCCGGCGTTCCCGCCGCCAGATGCGTCGTGTAAAAGTCCAGAACAGAGCCGTTGATCCGGATCCGCGCAAGCAGAACCCCCTTCGAGCCGAGACGGTTCTCCAGCGAACCTTCCTCTTCAAAATATTCCGCGCGGGCCTCCTCGATCGGAAAACGCGAAAGAATGGCCAGACCCGAATTGACCAGATTCAATCCGTGCCGTCTCCTGCCGAAATAGACCTCTCCGTGAAGCGCGTTCCTTTCAAACAGAGAATCATGCGCGTGAAAGGTTTCCTGAAGTCCGAGCAGATTGTATCGCTTCAGCCGTTCCCCGATCCGGATGCTCTTCCATGCGCACGCATCCAGCAGCGGTCGAGCCTGGATGTTGTAGCTGACCACCGAAAGGCTTTCCCTTGTTCCCGAAAGCGGTGTCCGCGCCTGACGCATTTCCAGAGAACGATTCGGGTCCGCCGTGCAGGCGGTCAGTCCGGCAAACAGCAGAAACGTCGCGGTCAGAAGTCCCGCTGTGCACAAAGCAACTGTTCCTGCGCGTTTCATCGGAGTTCCTTTCCGGCGGCCGTTTCACTTCAGGCGCTGAAGATAGGGCTCCATGTAGTCGTGATCCACCAGAATGTGCCGCTCCGATTCCTTCGGCAGAATCGGCTTGAGCTTTTCCGCGACATTGTCATAGAGATCCATCGGAAGCTTGTAGAAATTTTCCTCGTTTTTCGTGTTCAGAACGGAGAAGACGGGCGAACTGTTTTCATCGCGTCCGCAGAAGAGAATTCCGCGGCAGGGCACCCCGTCGCGCCGGAGAAGCGTGGCAAACAGCAGTTTCACGGCAAAGAGGATCCGGTCATCGTATCCCGCGTCGAAAATGCGGATGGTTTCCCGCAGGGCGGTATAGCCGATCACCACCCGGTGCGGAAATTCCGTGGAAAGATTCATTTCCCGCATCATTTTCCGGATGTTCGCATTCTGATCGTTGATCCGTTCCCAGTTGGCCTTCTCGTGATAGCACTGGATCATCAGAGGACGGTAGTCCGACATGTCGTGATAGAGAATATCGTAATGCACCAGAATCTGCGCCCCGCATGAGGAACAGGTCATTTTGAAGAGGGAACCGTTCAGAACCAGCGGCTTCAGTTCCGGATTCAGCGTCACATTGACCGATTCATGAATTGTGAACTTGTTTTCCGCTCCGCATTTCGTGCATTTCAGGGTTTCTTCGCGTTGAAGGGACATGGTTTTTCTCCCGCTAGAAATGGATAATTTACCTCTTTGAGCTCCTCCGTGATCGGTTCCTCCGCCGGAGGAGCCGGGGTTTCCTCCCGGAGATCGCGCGTGAGCCAGCCCGACCGGTGTACCGTCAGCAGGGAGTAGGGACCGATCCAGGACAGCGCGATAAAATTGAAGAAGCCGAACACATACGCCCAGATCGACTCCTTTTTATTGTATTTGCAGGCGTAGATGAACGAGGGAAACGTCGACCAGATCGCGATCACCAGGAACACCGAATACAGAAACGTCGGCGCATCCAGCGAAAGACAGTACAGCGTGCTGGAAAGGAAAAAGAGCGGCGTGAACATCCAGATGCTCTGCATAATCAGATTCAGCTGCATGCCGAGAAGATTTTCATTGCGGAAATCAATTCTCCGGAACGCGAATTCCATCATGGCCAGATTCTCCCGGATGTTGCTTCGGGCCCAGCGGATGAACATTTTGCAGAGCGGCAGGTAGGTGGCCGGCATTTCGGTAAACGCCACGGCCGTACTCTGGAAGACCACTTCATAGCCCTCCCGGAGAAGAATGTTGGTGATTGCCCGATCCTCTCCGATGTTGGCCGGTTTCCCCAGAAAGGTCTGTTCCGCCCACTCCTGAAGGAAGGGATCCACCGCTGAACGGCGATAGGCGCTCAGCGCGCCGGGCGTGCACATCACCGAACGAAGAACGCTCTGCGCGGAACGGATAAACTCAAAACTGAACACAAAGTTGACGTCCAGCATTCGGGGCAGGGCCCCGTCATCCAGATTCAGAACGCGGATGCTTCCCGCCACGCCTCCGATCTTCGGATCCTTCACAAACGGCGAAACCAGATTCCGCAGAGTCGAAGCCAGCACTTCCGAATCGCTGTCGATCGTCACGAAGATCTCGCTGTCGGAGCGCAGAAGCGCCTGATGGATCGCGTTGCGTTTTCCCATGTTCTTCGGCAGATTCAGGGCCGTGATGCGGCCATGGGACTCTTCGGCGCTTCGCCGGATCCACTCCCAGGTGTCGTCGCGGCTGCCGTCGTTGACGGCGATCACGGTGAGTTTTTCTTTCGGGTAGTCGCTGTTGAGCACGCTTTCCAGAGCGAGGGCGATCTGTCGGCCCTCGTTGTAGGCGGGAACGATCACGGTGCAGTCCGGCAGCTGCTCATCCGTCACCGCCGGAATCGGCTTGTAGCGGAAATAGAGAAGGGTCTGCCACGCGAAATAGAGAATGTTGGCGATAATCATCAGAAAACTGATGACGATGACCAGAAGATCCACCTGATCGCTGAAAAAAATCACATTGGCCGTGTTCCGCGAGGAGAGGTAGATCAGAAGAAACGTCAGCGCCACCGTCAGAAAGGAGAGAAAACGAATGCCGTTTTTCAGCTGCATTTCCCGTGTCAGCCGGCGGGCGCCGGAGAGCGTGCGTTCGACAAACTCCGTCGTATCGGCCCGGGCGGAGTTCAGATAGGCTTCCAGACGGTCGGCGGAACGCCGGAGCGCGTCCGAACTTCTCCGCAGGGTTCTGAGCAGGAGAAGAAGAACCATTTTATTTTTCCGATATCGAACCATGTAATGAAGAACCCTTTTTTAGACACAGATGTTTAAAATAGCATCTCTCGGCGCAGAATCAAGTCGTTCCCGGGACTTCTTTTCCGAATCTCCATTTGCAATCCCGTTCGGAGAATGGTATATTCCGGAAACGAAACCAGGAGGTGAGTATGTGGAAATGGCTGACAGCTCTTTGTCTGGCGGGCGGCATCGCGTTCGCCGCCGAACCCGGTCTGACAACCTTCCCGTTCGAGGAGGGGGAAATCACCGCAATTCAGGATGCTCCGGGCGGAATGAATCCCGCAATTTTCAGCGGCGGATCCGCCGAAACGCTGAAACAGAACTGGAAGGGGAAGAACATCCCCAGCTCCTATAATGTTTTTCTGATCCGCAAAAACGGAAAGCGGATTCTGGTCGACGCCGGGAACGGCGGACGAAAAGGATCGCTGACAGGCAAACTGCGCGCTCTCGGAATCGCTCCGGAGCAGATCGACGCGGTTCTCCTCACTCACATGCACGGCGATCACATCGGCGAACTTCTGACCTCCGACAACAAGGCCGCGTTTCCCAAGGCCCGCATCTATGTTTCCGAACACGAACGCGGCTACTGGGCAAAGCAGAAGAACGCCGCCATGGCGCAGCAGGTCCTGCGGGTTTACCGGAAGAATCTGCATGTCTTTCCGTTTCAGGCGGCGGTGCTGGAGGGCGTTGCCGCAAGGGATGCTTCCGGACATACGCCGGGACATACGATCTTTGAACTCGGAAAGATCCGTTTCATCGGGGATGTGATTCACGGAGCGGCGCTCCAGTTCCCGGATCCCGCGGTCTGCGCGGTGTACGACATGGATCGGAAATCGGCGGTCGCGGTCCGGAGAAAGGTTCTGAAGGAGGCGCTGGACAACGGCTGGATTCTTGCCGGAGGCCATCTGCCCTATCCCGGAATCGGAACGGTCCGGAAGAATGCGGACGGCTCCATGCAGTTTGTTCCGCTCCGCGCCGCCGGAGCACAGCGCTCCCGGTGAAGGTTGTTGTTTCGCATTGCCGTCCCCGTCCGGCCGCGCCGGACGGGGTGTTCTTTTTTCGGGAAATATCCTTCTTTTCCGGTTGAAAAAAACGACGGGAGGGAGTACGTTTCCGAAAAAAAGGATAGAACAGGAGAGTGTTGTCATCATGCTGAACTGGGGAATTGCCGGAACGGGTGAGATTGCCCGCGCGTTTGCCCTTGCCCTGCACCATGCGGAAAACTGCTGCGCCTACGGGGTCGCCGGACGCAATCCGGAACGGACGCGGGCGTTTGCGTTCGATCACAGGATCGAGCACCATTTTGATTCCTACGAGGAGCTTTTTCACGATCCGGCGGTGGATGTGGTCTATGTGTGTTCCCCGCACCCGTTTCATGCGGAGCTGGCGCGGCGCGCGCTGGAGTGCGGCAAACACGTGCTCTGCGAAAAACCGATGGCCATGACCATGGATGAGATCCGGGGAATGTACGCGGCGGCAAAAGCCGCGGGCCGTCTCCTGCTGGAAGGATATATGTACCGCTGTCATCCGCAGACGGAGGCGCTGCTCAAGCTGATTGCCGACGGGGCGATCGGGCAGATTCACACGGTGGAGGCGGCATTCTGTTTTGCTTCGAAATTTGATCCGTTGCACCGGCTGTTTTCACCGGAGCTCGGGGGAGGGGCGGTCTGGGATGTCGGGGGGTATCCGCTGTCCATGGCGAATCTGATCGCGGCGGCGGTCAACCGGAATACGCTGCTTTCGCCGACAAAACTCGACGCGGTCGGCATTCTGGCGGAGAACGGGGTCGATCTCCAGTCCTCCGCAATCGCCGTTTATCCCAATGAGATCATCGCGCGCATGACCGCCGGATGCGACATCAATCAGGACAACACGCTGAGAATCTACGGGACGCGCGGTCGGATCACGGTATTCGATCCGTGGGTCTGCGACCGCAGGAATCCGCCTCTCGGACGCATCCTGCTGGAAGCCTCCGGAGAGGAACCGGAAACCATCTGCATTCCCGCCCGGAAAACCAGTTTCGCCTATGAGGCGGAGTATTTCGCCAGCCGGATTTCCGGAAATCTGACCGAGGCGGAGTTCCCGGTCATGACCGCGTCGGAGAGTCTGCTTCAGAATCATCTGCTTCAGTGCTGGGTCAACAAGATCGGCGCGGTGGGCGCGGTGAAGCAGGGCGAATTCACCTTTGAAGGATGAATTCGCCGGGAAACACTGCAAACAGGGAGGTTCCGTTTTTCCGTTCGACGGGAATCGGTCGTCCGTTCTGAGTGACGGTGATCCGTTCCGGTCCGTTGTACCGGAGCGTCAGAGGAATGTCGGGCGCTTTTTCGCAGGAACTCCTGAGTTCCGCGGTGATTCTGCGCGGCGTTTCCGACCGGATCTCGATGACGGAGGAATCCCGGAGAAGTTTGTAGGCGAAGACATGGGCGCAGGTGTCGATCCAGAGAACCGCCTCCCGCTGCTTCAGATCCTTGAGGCACTCCTCAAAGAGTTCGAGACTGGGGAAGGGACTCCAGCCCCCGCCCGGAACGATCCCGTGGATCATCATGGCGGCGTCTTCGCCATTGGAAAGAATCGTTTCCATGTACCGTTTCCACTGTTCCAGGGTGAATTTCGGTCCGCCGCACGCATAGCGGCTGCGGGAGGCGCCCAGATGGTGCTCCTTGACGATCTTTTCGATTTCCGGCGTGTTCGCGCAGCCGGGATAGCAGAAGGTTTTCACGTCGATGCCAAGTTTTTCCCGGAAGACGGGAATCGGGTCGTTGATTTCACGGCGGACGTCGTCCATGCTTTTTTCTTTGGTGAGCTGGCACCGATGGGTCATGGAGTGGTTGCCGATTTCATGACCTTCGGCCAGAAAAAGTTTCAGTTCGTCCCAGCTCAGGTATCTGCTGGGTTTCCGCGGGGCTTTCCCCGGCTGCCGGACACGGTTGATGATGATGTAGAAGGTGCCTTTGAATCCATATTGCTTCAGAAGGGGTAGGGCATGGGTCAGATGATCGCGGGTGCCGTCGTCGAAGGTCAGAGAGACGGCGGCCTGTTTCCCGTCCTTGAATTTGCAGATTTGCAAAGGCGCGGCGGAGATGCCGCGGATCAGCAGAAAAAACGCGGCGGAAATGAAGCAGAGAGTCCGAAGTCGGCTCATGGGGATCCTCCTTTCTGTTGTGATCCGGAGGTACCATAATCCGGGAAAGTCGTTTTTTCAATCCGGATTTTCCGGACTTTTTCCCCGCCTTCCATCTCCTTGCGCGGAGAAGGAGTTTGCGATTCGCCGCGACTCCTGCCCGGAAGGCTGTTTTTTCCTCTTTCGGCGCGGCGGCGGACACCGGAATTTCGTCGGGCGGAGAGGGGGTTTTTTCAGGGCATCTGCTCCACAGTCGAACGGAGAGGGGAGTGTCCCGTGTCCGCACTCTCCGTCCGTTTCGGCGAACGGTGCGGTGCGCGGATCCGGAAACCGGTCAGAGACAGTTTTTCTCCAGATCTTCCGATCCGGCCGGAGGAGTCCGGGAGACACAGGATCCGGAGTTCGGAAAACGTTCCGGAATCATCCCATGCGGCAATGGGAGGATCGGATACGGGAAATCCGGAAAGCGTCGCTGTTTCCTTCTGTGCTGTTCCGGGATGGAGATGCCGAATTCCCCGTTCGGAGGTTTTCGGAATTCTGTCAAAGAGGGAACGCCGTGCGCCCGGAAAGCTCCTCGTTCACTGCGGAGGTGCCGTCTCCGCTGAAACGGGGAACGCTCTTTCTCCTTCCGTCCCGGTGCGGAACAGGGCCTTCCGGCGGAAAGTCCGCGCGGAAAACGGTTTTTCCCCAGGAGGAAAATTCCATCCGGGAAGGAATTTTATTTTTAAAGCTGGTAAAATTTGAAAAAATATTTGAGTTTGAATATCATGTACCATTAAAATAATTTTAATTTTTTTACGATTTTTGTTTGTAATTATCCGAATCGGGCATATGGTAAGAAGAACGGGAGGAATCCGATGGCGAGAAACAATCTCTATGTGACATTGATCGGGAAACTGGAGAAGTCGTTGAGCACTCTGACGGAAGGGACTCTTCTGCCGCCGGAGCAGACCCTTGCGGAACGGTACCATGTCAGCAAACCGACGCTCCGGCGCGCTCTGGCGGAACTGGCGGAGCGGAAACTGATCGAAAAGAAAAACGGGATTGGAAGCGTGGTGGCCGGAAGCACAAAGGTGATTTCGCGCGAGCTGATTTTTCTCTGTCATGATGTGGTGTTTTTTGCCGAATCGCTGAAACGCTTCAGCGCCTCGGCGGCGGATCGCAACTATCTGAGTTCGATTATTCCGCTGTGCGGGGATGCGAAGTCGCAGGAGCGGATCATTGCCACGGCGATTTCGCGGAATCCGGCGGGAGTGGTGATCTATGCCGATCCGGGGATGCAGTCGCTGAGTGCGTATTCGCATCTGGTCCGCTGCGGGATTCCGGTTCTGTTTCTGATCCGTCTTCCGGAGGGGGTCCGGGGAAATCTGCTGACGTTCGGGAATGCCGACGGCATCACGGGAATTGTTCTGCGCTTCTATCGGGAAGGGTGCCGGCATTTTGCGCTGTACGGCGGCGAGCAGATCAATCCGCTTGCCGCGATCGAACGCAGGCACGGATTTCTGGAAGGACTGCGGAAGTGCCGCCTGAAGCTGCGGGAAGAGCTGATCTGCACCCGGGAGAATTCGGAGGAGGAGCGGAATCGCTTTTTCGAACTTTTCCGGGATCCGGAGAAACGGCCGGATGCGGTCTGCTGCCTCAACGACATCTGCGCGGGAGAGTTCATCCGGATCATGCGCAGAAGAGGGATTCCGCTGGACGGGATCCGGCTCTCGGGATTCGACCATGCGCCGCTGATCACCTTTCTTCCGCATGAGCTTCTGACGGTCGAGCCGCCGATGGCGGAGCTCGGCGACTGCGCCGCGGAACTGCTGATCCGTCAGATTGAGAATCCGGAATTCGGTTTTACGCAGAAGAAACTGGCGTCGAAACTGATTCTCATCCGGCCGGACTGAGTTTTTCCACAGCAAAATTGACATAAAAAACAGGGATCAACATGCAGAATTCAACTTCCAGAACCTGGCTGAAGCCGGGAACGAGGCAGTGTCTGCTCCGCCGCGCCCTCATCAAGAGCATGGGCTACACGGATGCGGACCTGGAACGGCCCATTGTGGGCGTCATCAACACCTGGGCGGAGACGAATCCGGGGCATTACAATTTCCGGCAGATGGCGGAGGCCGTCAAACGCGGCGTCTGGGCGGCGGGAGGGTTTCCGCTGGAGGTCAACACCATGTCGATCTGCGAGGTCTTTTTTGATCTTTCCAGCCTCATCTACCGCAATCTTCTTGCCATGACGACCGAGGAACTCATTGCGCGTCATCCGTTTGACGGTGTGATTCTGCTCGGTTCCTGCGACAAGAATGTTCCGGCGCAGCTGATGGCGGCAGTTTCCGCGAACAAGCCGATGATCTTTCTCCCCGGCGGACCGATGCTGCCCGGAAACTACAAAGGTGAATCTCTCGCGTGCGGAACCGACAGCTTCAAACTCTGGACCAAATATCTTGCCGGAGAAATTTCAAAGGATGAACTCAAAGGTGTGGAAGGCTGTCTCTACGGATCCGTCGGCGCGTGCCCGATCATGGGAACGGCAAACAGCATGCAGTGCGCCACGGAATCTCTCGGACTGAGTCTGCCCGGCAGTGCAAGCGCCCTCGCGGTCTCCGCCGAAAAGATGCGCTACGCCGAGGAGAGCGGTCGCCAGATCATGACGCTGATCGAACGCGATATCAAACCGAAAGACATCGTCACACTCGACGCATTGAAAAACTGCATTACGGTTCTGATGTCTTCCGGCGGTTCTACGAATCTGATTATTCATCTGACGGCGATTGCCCGCCGTGCCGGGATCACGCTTCCCCTCTCTCTGTTCCAGGAGATCAGCGACCGTACAAAACTGCTCGTTGATGTAAAGCCTTCCGGCAAGGGAACCGTTGGAATCGAGTTCCATCAGGCGGGCGGTGTTCCTGCGCTGATGAAGGAGCTGGAACCCCTGCTCAACGGTGATGTGATGACTGTTACTGGACATACCTTGAAAGAAAATCTGAAAAATGTGCAGAAACCGTATCATCCGGAGGTGATCGCTTCGCTGGACAAGCCGCTGGCGGATAACGGCGGCATTGCGGTTTTGTATGGAAATCTTGCGCCGCGTGGTGCGGTGATCAAGCGTTCTGCGGCATCGATTATGAAGTTTCGCGGGGAGGCGCGCGTCTTCGATACGCTCGCCGAGGCGGAGAAGTATCTGCTGGATCCGGAGTCCGATATGGACGAAAACAAGGCGATCGTTCTGCGGGGGTACGGGCCGAAAGGCGCGCCCGGAATGCCGGAATTCGGAAACTACATGCCGATTCCGCCGAAACTCTACAAACGCGGAATCAAGGATTATGTCCGCATTACGGATTCCCGCATGAGCGGTGGAGCGTTCGGAACGGTGGTTCTGCATGTCTGTCCCGAGGCGTGCGACGGCGGCCCGCTGGGCGCGGTCCGCAACGGCGACATCATCGAAATGGATGTGGAAAAGGGAATCCTGAACGTCGGGCTTTCCCCGGAGGAGATCGCAAAGCGTTTGAACGAGACAACTTTCGAACCGAAAGAAAAGTTCGAGCGTGGATTCGTCCGTCATTACATCGACAGCGTTTTGCAGGCGGATGAAGGCTGCGATTTCGCCTATCTGCGCTGAACGGGAGGAGGGCTGTCTCATGCCGCAGCTGGCAGGGAGGAAATCGGTGATCCGTCTGGACACGGCGGATGGTTCCATTGAATTTCGGTGCGGATCGGCGCTCTTCCGATTTGCGGGAAACGGATTCGCCGTCGGAGAGGTGGATTGCGACGGCGAAAGCATGCAATATCTCCTTTCCTCTCCGCGTTTTCCGCTTGCCGTGCGTGCGGTTCTGCGGTTTGCGACGGACGGGAATCCCGAGCTTCGTCTCCGTGCCGAGGGACCGATGCCGCTTTCGTTTGACTATCCCGGCGCCCTCCTTGCGCAGAGAGGGGATGTCGCGCTGTTTCCCGCCGGAGAGGGATTCGCGTTTCCGGTTGATGATCCTTCCCTTCCGCTGCTGCCGGAGAGCGCATGGATGGGATCGCAGACCTGGCACATGGCGATGATCGCTTCCCTGCGCGGAGAGGCGTGGGTCGCCCTGGCACCGGAGGAAGGAGTTGATGCTTCCGTCCGGAACGAGCGGCTGGAAGGGCTGCTTCGAACGCAGCTTTGCTGGGAGGCGCAGCAGGGAGAGTGGGGCTATGAGCGGGTGGTCCGTTTTCTGGGGGGTGATTCCGGAGGCTTGAATGCGTTCTGCGCGGCGTACCGGAGATTCCGGGAGTCGCTCGGGCAGGTGACTGCTTTGCGGGAGAAACGGAAGCGTCTTCCTTCTCTGGATCGTCTGATCGGAGCGCCGGAGTTCTGGATCTGGCCCGACAACTATGAAAATTTCATGTACGGGACCGCGGAGAATGCCGAGTTGACTCCCGCTGCGCCGGATCTCGTGCGCATCGCGGAGGAGCTGAAAGCCGGAGGGTGCAGGAAGGCCCTGATGGGGATTTTCTTCGCGGGAGACCGGAGCGCCGCACGCGAAATCACCGAACGCACCGGATTTCTCACCGCCAAATACGACAATATGGAGGATGAACTGCCGGGAGATGTGGCGCCGCTGATCCCTCCGGCCCGCATCCGCGAATGCGATTATACGGAACGCCGGATGAAATACTGGCCCGGCGACACGATCCGAAACGCCGACGGCGGATTCGCCGGGGCATGGGCTTTGCGCGGACGCGACGGCGTGATGTATTCCCAGAATCGAACCTGTCCATCTTTTGTGGAGAAGTATACGCGGGAGGAGGTGCCCGACGCAGCACGCCGTTACGGCTTTTCGGCCTGGTTTTTCGATGTGATGGGATGCGGGGCATCGGAGTGTGCGTCGCCGGAGCATCCGCTGACGCGGAGAGAGTGTGTGCGCAACCGCCGTGCCGCGTTTCGTGTGCTGGAGGAAAACGGACTCATCGCCGGAACCGAGGAGGGGGGGGAACCGTATCTCTCCTCCTTCTGCTATTGCGAGGGAAAAATGAGTCCGGCGCTTTATCGGATCAACTATCGCGAATCGGGGCGCCGCAAGGCGCACCGCTATACGCCGGAGGAGCATGAAGCTCTCTTCGATGCGTTCATGCTGAATCCGCGTTACCGGATTCCCCTCTGGGAGCTGGTTTATCATGACTGCGCCGTGAACTACTGGTACTGGGGCGACAGTTCCAACTGCTGTCCGGAACTGCTTCCGCGGCGGGATCTGTTCAATGTTCTTTACGGACAGCCGCCGCTGTATTCGTTTTCTGTTTCGGAATGGCCCGTCTGGAAGGCGCGTCTGCTGGAATCGGCGGCGCGCGCCTCCCGCAGTGC
The DNA here is from genome assembly GCA_944390735.1 of uncultured Victivallales bacterium. Taxonomy (GTDB): domain Bacteria; phylum Verrucomicrobiota; class Lentisphaeria; order Victivallales; family UBA1829; genus UBA1829. The sequence goes on along the minus strand of CALXRL010000039.1, from coordinate 156,023 downwards.
CGAACGGACCGGATATGAGAGAATGCTCTCGTTTGAGTATCTCGGGGGAGAGCGGCTCGTTCAGCGGACCACGTTTGCAAATGGTGTTTCCGTGACGGTGAACTTCTCGGAGGAGAAGTTTCGTCTGGAGTCCGGAAGGACGCTTCCTCCCGGAACGGAATGGATCGAAGATCGAATGGAATTTTGAACGGAGAAAGAGAGGAGATCACATGGAAATCAGAGGAGTCTGTCCGATTGCCCCCGCGGTGTTCACCGATGCCGGCGAGGTGGATCGGGAAGGGTATGAACACTGCTGTCGGGAGATGATCCGGCATGGCGCACAGGCGCTGACGCTCTTCGGAATCGCCGGTGAGTATTACAAGCTCGATCGCGACGAGGAGGAGATTCTCATGGAATCGACCGTGCGTATCTGTCATGAGAACCATCTGCCTGTGATAGTGTCCAATACGCGTCATTCCACGGAATGCGCGGTCAAATGGGCGAAGCACATTGAGTCTTCCGGCGCGGACTGCATGATGGTTCTGCCTCCCTTTTTTCTGAAACCCGGAGGAGCGGCGCTGTTTGCGCACATCGACGCGGTCTGTTCGAGTGTGCGTATTCCGGTCATGTTTCAGTATGCGCCGGAGCAGACGGGGGTTGCGATTGCTCCGGAGATTCTGGCGGAACTGGCGAAGAAGCATCAGAATCTCGCCTATTTCAAGATCGAGTGCAAGCCGCCGGGCGCCTATATCTCCAAACTGAGGAAGCTGCTGCCGGAAAATCGCGGAATTTTTGTCGGAAACGCCGGGTTCCAGATGATCGAAGGATTCCGTCGCGGCGCTGTCGGAGTCATGCCGGGGCCCTCCATGCCGGATGTCTACCGCGGAATCTGGGAGGCGCTCCTTGCGGGCGATTCCGAAACGGCACAGAAACTCCATGACCAACTGAACGCGCTTCTGAATCATATCCGCCAGAACGTCGAAATGATTATTCATTTTGAGAAGGAGATTCTGAAACGCCGCGGTTTCGTGAAAAGCGCCTATTGCCGCAAACCCGGATTCGTGAGCGATCCGGTGAGCGATGCGTTGTTCGAGGAGCTTTACGGGAGGATTCGGAAGGAATTCCGGGAGGAAGGAGAGTCCGGATGCTCTGTCTGGAAAATGAAACCCTGAGTGTCCGGCTGAATGCGGAGCATTCGCTTACGGTGCGCCGGAAGACCGACGGAATGGAACTGGTGCAGTGTCCTTCGCCCTGTCCGGTAACCAGTGCGTGTCTCCGGGAGGGACGACTGGTTCTGGAGGTGGATTGTTCCGCTTTGATGATTCATGCGTCGCTGAGTCTGCCGGAGAGCGGGGGGATCGAGCTGTGTCTGGAGGCCGAAGGACCCATGCCGGAAGAGATCGCCTGGCCGCCCGCGTGGAGGATGGAGGACGGGGATGTCGGGATCTTTCCGCTGGGAACCGGAGTCGCGTTCCCGGTGAGGGATCTGTCGTTTCCGCTCCCGGAGACGATGCCGTTTTATTGCGGCATGAGCAGTTCCATGGGGCTGTTCGGGTTTCAGCGGGGAGCTCTCTGCGTCCTGACGGGGGTGGAATGCGGATCGGACGCCGTTCTTCGCAATACGCCGGAGAACGGACTGCTGCACAGTCGGGTGGTCTGGCAGAGTGAGAAGGGAAAATGGGGGTATTCCCGTGCGATCCGCTGGTTTTTTGCCGAAGGACTTTCCGAGGGGGCGGCGCAGTATCGCGCATGGCGCGAATCCCTCGGGGAGGTCGTGACGCTGAAGGAGAAGAGAAAACGGACGCCGGAACTCGGAAAACTGATCGGGGCGGCGGATCTCTGGCTCTGGGATGACAACAACATGAACCGGTTGTATGCCCGTCCGGAAGTGCCGGAGAAGACGCCGCGCGATGTCCGCAGGATCGCCGGAGAACTGGAGTACCTCGGGATGGATCGCATTCTCTGGAACTCCTTCGAAGGCGAAACCCCGGAAGAGTGCGCCTTCTTGAAAAGCAAAGGATTCCTGGTCGGAAAATATGACATCTACCGGGACGTTCTGCCGAAGACGGAGGTCGATCAGATCATTCCCTACCGGGTGAAGCGGAGCGTCAATACAAAGTACTGGCCCGGGATCGTCCGGATGGATCGCGACGGACAGTATGGCAGAGCATGGCAGCTGCACGGTCTGGATGGAAAACTCCACTCCCAGCACGCCGTCTGCGAGATTCCCGCCTTGAAACTGACCATGGAAAATGTGCCGCCGGATGTGGAGAGAGTCGGGTACAATTCGCGCTTTATTGATGTGCAGGCGGGAAGCTGCCTTCAGGAGTGTTATCATCCGATGCACCCGGCGACTCGTTCCGATTCCCTCCGCTACATCAACAATCAGCTCCGCTTTCTGGCGGATATCGGACTGGTCTGCGGCGTGGAGGTCGGCAGCGAGGCAACGGCGGGAGCCTTTCATTTTTCGGAAGGAATGCTCAGTCCGATTCCCTTCCGAGCCGAGGATGCCGGCCGCCGCATGACCACGGTTTATCGCGGGAAGGAGATTCCGCCGTCGTTCTCGCGCTATATGCTGAATCCGCAATATCGGATTCCGCTCTGGGAACTGGTGTATCATGACTGTGTCGTGAGCTACTGGTACTGGGGCGACAGTTCCAACTGCTGTCCGGAGCTGATGCCCGTGCGGGATCTCTTCGATGCGCTTTACGGAGAACCTCCGCTGTACAGTCTCACCGCGACGCAATGGGAGGAGCGGAAAGAGGAAATCGCCGCTTCCTATCACCGGGTCGCTCCGGCGGTACGCGCCACCGGCTATGCCCGGATGATCGCTTTCGATCTTCTTTCACCGGACCGCTGTGTTCAGCGGACCTCTTTCGACAACGGCGTTGTCATTACGGCAAACTTTTCCGGAGAGGAACGTGTTCTGAAGGATGGAACTCGACTCGCCGCATATCAGTATCTTCTGACACAAAAAAAGGATTGACTCATGAATCATTTCTCGGTACCCTTTACGGTCAAGAACAGCGTCATTTATGACGCGGATGGAAAAAAAGTCAAGCTCTGGGGAGTGAATTATTACACTCCCTTCAACAGCAACTTCTACAACATCGAAGAGCTGGGAAAGGATCATTTCGCCACCATCGACGAGGATCTCCGCCATTTCAAACTGATGAACATTGATTTCATCCGCATGCACCTTTACGATCGTGAAATCACCGATCGCAACGGCAATATTGTCGAAAACAGGAACCTGCGCGTTTTCGATTATCTGGTCGATCAGTGCGAGAAGAACGGCATCTATCTGATGCTGACTCCGACCGTCTGGTGGAACACGGTCAACAATCAGATTTTTCAGGAAAAATATTACGCCTTCTGGTTCATTGATGCTCAGGAGGCCTTCGGTTTTTCCAATTATTATTCCTGCGACTCCATGATCTGGGATCCCGATGCGATCCGCTGTCAGGAGACCTATCTGAATGCGCTTTTCTCCCGGAAAAGCACCGTCAGCGGAAAACGTCTGGCGGAGTATCGGAATATCGTTGCCATTGAGCTTTTCAACGAGCCGCGTTTCCCGAATTTCAGACAGCTCGACAGGGACATTGATCTGGAAAAGGCCGGAATGGATGCCGCCACCTGGTCGCGCGGCAGACAGCGTCTCAAACTGGTCGCCATGTGGGAGGAGTTTCTGAAACAGCATCCGGAGATCTCGAATGATGAAAAGGGGTTCCGTGCGTTTCGAGCGGAGGTGATCCGGCACTATTTCGAGCGTCTCTGGCCGATTGTCGACCGCTATTTCGGCAAAAATGTCCTCAAGGCGCAGTTCCCTTCCAGCAACGGCACGATCCCCGAAGACCTCCGGTCGATGTTCGACTCATGCGACATCGACGCCCTCACGCTCGGAACCTATTTGAACGTGAACTCCTTCGACGGTTCCAATACCGATTCCAGCAATCATCTGGATCTTGCGCTGCAATGGTTCAAACCGTATGAAAATCTGCCAAAAGGAAAATATGCCCGCGTCGCCTACGAGTTCGACGCCACCGCCACGCAGAACGGTTATCCGCTTGCCGCCATTGCCGCCCTGTATGCGAAATACGATGTTCAGCTGGCCGCGTACTTTACCTATACTCCGTATGCTGTCGCAGCCTGGAATCCGGGATGGCTGGTGCATTTCATGAATATCGCGCATACGCCGTCGCGTGCCGCCGGATTCGCCGCCGCGGGAGAGATCTTCCGCAATCACGAGCCCCGGGATCCCGTCATCATGGAAGAGAATGCGTGGCACGGAAAGGATTTCGCTCTGGAACGGAAGAACGATTTCGTCTATTTCAAGAACGATTCCACGTTCCGGTATTCCAATGACAATGACATTCCCCTCGGCGATGTTTCCGCTTTGAAAATTGTTTCCGGACGCGGAAAATCCCGATTCGCCGAAAGCCGGTCAAACGGCATCTACTTTCTGGAAAAGAAAAACGATCAGGAATGGCTGCTTGTGATCTTTCCCGCCCAGCGCTTCCTCAGCGATCCCGGCCGCGGAAAAACCTACCGCAGCATGGCAAACCGATATGTGAACTGCCTGAAGGAACCCCCTGTCTCTCAACTGCTGGAACAAAAAGTCGACTTTAAAATGAATGCGTTTGAAATTTCCTCCTGCAAAAGCGCGGAGGATGGAACGGATTTTCCCGTCGCATCCGACAAGACACTTTTCCTGCCTCCCGGCTCTTATCTTCTGAAGGTGAAATGATGAACGGCGAATTTTCCGGAAAACGTGTCCTCGTCACAGGCGCGGCCAAAGGCATTGGCCGCGGAATCGCCCGAGCCTTCGCTGAAGCCGGAGCCGATCTCCTCCTGCATTTCCGAAGCGATCCCGCCGAGGCGGACTCCCTTCAAAGGGAACTCGCTCCCTGCGGAGGCCGAATCCTCCTCTGCCGGGCGGATCTCAGCACCGAAGAGGGAATCGAATCCCTCTTCGACTGCGTGAAACGGAACTTCGGCTCCCTTGATGCCGCCGTCAACAACGCCGGATGGGACCCCGGATATGTCCCGCTGGATTCCATCAACTACGATCTCTATCGGAAACTGACCGATATGAACGTGAAAGGAACCCTCTTCTGCTGCTTGAATGAAATCCGGCTCATGCGCTCCTCCGGAAACGGTGGCGCAATCATCAATATCGGTTCCGTGCAGATGGAGACTACCGTCCCGGGACGAACCCTCTACGCCATGAGCAAAGGCGCAATCCATTCCCTCACCGGGGAACTCGCTCTCGAAGTCGGACCCGATGGCATCCGCGTCAACTGCATCGCCCCCGGATATATCCAGGTCGAACGGATGTCCTCCGCTCCGGGCTTCAATCAGAAGCTCGTCGCTTCCGGAATCCCCGTCCGAAGAATCGGATGGCCTCAGGATATCGGCAATTGCGCCCTCTTCCTCGCGTCCGACAAAGCTTCCTTCATCAACGGACAAACCTTCATCGTCGACGGCGGCGTTTCTCGAAAACTCGCCCGCGAATCAAAATAAAAGGGAAACAACTCATTTCTCCAGATTCGCTTGTCTGCTTCGGGGGGGTGGGTTGGTGGCTGCTCGCCCCCAACACCCCTCGGCAGGACCACGGGCCCTGCACCCATCGCCGAAATTTGAAATTTCGGCTTTCCTTTTTTTTCCGGCAGTTGCCGGGCAAAGGGCAAACCGAATGGTTCGCCCTCTGCACTCCCTGCTCCTTTTTTCCCGATGCAACGATGTTTCGCCGAAGAGGATGAGGGGGTCCAGGGGGAAAACCTTCGGTTGGCCCCCTGGTCGACAGGTGTCGAAACACTCACAGGAGCAAAAATTGAATTTTTGCGACGGGTGCAGGGCCGATGGTCCTGCCGAGGGGTGTTGGGGGCGAGAAGCCACCAACCCAAAACCCCCGAAGCAGGAGATGAGAGCAATCAGCCGCCAATTGGAAGCCCCTGAAGGCAGGAGTGAGGGCGACATATCCTCCGAAACAAGATGAAGAGGGGAAGGGGATTAACGTTTTGAGTCTTGTTTATACCATTCGGGGGTGATGCCGATTTTTTCGATTTTATAGTGCATGATTCGTTGAGAGATTCCGAGTTTTCTAGCGGAAGCGGCGACGTTTCCGTTATTTGCCTTGAGAGCTTCGACGATGAGTTCGCGTTCGAAGGATTCGACGAGGGTATTGAAATCAGCTTTTGCTTCGGGGTTGAGAGCGGTTCCGGAGGCCTCACCGGTTTGGAGGGAGGGGGGGAGGTTATAGCCGTTGATGACGTTATCGGTTGCGGTGAGAACGGCACGTTCGATGCAGTTTTCGAGTTCTCTGACGTTTCCGGGCCAGTGGTAGGCCATGAGCATATTGATTGCAGGAGTGGAGATGCGGACGATATGTTTTCCGTGCAGTTTATTGAATTTTTCGAGGAAATGTTCTGCGAGGAGCATGATATCGGATCTTCGGTTATGGAGGGAGGGGAGGTGGATGGGGAAGACGTTGAGTCGATAGTAGAGGTCTTCGCGGAATTTTCCTTCTTCCATGAGTTTTTCGAGGTTGCGGCTGGTTGCGGTGATGAGTCGGACATCGACTTTGATTTCGTCGTTGCTTCCGACGCGGGAGAAGGTTCGTTCCTGGATGAATCGGAGGAGTTTGACCTGGACCGGCTGGCTGAGGTCGCCGATTTCGTCGAGGAAGAGGGTTCCTCCGTTTGCGGCTTCTGCGCGACCGCATCGGGTATTGATTGCGCCGGTGAAGGCGCCTTTTTCGTGCCCGAAGAGTTCGCTTTCGACGAGGTTGTCGGGGAGGGCTGCGCAGTTGACGCAGATGAAAGGTTTATCTTTTCGTTTGCTGGCCTGCTGGATGGCGCGGGCGACGAGCTCTTTTCCTGTTCCGGAAGCTCCGCGGATCAGGACGGTTGCGTTGCTGGAAGCCACCTGGGCGATCTGGGTATAGACGGCTTTCATGGCGTTGCAGTTTCCGATGATGTTGACCGGGCGGAGGTTATCGCCGAGCTGTTCGCGTAGGCGGATGTTTTCCGCCTGGAGTTTTTCGCGTTCCTCGTGTTCCAGGTAGCAGGCGGCGACGGCTTCCGCAGTGATGTTCGCCACAGTTTCGAGCAGTTTCAGATCGCGGTCCAGATCGCAGTCCGGAGAGACTTCGCGGTCGATGCTCAATGTCCCGATGACTTTTTCCAGGTGGATGACGGGCACGCAGATGAACGCCACATTTTTCATGTTTTTCCGAGCCTGGGTTTTTCCGAGGAAATCCCGTTCTTTGGAGATGTCGGGGATGACGCGGGGAAGTCCGGTCGCGGCTACCTGGCCGGTGATGCCTTCTCCGACCTTGTAGGTGCCGCGGCGCATTTCCTCTTCCGTCAGTCCGTTGGAAGCCTCAATGAAGAGAGTGTCGCCGTGCATGAGCGTGAAGGTCCCGCGAAGGAGTCCCATTTCGCGATGGAGAATATCCAGCACGGTTTTCAGCAGAGTGGAGACATTCCGTTCATGAATCACGGTTTTGCTGATGCTGTTCAGAACGGCAACCTCAATATTATCCTGATAGCCCATTATACACCTCTTCTCTTCAAAACGCTTTCTAACGGATTCGTTCCGGAAACAGGACTCCTTCCCGGAACGAATCGGGGGGATTTTTATTCTCTGCCGGAGTGCAGCGTGTTCAGTACCGCATCGTATTCGCGCAGGACCTTTTCGGATTTCTGCGGCAGAATCCTGTTGATCAGGAGGATTGCCGCAAGTCCGGCGGCAAAGCCGGGAAAGATTTCATACATGTATTTATTCCATCCCGCCACATACCATCCGAGCATGACAGTGAAGCCGCAGAGCATGCCGCAGAGTGCCGCCTGCCAGGTCATTTTCCGGGAGTAGAGCGAGGTCAGAATCACAGGGCCGAATGCGGCTCCGAATCCGCCCCAGGCAAATTTGACAAGGGAGAAGATCGTCTGATTGCCGGAGAGCGCCAGCACACAGGCTATGACCGTGATGAGCAGAACAAACGCTCTGCTGACGTTGACCAGTTCCCGGGCGGGCGCTTTGCGCTTGATGATCCGTTTGTAGAAGTCCTCGGTCAGTGTGGAGGAGGAGACCAGCAGCTGGGAGTCGATTGTGGACATGATTGCCGCCAGAATCGCCGCCAGCAGAATGCCTCCGAGCCAGGGATTGAAGAGCTGACCGATCATTTTAATGAAGACTTTTTCGCTTTCCGCCTCGGAAAGATTCTGATACATCGGGATTGCCAGATAGCCGATGGCAACGGCGGCCGCAAGCGAAATCAGCACCCAGATCATGGCGATGGTGGTCGCCCGCGGAAGCTGTCGGAAACTCCGGATGCTCATGAACCGGGTCAGGATATGCGGCTGACCGCAGTACCCCAGTCCCCAGACCGCCATGGAGACGATCGCCGTGAACGAGAGCGATTCCGGCATCAGCGAGAACGAGATGTTCCGCGCCTCGCAGGCCGCGGTCACGGCTCCCGGCGGAAGATTCAGATACGCGGCAATCGGAACGACCACCAGCGCGAAAAACATCAGCAGTCCCTGAAACAGATCCGTCCAGCAGACCGCCAGATAGCCGCCCATCAAGGTGTACAGCAGGATGACGACCGCTCCGACGAGAACCGCCACCCGGTAGTCGATCCGGAACATCGAATCGAAGAGTTTTCCCGCTGAGACCAGTCCCGCTGCCGCATAGATCGTGAAGAAGATTAGCGTGATGGCCGCCGCGAAGATCCGGAGGATTCCAGTCGGATCGCGGAACCGTCTGCCGATGAAGGAGGAGATGGTCAGCGTGCGCGTTTTCTCCGTGTAGATCCGCAGACGGGGCGCAATGAGAATCCAGTTCAGAAACGTGCCGACGGTCAGACCGATGGCCACCCATCCCTGAATGAGTCCGCCCATGTAGACCGCTCCGGGCAGACCCATCAGCAGCCAGCCGCTCATGTCGCTTGCCTGGGCGGACATTGCCGTCACCCAGCTGCCCACTCCTCGGCCTCCGAGCAGATACTCTTTGATATCGGTTTCCTTCTTATAGAAAAACGCTCCCACCGCGATCATGAAGAGCAGGTAGAGACCGAATGTCGTGTAGGTCGGCAGCATGTTGACTCCTTCAGTAGTTTTTTATATGACAAAAATGTAATATACTACGGAAATGTTTTTTTCCAACTGTTTATTTTAATTTTATGAGGATCCATTTTTCCCTGGGCGCGGCGGAGGTGCCGCGTTCGAAGAACGATCGCTCTCCCGCGTGAAAGGAGACGATCCGGGCCGGCATGAGCCATTTGTTTTTCTGAGCCGCCAGATACCCCTCGTAGGAGAAGGTCTCGAAGACGGGGACCCTTCCCGGATTTTCCGGATCGGAACTTTCGCGTTCGCCGATGAAGCGGGTCTCCGTCAGATCCAGACGGAAGACGGCGCCGGAGAGACGCGAGAAGCGGATCGTCACTCCCACCGGAACCTGGCGGCTGCGGACCGGGTCCTCCTTCGGAACGGTGTCGGAGAAAAACGCCTTTCCTCCGCGGATGTTCAAGGTCCGGGCGAATGCGGTTTTCTCCTGTGCGATTTTGTCGAGCACATAGTCCCGGAGCAGCGGTTCGACCAGTGCATTGCCGGAAAAGCGTTTCAGCTCTTCCGAGGAGACGGTCAGAATCCGGCATTCCATCCGGCTGTAGTTCTGCAGCAGATCCGGAACCGGATACTGCGTGTACACATAGAGCAGCGGGACAATGGCTCCTTCCCCCGGCATCGTGAACAGACCGACCGCCGAGGGGCGCAGAACCCGCAGAATCCGGCGCGAAGAGATGCCGGCGGCATTGTTGAATCCGGAGTCGCCCGTCGCATGGAAGACGCCGCCGTCGGGCATCAGATAGAGCGCGGTGAAGTCGATGCGCGCCGTCTTTCCCGGAACATGAATGTCCGGAGTGACGGCAAAGGAAATTCCCGCTTCCCGGGTTTCAAAACTGTTCTGAAGTTTCACCTGCGCCCTCGTGCCGGAAAGAACATTCAGAAAAAGAGAGAACGTCCGGCGTGCCTCCGAGTGTTCAATCGCTTTTTCCGGAGCGCTTTTCACCATGGAGGCCGGAACCCGCATCAGATCCACCCGGAGATTCACAAAACCGGTCGCCGTCTCCGCCGCAAAACCGGACAGAAGCGGAAGAAGCAGAAGGAAAAGAAGACGGAGATGCGGCATCATCAGTCCGGAATTCCATAGAGGGCGGGGTCTTCCGCGTTGATGCGTTTGCCGGAGGTGAGATTGATCTGCCAGTCCGTCGGATTGTTTTTGGTCTGGAGGGGACCGTTGCAGAGTGCGCTCAGCGTCCGTCCGGCCTTGAATTCCCAGACCATGTTGAGGCGTCCCTCTTTCGGAGCCGTATAATGGATCCGGACGCGCGGATCGGTCTTGCGGATGATCTCTTTTTCCTTTGCGGTCAGCTTCAGTTTCCGGGAGCTCAGGACAAAACCGCGGACATAATCAATCAGCGCAAATTTTTCCTTCTGTGTCAGTCTTTCCGCCTCCGTCGGTTCGAAGGAGAGTCGTTCGCGGGCGCAGGAGACCAGAACGGTTCCCAGAACCAGCAGAAGAAAGATGCGGCCGGACAGGTGTTTCATTGAAAATTCCTCCTCAGATAAGTTTCCAGCAGAAGACGGATCTTCAGACCGGTATCTCGTCCGTTGACCTCCTGTTTTGCGGCGATGCGCTTCAATTCCGGGAAGCGCATCCCGGCGCTGGAGGCAATGAACGAATTGAATGCGGTCGTAAGACGCTCCTGCTCGTTGTTCCAGACTCGTCCGTTGGAAAGGCGCAGCGTTCCGTCGTCTTCGAGCGTCACACCCAGGACGGCCTGGGGCATTGCGTTGCCTTTTTTCGTGTTCCATGCTTTCTGCTGCTCCCGCAGAATGGCGCGGCACTCCGACGGCGAAAGATCCATCAGAACAACCGTGTTTTCAAACGGACAGAGATCATAAACATCCTTTCGTGTGTAAGTTCCCGCCTTCTTGTCGGCGCGGGAGAGAACGCCGTGGAACACAATCGGAGCCCCGGTCTGATCCGCAACGGCCTCGCAGAAGACCCGCGCAAGATGTCCGGGGTCCCGGATTCCGAGGGCGGGCGCGTTCCGGCAGACGACCGAACGCATATTTTTCCGGATGTCCGCCAGCTTGCGTTTCAGTACCGGATCCGCAGGCTCCGGCGCGGCCCCTCCGGAGGGCAGTTCCCGGTAGACGGAGGTCAGGGAAATGCGTTTTTTCTTCTGCTTGTCATACACGATTTCGGCTTTGGAGTAGCCCGTCGCATGCTTGCCCGCCTGCAAATACCAGACCTTTCCGGCAAGCGGCAGACCTTTGACCACGGTATGAGTGTGCCCGCCGAGAATCAGATCAATCTGCGGATAACGAACGGCGATGTCGCGCATCTGCCACTCCGGACGGAAGCGCGACGACTGGAACCGTCCCGCATGAACGGCCAGAAGAATCAGATCCGGTTTTGCCTTCATCACCTCCGGCATGACCGTCGCAAGAACACGCATGGTCTTGAGTATCGCGATCCCCTGGTCCGACGGCCGCCAGTTCCAGGCCGTGATGTATTCGGACGTGATTCCGATCACGGCCACGTTCAGTCCGGCTTTGTGAAAGAGTTTCCATGCCGCCATCGGCGCCTTGCCGCGGATGCGGAGATTGCCGCAGAGAACCGTGCCGCGGAAATCCCGGGTCCGGTCGAGAAGAGTCCGCATTCCCAGTTCGAAGTCGTGATTGCCCGGCACCCAGACGTCATAGCCCGCGTGATTCATCAGCTGGAGCACGAGCGATCCCTTGTCCAGCTGGGTTTCAAAGGTTCCCTGAATCAGATCGCCGCAGTCGATGAGCAAAGTGTTTTCCTTTCCGAGGGCGGCGGTCTCCCGGCGCAGCGTTTCGGCCAGCTGCGGAAGGCCCGGCCGGCCGCCGGTGGAAATCACGTGTCCGTGCAGATCGGTGGTGGAGTAGACGTGAAGCGTCTCCGCCGCCAGAAAGAACGGAAGGAGAAAGGTCAGCAGAAATGCCGTGCGCACATGCCGTTTCATGATCGGGTTCCTTTTTTTTCGTTCGGCGGAAGGGAGCGGATCGGGAGCAGAATGGTGAATGCCGCGCCGGGAGAGAGCCGCTCGTACTGGATCCATCCGCCGTGTTCCAGGGAGACTCCGGAGGACATGGAGAGTCCCATGCCGGTGCCTTTCCCGGTCGGTTTTGTGGTGAAGAAAGGTTCAAAAATCTGGTCCGCAATGGTTTCGTCGACGCCGGGTCCGGTATCCTCGACGCGGATTCCGCAGTAGGTTTCCTTCCCGGTGAGTTTCAGATCCGCGGGCGGTTTCGGAACGACTCCCAGCCATTCGGCGCTTCCGGCGCGGAGGGTCATGAGCCGTTTGTCCTCCGGCAGATTTTCCATGGCGTCGCGGGCGTTGATCATGAGGTTGAGAATCGCCTGCTGAAGCTGCGTCCGGTCGCCGTTGACGAGAATCTCCCGGTCCTCCATCTCCAGGCGCGTGCGGATTCCGGTCTGAGTGTTCGGCAGAAAAAGATTGTACGCTCCTTCGACGATGGTTTTCAGCGGAAGGGTCTCCACCTGCCGTTTCCCTTTTCTGGCGTAGCCGAGAAGCTGACTGGTGAGTTTGCCCGCCTGCTCGGCGATGGCGTCGATCTTCCGCAGATGGGGAAGACTCTCTTCGGTGACTTCGCCCATGTAGATCAGATCCAGATGTCCGTGGATCGCGTGAATATGATTGTTGAAGTCGTGGGCAATGCCCCCCGCAAGGCGTCCGATGGCTTCCAGACGCTGACGGTGGGCGTTTTCATCGCGGAGAAGTTCGCGCTCCTTGGCCAGACGCTCCCGTTCGGTGACATCGCGTCCGATGAAGACCAGCGCCGGCGTTCCATCCACCGTGATCCGGCTCATGGAGAGCTCCAGCTCGACCTGCGTGTCCGGCATCGTGATGTGCATGACGTTTTCACTGGAATGCAGCAGCTGCGGGATGGTGCCCGGCGAGAGAAGAAACTCATCCAGATTGCAGCCGATGACATCCGAGATCGCCCGGGAGGAGAAAATCTCCAGCGCCGCCTTGTTCGCATCCACAATGGTTCCGTTCGTGTCGGTGATGACGATCATGTCCGACGCGTTCTGGATGATGGTGTGATACCGCTGTTCCGATTCCAGAAGATCCTGTTCCAGACGCTTGGCTCTTCCGTAGCCTCCGAAAAAGGCCAGCACAATGTCGAGGGCGCGGCGGGAGTCCTCCGCTCCCGGATTCTCCCGTCCGATTCTGGAAAGGTAGATCGCCGCGATTCCCGCTATGCAGAGCGAAAGCAGGATGCGGGGGACGTATTCCGCTTTCAGAATGCTCATCATCTGAGGGCTTCCCCAGTAGAGAACGCCGGTGAAGATGAAGCTGTCGGCCAGCTGCCCCAGCAGCAGAGCGCCGATCGCGCAGACCGGAACCCGGCAGCCGTAGTTCTTCATATGCTGATAGATCACCGGAATCAGAAACATGTCCAGCGTGAGCGAGACCAGCGAAGCCCCCATGTTTTTGGCGGTGTCGCTGAGCAGTTTCGCCAGAAAATCCGCCAGCAGTCCCTGCGACATGGCATATCCGCCCCATTCCGCCTGCATGGTGGTGATCCACCCCAGATAGGCGAAAATTCCGAACGCCGCCATCGCCGCGATAATCAGACGCTGGGCCGCCAGCGTCCCGTCCACCGCGTAGACCACCATCAGAATTCCAAGATACGGCAGAAGCAGAACCGAGGTCGCAATGCCCAGTTCGAATCCGGTCCCGTGCATGATGAAGCGAAGTCCGGCGGCCCCGACCATGTGGGTGAACACAAGAAGCACCCCGAGAAACATGTAGAGCGGCGCGGAGCCGATCAGACGGCGCAGTCCGTGCAGAATCAGAAGGCCGACGAACACAAACGTCGATTCCAGCACCGCAAGTCCGGCGGAATAGATCACTTCAATGTTCATGGACACGTCATCTTCCGCGTTTTGCCTTGAGGGTTTCCCGGATCAGCGTCGCGCGTTCCGTGTCGCGTTCTTCGGAGGAGAGCTCTCTGCCCGCCCGAAGCTGCAGATGCGCCGGCTGGACATGGAGAAACAGTTCATTCACCGTGTGGATGTCCACCGAGGAGAACATCCCCATGTCGACCCCGAGCCGCAGCGCCGAAAGGGAGTTCAGCGCCTCTTCACTGGAAATCAGATATCCGTGCCGGAGAATCCCGTAGGCTCTCCCCACATGGTTCAGAAGATAGGACTGCTTGTTCTCCAGCAGAAAGTTCCGCGATTTCTTCTCATGAATGATGATCTGGGAGACGATGGAGGAGAGACGATCGATAATCTGCATTTCGCTCTCTCCCAGCGTGCTCTGATTGGAGATCTGATACAGATTGCCGAAGTTGTCCGATCCCTCCCCGTAGAAGCCGCGGATGGCAAGCCCGAGCTTGCCGGTCGCCTGTTTGACGGCGGCGATCTGTCCCGACATCGCCAGTCCCGGAAGATGCAGCATCACCGATGCGCGCATTCCCGTTCCCAGGTTGGAGGGACAGGAGGTCAGAAATCCCAGTCGTGCGTCGAAGGCGTAGGGAATGCGACGCGAAAGGGCGTCGTCGAACTGATTGATCCGGTCCCACACCGTCTTCAGTTGAAAGCCGGGACTCAGCGCCTGAATGCGGAGATGATCCTCCTCGTTGATCATGGCGGCGAGGGATTCGTCGCGGTCCGCGACAAGACAGGCCGCCGCATTCGGCGTCAGCATTTCCCTGCTGATGAGGCGCCGTTCCAGAAGAAGCTGTTTTTCCACTTCGTTCAGCGCGGGCAGATCGAACTCCATCGGATCCAGCATCGATTCGGACTGCCGGATCGCATCCAGCGAAAGATCCCGCACCTGAAGCAGCGCCTCCTGATTGCCCGCAATGGGAAAGGGCGTTCCGCTGAAGTTCCGGGCCAGCCGGATGCGGGTGCTGATGGCAATGTCGTCATCCGGTCCGCTGTCGGCCAGCCAGCTGAGCGGACTGTTGATAAGTTCTTCAGGCCTGGTCCGCATGATCTTCTTCTCCCTTCAGCTGCTCTTTGAGTTCATTGATCTTGTCGCGCAGGATGGCCGCCCGTTCGAACTCTTCTCCCGCGACGGCGGCGTTCAGAAGATTCTGCAGTTTTTCCAGTTCCCGTTTGAGGATGGCTTTGTCCATCGGCGCGCGTTTCGGCGCCTTCCCCTGCGAGACTCCCGGAACCTTGCCCGTGTGCGTGGTTCCCCGGTGCATTGCTCCGATGGCGCTTTTCAAGGTGTCGTAGAATGCGTGATAGCAGTCGGGACAGCCGAGACGCCCGGTTTTCCGGAATCCCTCGTAATCCCAGCCGCAGGTGGAGCAGAAGATTCCGCTGTGTTCCTGATCCGCGGTCTCCTGTTTCTTCTCCGCATTCAGCTGCGAGGAGATGTTGTAGAGCACTTCCGCCAGATTGAGCGCCTGAAACGAGGAATCCTCCTGCGCCTTCCTGGTGGCGCACTCCTGGCAGAGATGAAGCGTCTTTTTCTCGCTGCCGACGATCTCCTGTATATGAATCGTCGCCGTGTTTTTATGGCATATATCGCAAAGCATGATCTGTTTCCGCCTTTCCCGGTGGTTTATCATGGGATCATAATAGCACACCGACTCTTTTTTTTCAATGATGCGCGGCAAAAACAGAACAAAAAATGGACCGTGCGGAAGATTCGCCGGTGTCTCATTCCGTTTCCGGGGGTTCCGCGCCGGGGAAAAGAAAAAGGCACGGTCCGCCGGAAGACGGATTGCGTGCCGTTTTTTCGCGGGAACCGTTTCCCGTCGCCTTTCGGAGACGGCGAAAACGGCTGGTGCGGCAAGGCGGATTATTTGCGTTTGTCCATCGCGTCGTCGAATTTGATCGTCGAGGGGATGAAATCGATGCGCTTGACGAATTCGCAGGCGTCCTTTGCTCCGTATTCGCGGTCCATGCCGGAGTCTTCCCATTCCACGGAGAGGGGGCCTTCGTAGCCGGCGCGGTTGAGTTCGCGGATGATGTCTTCGAAATCGACGTCGCCGTGGCCGGGACTGCGGAAATCCCATCCGCGGTTCGGCTTGCCGAAGTCAAGATGCGAGCAGAGAATGCCGGTTTTTCCGTCGAGCGTCACGGCGGCGTCCTTGACGTGCACGTGATAGATGCGGTCCGGGAACTCCCGGATGAAGCAGGCCGGATCCATCATCTGCCACTGCAGATGGCTGGGATCGAAATTAAATCCGAATTCCGGACGGTGTCCGATGGCGTCCAGAGTGCGTTTCGCCGTGTAGATGTCGAATGCGATTTCCGTCGGATGCACCTCCAGCGCGAATTTGACGCCGCAGTTCTTGAATTCATCCATGATCGGATTCCAGGTGCGGACGAAGAATTCGTATCCGGCCTCGATCATGTCTTCCGTGACGGGCGGGAAACTGTAAAGCATGTGCCAGATGGGCGAACCGGTAAATCCGGTCACCACCTTGACTCCGAGATTTTCCGCTGCGCGCGCACTGAGTTTCATCTGTTCGATGGCCCATTTGCGTTTGGCGCTCTTTTTGCCGGCGAGGGCGGCGGGAGCGAACCGGTCGGTGCGGGAGTCGTCGTCGGGATCGCAGGTGAGCTGCCCCGCCAGATGGTTGCTGATCGCCCAAACGCTGAGGTTGTTCTTCTTGAGGGTGTCGAGAAGCCGTTTGCAGTATTTTTTGTCGGTTGCCGCCTTGTCGATGTCGAGATGATCGCCCGACGCGGCAAGTTCGAGTCCCTGATAGCCCCATTCAGCGGCTTTCTGCGCCATTGTTTTCAGTGGAAGATCCGCCCACTGACCGGTGAACAATGTAATCGGTCTCATCTTGTCTCCTTTCGGTTTGGGTTCGTGTTCAATGTATCTTCATTCCGGCGGGATGTCAAGGGGGCGGCCCGCTTTTTTTCAGGGAAAACGGTTCTCCGCGGCGTTCAGCGCTCCTCCGCCGCGCAGGAAAGCCGGGGATTTCCGTTCTCTTCTCCCGGGGGAATGATGGGGCCCGACCTCTCCGGCTTTCCGTGTTTTTCCGTTCTTCCTCCGCTTCTTCCTTTTCGTTCCGGTTTTTTCTCTCTCTTTTCCGTTTTTTTGATTTTCCGCTCTTGACTTTTCGCCTGTTTTCTGGTATAATTTATTTCAGAATTGAAAATGGATTTTTCAAATATGAAAAATGAAAACACAATACCCGCGCTGGACAAGGCGCTGTCGGCGATTGAATATCTGTGTTCGGCGGATCGTTCCGTGACGCAGGCGGAGCTCAGTCGCGCGGTGGATGTGACGGCCACAACCGGTTATCGGATTGTTCAGACGCTGATGAAGCACAACTGGATCCGGAAGAACCGCGGGAACACCTATTCTCTTTCTCCGGGGATGCTGATTCTGTTCTTGAAACTGCGGAACGGGGGTGCGCTGTTTGATTCCGCGCAGCCGGTGCTGGAGGAGCTGGCGCGGAGGACCCGTCTGGCGTGCAAACTTTCCATTCGTCAGTGGAACGAGCAGCTTTCGGTGCTCCGGGCGGAGTCGCCGGAGCCTTTTTCGGTTTCGGGGAAGAACGGGTCGCGTTTTCCGGTGATCGAGGGATCGGTGGGAGCGGCGCTTCTTTTCGGGGAGTCGGAGGAGACGATTCGGAGTCTTGCCTCCGAATGCCGTGCGGAGATCCCGGAGAAGAGCGATCCGGATCTGGTGCTGCGCAGAATCGCGGAGCTTCGGAGAAAGGGATATCTCTTCAATCGCGGAAACAACCGCTGGCGGGTCGATGCCATGTCGATGCCGGTGTTCGACTCCCGGAATCAGGTTGCCGCCGCGGTGACGCTGCTCGGGATCCGCGAGGACTTCTCCGATGCCACTCTTCCCTCGCTTGCGGAGAAGCTGGCTGAGGCGGTCCGGAAAATCGAAACAATGATCTGAATGATTGCATCACTAAAACTTGGAAATAGAAGAAGAGGAAAAGAATGAACACCAGAATTGATCCTTCCACCTTGAAGATCACGGATGTGCGGTTCGCCGATATCGACGGCGCGCCGAAACGCTGCACGCTCATTAAAGTTTTTACGAATCAGGGGCTGATCGGCTACGGCGAAGTGCGCGACGCTTCGAGCCGGACCTATGCCGCAATGCTCAAAAGCCGCATTCTCGGCGAGAATCCCTGTAATGTGGAGAAGATTTTCCGCCGGATCAAGCAGTTCGGCGGGGATTCGCGGCAGGCGGGAGGCGTCTGCGGTCTTGAGGTCGCCATGTGGGATATCGCGGGAAAAGCCTGGGGGGTTCCGGTCTGGCAGCTTCTCGGCGGAAAGTACCGCGACCGCATCCGCTGCTACTGCGATACCGACTCCGAAGGCGGCGGACGCGATATGGGAAAGGCGCTCAGGGAGCGGATGGCAAAGGGATTCACCTTCCTGAAAATGGATCTCGGAATTGAACTTCTCATGGATGTGCCGGGCGCTCTCAGCGCTCCGCTCGGATTCCTGGAGAAGATGCGCGAATATAAGAAGACGGTTTTTTCCACGCCTCACGGTTCGATCGACCCGCGCGCCATGCGCGGAGAGGCGTACGATCTTTTCAACACGGCCCATCCGTTCACGGGGATTCATCTGACGGAGAAGGGGCTGGATCATCTGGAGCAGTACATGGCAGATGTCCGCGCGGAGATCGGATACGAGGTGCCGCTGGCGATCGACCATCTCGGACACATTCCGCTGGAGGACTGCATCAAGCTGGCGAAACGGCTGGAGAAATACAATCTTGCCTGGATGGAGGATCCGGTGCCCTGGCAGATGACCGGACAGTATGTTCGCCTGGCAAACTCCACCACGACTCCGATCGGAACCGGCGAGGATATGTATCTGAAGGAGTCGTTCAAGCCTCTGCTGGAATCGGGCGCGCTGGCGGTGATTCATCCGGATGTGCTGACGGCGGGCGGGATTCTGGAGACGAAGAAAATCGGGGATCTGGCGGAGGAACACGGCGTACAGATGTCGATTCACATGGCGGAAAGTCCGATTGCGTGTCTGGCGGCGGTGCATGTCGCGGCGGCGACGCGCAATTTCATGTCGCTGGAACTGCACTCGGTGGATGTCCCGTGGTGGGGGGATCTGGTGAATCCGGCTCTCCGGTACGACGGCGGATACATTACGGTTCCGGACGCTCCGGGCCTGGGCATCGAATCCCTGAACGAGGAGCTGATTGCCAAGAATCTTCATCCCGACTTCCCCGAAGCCTGGGCGCCGACCTCCGAATGGGACAAGGAGTGGGCCAACGACAGACAGTGGTCCTGATTCGGAGAGTCAAAAAACAGCCGAATGCGGAGAACGGACAGCGCCTCGGACCGGCGGATGGTTTCCCGGCGCTCCTTCTTCCGGTTCGTTTCAAATCAACAGAGGATGGGAACAATGAGCAGTCGAAGAGATGTTTTGAAGCCGTTTGAGGAAAAACAGGATCTCCTGAAGGACCGGGTCGCTTCCGGAATCGAGGCAAACCGAAAGGGTCTGGCCGTTCTGCACTTCCGAGATGCGGAAGGCAGACCCGTTGCCGGAGTCCATGTGAAGGTGCGTCAGAAAACACACGATTTTAAATACGGGGCGAATCTGTTCATGCTGGAGGAATTCCGGTCCTCCGAACAGAACGAAGCCTACCGGAACTTCTTTGCGGATGCGTTCAATCTGGCGACGCTTCCGTTCTACTGGTCGGATCTGGAGCCGGAACAGGGGAAGCCGCGGTTTGCGAAGGACAGTCCGAAAATTTATCGGCGTCCGGCGCCGGATCTCTGTCTGGAATATTGCGAATCCCGCGGGATCGAACCGAAGGCGCACTGTCTGAACTACGCGAGCTTCACGCCGGAGTGGGCGAAAGGAAGCGTTGCCAAGGAGAAACGTCTTCTTCTCAAGCGTTTCCGGGAGCTGGCGGATCGCTACGCCGCCCGGATCCCCTCCTGGGAGGTGACCAATGAAACGTGGTGGGGATTCCACAATCCCCGGCAGACCGCCTTTTACGATCAGCCCGATTATGTGGAATGGAGCTTTGAACAGGCGGACCGCTGTTTTCCGGCGAACCGTCTGATTATCAACGAGGCGCACTGCCGCATCTGGGACGACGCCCATTTCTACGGGACGCGCAGTCCGTATTACATGCAGATCGAGCGCGCGCTTCTGAAGGGGGCGCGGATCGACTCGATCGGAATGCAGTATCACATGTTCTATCGTGCGGAAGACGAAGCGAAGGAGACGGCCGTCTTCTACGATCCGGAGCGGATTTACAACGTGCTGGACACCTATGCCGCCCTCGGGCGCCGCATTCAGATTACCGAACTCACGATTCCCGCCTACGCTTACACGCAGGAGGATGAGGAGATTCAGGCGGAGATTCTCCGGAATATTTACAGCATCTGGTTCAGCCATCCGGCGATGGAGGCGATCATCTACTGGAATCTGGTGGACGGCTTCGCCGCGTTCGCTCCCCAGGGCGATATGACCGCCGGGGAAAATTATTTCCACGGCGGACTGCTCCGGTACGACTTCACGCCGAAACCCGCTTACCATGTGATCCGCGATCTGTTCGGGAAGACCTGGCGCACCAGTCTGGAGCTGGATTCGCAGGAGGCTTCCCGTCTTTCGTTCAAAGGATTTTTCGGGGAATACGAACTGGAGATCACGGCGAACGGAAAGACCGTGAAACGCATGATTCATCTGGATCGTGAGCGTTCCGCGAATTTCAAACTGGTTCTCTGAGGAGCGCGGTCCGATGGATTTGATCCATTCCATTCTGGAAAAGGATATGCGCGACGGCATCCTTCACGGCGCCGTCGTGTATGCCGGAACTCCGGAACGGATTTCATACGAGGCGGAGCTGGGATTTGCGGATGCCCCGCACAGTTGTCCGATGCGCGTGGATACCGTGATCGACATTGCCAGCGTCACAAAGGTTGCCGCCTGCGTGACGGCTCTGCTGATCTGCCGCTCCCGGGGATGGATCGACTTCGATGCGCCGTTTACGGAGTATCTGCCGGATTTCAAGGCGGAACTTTCTGTTCCGGTCCGGGTTCGGGATCTGGCGAATCACACCTCCGGATTCTGTGATGTTCCGGGGGAGGAGCGCCGTCGTTACTTCGATGAATCCGGGCTCCGGATGCTGGAGAACATGTTGATCGTTCCCCCGCCGTTTCCTCCGACGCGGGAGGCCCGGTACGCCTGCTGGAACTATATTCTGCTGGCGATGATTCTGGAACGCATCACGGGGAAACGCTTTCCCGAATTCTGCCGGGAGGAGATTTTCCTTCCGCTGGGAATGGAGGACAGCGCGGTGGGAGCTCCTCCGCCTTCGGCTTGCGGTCGTCTTGCACAGACCTTCGGAACGGAACGGCCGGGGATGATCTCCGATTTTGTCGCATACCGGATTTTCCGGGATGGAGGCTCCACCGGGAATGCGGGGATGTTCTCCAGTGCGCACGATCTCGGGAAGCTGCTCCGCTGCTGTCTGAGGCACGGAGCTTTGGAGGGGGGACGCCGTCTTTTCGACGAGGAAAGTTTCCGCGAGATCGCTCCGGACCGTGCGAAGAAGTCCGATGGATACCGTCGCTTCGGCTGGGTCGTTTACGATTCGCTGCTGGGCGATTTCGCATACGGCACTTCGCTTCTGCATTCCGGATGGAGCGGACAGAGCGTGTTCCTGGATTTTCAAAAAAATTTTTTTGCGGTTGTTCTGACCACCCGCTGCGGGGATTACGACCGCGCCAAACGGGATCGGTTCCAGGTGATCCGATCGTTGTTTGACCAGCAGCCGATTTTTAAATTATCATCAACCAAATGAAGGAGATGTACAATGCCGTCACTGAAAGACATGAGAGAAAAAGCGCAGGAAGCCGGACTGATGAAGCTGGACCGCCTCATCAAGACCCGTCAGCATATTCCCGACACGCAATTTCCGATTCCGGTCCGCGAACTCTGCGAGCGGTATGAGAAACTCTACACGGGATGTATCAACGATGTGATGCGGGAGTTCTGTCTTCTGAATCAGAATCTTCCGTCGGACATCATGCCGCTGCGCGATGAGATGGTCGTCTGCGGCGAGGCGTTCACGGTCAAGAGCGCCCCGAACTGCATGATCGAAGGCGAAATGACCTTCCGCGCACAGATGCTTGACGACATGAAACCCGAAGGACTCGTGGTCTGGGATACCTCGAACGACACGGAAGCCTCTCTCTGGGGCGGCGTCATGACCGCGACCGCGATTACGAAAAAGATCCGCGGCGCCGTGATCGCCGGCGGCATCCGCGACACCAAGCAGATTCTGGAGCAGAACTTTCCCGTCTTCTACCGCTACCGCACGAGCAACGGATCGCTCGGCCGCTGCATGATTACGCACTATCAGGTTCCGGTGAAAATCGGGAAGGTCACGGTTCGTCCGGGCGACATCATTTTCGGAGACATCGACGGCGTTCTCTGCATTCCCCGTGAAATCGCCTATGATGTTCTTCTCCGTGCCGAGGCCATTCAGCGCAACGAGATCGACATTTTCGACTGGGTCCACAGCGGTGACACCATTCAGGAGATCATCGCCAAGGGCGGATATTTCTAAGAGACCGCAAACAGGGTTCGCACAGCAAAAGGAGATTGCAGAATTATGACGGAATACCAATACAGCGGCATGTCGGTCGAGGAACAGAACCGGCAGATGAGTGAAGGATACTGGAAACTCTGGAATGACGATGTCCAGGCGGAGATCGACCGCGATATCGAGGCCAATCGCAAATCCGACGGCTTTTTCAAGCCGGACGGAGTGCCCGCCGGAGCCGAGGTCAAGGTCGAGCAGATCAAAAGTGAGTTCATTTTCGGGGCGCACATCTTCAATTTCGATCAGCTCGGGACCGATGAGCGCAACCGCCGGTACAAGGAGCTTTACGGAACGCTGTTCAACTCCGCAACCATCGCGTTTTACTGGAAACAGTTTGAAATGGAGGAGGGGAAACCGCGATTCCGTGCCGAATACCGCGATTCCGCCGAGTTCTGGAATCACTGTCCCGATCCGAAGCATCAGGCGCACTGGCGCAGACCGGCGACCGATCCCGTGGTGGAGTTCTGTCTGAAGAAGGGGATTCGTCTTCACGGGCATACGCTGGTGTGGGGCAACAACACCTGGCAGACGCCCGACTGGCTGATCGGAAAAATTCCTCTGGATTGTCTGAAAAACGCGAATCTTGAGAGAAATCCCAGAAATGGTCAGCTTCTGTCCGACGCCACGAAGCCCGCATTCAGCGGAATGACGGCGGAGGAGTTTGCCAACCGCTATCCCGAATTTACCGCGGAGATCAATGTCCGTATGGCCAGGCGCATTCTGGAAATCGCTCTGCGGTACGGGAATCAAATCGACAGCTGGGATGTGGTCAACGAGAGCGCCGGCGATTTCGGACGCGGCCTGATGGTTCCCGGTTCGCGAATCTGCCAGAGCAACTACGGCATCATGCCGGGCGACTACACCTATCGCGGATTCAAAATCGCCGAGAGCGTGTTCCCGGCGAAGGCAAAGCTCAACATCAACGACTACAACACCGGCGACGATTATCTTAACCAGATCCGGGATCTTCGCGCCCGCGGCTGCAAAATCGACATTGTCGGTTCGCAGATGCACCTGTTTGATCCGCAGGCCTGTCTGGATATTGCGGCGGGAATCAGCGATGTGGAATCGCCTGCCCGGGTGCGGGAGAAATTCGAGCGTCTCGGCAGACCCGGAGTGCCGATTCATCTCAGCGAGATCACGATTACCGCTCCGAACAACGACGAGCGCGGTCAGGCGATTCAGGCGGTCATCACGCGCAATCTGTATCGTCTGTGGTTCAGTCTGAAGCCGATGATGGGAATTACATGGTGGAATGTGGTGGACGACTGCGGCGCACCGGGGGAACCTTCCGTTTCAGGACTCTTCTCCCGTGACATGGAGCCGAAGCCCGCCTATTTTGTTTTGAACGATCTGATTAACAATCAATGGAAAACCCGAACCTGCGTCAAGGCCGGAAAAGACGGATCCGTCGAATTCCGCGGGTTCCGCGGAACCTATCGCCTGACGTGGATCGACCGCTCCGGCGCGGAGCGGTCCGCTGAAGTTGTCCTGCATTGAGAAACGAGGAAAGAATGAAGAGGAATCTGTTTGATCTGACCGGTCGGACCGCGCTGGTGACCGGATCGAGCCGCGGCATCGGCAGGGCGATTGCCCTGACGCTGGGAGAAGCGGGGGCTTCCGTGATTTTTCACGGAACCCGTCCCGCGGAGACGCTGGAGAAAACGCTGGACGAGGCCCGTTCCAGAGGCATTTCCTGCCGCGTCGCAACCGGAGATATTGGAAAGACGGAGGAGGTCGCCGCAATTGCGAAGGAGGCGGGAAGCCCGGATATTGTCGTGCTGAATGCCTCCGTGCAGATGTATCTGCCCGTGATGGAGTTCGAGGAGGAGGAGTTCCGGCGCTCCTATGATACGAATCTGCGTTCGGCGTTCCAGTTCATCAAGGCGTTTCTGCCGGGAATGCGGGAGAGACACTGGGGAAGGTTCATCTCCATCGGCAGTGTGAACCAGTGGAAGCAGTCGCCGCGTCTGCCGATTTACGCTTCGACCAAATCCGCTCTGGTGAATCTGATGATGAACTGCGCCCGGCAGTTCGCCGGCGACGGCGTGACGTTCAACAACATTGCGCCGGGGATCATCGAAACGGACCGCAACCGCGTGACGCTTGCCGATCCGGAGATGGTTCCGCGTCTGAAAGCACAGGTTCCGGCCGGCTGGTTCGGAAAACCGGAGGACTGCGCGGGAGCCGCGCTGCTGTTCGCTTCGGATGCCGGAGCGTACATTACGGGAGCGGATCTGCCCGTGGCCGGGGGCATGCAGCTCTGATGCTTCTTCAGCGCCGGGAGGATTGCTCCCGCAGGAGGGTTTCGAGGAACGCGCGGGGGGAAAGCCCCGTCTGTTCCTTGAACTTCCTGCTGAAATGAAAGGGATTGGAAAAGCCGCACTCTTCGGCGGTTTCCTTGACGGAACGCCGGGGATTCCGCTGGAAGAGCATGACGCCTTTCCGGATTTTCTCTTTCAGCGCATATTCCGCGGGAGAGCAGTTCAGGGTCTTTGCAAAGAGACGGTAAAAGGCGGCCCGGGACATCGCACACCGTTTCGCCAGTTCCGGGATTCGCAACGAGTTCTCCGCAGACGCCATGGCATCCAGGGCCGGACGCAGTCTTCTCCGATTTTCCCGCAGCTGCATTTCCTCGTTCTGCGGATGCGTTCCGAAGTGTTTCAGCAGAAACGCAAGCAGGTTCATTGCCGCGGCGGTTCCGATGGTTTCCCGAAGAAGGGAATCCGATTCCTTTCCACTTTTTTCATACTTGCGGAAGAAACGGAAAGCCGTGCGGCACTCCTTTTCCGAGAGTTTTTCCGGTAGTTCGATCAGATCGCAGAGATCGGTGCAGTTCCATGCTGTGGCCCGGAGGTGCACGAACCGGACTTTCATGCGCCGCGTGACCGGACTGATCCGGTGGCGGATGCTCAGTGGCGTATTGGACGGCGCGACAAACGCCTCGCCTTCGGACAGAATCCGCTCTTTCCGCGTTCCGACCGTGATTTCATAATGTCCCTCGCAGGCCTGTGCGACAATCAGAAATGGGACCTTTTTCCGATGGACATATCCGTCATCCCGTTCGGAGAAGAGCAGTCTTCCCGTTTCCAGAAACTCTATTTTCAGTTCATAACTCATCCTCGGATTCTCCTTATGATACCATATCCCCGGAAGAGGCGGAAATCAATTTTTCGGGAGGATCCGATATCCATTTGAGACAAATGGACATTTGAAAATCTGTTTTCCGGTGTATGGTGATTCCGAGCAGAACAATGTCAGGGAGGAGCCGTTTTATGACACACTTTCATGCTTTGCCGTCCACAGGAGTCCATCGTCTTTCCGAAGCGACCCGCAGACTTGCGGAACGCTATCTGTCATCGGAGGAAATCGCAAAAATGGTCCGGAAGGAGAACTTTTCGTTTGTTCCGGATCCGTCCCGGGGAATCTTTGCCAATTATGCGGAGAACATCCGCCTGATTGCGGAACACGCTCAGCTCCGGATTCTGCCGGAGGAGAAACTGATCGGTGCCGCCACCTTCCTTACCGCGGTCCGGCACGGAACGCCGGGAGGCGTCTACGAAGGGATCAGTCATACGACGGTCGATTTCGGAAAAGGGGTCCGGATCGGACTCTCGGGGCTGGAACGGGAGATCCGCGGCTCGATGGCGCGCCCGGGCCGTTCCGCAGAGGAACGGGAATTCCTCGACTCCATGTTGACATGTGTGGAGGCCATGCGCATCTGGCATCGCCGCTATCAGGAGGAGCTCAGGCGGGCGGGACCATGGAGGAGGTTGCCGCTGTGCTGGAGAAGGTGCCGGAACGGGGGGCGGAAACGTTCCGGGAGGCGGTTCAGTCGCTTCTGTTCTTCTTTGAGTTTTTCCGCCTCTGCGGGAACTGGTCGGGACTCGGACGCCTTGACCGGATGCTTGGGGGATATCTGGAACAGGATCTCCGCGAAAAGCGGATCACGCTGGAGGAGGCACGCGAACTGCTCGCCCATTTCTGGATCAAGGGGACCGAGTGGAAAGGGCTTCAGAGAGGTTCGGGGGATGCGCAGCACTATCAGAATGTGATTCTCGGCGGAGTGGATCGTTCGGGACGCGATGTGACCAATCCGGTGACGCATCTGATTCTGGACATTGTGGAGGAGCTGCACATCAGCGACTTTCCGATCGCCGTCCGCGTCAACGCTCAGACCGGCGATGCAATGTTCAGCAGGATTGCGGAGATTCAGCGTCAGGGCGGCGGAATCGTGTCCATCTACAATGAACCCGTGGTTCTGAAGGCGCTGGAAAGATTCGGGTATCCGGACGAAGAGGCGGTCGAGTTCACCAACGACGGGTGCTGGGAAGTGATCATTCCCGGAAGAACTTTTTTCTCATATCGTCCGTTTGACGCTCTTCGGATTTTTCAGGAGGTGCTTTTCCGCTGTCCCGGGAGTCCTTCGTTCGAGGCGTTTTACGAGTTGTATTTGAAGGAGTTGCGCGGCTGCATCCGGAAGTTCGACCGGGAGATTGCAACGGCGTTTTCCAGAGGTGAGGGACGGTTCGGAACGCCGGGATCGCTGCTTTCGCTGTTTGTGGAAAACTGCATTGCCTCGGCCCGGAACTACGGTGCGGGCGGACCGGTCTACACGGTGTTTGCAACCCATGCGGGGGGATTGCCGGATGTCGCCAATGAACTGTTCCTGCTGAAGAAGCTGGTTTTTGAGGAGAAGCGTCTGACGCTGGAAGAGGTGGTGGATCTTCTGCGTCGGAACTGGGAGGGGGCGGAGCGCCTCCGTGAGGAGATCCGAAGAAAATACCGTCTCTACGGCAACGATTCGGCCGAGCCGGATGCGATGCTGAAGCGTCTGGTGGAAGACTATGCCGGAATTGCCGGGGAACAACATGAAACCGGGGGCGTGCTCCGTCCGGTGGGGATCAGCACGTTCGGACGGGAACTGGAGTTTGCATCCGGAAAGAAGGCGACTCTTTCCGGCCGTTTCGCCGGCGAAGTGCTGGCGGCGAATCTTTCGCCGTCCCCGGGAAGTGATCTGGAGGGGCCGAGTGCCGTGGTGAAATCGTTCTGCAAGGTGGATTTCACCAGAATTTCCAACGGCTGTCCGCTGGATCTGAAGTTTCATGCGTCTGCCCTGAGCGGGAAAGAGGGGGGAAGAAAACTGGCGGCTCTGCTGAAAACGTTTCTTTCCCTGGGCGGATTCTATCTTCAGGTGGATGTGGTGGATCCTGACATGCTTCGGGATGCGCAGAAGCATCCCGAGCGGTATCCGAATCTTTCGGTCCGGATTTCCGGCTGGTCCGCCCGCTTTGTCACGCTCGCGCCCGAGTGGCAGGAGATGGTGATCCGGCGGACGGAACAGCGGTTCTGAGATCAGAGGGATTCGTTCTTCTGAATCAGTTTCATTCTCTGCTCCACGCATCCGCGGGAATACATCGGATCGGGAGGCGTGTTCATGACCCAGTCGCAGAGTTTGTCGACGGTGGTTCCGGCCAGATGCATCCGGGTGTCGGAGGAGGCGTAGTAGAGGAAGACGTCGCCGTTGTCCCTGGTGACGAGTCCGTTGCAGAAGACCACATTGGAGACATCTCCGATGCGCTCCTCCTTGTACGGCGCCAGGAAATATCCTCCGGGCGAATAGATGACCTTGGAAGGATCGTTCCGGTCCGTCATGAACGCGTAGAGCACATAGCGGAGGCCCGCGGCGGTGTTGCGGACCCCGTGCGCGACATGGAGCCAGCCGTGTTTCGTCTTGATCGGCGGAGCGCCGCAGCCGTTTTTCACTTCCTTGACCGTGTGGTAGAGCTTTTCGTCCACGATCTGTTCCTCGGTGAGTACGGCGTTTTCGATGGAATCGGCCAGTCCCCATCCGATTCCGCCGCCGGAACCCGCCTCGATGAAGCCGTCCTGCGGGCGCGTGTAGAAGGCGTATTTGCCCTGAATGAATTCCGGATGCAGAACCACGTTCCGCTGCTGGGGGGAGGGAGTTTTGAGATCCGGAAGACGTTCCCAGTGTTCGAGGTCGTGCGTGCGGACGATCCCGCAGGCGGCCACCGCGGAGGAGGTGTCGCCCTTGACGGCCGAAGGATCCTTGCGCTCCGTGCAGAACAGTCCGTAAATGTATCCGTCCTCATGTTTGACGAGCCGCATGTCGTAGACGTTGATGTCTTTGTCTTCGGTCTGCGGAATCAGGATCGGATAGCGCCGGAAGCGGAAGTTGTCGATGCCGTTTTCGCTATCCGCGACGGCAAAGAAGGATTTGCGGTCGTTTCCTTCCACGCGGCAGACCAGACAGATCCGCCCATCCAGTTCAATCGCTCCCGCATTGAAAACCGCATTGACGCCGAGCCGCTCCATCAGATACGGATTCGTTTCCGGATTCAGGTCGTAGCGCCATTCCAGCGGAACATGCTCGTTGGTCAGAACAGGATGCACATACCGTTCAAAACAGCCGTTGTACCACTCCTCGTCCACCCGGTTCGGACGCGTGACAAGCTCCTCATAGCGGGCTCTCAGACGCGTCAGTTTTTTAGAAAACTCTTTTCTATCCATAGCGCACTCCTTGCTTGTTGTAGGACTCTGGGAATGGAGGAAAGATACATTCCCGATTCTTTTTTGCAAGCGGAGGGGAGGGGATCTTTTTAGAAAATTTTTTTAGAAAACGGCATTTCCATCGGATTTTCTCCTCCTCGGCCGTGGGGCCCGGGGAGGGAAAACGCGATTCAGAGCCGCAGAATTTTTCCGCTTCGAAGAAGGAAGAGAACCTTCTCCGTTCCGCAGGGAAACAGAGTGTTCAGAACGGCCGAATACTGTTCCAGCTGACTGGAATAGGCGGCCCGGAAATAATCGGGATCCGCGGTGTTGTCGCTTTTGTAGTCGATGAGCGTGACGTGTACGGCGTTTCCCGCCGCATCGCGTTCGATCACCACCCGGTCGAAGACGCAGGAGAGGAGGGCTCCTCCGTTCCGGATGCAGAATTTCCGTTCTCTCCAGAGTTCCGCCGTTTTTCCGGCCGGTTTCCCGAGGAGTTCGGCGGCATCGGGAGTCGAGAGGGCGCGGCGGAAAATTTCGGCGACGGCGTCCTGCATTTCCGGTTCCGTGGTCGGTTCGATCTCCTCCAGATAATTCAGCAGAATCTCCTCGGTATTGGTCTCCTCCAGAAACCCGATCCGGCGGAAAAGCTCGTGGAGATGCGTTCCGAGCTCCATGCCGCCGGATCGTTCGTCGACAACGTCCGCAGGACGGCCGGGGAGGGGGGCGCTCTCGTGATCGGAAGGCTTCTGAAGAATGCACTGCTGTTCGGGAACGACTTCGCCCGGAGCCGTGTAATAGGAGTCGATCAGAGTTCGGAAGGCGCTGCCGGCCTTGCGCAGAATGTCCGAAGTCGTGTCGGGTCCGACGGTTTTGCGGTCCGCCCAGGCGACATCTCCGCAGGCGTAGAGCAGCGAAAGCTGCGGCGCCGTTTCTCCGCTGCCGCCGGTTTCCCGGGATTCCTTCTCCTGCTCGGATGCGTCGTGTCCGGACGCATCGGCCTGTCCGTTTGTGTGTTTCCTCAGGTTTTCATTGATTCTGCTGATCCAGGCTTCGTCTTCCGCAGGAATCGGATCGGCGGGAGTAAGAGTGCTTTTCAGAAGATCGGGGAAGCGGATGGTTTTGCTTTCCTTGCTTGTGGTTTCCGGAATCATGAGATAGAGCGCATGGCGCGCGCGGGTCATGGCGACGTAAAGCAGACAGCATTTTTCGTAGATTCTGGCATCCTCGGCTTTGCCGCAGACCCCGGCGATGTCCCGGAAATAGGACGTCAGCATGGCCTTCGGCGCGCAGGAGACCCATTGCGGATGGAACTGCGCATCCTTCTTGACCAGCAGCGGAGGAGTGTTGGGACTGCTGGTGATTCCATTGCGCGTAAAGAGCTCCGGAAGGATCACCAGATCGAAATCCAGTCCTTTGGATTTGTGAATCGTCATGAACTGCACCGTCTTGCGCACGGAATTGCTCCGGGGCTGGAGGCAGTCCAGATAATGGAGGTAATCGGCGATGTTCTTGTTTCCGGTTGCATCGAATTTCATGGCGGCATTCAATGTGAGGTCCAGACGTTTTGCGTCGAAATCGGCAAGATGGGAGCGGAAGATTCTCTGGAAACGTCTGGCATACTGAGTGAATCCGTTTGCGGCGGTTGAGGCGCGGATGTGCCTTCCGAGTTTGCGGAACCAGAGTTCCGGATCCTCCTCCTTTTCGCGGTCCCCGTGGAGAAGCGGCAGATCACGCAGTGTTCCTGTTCCATCCGGCAGCGCCACCATGGAGAGAAAACCGCGCGCCATTGAGTCGCCCGGATGCAGCGCCAGAACCAGAAGATTCCGGTAGATCGCGAACAGCATGCTGTCATTCAGCAGCATGACCCCTTCAACCGTGATGGTGAAGGCCGATTCCAGATTCCGTTTGCGGCAGAAATCGCGGAAGCGCTCCGCCGTGGACGAGGCAAAGGCGTTGCTCAGAGTCAGAATGCCGACGCTGTAATTGTGCCGCTCCGAGAAGGGATCCAGCGAGAGAAGCAGTTCAAAGATGGATTCCGGCAGGACCGCATCGCCTTCGTTGTTCCGGCATTCGATCAGCGCCGCGTATCCGGCCTGCTTTGCGGCCTTCGGGGAGGAGGAGTGTTTCTCGAACTTCATTTTCCGGACCGCTTCGGAAATTTTCTCTCCGGGCATCTTCTCCGGATGCAGAAAGACCCGGTTGACCGTCTCAATCACCGGGAGGGAGGAGCGGAACGAGCAGGTCAGCGTGTCGCGCTGCAGACGGGCGGTGTCGAATCCCTCGTCGCTGTACCGGCGGAAAATCGCATCGAAGAGTTCCGGATTGCCGTTCCGCCACTGGTAGATCGACTGTTTGATGTCGCCCACATAGAAGAAGGAGCGGAAGCGGTCCTGATCCGGCTGGAAGATTTCGTCGACAAGATTGGAGATGGCGCGCCACTGTTCATCGGAAGTGTCCTGAAACTCATCGAGAAGATAGTGGTTGTATCTGGCGTCCAGCCGTTCTTCGAGCACTGCGTGGTCGGAGAAGGGAAGGGCGAGGGAACCTGCGTTCTCCTTCGGACGCAGCAGGAAGGGAATGTCCTGGAAGGTCAGTCCTCCGTTGCTGCGGACCGTCTCGGCGTAGGTGTCGTCAAAGCGGCGGAGTAGATGGTAATTCGCGGCATTCCGGTTCGTGATGTTCCGGTATTCGACGGCAAGAAGATGGCGGACAATCTTCTGCACCGCCTCCAGCGCCTTTCCTTTCAGAGGAAAGCTGATCCCGTTGTGCTGCACCTCAATGGATGCGGCGTTCAGCCAGTCCGGATCGGTTTCCTGAAATGCGACAAGCGGATTCTGAAACTTGTTTTTGAGATCGACCGGCATTTTGGCGTATTGGATGGCGAATTCGGCAAAATCCGCGAGCTTCCGGAAATACTGGGCCTGTTTTTTATTGGTGATTTCCTCCGCGGTTTTCTGAAAGAAATCGCGCAGAGAGAGAAGCTCTTTTTCGTCGAGCAGATCGGACGGCTGCGTTTCCGGATCCAGATACGAGGCGTTGTTCCAGAGCTCCTCGAAAGGATATTTCAGATAGTCCTCGTATCTTTTCTGGATAATGAGCTGGGCCGGAGCGAAGATGGAATAGGGTTCCGTATTCATGCTGGAGAGCTTGATGAGTTCCAGAAGGATCTTTCTCTGCGTGTCGTCCGAGTAGCGGATGAGACGCAGAAGCGCCTTTACGCGCTGTTCGTTGTCGGATTCGGGGAGCATGGTGATCTCGCCCGCAATGCCGCATTCAAACGGGAACGCGCGCACGATGTTGAGGAAAAAACTGTCCAGCGTGCTGATCTGAAGTTTTTTCGGCGCGCAGAGAATGTTCCGGAGAATGACGAGGAGGTCCTCCCGGGTGGTGTCTTCGGGGAGATTGCCCGCTTCGACGGCGGTGCGGAGCTTTTCCGGCGAGGCGATCATTGCGAGAATCTCCTGAATGATTTTGTCGAAGATCTCTCCGGCCGCCTTATTGGTGAAGGTCATGGCCACGATCTCCACCGGATCGACTCCGAGCTTCAGAAGGGTGATGTAGCGCATCGCCAGCCGGTACGTTTTGCCGGTTCCGGCGGACGCCATGATGGCAAGATTCGAAAAGCTGTTCATGGATTCTCCTCCGCAGAGAGCCATTTCGCCGACGGCACCGCGTGCCTGAGATCGGGAAGCAGATAAGGTTTGTAAATGTCGTATTTGATTTTCAAATCGGGATTTTCCCGGAAGATTCCCTCTTTCATGCTCCGGATCCCGCGCAGGACGTTCCGGACGGTTTTTTCGGCTTCCGGCAGAAGAGCGTCCATTCCCTCCCAGAGAAGAAGCGATGTGTTCGTGACGCTGGTCGGCATGGTCAGATAGCCGCAGAGAATGCGGACCGTGGAAAAATCAATTTCCGGATGCGCCTCCCGGAAGCGGGCGTCCCGGACGATGAGCATCCGGTACAGGGGAAGCTGGAGATTGATGAAGGTCTTGTTCCCGCTCTGATAGTGATCGGCCTCCGGCGATTTGCCGCTGTCGGTGGTTTTGTAGTCGATCAGACGCAGAAGGTTCTGCGAGGGGGAGTAGTCGATGCGGTCGATCCGGCCCTGAATGATCGCTCCGTCAAATTCGACTCCGGCATTCATCTCTCCTCCGAGTTTGTATTCGCATTCCAGTCCCCGGAAGCCGACGAGGGCGTCGGCCAGCGTGGTCGCTGCCCAGGAAAGACGCTGTTTCATCTGTTCGTTCTGGATGGCGATCAGCGGAGGCAGAGGGGCGCCGTATCGGGCGCACATATAGGAATCCAGGGCTTCAAAGAGACGTCTGCGGAGCTCTTCCGGATCGGCGGGGGGCGTTTTCTCGAGACGTTCCAGGGCGGAATGACAGCAGCTCCCGAATTCCGCCCGGTTGAGTTCCACAGGATCGTAATCGGTCTCCTTCATCCCGAGACAGACGGAGAGAAAAAAGCGGAACGGACTCTGAAGATACTCCTTGAAGCGTGTGACGGAGATCACCAGATCGCCTCCCTTCTCCGCCCGATGGAAATCCGGTTCCAGATGAAACGCCTCCCCGGCGGAGGGCCGGACGGGCGGTTCGGGAAAACGGACCGGTTCAAACAGAATCGAGGCGCGGTCGAAGAGATCGCGGCTGCCGCACTGGAAGAAGAAGCGGGAGTATTTCAGCGGACGATCGGAGGAGTCGAACCGCGATGCAAGAAACCAGAGGTGTCCGCGTCCGCGCGAGCGGAGCAGGGATTCCAGATAGAGCGCATCGCGTCCGAGTCTCCGGCGGTTGCACGGCAGATTCAGTTTTTCACGCATGGTGTCGGAAAGGAACGTGCTGCCGTGGACATTTTCGGGGATGGCTCCGTCGTTCATTCCGCAGAGAATGATTTCCTTTTTCCGGCTCCAGGGCAGGTCGAGAAATCCGCCGACCTGAAATTCGTTTTCGAGCGGCTCCCGGTAGAGACGGATGTTCCCTGCGATTTGCAGCAGTTCCGGAAGAAGCGACCGCAGCGAGTCGTTCCGGAAGAGGGGACTTCGGCGCACAATCTCCAGAAGAGACCGGAATTCGCGCAGCTCGTGCTTCAGGGGAATGCCGGAGGAGACCGCGTCTTCCCGTCCGTCGTAGAGAAGACGGAGAAACGCTTCGACGGCATCCGCCGGCGCCAGCGTCTCCATCCGCTCCTTCAACTCGCGGAGAAAGTGAAGAATCGGCAGAAGATCGGGTTCGGCGTACTGAAAGGCCTGGTCCAGCGTTTCGGGAAGGTGTTTCATGCGGAAGTCGTCCAGCCGATCCAGAATGGTCTCCCGCGATATGCCGAGCTTCTGCTCGGCGGCGGCAAGAAAATCCTCATGCCGGAAGAGCTCATGAAGGGATTCAAATTCGTCCGCGGCAAGAAAGGCGCGGAGGCGGTTCAGCGGATCGCTGAGGCGGAGTTTCTGCATCGGTTCTCCGGCGGGAGAGGTGACGATCAGGCTTCTTCCGCCGCTGCCGCGGATGCGAAGTCTGGAGAGTTCGCGGCGGAGCGCGTCGAAGAGAGAGTCGTCGGTCAGGGCCACGGTTCTGGATGCGAGATCGGGCCGGGGGCCGCGGGCAAGAAGGGCTGCCGCGGTCACGGCCATCTGTTCGATGGTTTCCGTCTGGAAGAGGTGACAGGCAAGATCATCCGTCTGGGGATCGGCGGAGATGCTCCCGAGGTCGAGCGGTTCGTTTTCCCAGATTTCCGGTCGCGGACGGCCCCAGCCGTCGAACCGGTTTTCCGCCTCTTTCGGCGCGTTGATCCAGAGTTCCACATCCATGGTTTCGGCGGCCTTCCCGAGCCGTTTCAGCAGAAGATGACTCGGATCCGGAAGCGCAAGAACAAGAATTTTCCGATAGCGGCGGAAGGGGGAAGGATCGTTTGCCAGCGTGCGTTTGAGGTCTTCCGGATCGGTCCGTTTTGCGGAGGCGAGAAGATCCGTGTAGCGCCGTTCGAGTTCGGCGATCTCTTCCCAGCGTTCCGTGTCGAGCGTGACGCCGGAGCGGGCGATCTCCGCCATGGTCAGGCCTCCCGCGGAAAGTTCCCGTTTCAGCAGCCGGAACTGGAGCGCCAGCTGGTCGATGAGCGAATCGCCGCGCCTGGAGAAATCCAGTGGAAAAAGCGTGGGAAACTCCTGTTTTCCGCATTCGGAAAGAACCTGCCGCCAGGCCCGGAGCTGTTCCAGAGGGGTGGCGGCGGAAACGGCCTCTCCGCCTTCCAGAAGAAACTGCTCGGGCGTCCGGAACTCCGGTGGAAAGAGTCCGCCGGAACAGGAGGCCAGAAGATCGGTCATCATTTCGGTCAGCACCCGCACGGCCTCGCGGCCGGGGATCAGGACCAGCAGATCCGAAAGATCCGCCGAGTTTCCGTACCGTACCCCCTCCCGAAGCAGCAGGGGGGCGGCCAGCTCCGGCAGCGGAGCGGACCAGCCGAGAAAGCGAAGCGTTTTCATCAGAATCCTCCCCGGGAACCGGTTTTATCGTGATGCCTTTGCGTAGGCGGCTTCCAGAGCGCTGCGCATGCGTTCGACGGGCGCCTTGGTTCGGGTCCAGATTTCAAACGAACGGGCCCCCTGGTGGAGAAGCATCGCAAGACCGTTGGCACAGGGAATGGAACGGCGCAGACACTCCCGGATGATCGGCGTTTTCTTGTAGATGGTGTCGTAGACGCGGATGGTTCCGGGAAGAAGTGCCGGATCGAACGGCGGCGGATCCTCCGGCTTGAGTCCGAGACTGGTGCATTGAATGGCGACTTCGGCGCGTTTCAGGAAGGCTGGAAGAGTGTTTGTATCCGTCAGGGCGCAGGTGTGCACGGCGGTTCCGTATTCGCGACGGATTTTTTCCGCGAGGGATTCGGCCGTTGCCAGGGTCCGGTTCATCAGAAAGAGTTCCGCCGCGCCCCGGGAGGCGAACCAGACCGCCGCCGCATGCGCCGCGCCGCCGCAGCCGATGAATGCGATTTTCCCCTTCGGAACGGAAAAGGCAAAGGCCTCCGCAAGAGCCTGTTCCAGACCGTAGCCGTCGGTGGTGTCCCCGTAGAGCCGGCCGGATTCGACGGTCACGGTGTTGACGCTCCCCGCAACCCGCGCCTCTTTGGAAATGCCGTCGAGAAACGGAATGACCGCTCCCTTGTGGGGAACTGTGATGTTGAATCCGGCCAGTTCGCGACGGGCGCATTCGGTGAAATTCCGGAGTTCGTCGGTCTTCACATGCACGGCGATGTACTCCGCATCGGGATTCCACAATTTCAGAGCCGCGTTCTGCATGGCGGGGGAGAGGGAGTGGGCGATCGGATCGCCGATCACTGCAAATTTTATCATCATTTTTCGTTGTCCGGGTTTTAAGTTTTCATTTTCCATGTATATTGTAAGCAGCAGAAAGAACTGCCAGGTTTCATAACAATAGGTGCGGAATCATGAAAAATCAACTGCAGAACGAGCTGAATGATGTTTGCGGAACGATAAATGAGTTTATTCATTCGGATCCTTTTCCGGATTCGCTCTCTCCGGAGCTGCTTCGGGAGGCGGTCCGGCTGTATCCGCTGCGGGGAGGAAAGCGGATTCGTCCGGTGCTGGTCATGTGGTCGTGCGGCGCGGTCGGCGGGGATCCGGAGAAGGCGGTCAATGCGGCGGCCGCGGTCGAGATCTATCATAACTGGACCCTCGTGCATGACGATATCATCGACTGCGACGAACTGCGCCGCGGAAGCGCAACCTGCCATATCGACCTGAAACGGAAAGCCGCCGGAGCATTCGAACTGACTCCTGTCCGGGCAAAGAAATTCGGCACGGATTTCGCCATTCTCGCCGGAGATGTGCAGCAGGCGTGGGCAATGGATGTCCTGCTCCGTTCCACGGAGCGCGGCGTCTCCTGCGAAACCGTGAACCGGATGGCTCAGCGGATGCAGTCGTTTCTGAACCGCAGACTGATCTCCGGGGAGGCGCTCGACGTCGAATTCGAATACCGTCGCCGTTTCCCCGGTCGGGACGAGGTCACGGAGATGATCCGGGGAAAAACCGGCGCCCTGCTCTCCTATTCCGCCGAGTGCGGCGCCATGATCGGACTGGATACCGCGGATGTTCAGCGGAAGGAGGTGCGGGCCCTCGCCGCATTCGCCGGCGAAATCGGATACGCCTTCCAGCTCTGCGATGATCTCCTCGGCGTTTACGGCGAGGAGTCAACATTCGGAAAGCCTCTCTGTTCCGATTTCCGCGAGGGGAAACCCACCATTCTGTTCATCGAAGCCATGGAACGGCTTTCCGGAACGGGAAAAGAGGAGCTCTTCTCCCTGATGAACCTGGAGCATTACGGTCCGGAGGAGATCGCACGCATTCAGACGCTCCTGGAGGAGTGCGGCGCGCGGCGGGCCGTGATCCGCGAGGCGGAACGCTCCTCTTCCGCCGCACGCAGAAGTCTTGCGGAACTGCCCTCCGGCAGATACCGCTCCCTGCTGGAAGCCCTGGCGGAAAGTCTTCTCAAACGAAATGTCTAATTGAGCCAAAAGGAGGAATCAGATGGCACATAAGAAAGTATCATTCGAAGGCTGGAAAAACTGTCTGGAGGTGTCCAGCGGCAATTTCAAACTGGTGGTCGCAACGGAAATCGGACCGCGCATTCTGGGCGCCTTTTTCGAGGACAGCGACAATCTCTTCTACATTTATCCCAAAACCGCCGGGCGGACCGGGGATTCCAAGTGGAACAACTACGGCGGACACCGGCTCTGGCACTCACCGGAGGAGAAGCCCCGCACCTATACCATCGAAAACTCCAAAGTGGATGTCCGCGAACGCGGCAACAGCATCGTGCTCCACAAGGGACCGGATGCCCTGGCCGGAATCGAGAAAACCATTGAGATCATCCCCTTCAAGAACGATTCCTTCAAGATCGTTCACACGCTCCGCAACTGGAACCGCTGGGAAGTGGAGCTCGCCGCCTGGGCGATTACGGTGATGGCGCCGGGCGGAACCGCCATCATGCCGATGCCCCAGGGGG
Source organism: uncultured Victivallales bacterium (assembly GCA_944390735.1). Taxonomy (GTDB): domain Bacteria; phylum Verrucomicrobiota; class Lentisphaeria; order Victivallales; family UBA1829; genus UBA1829. Next base: position 117,863 of record CALXRL010000039.1, on the reverse strand, counting down.
ATAAAAAGGCGCTGCTGCCGAACACCTTCATCTCGCTCTGGCCCTATACGGATCTTTCCGACGGACGTGTCTGCATCGGATCAAAATATACGCTTGTCAAACACAACGCCAAAATCCGTCGTCCCTTCGCCAAGATCGGATTCAACTGCGAGGATGCGTGGGTCGCCTATCAGAACAAGGGCGTCATGTTTGTGAAAAAGTACGAGCACTTCGTCGATGCCGAATATCCGGACAACGGTTGCAGCGTCGAATGCTTCTCCTGCGGTCAGATGCAGGAGATCGAGACCCTCAGTCCGCTCTACCAGCTCGGATACAAGGAGGAGATCACTCATACGGAGATCTGGACCGCGCTTCGCCTCGGAAAAGAGATCCATGATGAAAAGGACGCCGAACTCGTTTTCGGCTGACGCACTCTCATGACCCGCTGGTCCCGCATTTGTCTGCTGCTCTTCTGCATGGCGCAGGGAGCGGGGCTTTCCGGAGCGGTTGTCCAGGCCGCGCGTTTGAATGTGCGCGTGGCGCCGGCTCCGGATGCTCCGATCGTGGCATCGCTTTCTGCGGGAACACGGGTCGATACCGTTCCGGAAAACGAGCATTGGGCCGAAATCGCGGCGCCGGAGGGGGTGCCCGTCTGGGTTGCCTCCCTGTTTGTCGCTGCGGACGGTTCGCTGCGGAAAGGCGCGCGTCTCCGCTGCGGTCCCGGCACCGTGTTTGCCGAATACCGCATCGGAACGCTTCCTCCGGAACCGGTCTCCGTGATGGAAAAGAGTCATGACGGGTTCTGGCTCCGGATCCGTCCGGTTCCCGGCTTGAAATGCTTCATCAGCCGGAGATTCCTGAAGGAGGACTCCTCGGGGCGGAAACCCGCGCCTCCGCCGGAGAAACGGTCCGAACCCTTCCGGCCTGTGACCGGAGATGAACATCCCGTGAGTCTGGAGGGAACCCTGGTCCCCTTGCAGAAAAACGTGCTGGATTCCGCCTATGAACTGATTTTGGAAATCAACGGAGAGGTGATCCCGGTCTGCTACCTCACCGCTCCGAGACTGAATCTGAAACTCTGGGAAAACCGCACCGTCCGGATCGACGGCATTCAGCGTTGGGTGAAAGGAATTCCCCGTCCCTTTGTTTCAATCGAAAAGGTCTCCCCCTCCTGGAAATGACCATTCCGGAATCGATATGGAACGTTTCCTTCGTTCCTTTTCCGGAAACTCGTTCTCCTTGCGCGCTTCCCGCAGACGGAGGAGAGGTTCTTCTGCATTGTCCTCCCAAACGCGCCCCCTTTTGAACCTTTATCGTTCCACCTCCGCGTTTCCGGGGGAGGGTGCGGCTTGCCGAGCGCCGATCAGCGGGAGGAATCCGCGGGAAAACGGAAAATCAGAATCGGAGTTTGCAGAGATCCGCCATTCATGATAAGGCGGATCGTCAAATCGGCGCACCGTCCGGACGTGGCGGATCATCAAATCGGCGACTCGTCAGGATTCGGCGCGGGCGAGAATTTCCAGACAGTTTTTCGGTTCGGGCGAGATCAGAAACGCCGCTTTGAGACGACCGTCATAGAACAGCGAACCGATGGAGGCCAGAATTTTGAGATGAGTCGCTCTCTGCTGGCCGCCGGCCACCACCATGAAAACCAGTTTGACCGGCTGATTGTCCGGCGACTGATAATCGGTGACACCATCCGGACAGACGGCAAGCGCCATGCTCGGGGTTTCAATATTTTCCAGACGCACATGCGGAACGGCGATCCCATTGCCGATTCCCGTGCTCATCAAACTTTCCCGATGGAAGATTCCCCAGGCAAGATCGTCGCGCGGCACCATGCCATCCACCTGCGCGAGCATATCGACCAGAGTGTTGAGAACCTCTTCTTTCGTTTGTTTGCCTTTCAGAACAATGACACGCCCATTCAGAAGCGGTCCGATGGGAATCTGTTTCGGGTCTCGAGCCATGATGTCGTTCAATCTCCCTTTTATTACTATGCGTCAATCTATCATAAAAACGGAGTTTTTCAAGTTGCGGGACGAAGATATCGCGTCTGCTCTCATGACGGGGCGCATTGGAAGAGGTCCGCTGGAGATTTTATTTGATTTTCAAGTTTCCTTTTTTGTCCGGCGCCCTGACCATGGAGTCCTTCGGAGAATAAGCTCCCGCCTTCTCCTTGATGAACAGAACACCGTTGACGACATCATCCTCGCCGAAATTCAGCATAAGTTTCGCAATGGTGTATTTTCCGGTCCAGATCAGGGAACGGAGACGATCCTTGGCGGCTTCCCGCGGATTGTCCCGCTGAAGATCGTCCTTTCCGTAGCGGGCGACGAACTGCTCCTTCAGCTTCACAAAATCCTGAAGCGTGACGCGCGTATAAAAGGTGATGACCCGCGAAAGTTTGTTGTTGATGTAGTCAAACTGAATGTTCCGGATCAGACGGTTCGGCGTGATGAAGTAATCATAGTCCTTGGTTGCCAGAACGCTGTAATTGTCATACTGGAGGGCCAGCCGGGCCTCGCCGCGGGTGAAATCCCAGGCGGCCGGAGCGTATCCCCAGTCGCTGTCGATGCCCTTGAGCGAGTTGAGCTTGGTCCGGTTCTCGTTGATTTTGGCGATCAGCTGGTTTTCATTGGGAGTGTCGAAGACCAGAATCTCCTTGTCGTCGAAACTGTTGCTCTTGTTGGAGGAGGAGGCGCGGATGCGTTCCTTCTCAATATAGTTTTCCGTGAGCTGCGCGGCCGTGAACCAGCGGTCGAGCACGTTGATGTAACCGGCTTTTTCATTGGCGGCTTCCTGCGCGTCCTTGAGTTTGTTGAAGGCCTGGGTGAGGGCGTCGCTCCGCCTGTCCCGATAGCGGTTGTAGCGTTCGGCGATGAATTCGGTGCGTTTCGCATCGGAATATTTCTTGTCGATCTTGATCTTGTCTTCCGGGACCACATCGTAGTAGGGAATGATGCGGGAGCCGATCTTCACCGTTCTTCCATTGAACGCATAGAATGGTCCGGAGACCGCCAGAATTTTCGGTCCACGGTAGTATTTGACCGTGATCCGGTCGCGCAGTTTGTACTGGACAAAACGCTTTTCCGCTTCCGCGGTGAGTTCCTTCTTCAACTGTTCCAGGGATTTCGGAAACTGCTTTTCGATCTGCTTGCGGGCCAGTTCCATCAGCACTTTGGTGGAGCGGGTGTCGAGCGATTTTTTCGGATTCATTTCGATTTCCGAGGCCACGTCGCTCATGATGGCTTTGGCAACGGCGTTGTTGCTGATATCCTCCCCGGCGTCGATATGCGCTTTGATCGTCTGCTGGATGAAACTGTCTTTTGCCCGGGAGATTCCAAGATAGCTTGTGTCCTGCGGATGGACATATTTGATTTTCATTCCCGTACCGGATTTTCCCGGGGAACCCTTCTTGACCTGTGCGTCCACAAGCGCGGAACATCCAAGTACAAGCACCAGCAAAAGAACTCCTGTCCTGGTCCAATTCATAACGTAAAGCTTTCTTGTCTTAAATCATGTTGTCGTCATTTTCTGTTGCGAAAAAATTCCGTATCTCCCCGTAAATTTCTCTCTCCCAGAAATAAAGGCGTATACATTATACCACATTTTTCCCGATTTGGCAATACCTCGCCAAAAATAATTTTTCAGAAAGGAGGGTTTTCCCGGCGCATCAAAGAGCGATTTTTTCCCCGCGGGACTTCCGGTGCGGTCTCTTAAAAATCAATGCCCCGTATCGCCGGGATTCCCTTCTCATAGGGATGTTTGAGCGAATGAACTTCGGAAACCAGATCGCTGACTTCCAGCAGTTTCTCCGGAGCGTAGCGTCCGGTGACGACGACATGCTGGCGCGTCTTCCGGTTTTTCAGCGCCTCAAGAACGCGATCCAGATCCAGCCATTGATAATGCAGAGCGATATTCAGTTCATCCAGGACCAGCAGATCCATCTGATCGTCCTGAAGGAGCGCTTCCGCGCGTTTCCATCCGGCTTCCGCCATGGCCTTGTGGTTTCCGGGATGCCAGCTGAGTCCCGCTCCCACCTGTTCAAAAAGCAGCGACGGATGGTTCAACGACGCAAAAAAGCGTTTTTCCCCCGTTTCAAAACTTCCCTTGACGAATTGGAGAAATCCCACTTTCCAGCCCCATCCGAGCGCACGGATCGTGATTCCGAACGCGCTGGTTGTTTTCCCCTTTCCATTGCCGGTGATGTTCAAAAGAATTCCGGCGTTCCGATTTTCTTCCTTCTGCATATCCGATTCCGTTTCCCGGGTTGATTTTTTATGATTTCCGCGCTCTCCGCGCCGCCGGAGAATCCGTTTCCCGTGCGGAGAGGGCCGTTCCGCAATATAATATCACGATCCGGTGAATCTTCAAATCCAATGCCGCTTTTCCCGAATGGAAAATGGCGCGGAAGTTTGCCAAATTGTTTTTTTTGTGGTATAGTACCGTGGAGGAAAAGAAACGGAAAAAAGGAAGGAAAACAGAGTATGCCGATCTTTGAATATGTCTGTAACAAATGCGGGAAGGAATTTGAAAAACTGGTGCCTTCCGCGCAGACGCAGGTGAGCTGTCCGGAGTGCTCCGGAACGAAAGTGACCAGAAAGCTGTCCCGGTTTGCCGCATCGGTCCGGGAGCATGGAGGAGGGTGTCCTTCGAAGGAGTTCTGTCCCTCGGCGTCCGCGGGGTGCGGCTGCGGTCACTCCGGCTGCTGTCATCACCACTAAGGCGCCTCCATGAAGAAAAGCGAACTGACCGCTCTTCTGGGAGCGCTTGGAATTGATCCCAGCCGGAAACTCGGCCAGAATTTTCTGGTGGACGAGAATTTCCTCGACTGGATCGTCAAGGAGGCCGGCGCGGCGCCCGGAGAAAAGATCGTGGAGGTCGGCCCCGGCTTCGGCGCCCTGACAAAACGCATGCTCGAATGCGGAGCGGAGGTCACGGCGGTCGAATTCGATCACCGGATCTGCGAATGGCTTCGGAACGTGCTGGTCCCCAAGGGGTTGCGTCTGATCGAAGGTGACGCCTGCAAGGTCGATTTCTCTGAAATATACGGTGCGGGGGTGCCGTTCCGTCTGGTTTCCAATCTGCCCTATTCGGCGGGGACGGTGGTGGTGGCGAAGCTCCTGGAGGCGGAGCAGCCGCCGGAGGAGATGATCATCATGCTCCAGAAGGAGGTGGCGATGCGTCTGGCGTCCGTCGAGGGGGAGGAGGAATACGGGGCGCTTTCCGTCCGGGCGCAGGCCTCCTTTGATGTGACGCCGCTGCGGATGGTGCCTCCTCAGCTGTTCCATCCGAAACCGGAGGTGGATTCCTGTGTGCTGCGGATGAAAAAACGGGCGGAGATGCCGTCCTATGAATTCCGGAAGCTCCTTTCGCAGGTGACGCGCCTGGGATTCTCCCAGCGGAGGAAGAAAATGATCAAGCAGCTGGCGTCGGTTTTCGGACGCGAAACGATGGATCGCGCATATCGGGACCTCGAAATCCCGGAGGCGATCCGCGCCGAGCGCGTTTCCGTGGAAAAGTTCCAGCAGCTGACGGAGTGGCTCCTTCGGGAGAAGGCTTCCCTCTCCCAATCGCGGAAATAAGAAAAAAAGATGCGGGATTTTCATTTTCCGGATAGAAAAATGTGCAAGATTGATATATATTCCTAAAAATTTGGAATCAGAACCGCAGGGCCGGCGATCCCGGCTTTGCGTTTTCAAGGAAAGAAAAAATGGCCAGACAAACGAATTATTATCTAGGGATCGATATCGGATCGACCACGTTCAAGGCTGTCCTTATGACAGACGACGGAAAGGTCGGTCACGTTACCTATCAGCGCACCAAACCGGTGGAATCCGGGAAGATCACATGCAGAAGCAATTGCAGCCAGTGCGGTCACTGCAATCTCGGAGCTCTGCGAAAGACCGTGGAGAACTTTCTGGCCGGCGCAGGACTCACGGAGAAGGACATCCGCTGCACTGTGGTGACCGGCAGTCAGATCGTGGAGGACATCCGGCGCTTCATCCCGTATGATTTTCAGGTGAGCGAAGTTTCGGCGCATGTCGCCGGAGCGCTGCACTACTATCCGCATGTCAAGGCGATTCTGGATGTCGGCGGGCAGGACAGCAAGGCGATGATCTACAACGAGAAAATGGGAATGTGGACCTCCAAAATGAGCGGAATCTGCGCGGCGGGAACCGGAGCGTTTCTGGACAGCGTGGCTCTGAAGCTCGGCATTCCGGTCGAGGAGATGGCGGAGAAGGTCAATTACGACAGCGATCTGGAGTTCTCCTCCGTCTGCGCGGTTCTGAGCGCCACGTCGATCAACAAGTTCAAGAACCGGATGCCGCTTGGTCAGATCATCGGGGGAGCGTGCCGTGCGCAGGCAAGAACGATCATCTCCGGCGTCGGGCAGCTCCTTTTCAATTACAAGGGCGACATTGTGTTCCAGGGAGGCGTCGCCTCGAACCGCGCGGTCGCCTACTATCTGCGGGAGATCACGGGCAACAACATCATCATTCCGGAGTTTCATTGTGTGATGGGCGCGCTGGGCGCGGCCTGTCTGGCAAGAAAATACATTCAGCTCAAGGGAACGCTGGATACAAAACCCATCGAGTATGAGAAAGCACCGATGAAGTCGGTTTCGATGCGTGCGAACACGACGCGCCGGGAGTTCTTTTCCAAGAGCAAGGCGCCGATGGTCTGGCGGAACCTCTTCTTCCCGACGGAGATTCTGAATGCGCTCGGCGTCAAAATGCTGACGCTGGAAACCTATGCCGCGCTGTTCGCCCGGAACTCCAAACGCACGAAAAAAGCGCTGGACATCGCCGCGTACAAAGGGTTTGCGGGCGAGACCTGCTCCTTCCTCCGTGTGCTGGAGGGGACCGATCTGCCGAAACCCGATTTCGGTGTTTCCACCTCGCAGCCCTGTCAGCAGGGGGAGCGAATCTTCCAGGATCTTGCAAGACAGTACAATTTTGCCGATCGCTTCTATTCGCTGCACACTCCGATCAACGCGGAGGATCCGAACTCGGTCGAGCAGATTGCGGAGGGGCTGGAGGAGTCGGTTGCTCTGATGGAAAAGGCGCTGGGAATGAAGATGGACATGGGTCGTCTTGCGGAGGCCTGTCAGCTTTCCAACGATGCGGCCGAAATTTCCAAGAAATGCAATGAACTGCGCTGGTCGAGTCCGCCGCTGATCCGCGGGGCGGAAGGGGTATACAATGCGGTGCTCTTCTCCCAGCTCTGGGGGAAAAAGGAGCTGGTGGATATTCAGAAGCAGTTCTATGAGGATCTCTGTTTCAAGAAGGAATGGGCGGAAAAGCATTACCGCAGGGAGGATACGCACCGTCTTCTGTGGCTTCATCTGCCGCCGTTCTACGACACGAAGATTCTGGATTTCATCGAGATCACATGCCGGGCGCCGATTGTGTTTGAAGAGGTCAATTTTGTCGACTGGGAGATGCTGAATCCCGATGATCCCTACCGTTCGCTGGCGCGCAAGCTCCTGACCGTCGGCTATCTGGATCCGAAGCTGCGGGTGAACTACATCAGTTCGAACGCGGAGAAATCCGGACTCAACGGGTGCATTCTCTACAATCACGGATTCGGGAGGTGCTCGCTTTCCGACAGCTGTTTTGCAAAGCATCTGCGCGAAGAGCTCGACAAGGTCGGCCTTCCGCTTCTCACGCTCGACGGCGACTGCATGGATCCCACCACCGATCCCTGCAGCACCACCACCAAAATCAGCGCGTTTGTGGAATCGCTGAACGCCAAGAAATACGGCAATATGTTCGGCAGAATCAAAGGAGTTCGGAAATGATCAGAAAAAGTTCGCAGTTCGGACGGGAAGTCCGGAAAAACATGCGCGGAGGGGAGGGCGAGGTCGTCGTCTCCGCAATCTGGAAGCCCGGCGAAGAGATGAAGTCGAATACGAGAATGTACTCCAAACTGATTCTGGAGCCCGGCTGTTCCATCGGACTGCATCCGCATGAGAACGAGGAGGAGCTGTTCTTTGTTCTCAAGGGTCGAGCCGAGACGCTCGACAACGGCGAGGCGAAAATCCTGGAGGCGGGAGATGCTTCCATTACCCGGAGCGGGGAAACGCACAGTCTCAAAAACATCGGGACGGATACGCTCGAAGTGCTGGCGGTCATTGCCCGCTGCTGATCTGTTCCGGATGGCCGGAGCAGAAGGATGCCGCCGCTTGCGACGGGGGCGGAACGCAAGGGGGCAGGAGCTGAAGGGAGCCGGGCGGAACGGAAGAATCGGGAGAGACGCTTCTTTCTTTTGCGACGTTCCGTTCCCGGAAAAAACGGAAACGCGGAGACGCTTTTGAGATCCGGAAGTCCGACGCGACGGCCGGTTCCGTTGACTTGAACCATCGAAATGGGGGAAGATGAGGATGCTGAGACGGATTGTTCTGATTCTGCTGTTCTGCAGCGTATGCGTGGGCCTGGAACCGGCGGCGTCGCCGGAGGGTCGTGTTCCGGGAAAAACGAAGCGTACCGTCGCGACGGCCGCGGAGGAGGTGGAGAAGACCCTGACTTCCGGGATGCCGTTGACGGAAACGGCGCGTCCCGTCCGCACCGCCGGATTGGAGGAGGCACGCAAAAAATGGCTGGATTCCAAGCTGCCTGCCGGGATCAATCCGGATGATCTTTCTCCGGATGAGATTGCGCAGTATTTCAAACGGGAAACCACCTCTTTTGACCGCTGGCTGTCGGTACGGGGGGATCTGCTTCTCCATGCGATGGTGGTTGCCGCGGTGGTGCTTTTCTGTATTTTCGCGGCGTGGTTCGCGTTCCGGAAAATCGCGAGTGTCCGACTGAGACGGCAGACGACTCCGGGACTTCTGTGGAGACTGAGTCTGTCGCTGAATGCTCCGCTGTTTTTTGCGATGGCCGTGACGGGGGTTTTTCTGAGTTTTCTTCCGGTGCTGGAGACCTTTTCCTCCGAGTCGCTTCTGTACGATGTGCGTTTCTTTTTCACGGTTCTGGCTTTGACGGTCGCCTGGGCGGCGCTGAACCTGGTGGGGCTTGTGAATGAGAAGCTTCAGGCTCTGGCCCGGCGCGATGACAATTCGCTGGACGACCTCATGGTCAAACTTCTTCGGAACATTCTTCAGATTGTGGTGTTTGCCACGACGGTGTTTTTCATCGGTCAGAGCATTTTCCGGATCAACATCACGGCGCTTCTGGCGGGAGCCGGGGTGCTTGGACTGGGAGCGGCGCTGGCGGCGAAGGATACGCTTTCCAATTTTTTCGGAACGATCGTGATTCTGTTTGACCGCCCCTTCAAGCTCGGGGACCGCATTCAGGTCGGCGAGGTCGAGGGCATTGTGACGGAGGTCGGAATGCGCAGTTCCAAAATTCTCGCGGATGATGAGTCGTTTTACACACTCCCGAACAGTCTTCTGACCACTCAGGCGGTCAGGAACATCAATTTCAAGAACCATTTGAAACTCCTGTTCACTGTGACCATGACCTACGATACGACCGAGCCGCAGATGCGTCGGGCCATGGAGATCCTGCACGAAATCACGGACAATTTCAAGGGACCCGACCGCCCCTGTTTCTCTCCGCGAATCTTTTTTTCCGGCTTCGGCAGTTCCTCCATGAACATCACGGTCATCATGTGGCTGAAAACCGAGTCCTACGCGCAGGAGGAACAGTGGAAGACGGAACTGAACCTGACGATTCTGCGCCGCTTCGCGGAAGAGAATCTCAATATGGCGTTTCCGACCACGACCTCCTATCTCCTCACGCAGAAGAACGCTCCGCTGGAGATCCGGATGGCGTCGGAATCCTCCTCCCCGGACAGCGGAAAACCGTAACGGAGCGGTCGGTCCGGGAGGAGAAGATCCTTTCCCGGAACGGAGAACGGTCTTTCGCGGGAAAAATCGCTGTGAAAAGAATCGCAAATCTCTGTTTTTTTGTTTTCAAAGATGTTAAAAGCATCACTTTTGCTTGAAAAATTGATTTTTTGCGTTATACTCCTGAAAGAAGGAAAAATCGGCAGAACCTTAACAACAGCAAGGAGGCAACCATGTTTCAGAACAGTTTGAACATTCATGAAGTCACGGAAATCAGACTTAAGACCCTGGTTTATTTCGGTTGCGGGGCGATTCGGAAGATCGAGGAGATCGCATCCGGGCTGGAAAAACGGGGAATCAGCCGGATTCTGGTGGTGACCGGGCATGGAGCGTATAAGAAGACGGGGGCATGGGATCATGTCGTTCCGGCGCTTGCCGCGCACAAGATCCAGTATGTGCACTACGATAAAGTTACGCCGAACCCGACGACGGCGCAGATTGACGAGGCAGTCGCTCTTGCCAGGACCATTCAGGCTCAGGCGGTCCTCTGCATCGGCGGCGGAAGCGCGATTGACGCAGGAAAGAGCGCCGCGATCCTGCTTTCCAATCCGGGATACAGCGCGGCCGATCTTTACAACTATAAATTCACGCCGGAGACGGCGGTTCCGATTATTGCCGTCAATCTGACGCATGGCACCGGAACCGAGGCGGACCGCGTCGCCGTGGCGACCATTCTGGAAAATGAATACAAGCCCGCGATTGCGTATGACTGCATCTATCCGACCTGGTCGATCGACGATCCGGAACTGATGACCGGTCTTTCCGAGAAACAGACCCGTTTTGTCAGCATCGACGCGGTCAATCACTGCGTGGAGGCGGTGACGAGCATCATTGCAAGTCCATATTCGGTCTCTCTCGGACGGGAGGCGATTGCGCTGGTGGCGCAGTATCTTCCCGCAGTGCTGAAGGATCCGAAAGATCTGACCGCGCGCTATTATCTCCTTTATGCCTCGATGCTTGCGGGAGTCTCTTTTGACAACGGCATGCTTCATTACACGCACGCTCTGGAGCATCCGCTGAGCGCGGTAAAGCCTGATCTGACGCACGGACTCGGACTTTCCATGCTGCTGCCTGCGGTCGTGAAGCACATCTATCCGGCGCGTCCGGTGGTGCTGGCCGACGTGCTTGCTCCGCTGGTCCCGGGATTGAAAGGTTGTCCGTCGGAAGCCGATGCCGCGGCAAAAGGCGTGGAACAGTGGCTGGTCAGTGTCGGTGCGCCTCAGAAGCTCTCCGACGAGGGCTTCACTCCTGCCGACATCGACAAGCTCGTGGAACTGGTGTTTACGACGCCGTCGCTCGGATTCCTGCTGTCGCTGGCGCCGAACAAGGCGGATCGCGAGGCCGTCCGGGAGATCTACACCAACTCCCTGACCCCGCTGAACAAGTAATTCCGGATTCGACGGAATCGCAAACAAGGCCGGATGCGCCCCGCGGCGTATCCGGCCGTTCTGTTTTCCGGGCTCCGGAGAGAACGGAAAATCAGTTCGCCGCCCAGAGAATGCCCCGGACGGTGATTTCCAGAATCTGCGGATAGCGGATGAACTCCTCGGCACAGTGTCCCAGCGAGGAGTAGAAGATCCTGCCTTTGCCGTACTTTCGTTTCCAGACGACCGGCATGACCGTGCCGTCGATCCAGGGACAGACCGCTCCGTTGAAGCGGGTGACGGCAAGCACCTCGTTGCCGGGATCGACGTGCATGTAATATTGTTCGCTGTGGAGGTCGAAATCGCCGATCCCGTCGACGATCGGATCCTCTGCGGTGATCCGGACCCGGTAATCAATCGCGTTTCCGGGATGAGCCACCCATTGTCCGCCGGTCATGAACTGATAGTCGGTGTCATTCCGGAAGGCGTCGCACATTCCGCCGTGCCATCCGCCGAGTCCGACTCCGGCGAGCACCGCCGCGCGCAGCGCTCTGCCCGCCTCGGGAAGCAGCGTTCCCATGGTCCAGACCGGAATGATGACATCATATTTGTGTTCGAGTCCGTTTTGCAGAAGCGCGTCCTGGGAATCGGAGATTTCCACCTCCATGCCGCGCTTTTCGAGCTCTTTTGCGATGAGTTCGGAGGTCTGGACCGGTTCGTGTCCGTCCCAGCCTCCACGGAAGATCAATGCGTGTTTCATTGTGAGAAATCCTTTCAGTTTTTTTCGGTTGATCTGCTGGTGATTCAGTCGAGTTCTCCGTATTTCAGGCCTTTCCGGAGCGGTTCCGGACGTTCGCAGGAGCTTTCGAGCCTCACGGCGCGTTCCTCCTCTCCGGCCTTCAAAATGGCGCACATGGTCTCAAGCACGTGGAAAGCCAGTTTTCCGGAGCAGCGGTGCGGACGGTTCCGTTCGATTCCCGCCGCCAGATCCGCCAGTCCGATGCCGCGCATGTTGTCGTTGTAAGGGAAGAGATTGTCCGCGGGGGCCCAGTCCGCGCTGAGTCTCGCCTTGAAGAAGCGGATGGGACCGCTGAAACAGTTCGGATCGGGAAGATGCAGGGAGCCTTCCGTGCCGTAGAGTTCGATGTCGCGGTAGTCGCTGTGTTTCCAGACGTCGAAGCTGGTGATGAGCGTGATGACCGCTCCCGAGACAAATTCCAGGATCGCCGTGACATGCGTATCCACTTCGACCGGAAACGTCCTGTTCTCATTGACTTTGATTCCTCTGCGCAGATCCGTGGAACGCGTGTTGACCGAAACCACCTTCTTCACCGGTCCGAGCAGATTCACCAGCGCCGTGAGATAGTATGGCCCCATGTCGAAGAGTGGACCGCCTCCTCTGAGATAATAGAACCCGGGATTCGGATGCCAGGCCTCGTGTCCATGGCAGAGCATGAAGGCGGTTCCCGCCACCACTTTGCCGATCAGACCGCTGTCGAGCAGTGCGCGGCAGGTCTGATGGCCCCCGCCGAGAAAGGTGTCGGGCGCGCATCCCGTGCGCAGGTGTTTCCGCTCCGCCAGCGCCAGAACCTCCCGCGCCGATGCGGTATCCAGTCCGAAGGGCTTTTCCGAATAGATGTGTTTGCCGGCGGTCAACGCCTTCCGGTCGATTTCCGTGTGCGACTGCGGGGTCGTCAGGTTCAGGACCAGTTCGATCTCCGGATCCGCGAGCAGTTCCTCGACCGACTGATGCCGGAGTCCGTACTTTTCCGCTTTTTCCCTTGCCGCATCCTCTCTGATGTCCGCGCACGAAACGATGCGCAGATGCTGGAAAACGGCCGCATTCTTCAAATACGCATCACTGATGTTTCCGCATCCGATCAATCCGGCTTTCATGTGATTGTCTCCTTTCCGTGATGAATTCCTCCATTGACAAATCTTCCGGAACAGCATATATTATACACGAGAAAAGGAGAAACGGGAATGGACAAACGTTTCAAAATCATGGATGGAAAAACCAGACATCTGAGTCCTCTGTCCCGGGAAATCTCCCTTCTTCCGCCGGTTGCCTCCATCGGCTTTCTTCCCGCGAAACGGGAGCGCATCCGCCAGACCTTCGATTCCTGCAATTTTTCCTTTATCATGCAGGGTCGCGGCGATTACGTTCTGCGGGGAAAACGCTGGTCCGTGGAGGCCCCCTGTCTGCTGATTCAATGGCCGGGAGAACCGATGGACTACGGACCGGAATCGGAATGGTCCGAGCTCTATTTCATCTATCCGCCGGACTCCTTCGGGCTTCTGCGCGCTTCCGGACTCATGACCCCTGAAATTCCCGTGCGGGAAATGAGAAACATCGGAAGTATCGGAGAAAAAGCTGCCGTCCTTCAGCGGGAGCTGGAGGGGGAGGAGCTCTCCGCCGACCGGATCGATCTCCTCTGTTACGATCTGCTTCTGGAAACGCGCCTGAAAAGCAGGGAGAGCATTCTCGAACACTCCCGGATCCCGGAGATCCGATCCCGTCTGGAACGCTCTCCCGGACGCGACATCGACTGCGCCGCTCTTGCCGCCGAATTCGGAATGTCGCTCTCCTCTCTGCGGAGATACTGGCGCAGATATCATGGAGAAGAGTCATTTTCCGATTACCGCAACTCCTGTTTCCTGCGGAAAAGCTGCCGTCTTCTGGTGGAGACCAATCTGCGGGTGAAGGAGATCGCGCTTGAACTTGAATTCAGCGATCCGTTCTATTTTTCAAGAAAATTCCGCCATCTGGCGGGAGTCTCCCCCCTGGAGTACCGGAGGCGGAATCAGATGTTCCCGTGAACGAAACGGACGGTCGTTCCGGTCATGAAAAAGGGGCGGATTCCTTCCTCCGCCCCGTCTTCGGCAATGTGTCTTCTCTTCGTCCGCTTATTTCACCACGACTTTGGAGGGATTCAGAATGTTGTCCGGATCGAAGACCTTCTTGATTCCCGCCATCAGCAGGGCGCTCTGCTCATCCAGCGACTCCCGCAGATAGGGGCGTTTCGCATAGCCGATGCCGTGCTCGCCGGAGACCTTGCCGCCGAGACTGTCCGCCTTGGCATAGAGTTCCCGGAACACCTGTTCCAGCGTCGCGTGCCACTCCGTTTCCGGGAGCTCGTCGCGGAGAATGTAGATGTGCAGATTTCCATCGCCGGCGTGTCCGAACGAACGCAGACGGATCCGGTACTTCTCCTGAAGCTCTTTCGAAAAGAGCACGAACTCCGCCACATGCTTCCGGGGAACGACCACATCGCACTCATCCATTTCGGTGGTGGATGCCTTGATCGCCTCCAGAAAGGCGCCGCGCGCGGACCAGATGGACTCGTTGCGCTCCTGTGTGTTCGAGATGAACACATCCAGCGCTCCGGCGTTCAGACAGGTGTGCGCCGCGCTGTGATAGGCAAGTTCGATCTCCTCCTTGCTTGCGCCGTCGAAGGTCAGGAGCAGATAGGCGTCGGAGGAGTTGTCGGGAAACTTGCGCGCAAGGAACTGTTCGGCGGCAAGGATGACTTCGCGTTCCATGAATTCGACCGCGGTCGGGATCGAGCTGGAGCGGATGATCGCCGGAACGGTCCGGATCGCGGAGGTCAGGTCCGGAAAGGGCACCAGCAGACTGATTTTGTGCTTCGGCAGCGGCAGCAGACGCAGAACCGCTTTCGTCACAATCCCGAGCGTGCCTTCGGAACCGACGATCAGATCCTTCAAACTGTATCCGGAACTGTTTTTCACCACCTTTCCGCCGAATTCCACGATCTCTCCGTTCGGAAGAACCACTTCAAGACCGCGGACGTAATCGCGCGTGACTCCATATTTCACGGCGCGCATTCCGCCGGCGTTCGTGCTGATGTTCCCGCCGATGGTCGCCGTTTTTTCGCCGGGATCGGGCGGATAGAAGAAGCCGTGCTCCTCGACATATTTGGCAACGTCCATCAGCAGCACGCCCGGCTCGAGCGTCAGCGTGAGATTGATGTCGTCGAGTTCCAGAATGCGGTTCATTCCGCTGAGGTCGAGCAGGATGCCGCCGTAGAGCGGAACCGCTCCTCCGACCAGTCCCGTGCCCTGGCCGCGCGGAGTTACGGGAATGTTGTGTGCAGCGGCGTATTTCATGACCGCGGAAATCTCTTCCGCCGACATGGCTTTGATGAGCACATCGGGCCGTTTCCGGATTCCCGAAAGCTCATCATGACAGTAGTCTTCCCCGACCTCGGCTCCCGGAATCACCCGCTCTTCCGGAACAAGAGCCCGAAGATTGTTCAGATCGGCCGTGTCGAATGTTTTATAGGGGGCAGGCATGGTTCAGTTTCCCTTCGCTTTGATTTTTTCGATCAGCTGCGGCACAATCCTGTAAAGATCCCCGACGATTCCCGTGTGCGCAACCTTGAAGATCGGTGCCTTCTCATCCGTGTTGATGGCAACAATATGTTCCGAGCCGTTCATTCCCGCGACAAACTGGATTGCTCCCGAAACGCCGCAGGTGATGATGAGCTTCGGTTTGACCGTTCGTCCGCTGAGTCCGATCTGCTGTTTCGGATCGGTCCAGCCGGCCTCCACCAGGGAGCGCGTGGAGGCGAGACGGCCGTTCAGCAGGTCCGCAAGCTCCTGAAGCATCGCGAGATCCTCCTGCTTTTTGACGCCGCGTCCCGCGACGACCAGCACTTCGGCCTCTTCAATTCCGACCTCGCGGACCTTCTCCTTGCTCTCCAGAATGTCGATGGCTGATTTCAGCTTTTCCGGAGCGATGGTTTCCAGCGTGATTCTGCCCTTCGGCTCCGTTTTCGGCGGGATCGGGAAGATCTTGTAGCGGACCGTCGCGAACTGCGGCCGATGGCGAGGCGTGTTGATGTGCGCCATGATGTTTCCGCCGTAGGCCGGACGGATCTGGTCAAGATCGGTGTTTTCGGAGATGTCGAGACTCGTGCAGTCGGCGGTCAGACCGGTGCGGAAGCGGGCCGCCGCGCGCGGTGCAAGCGAGCGTCCCGTGGAGGTCCCCCCGACCAGCACCGAGGAGGGACGAACCTTCCGGATGAACTCCTCCAGAACCGCCGTATAGGGTTCAATGCGGAAACTGCGGAGTTCCGGCATGTCGTAGACGAAAACTTCATCCGCGCCGTATTCCAGAATCGTCCCCGCCTTCTCCCGGATTCCGGAACCGATCATGAGACAGTAGACCGGATAGTTCACTTTCGCGGCAAGCTCCCGCGCTTTGCCGAGCAGTTCGAACGTCACCGGATGAATCGTGCCTTCCGTGATTTCCGCCACCACGGCGATTCCGCGCCATTTCTCCTTTTCGGCGGCGGGAAGTTCCTCTTCGACGTATTCGAATACATCGCCCGCTTTCTTGATGCAGATGCGGCACATGCGGCATCCGGCGTTGATGGAGAGCGTGTCGTTGACCAGATCAATCGAGCGGAACGGACAGAGCGCGGCAAGACGGGCCTTGTCCTGCGCCTTCTCCTGATGAATTTTGATGTAGGGCATGAAGTCACCTCAGTTGCTGAAGAAATTTCTGATCGTCAAGCTGCCGGAACAGGCGTTCGGCAAGGTCGTCCGGAGAGCCTTTCCAGATCTCGTGTTCATTGCGGTTTTCCGGTGGAAAGATCCGCTTGACCTGGGTCGGGGAGCCGTTCAGTCCGTAGTGAGCGGGATCCTTGTCTTTCATATCGTCGAGCTTGAGCATGCGGATGGGCCGATCGGCCGTGGCCAGTTTGAGCTTGAAGGAGGGAAGACGTGGCTCGAAAATCCCCTTTTCCACCGTCAGAAGACAGGGATATTTGATTTTCGCCGTTTCCACATGGAGCGGCAGATCCAGGTCGATTGTGATGTCCTTTTCCGTGACCTCGCGGATTTTGCAGACGCTTGTCACATGCGGAATTCCGAGAAATTCCGCAAGTTCGGCTCCGACCTGCGCCGTGTCGCCGTCGGTGGTCTGTTTCCCGCAGAGGATCAGATCGCATCCGCCCGCGGCGGCGATGCCCTGCGCCAGCGTGTAGGAGGTTGCCAGCACGTCGGATCCTCCGAACCTGCGGTCCGAAAGAATGACCCCGTTGTCCACGCCCATCATAAAGGCTTCGCGGATCACGGACTCCGCCTGCGGAGGACCCATGGTCACTACCGTGATCTCCGCTCCGACGCTCTGTTTGAAGCGCAGTGCCGTTTCCAGCGCGTAGAGGTCGTACGGATTCATTTTGGATTCCACGCCGTCGCGTTTGAGAACGCCCGTCTC
Organism: uncultured Victivallales bacterium; assembly: GCA_944390735.1. Lineage (GTDB taxonomy): Bacteria > Verrucomicrobiota > Lentisphaeria > Victivallales > UBA1829 > UBA1829. Next base: position 100,417 of record CALXRL010000039.1, on the reverse strand, counting down.
CGGATCGATCTCCACCTGCGCCGTGCCGGGAACCTGCTTGATGCAGACTACAATTTTCATGCTTTTCCTTTGTTGTGAATGTTGAAAAACTTCCGTTACGTTTCTTTCTTTTCGGCGATGACGGAAACCCCGTCCGGAATGACGGCGACCGAGGCGTTCGCTCCGACAAGCGAAAACGCCTTGCGCAACGCCTCATCCAGCGTGGACGCGGTGCCCAGGTGCATCGACTCCAGCAGTTCGTGATCGCAGTCCGTGGAGACGACAATCACTTTGTGCTTTGTCAGGATTCTTGCCAGAATCTGGTATTCCCATTGATCCGGTTCCGTTTCGCCGCGGGGGATTTGTTCCGTCTCGGCGAGCAGCTTCTCCGGCGATGCGGCCTCCGCCAGATGCCGGCGGAAGGACTCTCCGCCGTGTCCGTCGGAACAGCTCGCCGAGAGAATGATGACGCCGCCTTTCCGGCATACCGCTTCTCCCGCGGTCATTCCCTTGACCGACTGGTAGACGTTCTGATCCAGCGGATAGCCGCCGTTGCTTGTCACAACAATATCGGCTTCCGGCACCGAGACGGCGCAGAATGTCCTCAGGAATGCGCAACCCGCCTCGTGTGCCCTGACCGGGTCGCCGGCAAAGGTCTTGACAATCCGCTTCTCCGGATCAATGACCACGTTTACGATGAACGCCAGCTTCGCCTGTTCCGCCGCATACAGCATATCGCGGTGAATGGGGTTGCCGTTCAGATTCCCGGTGCGCGCAAACGGACTGCGGATGAATTCCGCACAGTGGTTCGCCAGAACCGTTTCGCGTGACGCAATGCCGGGCAGCACGCTTTTGCGTCCCCCGGAGAATCCCGCGAAAAAGTGCGGTTCAATGAAGCCTTCCCCGATCAGCAGATCCGTTTCCACGGCAAGACGGTTCACGATCAGCGCTCCGCCGGAGGGCAGGGTGCCCAGAGAAATCAGGGAAGAGGTGTCGGAGGAGTCGTGCACGACAATTTTTTCATGTTGAACGATCTCCTCTCCGAGTTTGGCGGTCAGCTCCTCCCGGGTTGTCTTCCGGTGGAATCCGGTTGCCACCAGAATGGTGATGTCGATTCCCGGCGAGCCTCTGCGCAGACGCTCCAGAATCCGCGGCATGAGGATCCGGCTCGGAACCGGACGCGTATGATCGCTGGTGATGACGACCGCCGTGCGCTTGTTCTCCGCCAGTTTCTCCAGCGGCGGCGAGCCGATGGGATGGTCGAGCGCTTCTTCGACGGAGGTGCGTTCATCCTCCGCCGCGCGCGGAACCCGGGAGGCGAACGTTCCGAGATAATTCGCTTCCGGAATTGCCGCCGAAATGCTGCTTCTCCCATAGGGAACTTCAATGGTGATCATGGAAGATTCTGCCTTCTGTTCTGAATTAGTATGATTAATCCTATTGAGTAATAAATAATGTCGGAACCGGAAAAAAACAAGCTGTGAAAAAAGTTTTTTGCGGGAAATTTTTCCGGGTCGTTTCCGATTCTTCCGGAGGGGACACAATAAATTTCCGGCTGCTGCGTTGTATGTCCGGCAGCGGCAATTCCGCTTCTGCTGAAAGACAAGGAATGATAACATGAACAAACTCAGAACTTTGGCTCTGCTCGTTCTGGCCGGAGCGGTTCTTCCGCTCTGGGCGCAGAATCCCGCCGACGAACCCGCTCCGCCCCCGGCGCAGGAACGTCTCCGCAAAGGCCCGCATGGAAGAAAGGGTCCGCGTCCCGATGGTCCCCGTGAAAGAAGACGGCCGATGCCGTTCCTGGCGGAACGCCTCGCCGCTGAATTCCCGAAGGAGTTCGCCGAAATCGAAACGCTGCGGACCAGCGATCCCGCCGCGGCCGATCGGAAAATGGAGGAACTCAGAAAGAGATCCGCCGACGCCCGTCAGGCGGAAACGGCAAAACTTCGCGAACAGCTGGAACCGGTCCGGAATCTTCTGCGCGCCCAGTTCGACCGTGAAAGCGCTCTGCGGAAAACCATGGTGGCCAACCTCGAAAAGAAAATTGCCGCGGAAAAGGCCGCCGGAAAGGATGCAAAGATGCTGGAGCGGATGCTGGAACGCATGAAACGGATGAATGAACGCATGGAGGCAGGCGGAAAGGAAGAGTATGTCAACCGTCAGCTCCGGCGTCTCGTCGGACCGGTGAAAGCCGGAACCCCGGGAAAAAAGCATCCCGGACCGCGCGGACCGCATCATCCGCGTCCGTAACGGAAACGGATCTCTGAATTCGAATTACCCCATTTTGAAATCCCCGGTTCCTCCGGGGATTTCTGTTTTCTCCGGAAGGAACGGCTCATGCAGCCATGCCGGAGGGGGACGCCGGGTATAGCGGAAACGGGGCAGAGTGAGACGTTTGAACTGGTAATAGTTCCGGTAGGAGGCGACAACATCGTCGATTCCATCGCCGCCGACCCTGTATTCCGCAGGCATACATTTCGGCAGCGAGAGCTTTTCCGCAAAGGCTCCCCCGGACATGCCGCGGAAATCCCTTTTCCAGTACAGTCGGAACAGCTGCTCCGTGCGATGCTCCTTCCGGAAGCGGTGCGTGTACTCCCGCAGCAGAGAACCCAGATGCGCGGAGAGCCACAGATAATTGGCCGGATTCTCAAGACAGCGCCGGCAGGGATGATTCTCATGCGTCATCCGGTACCCCCGTTCCAGTCCGTTCAGACGATCCTGAGTGGAAAGAAGCTGAGCCGATTCCAGAATCATTTTCACGACGTGCGCGTCACAGAGAAACTGAGCCGCGATGCGCGGCGAACGGTCCAGAACAAAGAGATTCATGCGCCATGTCCCTCCCTCCCGATACAAAAAATCCTCTCCGGAGGAGAAGCCGAGGCGAACGGTTCAGAACAAAGAGATTCATGCGTCATGCCGCTCCCTCCCGATACAAAAAAACCTCTCCGGAGGAGATCCGGAGAGGATAGTCAAATCAGGTTGGTGCCGACGAAAGGACTTGAACCTTCACCCGCGTACACGGACTGCGACCTGAACGCAGCGCGTCTGCCATTCCGCCACGTCGGCATCTGGTTGATGACCCCTAATGTACAGCAGAAAAGAAAAAAGTCAAGCGGAAAAATAAAATAAAAACTATTTTCTTCAAATTTAAAGAATGAATTTGATGTTTTCCGATTCCTATTGTATATTGACAGTGTGTTACAGATAGTAAAGATAAAGAAAGGCAAAATGGGTAACAAGCTATGGACATGTGCGTCTGATGGCAAAGAAAAATTAACCGGTGAACTGATCCGAGAGAAATCTCATCCGCGTGCGATTGCAATGTATCTTGCAGCGCGGGGCATTGAGGCGGAAAACGTCGATATGTACTTCAATGCCTCCTTTGCGGACCTCAGTGATCCGTTCCGTTTTCCGGGGATTGACACAGCCGTTAAACGCCTTTGGAAGGCGATCGTCAACCGTGAACACATTCTGATTCATGGAGATTACGACACGGATGGCATCACTGCCACCGCTCTTCTCTCCTGGATTCTGGAGCGCAACGGGGCGATTGTGACGAATTTTCTGCCGCACCGGTTCGACGACGGTTACGGTTTCACTCCCGATTCTCTGGCAAAGGCGCTGGAGGCGGCGGGCGGCCACTGCGGAGTGCTGGTCACCGTGGACTGCGGAATCAACAGCTGCGAGGCCGTTGAAGACGCCGCAAAACGCGGAATTGATGTGATTATCACCGACCATCATGAGCCGGGGGAGACGCTGCCGGCGGCGCTGGCGAACATCAATCCGAAAATCCACAGGGAACTGGCGGATCTGCACAATCTTTCCGGCGTCGGAGTGGCATTCAAGCTGGGGCATGCGTTCCTCAAGTACGGGAGGGACAACAATCTCGGTGGATACACGACCGAACTGAAGGAGGTGCTCGACTACGTGGCGCTCGGAACCGTGGCGGATATTGTGCCGCTGCTGGGAGAGAACCGCATTCTGGTCAAACATGGAATGGAGATGCTGCGCAGACAGCTCCGGCCGGGGGTGCGGGCTCTGATCGAAGTGGCGAAGATTTCCGGTTCCACGATCAAACCGTCGGACATCACCTTCAAGATGGCGCCGAGGATCAATGCCGCGGGCAGACTCGGCAACGCGATCAGCGCGCTGGATCTGATGACCGCGTCCAATATCGTGGACGCCTACAAGTATGCGGATATGCTCGAACGCTTCAATCAGAAGCGCCAGACGAAAGAGCAGGAGATTTTTAACGAGGCCAAACATTATGTGGAGTCGTCTCCGGATTTCGCCAGCAGTTATTCGATTATTGCGGCGGGGGAGAACTGGCATCAGGGGGTGATCGGAATTGTGGCGTCCCGATTCGCCAGGGATTACAACCGTCCGGCGATTGTCCTGACGATCCAGGGGGATGAGGCGCACGGTTCCGGACGCAGCATCGGCGGATTGAATCTGATCAAGGTTCTGTCCAAGTGTTCGCATCTGCTGACCCGTTACGGCGGGCATCCGATGGCGGTCGGACTGGGGCTGCGGAAAGAGAGCATTCCGGAGTTCCAGCGGGTCTTCGAGGAGACGGTGCGCGGAGAGATCACCAAGGAGGATCTGATCGACAGCGTCTCCTATGACGGTCTTGTCAACCTGAATGATCTGGGCGATGATTTCTTCTCCTACTACGACCGTCTGGGGCCCTTCGGGCATGGGAATCCCCAGCCCTGCTACCGGATCAACGCGGTGGAGATCGCACGGACATTCCCGATCAAGGCGGGACATACGAAGGGAATCCTGCGCGACCGGAACGGCGACACCTCCGATTTCATTGCATTCAATATGATTCTGGAGCCGCATACTGTGTGGGATGTGGTGGCGATTCCTCAGATCAATGAATATTACGGGGAACGCCGTCGTCAGCTTCAGATTGTGGATGCGAAACCGGTTCGGGAGGATTAAACTTCCGGACCGGGCTTGAAACTCCGGAATAACGGGGTATAGTAAAATTCCGTTTGACAGGAGATCTCCGCCCGGATGGCGAAATGGCAGACGCAACAGACTTAAAATCTGTTATCCTATGGATGTGCGGGTTCGAGCCCCGCTCCGGGCACCACATTTCCCCCTCTGCCTTTTGACAACGGAAATGTCTCTCATTTTCTGTTATTCCCTCCCGTTTCCCCTGAATTTGCCTCATGTTCTGAATGGATTCATTCTTTCTGCTTGTTTACATAATATTAAAATAATGTAAATAATTCTTTTTGGTTTTTTGATTTAATGTTGACAATTTTTCTCTTTTAGAATAAAATATACCATCAGAAAACAGGGGTGTAAATGATGGATCCGATTTTTCTCGACAGCTTGAAGCAGAATATGCGTCATTGCGGCAGGAATGACACGGTTGCCACGATTCACGGTTCCATGGTGGAATGGCTCAGAGGGCGTGATACTACCACGGGCAACGGGCAGCTGATGCCGGTCAGTCATCTGGCGGAAGCTCTTGGTGTTGCGAGACAGACCGTTCAGAAAGTCTATCAGCTTCTGGAAGCGGAAAAACTGATTTACCGTCAGCCGAATGAACGGATCTGGCACATGAGGTGTTCCCGCCGTTCCAATCTCCAGAATATCGCACTGATCCTTCCCATGATGTTTTCCGATTATTATCTGCCTTCGACGGAATATGGTCAGCGGCATTTCGGCGTTTATTCGGGGATTGCCGACCGCGCGATGGAACTCGGTTATGCTCTGGTGCCGCGGCAGCTTCCGCCTCCCGGGGCTTCCCGTCTGGAAATCCTTGCCGCAGTTGAGGATATCCGGCAGCATTACACCGGAGTGATTCATCTGGGGGAACGCCGCTATGATTCCGATCCGCCTCTTGCGGAACTGACCGCCCAAAGTGATCTGCCTCAGATTGCAATTGACTGTGAATTTTCGCAGCCGTGGATCGGATCGGTTACATTTGATCCGGATCAGGTCGCCCATACGGTTTCCAGTTATCTGCGGGAGAATGGTCACCGCCGGATCGGCATTGTTTATCCGCATATAAAGATGAACCCGAAAAGCCCCGCCTGTTCCTATATGATGATTGAACGGGAAACGGTTCTGAAGCCGTTTGCGGAATCCTCTATGCGTTTTGACAGGATTTTTGAAATCGTCTCCGGCGCTCATTCGTTCGGAGAGGACTTTGAAAAACAGGTTTTCCGGACGGTCAAAGCTCCCGATGCGCCGACCGCTTTCTGGTGTCGCGACGATATCTCGGCAATGAAGCTCATTCAGGTTTTGAAGAAGTTCAACTATTCCGTCCCGGACGATTTCTCCGTGCTCGGATTCGATGACCTCCCACTCGCCGCTACCTTTGATCCGCCTCTGACTACCCTGCGAAATCCGATCTATGAACTCGGTTATACGGCAATGACGCATCTCGACTGTTACATTCGGTGCGGTCTCGATGCGTTTCAGCGCGTTACGCGCCTTGCCCCTGTGCTCTGCATTCGGGAAAGTGTCTCGGCACGGAATGCCTCTCATCATAAAAAACAGTTTAATCCAAAAGAGAAGGAGAATATAAAATGAGACGAAAAATTTTCACATTGATAGAACTTCTTGTCGTTATTGCTGTAATTGCAATTCTTGTATCTGTTCTGCTTCCCGCTCTGAACAGCGCCCGGAAGAAGGGGCAGGCCATTGGCTGTGTCAACAACCTGTCACAGCTGATGAAGGGACATCTCATGTATGCCGATGCTCAGGATCAGTGGATGATCGGCTGTCAGGCGTGTAAGGCCGGAACAAAAACTTGGCTTGGATGGGCATACTTCATTGTAGAGGCGTTCCCGTATGTGAAAAAACAGATTATCCGTTGCGGTTCCAATCCTGTTCTGCCGAAGATGCTCTCCTACGCGACGGACTGGAGCTGGCGATGCTATGGCATGTATGCACCGAAAGATCGCTGGACCGGTTCCTATTACAATGACCGGGTTGAGGAGACGGGGGATTTCGCCGTCAAAGATGAAGACGGAACCCGGGCTTTCCGTCTGACAAAAATGAAGGGCCCTTCCAGAATTTTCCTGCTGTCTGATTCCGGGCGTTTCGCCTCTTCGCCGGGAGTTGCCAGTTACAAGATGCATCCGACTTTTCCTTTGGAAAATAGTTCCGCCATTTTTCTGCTTCACATCAGCCGGGCGAATCTCGCGTTTGCCGATGGTCATGTGGAAGCGCGTTCGCAGAGTCGTCTTCAAAGCGACGGTTTTACTCGAATGGCTCTGGAAGATGGAACCGTTCTCACTTTTTAAGTATGAATTCCTAACAGAAAGGGATTGGATATGAAACGAATCAGTTTTGCTGCTGTGTTCTGCTCTGCTTTTGTTTTGGCTGGAGGAACTCCTCTGGTGAATCTGGAAACTTACGATGTATCCAGAATTGTTCCCGTAGATTTCACAGCTCCGCTCTGGGTGACGCCGAAACCGGTGAAGACCGATGGAATCAAAGTGGAAAAAGTGAAAACGGAAAACGGGTTTGCGCTGGATGTCAGAATGACTGATGATACTTTGCTGAATCCCGGAATCCTTCTGCCTCCGCCGAAAGGAGAACTCTACTGGGATCTCTCGCGTTATCAGCATCTTTGCGCGGACATTGAAAACATGGATGACGATCAGCAGGTGATTGTCTCCATCCGAGTGACCAATCCGCTGGTCGGCACCCGTCAGATTGCCAACAACAGCGGTTTCGGACTGAATCCGAAGGAAAAACGGACTCTGAGACTTTACTATCCGCAGGCCGATGAGTTCGCCAAATGCCGGATCGACGGTCTGCGCGCAACCCCGCCGGGAATTCCCGGTCTCAAAAACATTGACGGGCGACGGGTCGACGCCATCATTTTCTGGGGACATAATCTTGCCGGGTATTCCAGAAAACATTCCGCGCATTACCGGATCAGCAACATTCGTCTGGAGACCCCGTACACCGGTCCCGGCGCTCCCGTCAACGATCCCGACCGCTTCTATCCGTTCATCGACCGCTACGGGCAGTACATTCATCAGGACTGGCCCGATAAAATCCATTCCGATCCCGACTTCGCCAAACGGCTCGACAAGGAGAAACGCTCTCTCAAACCCCGGATCGCCGACTGGAACAAGTGGGGCGGATGGCGGAAAGGGCCGCAGCTCAAACCTACCGGGTTCTTCCGGACGGAGAAATATCAGGGAAAGTGGTTCCTCGTCGATCCCGACGGCAGACTCTTCTTCTCGCATGGGATCAACGCCATCACTCCGAATGCCTGGGGCAGGGAGCGCGACCCGAAATGGTATGAAACAGGAAAGATCGGACGCAAAAATTACAGTTTCAATTTCATTCGCGACAACTTGAAGCGAAAGTACGGCGCCGATTATCAGAAGGTGTACTGGGATTTTGTCGGAAAACGTCTTCAGTCCTGGGGGATTAACACGATCGGAAACTGGAGCTGTACGGAGGTTCAGCGGAAACATCACACTCCCTACGCCATGGAACTGCGTCTGGCTGGCGGAAAAAAATGGATTCCGAAAGTGGAAGGGTTCCACAGGTTCCGGGATGTTTTCGATCCCGATTTCGAGCAGGTTCTTCGGAACAGTACGAAGGCTGCGGATGCCGTCGCCGCGAAAGACGATCCCTGGTGCATCGGCTTTTTCATCTGCAACGAGATCAAATGGGGCGATCGGACTGCCATTGCACGGAGCGCGTTTTCCGCTCCAGCAGACAATGCGTCGAAGAAGGAATTTGTGGAAATGCTTGATACGAAATATGTGACGGTCTCCGCCCTCAATCGTAAATGGGGGACCCGTTACAAAAACTGGAAGGAAGTCCTGAATTCGACGACTCTGCCGGACCCGGAAAAGAGTTTCGAAGATATGCTGGCGTTCAATGCGCATTTTCTGGATCGCTTCTATTTTCTCTGCCGGAAGACTGTGAAGGAGTTTTCTCCGAATCATCTGTATCTGGGGTCCCGTCTGCATCTCGGCTGGCATCCGGAGGCCTATGCGGCTGCATCGAGATATGCAGATATCGTCTCCCGCAACATTTACAGTTGGAGCATGGATGGTTTCCGTGCCGCCGGACTGCCGAAGGACAAGCCGATCATGATTACCGAATTCCATGTGGGAGTTCTTGACCGCGGCGCCTTCAATGCGGATATGCGCCCTGCCGGAATTACCCAGAATGACCGTGCCCATGCCTATTTGCGGATCATGCAGGGAATTCTTCTGCATCCGCAGGTGGTTGGAGCTCACTATTTCTGCTGGAATAATCAGCCGCTCACCGGACGGTTCGATGGAGAAAATCTTGCAATCGGCGTAATCGACTGCTGCGATACACCCTTCTGGGAGCTTACCGCAATGATGCGGAGGATCAGTGAAAATATGATGCAGTACCGCCTTGACGGCAAATATGAATGCGGATGGGATCAGTGATGAAGTCTGGATGGTTTTGCATTGCACTTTGTTGTCTGCTGTCGGCATTTTTTCTGCTCGGAGCGGAAGAAGCTGTCCACTGGGACCGTGAAAATCTGAAGGTCTCCTGGAAAAAGAAAATTTCCGTATCGGCGGATTCCGGCGGCGGTGTGACGGCCGAATTCCGGACGGGATCGAATCCCTGGCCCTATTTCGTGCTTGTCCCGGAAAAAGGAAAAAATTGGGATTTCTCCCGATTTCGTTTTATTTCCTTTGCAATTGAAAATCTTGATCGGGAGCGTGCGGTGACAGGGGACATCTGCCTGGGGATGTGGAGCCGTCATAAAATCGGGGTTTTTGTGCTTGGACCGGGAGAGAAACGCTCGTTTACTTATCCATTGAACCATGGAGGAAGATCGTCATTCGATCCGCTGTTTCGGGCAAAGGGAATGCCGAACGGTTTTGAGGGGGGGACGAATATCGACACCTCTTCCGTGAAGTGTATTCATGTGATTTGCGGATTTGTCCGTTACGGTCGTTTCCGGATTTCCGGGATTCGGCTTCACGGACGTTATGACCCTTCTCCCGCGATCCGTTCTCCGGAAACCTTTTTTCCGTTTATTGATGACTACGGTCAGTACTGTCATGAGGAGTGGCCGGAAAAAATCAAATCGAACCGGCAGTTGAAGGAATCGCTGCGGAACGAGAAATCCGCTCTGAAGCCGCGTGTCGCGGACTGGGATCCGTGGGGCGGCTGGAAGAGTGGTCCCCGTTTGAAGGCAACCGGGTATTTTCGCGTGGAAAAGTGGGAAGGCAAATGGTACTTCGCGGACCCGGACGGACGACTGTTCTTTTCACGCGGTGTCAACGCCTGGTCCCGGGGGGAATACTGGCCGACTGATCGCGGAAAAGCAAAATGTTATACGCGGAAAAGCGCCGCGCCGGGCTGCGTATTTCATTTCTATTCCGACAACTGCCGAATCCGGTACGGGAACGAATCATGGCACGATTTTCAGTTCCGCCGGATGGAGAGCTGGGGATACAATACCATCGGCAACTGGAGCGATCCGGCTCTTTACCGCAAACGGAAAATGCCATATATGCTGAATCTGCCGTTACCCTCCAGAAAAGCGATGCGTTTCGGGCCGAAGAATGAGTTCCGTGATGTTTATTCCCCGGAGTTTGAATCGGAACTCCTGAATGTGCTTCCGGAGAAGTTCCGCTGGACGATTGAGGATCCTTACTGTATCGGCTATTTTGTCGGAAACGAGCTTCATTTCGGGTCTTCCGTCGAGGTGGCGGAGGCCGCGTTTCTCGCCTCTGCGGAACTCCCGGCAAAACGGGAGCTGATCGCCGGACTCAGGAAAAAGTACGGAACCATTGCTGCTCTGAACAAAGCATGGAAAGGCTCCTGGCCCTCCTGGGATGCTTTGGCTTGCGTGGAAACTCTTCCGGATGCAAAGGGATGCCGGGCGGATTTTGAAGCATTCTCGTTGAAATTCTGGAAACGCTTCTTTGAGTTGTCCCGGCAGGCTGTGAAGAAACATGCGCCGCATCATCTCTATCTCGGTTCCCGTTTCAAAGTGCAGGATTACAATAAGCAATGGCTCTTCCGGATGGCTTCGGAGAGTTGCGATGTGGTCAGCATCAACGACTATGCTCTGCATCATGACCATTCTGTTTATGCCGGGCTTGGGGACAAACCCGTGCTGATCAGCGAGTCAAGCGTCGGGCACCGGATGCGCGGGATGCCCGGGATTCTCGCATATCCGGGATGTGCGCCTCATGTAAGGGAAGAGGCGCAGAAGATTCTGCTGGAAAGTACGGCCCGCCACCCGCTGATTGTCGGAATTCATCACTTCTGTTTTAAAGATCAGACTCTGATCGGGCGTTGGGACGGGGAGAATTATGGAATCGGACTCGTCTCGGTGACGGATGAACCTTACCGGGCGTTTGTGGAGTCCAACCGGGCGTTTTCCGAGCGCCTTTATCCGTTCCGCCGGAATGCGGAACCGGTCCGCATTCCGCGCTGAATTCTTCCGGAGAGAAGCGAGCGGTTTTTGCGGATGGACGGATGCGATGACAAAAAAAACGGATATCCTCTTGTGCGGGGATATCCGTTTTGCATTTCCTGAACAGGCGGAAATCAGAGACCGAATTCGTCGGCTTTGACCTTGAATGCGGGATTCTGAAGTTTGATCTTCTCCGTGGTGCGAACCACTTCCAGCGCCTCTTCCGGCTTGATCGGGAACGGAACTCCTTCCCGAAGCGCAAGGTAAAGATGATGATAGATATCGTTGACCGTCGCCTTGTTCGATGGCTCCACCATGATCGTCTTGCGGATCCATTTCGGCTGGGCGGTGCCGCCAAAGCTGCCGTTCAGTGGCGGAGTCTCCTTCGACGCCGCATGCGCCGGACGCTGAAACTCCGGTGCCAGATATTTCAGCTTGATATCCTGTTCGTCTTCGCAGATCAAGGTCCCGCGATCGCCGTAGACCGCATAGATCGGAGAGGGCAATGCCACCGCACTGAAGATTTCCACGTCGATGATTCTGCCGTTTTCCCCTTTGAAAATGATTTTCAGGTTGTCCTCGGCATCTCCGAGTCCGTTGATGTTCTTCAGGTCGCTCCAGATGGAGGCGATCGGCGCATCCATAAGCCGGAGCGCGTGGTCAATCAGATGGGGACCCCAGTTGTTGAGCTGTCCGCCGCCGCAGTCGCTGATGGCCTGCCAGTCCTCCCGGTACTGAAATCCGTGGCGGCAGAGCTTGATCTCGTAGACCTTCCCGAGAATTCCGCTGTCGATGATTTCCCGCACATGATTGAACGCCGCTTCAAAACGACGGTTCTGACGGAAGAACGTCTTCCCGGGATGTTTCGCCATCGCCTGTTCCAGTTTCTCCACTCCCGCGCTGGTCAGACCGACCGGTTTCTCCACGAAAACGTATTTTCCCGCTTCCAGAGCGCGGATCGCATAGTCAATGTGCTGCGGAGAACGGACCGCGACGGAGACCAGTTCCACATCCTTGTCCGCAAGGAACTGATTGCCGTCGTTGTAAACCTTGCAGTTCGGATAACGCTTCTTCAGATTTTCCGTGCGTTCGGGAAGCAGGTCGCATCCGGCGACGATTTCCAGTTCGCCCTTGTAAAGGTCGATTTCATTGCAGTGCATGTTGTATCCGGCTCTTCCGAGTCCCCAGATGCCTACCTTGACAGGAGTTTTTGCCATTTTTTCACCTTTTTTCTCTGTTATCTGCCGTATCCCATGTTGTAAAACGATGGTTTTTGATTTATACTATATACCGGAAAACGAACTTTGAGAATGGAGAAAGACAACATAAATATGGATTTTCTGATTCATTCATGAAATATTTTGACGGCATCGACTTCCGAATTTCAGGGGAGAATCCCGACTATACCACGCTGACCAGAAACCGGATCTTCGAGGGATATTACGGGATTCAGTACAACCATTCCGGACGTCTCCTCTTCAGCGTGGACGGCCAGCCGGAGGAGATCGCGGAAGGTCCCTGCGCCTTCGTTTCCGAACCGGACCGCTCCTACACCTATGGTTCGCCTCCCGGGGAGACGCGCCATCACTGCTTCGTCTGTTTCAGCGGTCCCCGGACCCGCGCCTTTCTGGAAGGCGGACTCCTGGTCCGCGCGGAAAAAAATCCCCTCGTGAAAATTACCAAGGCGGAACGGTTTTATTCGACCCTTTTGGAGCTTCTCGCCCTGCTTCAGCATCCGAACGGGTCCCGGCAGGCGCGCGCGGTGCTGCTGCTGGAGGATCTCCTCCTTCAGATGCGGGAACAGCCGCTTGTGCATGCCAAGATCAATGTCTTCTGCGAACAGTACATTCAGAATCTGCGCAGGGAGATCATCGCGAATCCGCAGGAAAACTGGGATTTCTGCCGGGAGGCGAACAATATGTCAATCTCCTACTCCCATTTCCGCCGGATTTTCCGGGAGCTGACCGGATGCGCCCCCACCCAGTTCCTCATCGAATGCCGCCTGAACCGCGCCATGAAACTGCTGACCGATACCGTGCTGCCGCTCTGTGAAATCGCTCATCGCAGCGGATTCGACGATGAATTCTATTTTTCCCGCATCTTCAAGCAGCATCGGAATCTGACTCCTTCCGGATATCGCAAGGAATTCAAGTCTTGACAGATTCCCTTTTCGCGTCTATATTTTCCAAACATTACAGAGAAAGGGGGCATTCCGGATGAAACATTCCAAAATCAAAGTCGCATTTTTCGACACCAAACCGTATGACCGTCAGTTCTTCGAGGCCGCCAACCGCGATCCGCAATATGGATTCGATATCCGTTTTTATGAAACGCGTCTGACTCCCGCTTCCGCCGCGATTGCCGACGGTTCCCAGGTGGTCTGCGCATTTGTGAACGACGATCTCTCCGAGAAGACCATCCGCAAACTCCATGAGGAGGGAGTGAAGCTCATCGCCATGCGCTGTGCCGGCTACAACAATGTAAATCTTGCCGCCGCGCTTGGAAAACTCCGGGTCGTGCGGGTGCCGGAGTATTCGCCTCACGCGGTCGCGGAATATACCATGGGACTTTTGCTGACGCTGAACCGGAATCTCCACCGCGCGTACTGCCGGGTCCGCGAAAACAATTTCTCCATCAACGGATTTTTAGGATTCGATCTCTGCGGAAAAACCATCGGCGTGGTGGGGACCGGAAAGATCGGTCTGACCTTTGTGGAGATTCTTCAGGGATTCGGTGTCAAAATCCTCGCATACGATCTCTTCCCGAAACAGGAAGAGGCAAAACGTCTTCATATGGAATACGTTCCGCTGGAGGAGCTCTTCCGGCGAAGCGATGTGATTTCCCTGCATTGTCCGCTGACGCCCGAAAATCGTCATATGATCGACAAGAAAAGCATCGCTCTGATGAAGCCGGGCGTCTTTCTGCTGAACACAAGCCGCGGAGCGCTGATCGATGCGCCCGCTCTCATCCAGGGGCTGAAAAAGAAGAAGATCGGCGCTGCCGGACTCGACGTCTATGAGGAGGAGACCGATTACTTCTTCGAAGACAAGTCCGACGCCGCTATCGACGACGACGTTCTTGCCCGTCTGCTGACCTTCCCCAATGTGATCGTGACCTCTCATCAGGCCTTTTTCACCCGGGAAGCGGAAACCAGCATTGCGGAGGTCACGCTGCGAAACATCCGCGACTTCTTTCAGGGGAAGGAGCTGGTCAACGAAATCTGTCATCTCTGCGACGGAAAACGTTCCTGTCCGGGAAAGTCCAACGGGACCCCCTGCCGGAAAAAATGACGCTCCGCGCGGAAGTGAAATCAACTTGATCGCCTCCGTCGGAAGAGGATTTTTTCCGGACAACGGGAATTCCGGAATTCTCCGTGCCTTTTCCGGAATCGGAAGAAATTCCTCCCGCACGGTCTCCCGTGCGCGGAGGATTCGGAGGATTGTATCTTTCCGGGAAGAGTGGGGCGGAAAAGGGGAAGCCGCAAAAGAGAGCAGGCTCGTTCCATGGCGTGGAATTTTTCTCCTCCTTGCAAACGCGGGACGGAGGGCGCTTGGCACAGGTTCTCCGCTGAAGGACTCCGGTTCTCGGAAACGGGGATCGGAGAGTCGGAGGAGAAAGCGGCGGAAGCGGCATCCTCCGATTCGCTTTCCCGGGAGGCGGTGGTTGAAAAAACAGTCCGATTTTGGTGCGGAAATGGAAGATTTTTCCCTTTTTTCATAAAAAAAGTCTGATTTTTTTGTCCTTCAGTCGGAATTCTTCCCTTTTTCTATTTGAAAAATCGGGAAAGGATGTCTACATTGGATAACAACGGCCTCTCCCGATATCCCATGGGGACCAGGCGTTTCAGAAAGAAATCAACCAAAGACAAGGAGGAGAACATGAACAAACTGATGATGTTTGCCGCTGCTGCATTTGCATTGGGAACCGTCGCTGTCGCGGCGGATGCGGAACAGGAACTTCAAAAATTCGCACCGGAAGCCAAGGCTTTCAAGACCGTCTATGTCGTGGATGCGTTCAGCGGAGTCGACAAAGGCAACAAAAAGTATGTCAAGGATTATTCCGACACGTTCGCGGGAAAGAAATTCAAGAAGATCGGCTATTATCTGCGCCTCGTCGGCAATGACGGCAAAGTGCAGCAGGTCTTCGTGACCATGGATCCCTTCTCCCAGAATGCCAAGGAGATCGGGGTTCCCGCCATGAATCCCAAGAAGAACTTCCAGGTCAATGTGTCGAATCTGACGGTCAAGTCCAATGTCCCCGGCGTCAAGAACGGCACCTTCCCGAAGGGCAACATTGAGTTCTGGGCGACCAATTACGCCGCCGGCAACGGAGCCAAGATCCCCGGCGCGGACAACGCGAAATTCGATTTCGGCGATACTCCCGCCCCCACCGGCAACTACGGTTCCATGCAGATCCACAACACCGCGGAAAAACAGACCGTGATGGCATACAACCACTGGGTGACCGGAAAAAATGCTGAAGTCGGTATCGGCAATCAGTCGGTGAACAATCCGGACTGGACCTTCTCCAATTCCGGAAAGAACTACAAAACCGCCGACCTTGTGGTTCTCGTTCAGTTGTAATTCCTGATCTTCAGGAGATGATTCCGGAGGAACGGATCGAATCCGTTCCTCTTTTTTTGTCTCTTCGGGTTTCATTCGGGGGGGAGGAGGCTGCCTTGTCCTTCAAACCGGATACCAGATGCGTTCCAGTCCGCTGGTTGCCAGGGCGTTGACAAAGACGCCCAGCGCAAATGCCTGCGGCAGACGCGAAATCCGGACCGGATAGCGCAGAAACACAATCAGAAACAGACTCCACAGCCAGCGGTGAACGGTTGGAGAGAAATCCTCCCGGATCAGCCAGGAGATCAGCACAAACAGCGCCGGAAGCGAAATCAGAAGCGGAAAGTACCACTTGAACTCCTCCTTTTTCCACGCCTCCAGAGTCGAAAGCGTCAGCAGCGTCACCGCGGCGACCACCCCGAGAGCAAGAAGCAGAACCATCCGGAGATTCAGATCCGGCAGCGATTCCGGCGACAGGGTGAAGGTTATCTCCCGAATCCGGAAAAGATAGCCGATGCAAAGCCCCGGAAAAAAGCAGACCAGATACCAGAAGACCTCCTGATGGAAAAGTCCTTTGATTTTCGTCAGCGTGCTCAGTGTTTCCCGGCAGCAGAGCAGTGCGAATCCTTCCGCGAAAAGAAGCAGTTCCAGCAGCGGAACCACGGATCCCTTTTCCGAGAGAAACGGATTGTCCCGTCCGCAGATGACGTGGGAAACAAAGCAGTATCCCGCCGTCATTACAACCGACAGAAACACCGTCCGCAGAACCTCCCCTTTGAATCGCATGCAGAGAAGGACAAAACAAGCCATCCAGAGAATGGATAAGATCAATTCCAGCCACATGATTCGCGATGAACTCCCTGTTTCCGTTTCCGTACCGCATCCCGGGGGACGCGGTCAGTTCAGCAGTTTCCTGAGACGAGCCAGGAAATTCCGATGGCTCCCGAACGCCTGACAATTCAGCTCCCCGATGGAGGAGGCTCCGACATATTTCCCGATCTCCCGGTTGAACTCATCGGAAAGCGTTTCCAGCTCTTTCTGTTTTCTGTCCAGCAGGTCGGCGCAGGCGGCATTGCCGGTTTTTTTCTCGAACAGCGTGAGTCCGGCAAGAGCAATGATCACATCGCGGTGAACGTTCAGTTCGACCGCGAGCAGCTCCTTTTCCGGATGCGGATTCCGGCAGATCCAGAGGTGCAGTCCGAGTCGGGAATAGTCATGGTTTCCAAAGTCCACATTGGCAAACGCGATCCGGAGATCCTGCTGATCCTCGATCACCCACCAGTTTCCCAGATTCTTTCCCCAGATCAGCGGCACGGAGACGGAGGTGTCCCGATAGTGGAAAAGACATTCCGCCGCCCGGTCCGGCATTCCGGTATAGCCGACCACCGACTGAATCAGGGCCAGACCGTCCGGATGTTTCTTTCCGACGGAGAACCGAACGGATGACGGAACCGTCTGTCCCGGATAGCAGCCGTAAAGCGCCAGACGGTCCTCCAGCAGAAACGGAATTCCCGCGCAGATCCGTTCCCCTTGCGGAAGAAAGCGCAGACGTCCGATGGTGAACTTGCACGGCTCCCCGTTGACTTCAAAATCCAGCGTGGAATTCGCCTGACTTCCGAGCGGCACCTGTTCAAACGCGGATCGTTCAAAGATCGGCTTATCCTGAAAGAGCGTCTGCATTTCGTAGTCAAACGCGACTTTTTTCCCGAAGAGTCCGAGCGTTCCTTTTCCCGGTTCGGGTTTTTCCCTGTACCGCATGGGCGAGATCAGGGTTCCCTGGTCGTCGGCGAGAGCATAGTTTGTCCAGTCCTCCGGAGCGTCGTGCATTTTTTCCGCAAGTCTGCGGTAGAACGTGGCGTTGTTTGCCTCTTCATATCCGCAGTTCCAGCATGCGGCACCGAGCATGGCGATTCCCGCGATGCGCCAGGGAAACAGCGCCAGCGGGGTGGAGAGCGAATCGCATGAGCCCCAGTAGGTCGCCAGAACTGCTCCCGTATTCCGGCGCACGGCCGCTCCGGCGTGGGCGAGAACGTTGGCGGACGCGTTGACGACTCCTCCGCCGAATGTCCGGTAGCCGTGCTCCGTCAGCCAGGAGGTGTGCGGGAAGCTGAAGAGGGTTCTGTCCTTGGGATCCGGATCCAGGAAAGGCGCATAGCGGTCCGGAAGCGTTCCGCCGTAGCGGATGCGTTCGATTCCGACAGACACCTCTCCGGCGCGGAGCGCGCGCGGGGTGTATTCCCAATCCACCGCGATGCAGTTCTGTTTCAGAAGGGGCGCGTCGTGATGCCAGAAGAAATCCGCCCAGAAAAGAGGTGTTTTCCCATGGGCGTTTACCAGTTCCACAACCTGTTCCAGATAGTCGCCGAACAGGGTTTCCACGCCGGAGCGCTTCACTTTTTCCGCGCAGGCCGGACAGTGTCCCAGAAGACGGGCCTCATCCCCTCCGACATGCACATAGCGGCAGTCCGGATGCATGTCCAGAATTTCGGTCAGCATGGACCGGAAAAGTTCAAACGTCCCCGGATTCAGGGGACAGCCCTGGGAGACATTCTTCTGGTCCTCGCGGATCGCAGCGAATTCGTCGTGTCTGAGAATGTATTCCCAATGGCTGAAGCATTGCACCAGCGGAATGAGTTCCACATGATTCTCCCGCGCGGTCCGGACCAGTTCCGCAATCTGTTCCCGGGAAAAGGCGTCGGCAACCGCGATCCGGTCCGTGAAGGAGTACGGAAACTTGTCCTCGTATTCCAGAAGGCACGCATTGATTTTCAGGTCGGCGAACAGGGAAAACAGCGACCGCAGATAGGAATAGTTCCAGCTGATCCGTTTCAGGTCCACCATGACGATGCGGAGGGGAACGTCGGCCCAGTCATGAACGGTGCCGATCCGGTCCGGCGGCAGCTCGCGCAGGGTGCGTTCCGCGTAGAAAAAACCGGAATCGGTGGCGCTGCGGATTTCAGTGGAGTGTTCCGTCATCGTGATGAGATATTCATCGGGACGGCAAAGGGATGCGTCGCGGACGGTCCGGACGGTGGAACTCCGTCGTCCGGCGTTCAGCTGCATGATATGTGGATAGGGTAGCATGGTCAATTCCTTGTCTGGTTGTTCTCGGTTCTTAGGAAGATAAGGGCGCTTTCTTTTTTTTCAATTGGAATTTTGAAAAAAGCGGAGAGAAAATGCGGAAAATGTCACGTCCCCGGACCGGAAGGCCGGTTTTCACCGCCGTTCCAGTCTGCGAAGAGCGCTTCCGCGGCGGCCCGTTCCCCGGGGGTGGGGACCCGAAGACCGGCAAACGGCGGTTCGAGTCCGAGTTCTCTCCACTTGAATTCGCCCATCTTATGAAACGGCAGAAGCTCCACGCGCCGGACGCATCGAAAGGGTTTCAGATAGGCGGCGAGCGCGGCCAGACGGTCCATGCGGAGCGTGATGTCCGGCAGCAGAACATGACGGATCCAGACCTCTTTTCCGGTCCGTTCGCAGTATTCGAGCGTGGCAAGTTCGTTTTGGTTGTCCTGACCGGTGAGTTCGCGGCAGAGTTCCGGATCCAGCGCCTTGAGATCGAGCAGCAGAAGATCCGCCGCGTCGATCGTTTCCCGCGACATGTCCGGCGGCAGGGAGCCCGCCGTGTCCAGCGCCGTATGAAAGCCCGCCTTCCGGCAGCGCCGCAGCAGATCGGTGGAGAAGTCCGGCTGCATCAGCGGTTCCCCGCCCGAAAGAGTGACGCCTCCGTTCCGGAGAAAGTTCCGGCAGGATTCAATCTGTTTCTCCAGTTCGGCGGTCGTGATGGAGCGGCCGCCGTTCGGGTGCCAGGTGTCCGGATTGTGACAGAAACGGCAGCGGAGCGGACAGCCCTGAAGAAAAACGACAAACCGGATCCCCGGACCGTCAAGCGTTCCGAAACTGTCCCAGGAATGAATTCTGCCGGAGATGCCGCCCATGCCGGAATCAGAAACGGTTGTGGAAGGTCCGGTTGACCACATCCAGCTGCTGTTCCCGCGTCAGCTTGATGAAGTTCACGGCGTAGCCGGAGACGCGGATCGTGAGCTGCGGATACTTTTCCGGGTGTTCCATCGCATCCAGCAGCATCTCCCGCTGAAGGACGTTCACGTTCAGATGGTGTCCGCCCTCCGTGAAATAGCCGTCCAGAAGAGCGATCAGATTGGAGATCTTGTCCTCCTGGTTTTTCCCGAGCGAATCGGGCAGGATGGAGAAGGTGCAGGAGATGCCGTCCTCGGCGCTGTCGTAGGGGAGCTTCGCCACGGATTTCAGGGAGGCGACCGCTCCGCTGGCGTCGCGACCGTGCATCGGGTTCGCTCCCGGGGCGAAGGGCTCTCCGGATTTTCGTCCGTCGGGGGTGGAGGCGGTCTTCTTGCCGTACATGACGTTGGAGGTGATCGTGAGAATCGAGAGGGTCGGCCTCGAATTCCGATACGCGAAGTGACGGGAGAGTTTCCGATGGAACGATTTGACAATGTCAACGGCGATCCGGTCGACGCGGTCGTCGTTGTTTCCGTATTTCGGGAAATCGCCTTCCGTGACGAATTCCGCGGCAAGTCCCGCTTCGTTCAGAACCGGATGCACTTTCGCATATTTGATCGCGGAGAGACTGTCCGCCAGAACGGAAAGTCCGGCGATGCCGCCGGCCATCGTCCGGACGATCTCCTCGTCATGCAGCGCCATTTCAATGCGTTCATAGCAGTATTTGTCGTGCATGTAATGGATGATGTTCAAGGTGTCGATGTAGAGCTTGGCGAGCCAGTCGGTGATCTCCTCGAAGTTCTGCATGACCTCGTCGTAGTGGAGGACCTCGCTTTGACAGAGCATGCGGATCGCGGGGCCGATCTGTTCATTGTTGCATTTCACATCGCGTCCGCCGTTGATCGCATAGAGCAGGGCCTTCGCCAGATTGACCCGCGCCCCGAAGAACTGCATCTGCTTGCCGATTTTCATGGCGGAAACGCAGCAGGCGATGCCGTAATCGTCGCCGAATTTTGCGCGCATCAGATCATCATTCTCATACTGAATGGAGGAGGTGGCGATCGAAATTTCCGCACAGAAGCGTTTGAAGTTCTCCGGAAGACGCGGACTCCAGAGCACCGTCAGATTCGGTTCCGGCGCGGGTCCGAGATTGACCAGCGTGTGCAGGAAGCGGTAGGACATTTTCGTGACCATGTGCCGTCCGTCGATCGACATGCCGCCGAGCGATTCGGTGATCCAGGTCGGATCCCCGGAGAAAAGCTCGTCGTATGCCGGCGTGCGCAGAAAACGGACGATCCGGAGTTTCATGATGAAGTGGTCGACAAATTCCTGAATCTGCTCCTCCGTGAAGACTCCGTCCTTCAGGTCGCGTTCCGCATAACAGTCGAGGAAGGTGGAGATCCGTCCGATGGACATCGCCGCGCCGTTCTGCTCCTTGACCGCCGCCAGATACGCGAAATAGAGCCACTGAATCGCCTCTCTGGTGTTTTCCGCCGGACGGGAGATGTCGAATCCGTACTTCGCCGCCATCTCCTTAAGCTCTTTCAGGGCTTTGATCTGTTCCGCGAGTTCCTCGCGCTGGCGGATCTTGCCGGAATCCATGATGTCGCAGACCATCTCGTTTTTGGCGCGGACCTTGTCCTGAATGAGAAAGTCGACGCCGTAGAGGGGAACTCTGCGGTAGTCGCCGATGATGCGTCCGCGCCCGTAGGAGTCCGGCAGTCCCGTGATGAGCCCGCCGTGACGGACCCGTTTCATTTCGTCGGTGTAGACATCGAACACGCCGTCGTTATGGGTTTTGCGGTAGCGGAAGACGTGTTCCACGGTCGGATCCATTTTCCTGCCGTAGGCCTCCAGTTCGCTGTAAATGAGACGGATGCCGCCGAACGGCATGATGGCGCGCTTGAGCGGTTCATCGGTCTGGAGTCCGACAATCTGTTCCAGATCCTTGTCAATATATCCGGCCTCGTGGGAGGTGATGGTGGAAATCGTTTTTTCGTCGATGTCGTAGACGCCTTTTCTCTGCCGTTCGAGAGCCATCCGGTCCAGGAGATTCCTCCAGAGCGAAACGGTTCGCTCCGTGGGAGGTTTCAGAAACTCTTTCCCGCCGTCATACGGAGTGTAATTGCGCTGGATGAAGTCTCTGACATTGACTTCTTCCGTCCACGGGCCCTTGCTGAAATTCATGATGCAGTATCCTTTTCTCCTGTGAGTCTTGAAGAGATCGCAGCCGCAGGGGAACGCTTTTCCGCCCGGACAGCGGAAGGAACCCGGTTTGTTGTCCCGGGGGCCGGAAGAAAGCTTCCGTCGCGGCAGTGAAAAGGTACTATACACCTTTTCCGCTTTGTTTTCAATGCGGAATGGACGGTTTCTTCCGCACGCTTCTCTTCCGCACTTCCGCCGGAAGAGACGGGTTTTTCCGGAAATCCGGGCATGAGATGGCAAAATCGGAAAAAAAAGCTTGAAAAAGAGAGGAAACAAGACTATTTTACTATTGATATAGAGGGAAGGAAATGCGGGAGGAGGCGTTCTGCGCCGCCGTTCCCGTTTACGCTGATTGTGCGGCTCTCCGTCTTACTTCCGGGGAAAAGTGCGGAAAAAACGTTTTTTTTCTCTGTCGGGACTTTCGGAAGGGAACTTTTTCAATCAAGGAATGTCGAATGCAGATAGTGGCGGAAAAAGAAAATGAGATTGTCCGGGAAACCGCTCAGCTCATAGATGCTTTCAAGGCCGGTCAGAAAGAATCGTTTGACCGTCTTGTGACGCTTTACGCGTCGAAGCTCTATCGGACGGCATACGGACTTCTGAATTCAAAGCAGGATGCGGAGGAGGTCGTGCAGGACGCCTTTATGAGAGCGTACCGCGCACTGGACAGCTTCCGCGGCGACTCCAGCTTTGAAACGTGGATGCAGCGGATTGTCATCAATCTGGCGCGCAACAAGTTCCATTGGAACCGGCGGCGCGGCGACGGATTGACAACGAGCATCTCGGAAGAGGTGAACGAAAACGGCGAAAGCAAAGTGATCTTTCTGCCCGACGAACGGACGCGGCCGGATACAAAACTGGAAAATACCGAAATGGAAAAACATGTCATGAAAGGCCTCCAGGCATTGCCCGACTCACTCCGGGAAACCATGATTCTGCGGCATGTGGATGATATGCCCTATGAAAAAATCGCGGAACATCTGGAATGCAAAGTGGGGACTGTGAAATCGCGTCTGGCTCGGGGAAGGGAACTTCTCAAAGCCTATCTGGTCGGTCTGGACCGGTCGGCAAAACCGTGATTTTTCTTGAAAAATGGTCGGATCAATGACACAATCAGTGAATGTGATGAGGAGTTAAGAATGGAGTCGCCGGACAAAAATGAGTCTTCCTGCCCGTCCTTTGAAATTCTCTCCGCCTATTTCGACGGTGAGTGCGGGGAGGAGACGGTCGCTTCCCATGTGGCCGTCTGTGAACAATGCAGACGGAGTCTCGAGGAGCTGGCGTTCATCGAAAAAGCTGTGACGCGCGCACTGGAAAAAAGCACACCGCAGGATCTTCCGGAAAAAATTCTGGCGGGAGTGCGGGAGCGTCTCAAGGAGGAACGGAACCGGAAGAGCTCCTTCCATCTTTCCGCGGCGTTTTTCGTGCGTGCGGCGGCTCTGGTGGCTGTTCTCGGAATGGTAGGATATTTCATCTGGGATGATTACTCATATCGGAAAGCGCAGACACCGGTTCTTTCCACTGCCCGGGTCCAGCCGTCCGCGGAGGTGCCGTCGACCCTTTCTCCTGCGGAGACCGGGGTCCGGCCGCTGCACAAGTTCGGTTCCATTGATGTGCGTGAACTGGATTCCGCAAGTTTTTCCAACGCTCCGGTGTATGATTCCGGCACGGAGGTGCCCTCTTCCAGAATCCATGCAAGGGCGGTCATTCCCGATGAGGTGAAGCAGGTCTGGACCGTTTCCGCAAAGGATTCGGAGTTCCGGGAAACTCTTCTGGCTTTGACACAGGCGCTGGGAATCGACCGGAAATCCGTTCGGTTCGTCCGCGAAAACGATAAATACTCGCTTTCCTTCCGCGCAACCCGGATGCAGACGGTCAAGTTTGTGCGGGCCTGCCGTCTTCTTGGATACTCTCTGCTCTCTCCGGTTCAGCCCCAGCCCGAACAGAACCGTTTCTCCGGGGAGGCGGACAGCATGATCTCTTACGATGCGGATTTTGTGATTCGATAAAACGCGTTTGTGTTTGCGTTTGATTTTCTGAAAAACCATTGATATATTATTCTTGAGAAGAGAGTCAATGCGGGGAGTTGGGCCGCTTATGGATTTTAATGGGATTGCAATCGGAATTCTGTTCTGCTGGTTTCTTGCCGGACTGTATGCCCTGAAGCAGGGGGCCAAAGTGCTGAAGGCGTACAAATCCTGTTTGCCGTATTACAATCTGGCGGCGGTTTTTCTGGGGCCTGTGGCGCTGGTTTTCTGCGGCGCGGTGGAATACGGCGGTCGTTTTCTGGCCGGATTCACCGCGAAAAAGGCCTCGGGAAACCGGAAGGAAATTCCGCTGACCATCATTGATGAAAAAGGCAACGATATCTTTACCGCGATTCAGGACGATCATTCCGGGGCGTTCGATCTGGTCAAACTGATTATTTATTCCGCACTCGAAAAACAGCAGGTGAGCGACATCTTCATCGACCCGAAGAACGGGGAATACACGGTCCGTTTCCGGGTGGAGGGGCAGATCCGTCTTTTCCTGACGCTTGACGAGCGGATGGCATCCGCGGTCATCAGCATCATCAAGGTGGCGGCGAACATGGACATCGCGGAGAAGCGGCGTCCGCAGGACGGCGCGTTCAGCGCGCTGACGGAGCAGATGCAGACCTCGTTCCGGGTGGCCTCGGTGGGGGTCATGGGGGGCGAAAAGATCACGATCCGGATCATCTCCTCCGAAATGGGACAGCGCACGCTGAAGGACATCGGGTTCTCTCCGGAGCAGTACCGGATCATTTCAAGCGCGATCCGGATGCCTTCCGGCATGATTCTCATGTGCGGACCGACGGGCAGCGGGAAAACCTCCACGCTTTACGCCATGCTTTCGGGCATTGACTATAACTTGAAAAACGTGATTTCCATTGAGGATCCCGTCGAGCGGATGATGCCGATGATCAGTCAGATGGAGGTCAATGTCAAAGCGGGGATCACCTTTGCCTCGCTTCTCCGCAACGCCCTGCGGCAGAATCCGGATGTGATCTGTCTCGGGGAGATCCGCGACGAGGAGACGGCGGAGGTCGCGGTTCACGCCGCTCAGACCGGACATCTGATTATCGCCACGCTGCACAGCAATGACAGCATTGGAACCATTGTCCGGCTGATGGATCTGGGGATTCCGCTGCGCTCCATTGCCGCGGCTCTGCATGTGATTGTCTCCCAGCGTCTGATTCGCAAGCTCTGCACGCACTGCCGGAAGAAGGCGGAGCTGTCGCCGGATCAGCAGGCGTATTTCGCGGAAAGAGGCATCTCGACGGAATCGATGTATGTCCCCTGCGGCTGTCCCCATTGCGACGGAACCGGATATTCCGGCCGTCGGGCCCTGTTCGAAATTCTGCTGATGGATACGGGGCTGCGCGCCGCTCTGGAAGAGCCGAACGCCTCCAACACCAGCATCAAGGCGTATCTGGATGCGCATCAGGGGGCGGAAACGCTCCGGGAACAGGCGCTGCGGATGGTCGAACGGGGGGAAACCTCCTGGGATGAACTGGAACGAATCACGGTCAATCTGTAAGAGAGGGAGCGGAAGAGGATGGGAACTGTCATCAGCCTGATTGTCGGAGTGCTCGCCGCTCTGAATGTGACAAAGAAGGATCTGTATCAGCCGTGGATCTATCTGGTGAACGTTTCGCTGGCGGTGTATCTGAGCATTTTTCTTTCTCCGCTGTTTCTGGAGCTTCTGCCGGCGCTGCCCGGTGCGGCCGACCGGTACAGAACCGCGGGGGTGCTTCTGATCTCAGCCGTGATTTTTCTGATGGTTTTCTACAAGCTGGTGGGGACAGTCGCGGAAGATGCGCGGGTCTTTGAACTCTATCCGCTGCCTCCGCTGGTCAGCAACCTCTGTGCGGTTCTCTTCGCATTCTGCGGAGGCGTGGTGACCGCTTCGTTTCTGCTGATGTGTTTTGCCCAGACGCCCGCCGCGGCGGGAATCAAAGGCATTGACCGCTCCGCGCTTCGCGCCTCTTCGGTCGGCGTCATGCGGATCATGGCCCGGAGCGTGAACGCGTTTTCCTTCCAGAGCATGAGCTCCGCGGCGGAGGAGACGCTTTCCGGACTGGAAAAGGATCCCCCGCCCGTTCCCGAAGAGACTCTGGAAGAAAAAGTGAAGGCGAAAAAGGCCGCCGCGAAAAAGGCCGCCAGAAAAACCGTGAAAAAAATGCGGATTCTGGAGAACGGGGTCGCCGTTCCGGTGGAAGAGGAGAAGACTCCGACGGAAACCGGAGATTCCAGGACGGATTCCCCGGAACAGACTCCCCGTTCCAACGACACTTCTTCCGATGTCACAGCGGAGCTTCCCGCCTCCGGGACCGGAACTTCCGCCGATTCCGCCACGTCCGCCGGAAAACCGGAACGTGTCCGGAAAAAAACGGAACGGAAGAGCCGCTCCGGAACGTCGGTACAATCTTCCGGAAACACAACGGTGTACGGTCGCGCAATTTCCAAAGCGGTCGATGTCCGCAAACAGGTTGAAACCAAATCGGTCCGTTCTTCCGGCGATTCGCTCTGACCGTTTTCCTTTTCCCATTTCCCCGGATGGCCGCCATCCACAGGTGGTTGCGGAAAGTTTTCTTTTTTTCCGAAATCCCCTATTGACATTTCCAGAGAGTTATTGTATAATAAAAAAGGGAAGCAGTTGGTAACCTTTTTTTTAGGGTGAAGGGTGAAAGCATACAGCAAATATGAAAATGTTCTGGAGATGCTGCGGCATCATGTGAACCGTTGCAGCAGGATGGGAAATCTGATTCTGGAGGGGGAACGGGAATTGTGTGTCCGCTTTGGAACGAGCCGCAAGACGCTTGCGAAAGCCCTGGACAAGCTGGTTTCGGAACAGGTGCTTTGCCGCGAACGGCAGTCGACGCGGATTGTTCCGCAGAACCGTCAGATCGGACGCTACGCTTATGTGCCGTATTTTCACAGGGAAAGCGGACGTCTCTGGTATTACAATGATCAGCGTCTCTGGGAGAGCCTTCAGCTTCTTGCCATGGAGAATTTTCTGACGATTGATCTGGTCGCGTTTGATCCGGAATATCCCGGAGAGACCGTGGAGGATCTGGCGGAAAAGCTGAAATCGTATACCATGGTGTTTCTGTGTTTGTTTCAGGAGGAGGCGTTCCGGATTCTCGCGGAACGTCTGAGAGAATCAAAGGTGAGAATGGTGATGATGGACGAGAACAACGCTCTGCCGGACTGCTCCCTTTTCGCGGAAGACTGTTCCTTTTCCGGCAGGATTGCGGCGGAGACCCTGCTGAAAAACGGCTATTCCCATCCCGTTATGATGGGCAGCGGAGTGAGCCATGACAATCTGGCGATTCACAATCGGATCACCGCCTTTCAGAAGGTGATGAAACGGAACGGGATTTCCTGTCCGGAACTCTTTTTCTCCTACCGGGACCGTCTCCGTTCGGTGGTGGAGCTGAGCTCCTATCTTTCCCGGATCCGGGAGCACGGGCATGACTGCGTCTATTTCCCGCTGGATTCCTATCTGGATCTGATTACGCTTCCGTTGTATGAACAGCATCTGGTGCCGGACGTTGTCGGCATCGTTTCGACCGACAGCACCCGGCAGGCCTCGTTTCACAATCCTCCCGTGACCTGCACCATGGACTGCTATCAGGAGATCTCCCATGCCATTCTGGACACGATCCGGGAAACGGAACGGGGCTCTGCGATGGAGTCGCCACGCCAGATTCGTTTCAAACCGAAATTGATTCCAGGATTCTCAATTGTGAACAGAAAGGAAAAGAAATGAAGAACCGGAGATGCTTTACATTGATAGAACTTCTGATCGTTATTGCAATCGTTGCCATTCTTGTCGGAATGCTTCTTCCGGCGCTGCGGTCCGCGCGGGGGAAGGCTGGAGACATCTCCTGTCTGGCCAATCTGAAGCAGATCGGAGTGGCGATGGGCGGCTACGGCAATGACTATGATTCCTTTCTGCCGAAGGTGGAGGAATCGGTGACCTATTTCAAGTGGCAGGACAGACTTCTTGCGTATGTTGCGCCGTCGGTCAAGGTGCCGTGGAACGGAGTGTATGTGAAGATCAAGGTGTTTCAGTGTCCTGCGCAGGAGACGAGTCTGCAAAGGCATGTCCGCAAGAATTACGGGATGAACGCCTATATTGAGACGGTGCCGAAAGCGTTTTTCATCCGGGTGAAGCGTCCGTCCGAACGGATGGTCGCCACCGATATGAACATGGAGGGAAGCGGTTTTCCCGGGGTCTGGGAGAAGTCGCATATTTCTCCGGACAAGGTCACTCAGCGGCATTGCAGCGGAACGGGAGTCTCCTTGATTTACGGAGATCTGCATGTCAGCTCCGTCGGGATGAAGGTGATTCCGGACACCACCGGATTTCAGTATTTCTGGGGACAGCTTATTGAAAATTAAAGAAAGGATTTGAGATTGTCATGAGATTCAAGGGAACATGTTGCGGGATGCTTCTGGCATTCCTCCTCTCCGGATGGGCCGGAAATGCGGAGAAAGGGGGATTCTTTCCGGAGTTCGAGGCGCTTCCCCCTTCGCTCCGGATGCCCCGGAAGGCGAACGTTTCGATTGCTCCGGAGGGACATTTTCTGGTAAACGGGACGGCCCGCTATCTTCCGGGCGTGATCTTTTACGAGGGCACGGACTTCAGCATCCCGTATCCCGCGTTCGGATATCCCGATTCGCTGAAGTTCCTGTACGAGAACATTCTGGACTATGAAGGGCTTCAGCGGGTTGGATTTGACACGGTCGGCCTCTTCACGCCAACCAGCTGGATGAGCCGTTTCAGGAAGAATTACAGGGAGAAGAGAGACTGGAAGCAGTATCGGCGCGCGGCGGATTCGGGGCTTCCCCTGTATGTGGATTTCACCTGTTCCGGCTGGCATCACGGAGCGCTTCGCGCGGATCGCGACGGTCTGCCGAAAGAGGCGTTTCTGTCGGGTCATTTCATGCCGTACAATATGCTTCATCCGCTGGGTCGGCGTTTTTATCTTGAGATGTGGCGGGAGGGGGCGCGGACATTACGGAAACTCGGAGCGGAACCGGTCTGCTACGAGCTGTTCAACGAGCCGGGACCGACGGTTCTCTCGCCCGAGGGCCGACGGGAATTTGTCCGCAGAATGCAGGTAAAATATCGTACCATTGATGCTCTGAACCGGGTCTGGAAAACGAACTATTCCTCGTTTTCCGAAGTCGGCGGATTTTCGCGTCTTGCGGAGAATCCCGTCCGGAACATCGAGTGGATCCTGTTCACGGAGGATGTCTTTTACGAACTCTGCCGGGAAGGGATCCGGACCATCCGGGAAGTGGATCCCCGCCCGGAGGCGGGATTCTGCATTCAGCCGGTCAATCTGCGGACGAACGGAATCAACAATTACAAAATCAATCGGCTGATGAGCTGGATTTCGAGTTCGACCGGCGGCGGGGATTCCGTTCAGGGCCACTTTCTCCGGGGAATGGCGGATGGCAAGCCGATCTCCGACGGGGAAATGTATACCGGCAATACCCGGGATTCGTTCCGCAACGCCTATCTGACGGAGTTCTCGCGGGGATTCAACGTCTCCTATCTCTTCAAGTGGGACAAGCGAAGCATGGACTGGGTCACCTTTCGGAAGACCCCGGATGGAAAACAGGAATTCGACATTGAAAAAAGTATCGCAAAGGCCAGAAGATCCGCGGAGATCTTCCGGTACAACGTTCTGAATCCGTGGGCGGTTCCCACGGAGGCCCTCCGCGGAATTCAGGATGCCGGACGCGATATTGCCGATGTCGCTTTTCTGTTCGCGCCCCGCGACCGGGGAGTTCCGCGTCAGGCGGCGCTTCTGTACTCCTATCCCACGGATCATGTTGCCGTTGCCCTCGGTCATACCTGCCGGCGTCTTCTGGAGTCCTATTCCCTTGCTCTGGAATATGCGCACATTCCGCAGGACATGATGTTTGAGGAACAGCTGCCCGAAGGTCGCCAGAACCGCTATCGGGTCCTGATTGCGGCCGGAGTGGATGCCGTGTATGAGAAGACGCCGGAATATCTCCGGCAGTTTGTCCGGTCCGGCGGAACGCTTCTGCTCGGTCAGGAGGTGCTGGACCGCGGAGAACTTTCGCTTCTCCGGGAGAACAATTCGTTTCCGGGGATCCGGTCCGGGCGGGAGATTCCTTCCGCTGAAGTTTCCTCGTTTCGCTGGAAGAAGGGGGAGTATGTCGCATCCCTGTACAAAACCACCTCGCCGGGCGCCGGCTGGACGGCGCTTGCCTCCATCGGATCCGTTCCGGTCCTGTTTGAGCGGAAGGAGGGAAAAGGAAACGTGCTTTTCCTCAATGCCTCGATGCCGATGGAATCGCTCGGGCGTTTTCTGCGCGATCTGCTGGCGGAGAAGGGGATCGCTCCCGTCTGCGAAGTCACCGATGCGGAAACCGGGAAACCGGTGCCATCCATCGAAGTGAACAAGGCCGTCCGGGACGGCGTCACGGGGTATCTGATTGCCAACCGGGGACTCGGCAGCCGTCTGGTGGAGTTCCGTCCGCCGGAGAGCGGCGTGTTCTGCCGGATCGATCATCGGCGCGCGGAGGCTCCCCGGACGATTCTTGCGCGGGAAAACGGCGCCTGTGTTCTGCTTCTGCGCCCGGGGGATGTTGTCATTCTGACGGGAGGCGACCGCGCGCGTCTGGAGAAGCGTTTCGGAAAAATGCCGTCTCTTTCCCGGGAGGCCTCCCTGCAGGAAGGACGCGCCATTCTGAAACAGGAACGTGCCGCCCGGAAAGAGAATCGCGCCGCCTATCAGGTAGATCCGAACCGGATCCGCACGATTGATCTTCGCGTCCATGCCAACCGCTCCTTCGTCGACTCCGTTGCCGGCGATGGGAAAGGCGGCTGGACCGATCAGGGCGAGAACTCCCTTCGGGGAGTCGGATGGGGAATCCGGAACTGCGCCGGCGTGCCGATGGAGTTCATCCGGATCGATCAGAACGACAACCGGGCGTGCATTGTGCTGGGATCGAAAAAGATGCCCGATCTTCCGCTTGCCGTCCGGGGAATCCGCGTGAACTGCAAGGGGAAAAATCTCTATTTTCTTCATGCGACAGCCTGGTCGGGCGGGCACTCCTTCTCTTATCTCGTTCATTACGCGGACGGAAGCACGGTGGAAGTGCCGATCCGCGACGGAATCGAAGTCGGCGACTGGTTCCGTGCCACCTCCCGCGCCCCCGGGATGACGGCATATCCCGGCTGGTGGAATTCCGAAGGGAAGGGGCTGTATCTCTGGCGCTGGGAAAATCCGCATCCGGAGAAGACGATCCGTTCATTGGACATCGTGTCGCAGAACCGGAATTCCATTCCGATTGTTGTCGCGGTTTCCGTCGAACAGCTTTCGGAGGAGGACGCCGAGCGCCGGGTGCTCGCCTTCCGGAAGGAGAAGAATGGCTGGTTCCGGCTTGCGGAAGCGTTTGCGCTTCCTTCCGGATTCGAGATGGGAACCCTGGTTTTGAAATTGAAAATGAATCGGCCCCTGACTCTTTCTTTCGACAAGGCGTTTTCCCTGCGTCCGGAGCGTTACCGGGCGGAGAAAAACGGCTGGAGACATGTTTTTGTTCCGCTGAACGCTCTTTTGAAGAATCCGCGCGCCTCCTTCTCCCGGTTCCGCCTGACGCCCGCGGAGGGAGTCGAGCTTGCAGAGCTTTCCGTTCTCTGCTGGCGGAAATTTCCGGGACTCAATCCGGAGAGCGGGTCCATCACGCCCGTTCCCTGGAGAGCCGGACAGGTCGCTCTGCGCATCGCAGGCGACTGCGTGGAACTGCCGATTCTGGACAAGGGAACAAACTGGTGCGGCGGTTTTCTGGAGATCTCTCCGGAAGTTCCCGTTGACGGAAGAACGTGTTCCCTTCTGCGTTTTTCCTGCAATTCCCTTCCGGATCCATGGGGGAAGTACCGCGAGGTTCCCGGTCTTCAGATCTCCGTGACCGGAACGGACGACGCCGGCGGAGTGCTTACCACCCCCTACCTGCCGGTGAAATTCGCGGAGAAAATGGATACGGATCCCGCAACATGGCAGAATGCCGAAGTGAACATGGCCCGGGCGTCCGTCTGGAAGAAGATCCGGAGCGTGAAGAAGATTCATCTTCAGTATACTTATGTTCCGGTGCAGCGCTCCGGGATCATTCTGCGCAATCTGCACTTTTCCAGGTAGGAGGCGGACGCGGGGAGAGGGAGGCGCATGACCGGCCGCGCTTTCCCCGCTTCTGTCAGACAAAACTGTAGGTCAGTTCGATTTTCACTTCGAGTTCCGGATGGTCCTTCCGCAGCAGATCGGTGATTTTCTGAATGAGTTTTTCCTCGGACCTGCTGTATTTTCTCGGGACCAGGAGTGAGAATTCGATCCGGGAGTGACCATTCTTCCCGTCCAGACGGAAATCATAGACCTGCATGTTCGGATCCAGCGTTGCGATGATGTCCTCGGTTCTGGTTCTCCACTTTTTCAGTTCGGGATTCTGGCTGCTGAACGGATCGCAGTGAAGCAGGAGGCGGATCGGAAGCGTGCGGGCGATTTTGACCTCCGCGGCCTCCAGAACGTCGTGCAGATAGACCGCGGTCGCATCGGGACTGACTTCCGCGTGAGCGGTTGCAAAATAGCGGTTCGGACCATAATTGTGCAGGATGATGTCATGCACTCCCTGAATGCCGTCGCACTGAAGAAGCTGTTTTTTCAGCTCCTCGACAAGATGCCGGTCGGGACACTCGCCCAGCAGCGGATTGATGATCTCCCGGACCACCTTGATCCCGCCGATGACAATGAAGAGCGCCACCAGCAGTCCGGCGCAACCGTCAACCGGAAAGACCGTGAAGCGCGAGACGATCAGGGAAACGATCACCAGCGAAGTCGTCATCAGATCGCTGAGACTGTCGAACGCGACCGCGTGAATGGTTTCGGAGGCAATGCGCCGCGCGACGGTCCGGTAAAAGAAGAACATCCACAGTTTCACCGGCAGCGTCAGAAGCAGAATCAGCAGCGCAATTCCGGTAATGTCGATTTCCGCCGGATGGAGAATGCGTTCAAAGGAGGTTTTCAGAAAATTGATTCCGACGGCGACGATGATGATCGCCACCACCAGTCCCGCGACGTATTCGATTCGTCCGTGTCCGAAGGGGTGTTCGTCGTCCGCGGGTTTGGCCGCCATTTTGAAGCCGACCAGGGTGATGGCCGAGGAGCCCGCATCCGAAAGATTGTTGATCGCATCGGCTGAAATGGCGATGCTGCCGCTGAGAAGTCCGATGGCCAGTTTGACCAGACAAAGCAGCAGATTGGAAAAGATTCCAACCCATCCGGTCAGAATTCCGTAGTTCGTCCGGACCGAAGGCGACGTCGTGTCCTGATGATGTTTGACAAACAGTCGAATCAGCAATTCATTCATGAAAGCTCCCGCTCCTGCAGTTCAGTGTAAATGGAAACAATAGAACCGAAACGGGAAAAATCAAGAACGATCGCGGGAAAGAGGGAACTTTTTTTCCTTTTTTGACGGGTTCCGCTGTTCGGATGACGTTTCTTTGTTCCGATTTTGACGGTCGGCGGTTGAAAAAAGGACGTTGCGGGATTATATTATTGGATTCACAGGCTTGGGAGTATGACATGGTTGAGAAAACGGTTGAGATCAGGAACAAGGCCGGAATACACTGCCGTCCGTCCAGCGTCATCATGGCAGAAATCGATAAATTCCCCGGAACGGAGTTCAAGCTGATTTCCGACAACGGCACGGCCGGAATGCACAGCATTCTGGAGCTGCTGTCCCTGGGACTTCAGCAGGGGGACAGGGCCATCCTTCAGGCAAGCGGAAACGACGAGGAAAACGCCTGCACCGTGATTGCCGCACTTCTGGAAACGGAATTCGATTTTCCTCAGAACCAATAAAAACGGAACGATATGAAGATCATCATCATCGGAGCGGGTGAACTGGGACAGCTTCTCGCAGCGACCTTGTGCGCGGAGGACCACGACGTGGTGGTCATTGACAGTTCCAGCGAGAATTTCGAGCATCTCAAGGAAAAGCTGGATCTGATGGTGCTGGAAGGCTCCTGTTCCGATGTTTCCGTGCTGAAACGGGGAGGAATTGCGAACGCGGATGCGCTTCTGGCGGTCAGCGGCGACGAGGCGGCAAACATCATCGCCTGCCGGATCGCCAGCAAATTCGGCGTGAAGAAGACCATCTGCCGCTTCTATTCCCTGGACTGTTTCTCCCCGGCGGACGGTATCACACCGGAATTTTTCGGAATCTGGCGCGCCTTTTCCCCGCCGGAGCAGTGTGTCCGGAAGATCAGCGACATTCTTGAAAATCCGATCTGTCTGGAGAAGATCCAGTTCA
Source organism: uncultured Victivallales bacterium (assembly GCA_944390735.1). Classification (GTDB taxonomy): domain Bacteria; phylum Verrucomicrobiota; class Lentisphaeria; order Victivallales; family UBA1829; genus UBA1829. The sequence continues at coordinate 65,912 of CALXRL010000039.1, read as the reverse complement.
CCAATCCGAATGCGCTGATGGAGGTGATTTCGATTACGCCGAGCTCCATTCTGGCCGGCACGCGTCTCAAGGACATTCCCGTGGCGGATCTTCTGAGCACGGTGCGGTTCGCTGCGATTGTGCGGGACCGTCATTTTCTGATTCCGCATGGCGACACGCTGCTGGTGCCGGGCGACAAGGTCTATGTGGCGGGGCATCGGGACAATGTTCAGAAATTTGTGGAACTGGTCTCTCCTCCGGAGCTTCACCGTCTCGGGCGCATCATTATTTCCGGCGCGACGGAGACCGGGATCATGCTGGCGGAAAAACTTCTTTCCACAGGCATCGAACTGCGCTTCATTGAGAAGAGCCGCAAGCGGGGCGAGGGACTTCTGGATTCCCTGCCCGCCGGACTGCTGGTCATCAACGGAGACCCCACCGATGAAGAGGTCATGGAGGAGGCCGGAATCGAAAACTGCGACGCCTTCATCAGCGCCGCCGATGACGACGAACAGAACATTCTTGCCTGCATCATGGCGAAGCGTCGCGGAGCCAAAAAGGTCATAACCATTACGCACAAGCCGGAATACATCCGCATTGTACCCGCCATGGAGGCGATCGACTGCGGAATCAGTTCGACGCTGGTCTCCGTGAACACGGTTCTGCGCATGATCGAAACGGGGACCATGCGCATCGACGCAAAGCTCCAGCGGTTTCACGCGCATCTGACGGAGTTCCGGATATCGGCGCGTTCCCCGCTTGCGGGCAGACAGATCCGGGAGTGCAATCTTCCGCCCTCGGCGGTCTTTGCGCTGATTTTCCGCGGATTCGATGTGCTGACCGCCTCCGGCACGACCGTGCTGGAACCGGAGGATACGGTGGTGACCATCGTCACGCCCGAGAGCAAGAAAGACCTCGAACCTTTGTTTCCCGACTGAGAGAACGTATGAATCTGCGAACGGTAGTGCATCTGGTATCCATTCTGGTGACCTTTCTGGGATTTTCGATGTTTGTCTGCGTTCCGGTGGGGATTCTGATGAACGATCCGGACCGGTTCGTGTGGCAGATGGCGTTCTGCGGATTCGTGACGACGCTTCTGGGAATCGTGGGAGCGTTTTTTTCCCGGGGGGTGCATGGAAAGCGACTCCGGTCCGGCGTGCGGGAGGGATTTGCCACGGTTGCGTTCGGCTGGCTGGCGGCGCTGATCTTCGGAGCGCTGCCGTTCATGCTGATCAGTGATCTGAAGGTGGCGGACGCCATTTTTGAAACCGCGTCCGGCTTTACCACGACGGGGGCGTCGGTGATTGACTCGGAGCTGGTGCTGCGGAACGGGGGCCGTCTGGCAAAGGGGGTGGAGAGTCTGCCGTACTGTCTGTTGTTCTGGCGAAGTCTGATTGTCTGGCTGGGCGGCATGGGCATTGTGGTGTTTGCGCTGGTGATTCTGCCGTTTCTGGGAGTCGGGGGGACGACACAGCTCTACAATGCGGAGGTGCCGGGACTCAAAACCAATTCCGATCAACTGACGCCGCGCATCGCCAGTTCGGCCAAGATTCTCTGGCTGGTGTTTCTGGCGCTGACCGTGCTGGAAACCGTGCTGCTGTTTCTGGGGGGAATGACGCTTTTTGACGCGGTCTGCCACTCATTCTGCACGATTGCAACGGGGGGATTCTCCACGAAGAATGCGAGCATCGCCTATTATTCGAATCCCTTCATTCAATGGGTGATTGTGGTTTTCATGTTTCTTTCGGCCTGCAACTTTGCGCTGTCGATCAAGGCGGTGACCGGCAAACGGTGGCTGATCTTCTTTCAGGACGAGGAGTTCAAATTCTTTCTGATCCTGGTTTTGGCGGCGGTGGGCCTTTCGACCCTGCTTCTCTGGTCGGAGTTCCACGAGATCATTTCGATGACGGGGACGGCGGAACCGAACACGTTTCTGGTGTCGCTGCGCTATGCGGCGTTTCAGGTGGTGTCGATCGTGACGTCGACGGGCTTTTCCACGGCGGATTACAACACATGGCCGGCTGGAATTGTTATGATTCTGTTCTTTCTGATGTTTATCGGAGGGTGTGCGGGATCGACGGCGGGAGGAATCAAATGTGTGCGGGCGCTTCTGCTGGGAAAGCATGCGGTTTCGGAGATCCGGCGCTGTATTTTCCCCCGTTCGATTCCCGACGTCCGGCTGAACGGGGAACGGCTTCCCGAGGCGACGATCAACAAGACGCTGGCCTTTGTGTTTCTGTACATGGGGATCTTTTTCGCGGTGGCGCTGCTGCTGCCGTTGTTGTGTGAAATGGAGGTGACGACGGCGCTGAGCGCTTCGATCACCTGCATCAGCAACATCGGTCCGGGGCTGGATCAGGTGGGGCCCGCGGTGACGTTCGGCTGGATGAGTGCGTCGGCGAAATATCTGCTTTCCTTTGCGATGGTGATCGGACGTCTGGAACTCTACACGCTTCTGGTGGTGCTTCTGCCCTCGTTCTGGAGGCGGTGATCCTTTGTTCCTGTCGGGGACTCGCTGCGGAAGTGCTGCGGGGACTCGCTGCGCGGGCAAGGCGGCGCTTTCAATTTTCTTTTCCTTATCGGAGAAACCCTGATTCCCTGCTCTCGGACTGTCCAAGGCGTTGTTCTGCCGGAAATCAAAAGACGAAAACAAGCAGGAAATAAAATAAAGACGGGAACAAAAAAATGGAGCCAGTCATCGGACTTGAACCGATGACCTGCTCATTACGAATGAGCTGCTCTACCAACTGAGCTAGACTGGCATCTTCAATGGAGTCTTAATGTAATTCGCTTTCCGGAATTTTCAAGTTGGAAAACGGAAAAAATTGTTCTGTTTTCGAAAAATATTGCAATGGAGTCATTTGAAAAAGAGAAAAAAAATGCTACTTTTCCTTACTCAGGGGAATCCAGATCAAACGCGAAAGAAAGGTTGAAAAAATGAAAGCGGAATTTCTGAAGTATCTAGACACAAATTGTATCCTGGTTCTTGAAGGCACTACAAAAAAGGCTGTACTTGAAGAAATCATAGCGCTGGCAACCACCAGATGCACTCTGGATGAATCCCAGCTCAGAGAGCTGATCTGGAAACGGGAGAAGATGATGACGACCGGAGTCGGGCGCGGACTTGCGTTGCCCCATATCCGTGTTCCCGGGTTCCCTGTGCCGCTGGTGATCGTCGGAATCTGCAAGAATCCGATCTCGGATTACAAGAGTCTTGACAATGAGCCGATCCGTCTGATTGTGTTCATCGCCGCGGACGAGCGGGATCAGGATGCCTACATCCGGCTGCTGGGAAGCGTTTCCGCCAAACTGAAGGATCCGGCGGTCGTCAACGAGATCTTCGAAGTGATGAAGAACAAGAAGAAAGTGATTGCGGCCCTTTCGAAGGGCGAAGAATAAGAAACGGGAAAAGGAAAAAAGTCCTCTCCGTTGCGGCGAGGACTTTTTTTTCTGCTCAGGATGCTCTTGTGACGGCGGCGGAGGATCGTTTCGATTCCGGCGTCGAGAGGAATTTCCTTTTGTACTCGTTCATATAGAGTTCCAATCCATTGAAAAAGTCGGCTTTCCTCTTCCTGGAGATGATGAGTCTGTTTCTGGGGTTGGGCTTTTTCGTCATTTGGCACCTCCTTTTTCAGTTCCTTGAGGATAGACACGGGAGAAGAAAATATGTTCCATCGGAGAAACAGGATTTTATGAGCGGCAATCGTTGTGTGATGATTCCGGAGGTGGGGGAAGTGCTCCGCTTCGAGCCGTTCCGGATCGGAGCGGAGAAGTGGCGCGACGGAATCGTGGTGCGTTCTCCGAACTGGCTTGGGGATGCGGTCATGTCACTGCCGGCGCTTCTTCAGCTGAAATCGCTTCTGCCGGAGTTCTGCGGTCTGTTTGTGGTGTGTCCGCGTGGGATTGCGCCGCTTTTCCGGGCGATGGCCTGTGTGGACCGGGTGATTCCGGTTTCGAATCCGCATGCGTTTCTGTCGTCGGAGGAGCGTCAGGCGGTGAAGCGTCTTCTGCCGGGAGTCGGGGTGCTGTTCAACAACTCATTCCGGGATGCGCTGAGTCTGAAGCTGGCGCGCGTACCGATGCTGTTCGGGGCGCAGGCGCGGAATCGGGGCTGGCTTTTGAAGCGGTCGTATGCGTTCCCGAAACGGAGGACCGCGGAGCTGAACCGGCCGCATCAGGCGGCGAAATACATGGCGATTGCGGAGGCGCTGGGCGCCGCGCCCTGGGATGGAGTGCTGCCGGAGATGCGGGATCTGACCGGACGGGAGGAGATGGCACCGGAACTGGCGGATCTGCTCGGGAAGGAGCGTCTGCTGGCCGTTGCGGGAGGAGCCGCGTACGGGGCGGCAAAGCGCTGGCCGGCTCCGTCGTTCCGCTCTGTTGCGGAAAGGTGGATTCGTGAAAAGGATGGATTCGTGGTGGCGCTGGGGTCGAAAGGCGAACGGCCGATTGCGGAGGAGATTCTGGCGGGACTGCCGTCGGATCGTGTCTGGAACGGATCGGGGAGAACCTCGCTGGAGGAGCTGATGCTGATCCTGAAGCATTCCGCGATGTGTGTGGCGAATGACAGCGGTGTGATGCATCTTGCGGCGCTGCTCGGCGTTCCCGGTGTGGCTCCGTTCGGGTCCACGGATCCGATTGCGACCTCGCCGCTCTCCGGACGGTGGCGGATCGTGTTCGACAAGCAGGAGTGCTCGCCCTGCTTCCGGCGCGTCTGTCCGAAAGGGACCCGGGAGTGTTTCCGGAGTCTGACGCCGGAATTTGTCTGGGAGGTTCTGAAAGATCTTCCGCCCCGCCATTGAATTTTTCCGTATTCCGGGCTATTGTACAGAGAAACTTCAACAGGAGATTTACAATGGAAGAACAACACACAATATCCGTTCTGGTTGCCAATAAGTTCGGCGCACTTGCGAGAATCGCGGGACTTTTCAGCGGACGCGGCTACAATATTGAATCCCTGACGGTCAACCGGACGCATAATCCGGCGCTTTCCCGCATGACGATCGTCACGACCGGGGACGACGCCGTGCTGGAACAGATCGAAAAGCAGCTGACGAAACTCATCGACGTGGAAGCGGTGGTCGATCTTGACAACGATCATTTCGTGGAACGGGAACTTGTGCTGGTGAAGGTTCGCGCGACTAGGGAGAACCGGTCGGATATTCTGAATCTGGTGGAAATCTTCGGCGCGCGGATCCCGCTGGTCCTGAAGGACGAGATTGCATTGGAGCTTTCGGGCTCCTCGCGGAAGGTGGAGAACTTCATTTCCCTGATTTCCGAATACGGCATCATCGAGATGGCGCGCAGCGGAAGAACTGCGATTTCGCAGAATCCGGGAACCATGGAGGAGTCCCGCAAGGCGTAAGAGAGGAAACGGGAAGGAGGTGTCCGGCGGTGTCGTCTGTGACCATTGAATTCGACGCGGGAACGCTTCTTCTTGATTTCAGCGGTGTTCCGCCGCCGGCGGAGGCGCTTGCATTTCTGCGTTTTGATGATCGCGTGTCGCTGTGGCGCGCCCGTGCCTGCGACTATGCGCCGCTGCGGCGCGTTCTGCATGCCGCCGGATGGGAGGTGCAGGATCATGCCCGGGCGTATTCCGAATTGAACCTGACGCTCCGGAACGGATTTCGTCCGATGGCGCATCAGAGCCGGGCACTGGCCGCCTGGAAGAAAGCGCACGGACGGGGGATGGTGGTGATGCCGACCGGATCGGGCAAAAGCTACCTTGCCGTGCTGGCGATTCTGTCGGCGGGGAGATCCGCGCTGGTGATTGCTCCGACCATTGATCTGGTTCAGCAGTGGGCGTCCTCCCTGCGGAAATTTCTGGGAATCGAGATCGGGATGCTCGGCGGCGGAGCCCGGGAGATTCGGGATGTGACGGTCAGCACCTACGATTCCGCCGTGATTTTCATGGAATTCATCGGGGCGAAATTTGGAATGGTGGTATTCGATGAGTGTCACCATCTGCCGGGGCCGGTGAATCGTCTTGCCGCGTCGATGGCGATTGCGCCCTATCGTCTGGGGCTGACCGCGACGCCGGAACGGGAGGATGGCGGGGAAGCCGTTCTCAACGACCTGATCGGTCCGAAGGTCTGCGAAATTTTCATCGACGAACTGGAGGGGCGTGTTCTTGCTCCTTACGAGACCCGTCGGGTTGCCGTGGAACTCTCGGCGGAGGAGCTGGAGGAGTACACCGCTTCGCGCAGGATCTATACCGATTTTATCCGGGCGCATGGAATCAACTTCAAGGAGCGCGACGCATGGAGTCAGTTCATCATGCTTGCGGCGCGCCGGCCCGGGGGACGCGCCGCCATGAATGCCTATCTGAAACAGCGGGCCATTGCGCGCTGCGGCAGGGGAAAACTGGAGATGATCTGGCGGATTCTAATCCGTCATCGCGGCGAACGGACGATTTTGTTCACGGCGGACAACGATGCCGCGTATGCCATAGGGAATCACTTCTGTTTTCCGGTGATTACGCACAAGACGAAGGTCGGGGAGCGGCGGGAGTTCCTGGATCGTTTCCGTTCCGGCGAATATCGGGTGCTGGTCACGAGCAAGGTGCTGAACGAGGGGGTGGATGTGCCGGAGGCCTCGGTGGGAATTGTGGTTTCCGGAAGCGGAAGTTCCCGGGAGCATGTCCAGCGGCTCGGACGCATTCTGCGGGCTTCGGAGGGGAAGCAGGCGGTTCTGTATGAACTGGTCAGCGAGGGCACGTCCGAGATCGGCGTCAGCGAGCGTCGCCGGAAGCATCGGGCGTACGCCGGACGCCATTCGGAGGAGGGACTCTCATGCTGACAAAAGAGCTGCTGCGTTTTCATACGGTTTCCGGACGGGTGAAGCCGCAGTTCATTGATCCGGCCGATCGCGGACTGCTTGCCTTTGCGGCCGCTGTTGTGAGAACGTATCAGGATTTTCAGGGGACGCCCCGTTCGGAGATTCTGGAGACGCTGGAGCCGCGGATCAATTCGCAGCGGGATCTGAAACTCGCGCGCGGTCTCTGGAAACTCTATGACGACATGTGTGTCTTCTCCGGCGACACCTCCTGCGACTGGGCGGCGATGCGCCGAACGCTGTTTTCCTGCTCTTCGCGCCTGATTTTGAGTATCTCCGAAGAAGAGACCTTTTCCGATTTCCGCACCCGGGTGTTCGCCGGAGCGGGAGAGACGGTGCTTCCGCTGAGCGACAACATCTATGCGGATCTGCCGGATTACGAACGTCTTGCCGAGGTTCCGAAAATGACACCGGCTCTTCTGCTGGAAAAATACAATGTGGTGCTGGTACAGTCGCTGGTGCTGTATGCGGAGAGTTTGGAACTGACCATCGAGGAGCATGACGGAGCGCGGATGCGCCGTTTCTTCAAATATCTGAAATTTTTCCGGCTGCTGGCGGAGGTGTCGAGCAGTTCGAAATGGGAGGAGGGGACGCCCTCGGCGGTCCGGATGAAAATCGACGGGCCCGCTTCCATCCTGGACGGCGGCGCGAAATACGGTCTTCAGCTGGCCTCGTTTCTGCCGGCGCTGTTTCAGCTGTCCCGCTGGAAGTTCGCCTGCGCCCTGAAGCTGAACGGGAAAGAGCTGAAATTGTCCCTGGATGATTCCTCCGGACTGACATACCGGTTCGGACGGCTTGGAATCTATATTCCGGAGGAGGTTCGGATGTTTGCGCGTCTTTTCGCCGAACGGGTGCCCGAGTGGACGCTCTCCTCCGACAGTCCTTTTCTGAAAGCCGGGCCCCGGCAGTCGTTTGTGTTTCCGGACATTACGTTTACGCATGGAGAGAAAAAGGTGTATCTGGAGCTGTTTCACAAATGGCACTCCCGGCAGATTCCGGAGCGGCTGGCGTTTCTGGAGAAACATCCGGATCTGTCGCTGGTGCTGGGAATCGAGCGCCGGATCCTGAGTTCCAATCCGACTCTGGCGGAACGGATCGAGTCGCATCCTCTTTTCGGGTCGCGCATTTTTCTGTTCCGCGACTTTCCGCCGGTGGAGAAGATGCGGAAGATTCTGGAGGCGTTCGCATGATTCTCAGCGCCAGCCGGAGAACCGATCTGCCCGCGTTTTTCCCGGAATGGTTTATGAAATGCATTCGGAACGGATATGCGGAGGTCCGGAACCCCTTCCGTCCGGGACAGGTTTCCCGGATTCCGCTGACGCCGGAACAGATCGACTGCATTGTCTTCTGGAGCAAGAATCCGGCTCCGCTTTTTCCGTTCCTTCCGGAGCTGGATCGTCTTGGATACCGCTATTATTTCCAGTTCACTCTCACGCCGTATGGACGCGATGTGGAACCGGGAGTGCCGGATCGGAAACAGCTGGTTTCGGATTTCATCCATTTATCGGAACGCATCGGGCGGGAAAAGGTGATCTGGCGATACGATCCGATTTTGTTTTCCGATTCGTTTGATGTGCGGTATCATGCCCTCCAATTCCGTCGTCTGGCGGAGCGTCTCGCGGGGCATACGGAGCAGTGCGTCATCAGTTTTGCGGACTTTTACCGGAAAGCTGCCGCGGCGCTGGCCCGTGCGGGGTTTTCGGACCCGGAGGATCCGGTGAAACGCGAGATCGCGGGGGCGCTGCAGGAGACGGCAGCGTCTCTGGGATTGCGCCTTCGCGCCTGTGCCGAGAAGCTGGATCTGCGGCCGCTGGGCATTGAACCGTCGGCCTGCATTGACGGAGAACTGATCCGGCGCATCACAGGGCGTCATTTGACCTTCCGGCGGGATCGGAATCAGCGGAAGGAATGCTGCTGCGTGCAATCCCGTGACATCGGAACGTATCACACCTGCCGCCATGGCTGTCTCTACTGCTACGCCTCCTGAGAAACTTCCGGAGGAGAAGAGTCCGGAAGGTCGGATGCGCAAGGCGGAAAAGCGAGGGAAGATCGCGGAGAGCGGGAGGGCGCGTCTGCCGTGTCATCGTGTTTTCGGATTCGACTCGTCTGCCGTAGCGTAGCAGCGGACGTGATAGCGCAGCACCTCCTTGCGGCGGCCTTCGACATCGGCCAGGGCGCGTTCCACGGCGATGATCCGCTCGCGGAGCGATTCAATGTGACGGCGGGAGCGTTCGTTGTCCGCCTCGCAGGTGATCAGCGTTTCGCGGATTCCCATCTCCAGCGCTTTGGACAGGAGAAGACGGAGCAGTGCGCTTCCGTATCCTTTTCCCCGTTCGGAAAGGCGGATGAAATCGCCGATCTGTCCGCCGTACTCCCGGAGGGCCGGCGTCAGGACATGACGGATGTTGCCGCTGCCGAGAAAGCGGTCGTTTTCGATCAGCCAGAAGGTGCTCGATGGCACAAAGCCTTCCGGCAGACCGATTCCGCGGCGCTCGTTCTCAAACTGCTGAAAGAGGGTCTTTCCCCAGAGATCGTATTGGGACGGATCGTGGAGAATGTAGGTCGAGTGGACATGGCCCCAGGTTTCGCGGCAGGCGTCCAGATATTCCTGCCGATAGCTGGGGGAGGGCGTAATCAGTTTCATGGACATCCGATTCGTTTGAGTTCCAGTTTGCAGGTGTCCGGACGGAACGGGATCCGGAGTTCTTCGGAGAGAATGCGGAGGCGCGTCCGGAGCTCCTCCTCCCCATTCCCGGTTTGAAAACCGGACTCCTCCCGTGCGGCTGTTTTGTCCGGGCTCTCCTTTTCCGCTGCGCGGAGGTTCCACGGGGAAAGCCCGCGGAGTTGAATTTGAAGATCTTCATACATCCGGTTCAGCTCCCCGATTCTTTCCGAGCGCGGCGATTTCAGATCCAGCCGGATCCCCTGTTCCAGCTCTTCGGAGGAAAACTCCTGAAAACAGGCCCCGTTCACGAACAGAGTGTAAACGCCCCGGGAAATCCCGCGGACGGCAAGACGCATATGGTTCCATTTTTCGGAGAAGGCGATTCGTCTGTCCGCCTTCGCCCGCTCCTCGAACGGCGGATAGGGCAGGGCAAACAGTGTCAGATGAAACGAGGGACCGGACTCCTCCATCCGGATTTCCGATACGGAACAGTTCTCCTCCACGCAGGAGAATCCGAGTTCCGCGCTGAAGATCCGCCGCGGCGCCTTCTGCGCCTCCAGAAACAGACTGGTCATGACCGCGTATGACGGCAAATCCGGAGGGGCGTCATCCGGAGCGGGTGGCGTTTTCCGCAGATCGTCTTTCCGCCTCTCATCCGTGTTTTCGCGCATTGCGGCAGCGAGCTTCCGCATCGGCGCAAGAACGTCGAGAAATTCCATGCCGTGGCATTCCGCAAGACGGGCGCTGATTTCGACACAGCGGTCGGCGAGATCGTCCGCATCCCCCTCCGCTTGTCCGCCGGACCGGAGGCGGCTCCGCCCCGGCGGAAGCGGAGAGAGGAGCAGTGCCGGAATTCCCGCCTCCGCCAGACGTTTCACCGCGTCTTCCACCGTATCGTGATAGCGTGTCATCGCCTGGATCCGCTGAGCGTGTCCGGCCTCTCCGGGGGCAAAGAGCATGTGTGGATCCGGCGCAAAATCGCGAATATCGAAATGAAGAACCGCTCCGGTCACCTCCCCGGCAATGACCTCCTTCTTCAGCAGAGTCTGCATTAGCTCCGCGTTCCCGGGCGGAAGAACGCTCTGGAAGGTCTCCAGGCGGATCCCGGGAAAGCGGGTAAAATAAAAATTCCGGAGCAAGCGCGCAAAAGTGTCCTCCCGGAAAAAGGGGGTGCTGAGAAACACAATTCGGTCGCCGGATTCAAACAGTCGCATGAAGCCTTTCCTGATTTTGCTCCGTCTCCCCGAGAATACCACGCTTCGCGGGGATCGGTGATTCGGTTAAAAGAAAGCGAAACATCCCCCGGTCAGAAGCAGAAGAATCACCAGAACATAAAGAATGCGTCTGCGCCGGCGGACCCGTTCCCCCAGAATGTTCTCCCCGCTGATCTTCCGGAAATTTCCCGTTCGCAGAAAGTTCGTAAGCTGACGCCGCTCTCTGCCCTCGTTCAGGTAGTCGACCGGAATATGGGGATACTGCTCCTTCTTCATGCCGACCCGTCAGAAAGCGATTTTCCATGCGGCGAAGAATGCCGCCGCAAGAAGCAGTGCGGAAAACAGAAGCGCCAGAATCAGCGGCAGGAAAAATGCGAATCCTTTTTTGAACAGTTCCCAGCCCGTCAGGGACGCCAGCGGAAGGCCCGGGGCATTTCCGCGATTTCCCCCGTCTTCCCGTGCCGCGGAACGGGACCCTTCCATTTTCGCTCCGATTCGAATCTCTTCCAGCCGGGCGTTTTCGAAGGCGCGCAGCGCATCGGCGAGTTTTGTCTTGAATTCCGGATCGGCGAAATCGGGGATTTCCCGCGCATCGAGTTTTTCCCGGATGGCATCGAGTCCCGCAACCGCTCCGTCCAGCTGCGTTTTGCGCAGGTGCAGGGTTTCGGATTCCGCCAGATAGAGCGCCCGGTTTCTGGTAATGCGCGCATGAATGTCGCGTTTCAGCCGGATCAGCTCCTCGTGCCGGGGTTTCAGGTGCTGATGGAGTTTGGCATAATCCGGGCGGACCTCCTCCTGCGGCGGAGCCGGCGGGACCTTCTCCGCGGACTCCGGAACGGGAACTTCCGCCTCCTCGCCGGGAACCGATGTTTTTTTCGCGGAGGCTTCCGACAGCTGATCGCTGATCCTGTGAAGATTCCCTGAAACGTAAGAAATTTTAGACATTCCCGCTCTCCATCGCCTGTTCTCTGGTTGTCATCCTGTAATATCACACACAAAATCGAGAAATCAAGCCGACGGATAGCGGATCACGGAATTATTTTGACCGCATCCGCCTTCCTTTCTCCCTCCCGGATGACGCCCGGCGCGCCGATCCGGATTTTTCTCCCGATTCAGCCAGAAGAAAGGCCCGGCGGAATCGGTTGATTCCTCCGGGCCGGCGGTTCCGCGTGCCCTGAGAAGGGTCAGGCGGTTTTCCCCGCGGCTTTTTCGGCTTCGCGTTTTGCGTTGAGCCTTGCGTAATAGGCGTCCATCCGTTTCGCCACATCGCGATAGTTGACGTTGGTGGAGTAGATCTGCTTGAAGCAGTCCATGGCCCGCTTGTCGTTGCCCATGGCTTCGCAGGTGACTCCGAGGAAGTAGATGGCGTTCATCTTGTCCTTGTCCATGACCGGCATTTCGGAAATGGCCTTGTCGAACTGCTCCACCGCCATGTCGTACTGCTTCTTTTCCGCGAAGCAGCGGCCGAGGTAGACGATCGCAAGCAGACGTTTCTGCGGATTCCGCTGCGCCAGCTGGAACTGTTCCAGCGCCTTGTCGATCATGTGGAACTCCCAGTAGATGGAGGCAAGGTCGAAGCGGATCGACGTGTCGTTCGGGTAGAGTCTCACGCGGTCCTCGGCGCGATCCAGACGATATTGGTTGATTTCGTGTTTGACCTTGTCGATCTCCTCCTGCGGAGCGTTTGCATCGGTGAGTTCCTTGATTTTGGCATTGGCGATTTCAACATGGCACTCTTCGATGGCCTTGTCGATGGTCGGGTCGAGGGTTCCGATCTTTTTGACCAGCCAGTTGTAGGTGTCGATGGCATCCTGGAAGCGGCCGTCGCGCTGATAAAGTTCGGCAAGTTTGCGCCGGAGGTCGATGGATTCGTCGCCTTCCGCAACGGATTTTTCGTAGACGTGGATCATGTTTCTGACATCCTCTTCGGCGCGGATGATGCGGTCGTCGCGGACCTCCTTGTCGTCCTTCTTCGCCGCTGCGGACTTTGCCACGGAGCTTCCCTCCTCGTTCCACTTGCCCTGTTCCATGGTCGCGAGCGCGGCCGCAGCGCGGAGGGCCGCCTGCGCTTCCAGACTGTCGGGATATTTGCTGGCAATGATCTGCCGGATGTGCAGCACCTTCAATCCCTGACCGTCCTCCTCGTAGAGTTCGGCAAGGGTTTTCAGATTGGCCTCGTTCTTCGGATCCTTGTCGACCAGCGCCTCGTAGGCTTCCACCGCGATGAAGGGCGCTTCACAGACCTTGGCCGCATCCGCAAGCAGTTTATATGCCGGAGTCGCCGCCACGTTGATGGCCAGCGCATCCTCCGCGCATCCGAGGGCCACCAGCGGCTTCTTCGCCACAAAGGCGCGCCCCTTCATGATGGGGCCGAGACACTGGATCGCGGCAAGACCTTTTGCGAGCGCGCTCATGTGGGCGTATTTTGTTTTTTCCGCTTTCCGCAGCATGACGCGCGCATCCAGGAATCCGGGTTCCTTTTTCACGATTCCCTTCAGAAGTTCAATTCCGTAATCCAGGCTGTTTTTTGCGAGCACGTCCTGCGCCTTCTGGTAGGCCGAACGAACCGCGGAAGACACCTCCGTGATATTTTTTTTCGTTACCGGCATAAATTATTGCTCCATCTCTTTTGACAAAATTAAAGTTTCACTGTAATATATACTATCGAATGGATTGTAAATCAAGCCGAATTGGAAAAAATATGAGAAAGAACGACACGATTGCCGCCCTTTGCACCGCTCCGGGGGGCGCGCTGGCAATCATCCGCATTTCCGGAGCCGGAGCTCTTGCGGCAGCTTCCCGCGTCTGGAGCTCCCGGCAGCCTCTCAGCGCCGGGCATCCGCGCAGACTCACGTTTGGACATGCCGTCTGCGAAGACGGATCCCGCGGGGAATCCTGCATGGCCGTCTACATGCCGGGACCCGCAAGCTATACCGGAGAGGATGTCGTCGAGATCCAGTGTCACGGCGGCGAGTTCGCGCCGAAACGGATGCTCGAACAGGTCCTCCATGCCGGGGCCAGACTCGCCGAACCTGGCGAATTCACCCGGCGCGCCTTCCTCAACGGAAAAATGGATCTCACGCAGGCCGAGGCCGTTGCGGATCTGATTTCCGCCCGGTCCGAATCCGCGCTCCGGATCGCCGAGCGTCAGCTTTCCGGTTCGCTGGGAAACCGGATCCGCGCCTGTTCCGGACAGCTCCGGCATTTGCTTGCCGAAATCGAATCCAGACTCGACTTTCCCGAGGAAAATCTCGACTGGGAACCCCGGGAATCGCTTCTCCGGCAGTTCTCGGAGATCGACTCCGATCTGCGCGGACTGCTCGCCTCCCGGGAGACGGGGGCGGTGTTCCGCAACGGAGTGAAACTCGTGATCGCCGGAGCGCCGAATGTCGGAAAATCCAGCCTCCTGAACGCGCTTCTCGGCTATGATCGCGCCATCGTCTCCCAGATCCCGGGAACCACGCGCGACACTCTGCGGGAAACCGCGTCCCTTCGCGGCGTGACGGTCGACCTCACCGACACCGCGGGGATCCGGGAACAGACCGATGATGTCATCGAGAACCTGGGAATCAAACGGAGCCGCACGACGCTGGCCGGCGCCGAAATCGTCTTCTGGCTCTTCGACGCCTCCGCCACCTCCGACGACGATCTCCGGCGGATGCGCGAGACGGTCCCGCAGAACGCCGAAACCATCGTGGTCTGGAACAAAACCGATCTTCTGCCGGGGCCGTTTGTCATCCCGGACACGGGAAGACCTTCCGCGGCCGTTTCCGCCAGAACAGGGGAGGGGATCGACAAGCTGCTCGATCTCTTTGAGCAGGCCGTCTGGAAAAACAACGACAGAACCGAACCGGAATGCGCCGTCTCCGCCCGGCACGCGCTCCTTCTGGAGGAGGCTCTCGACTCCCTGGAACGAACCGTCTGCGAGATCCGGCGGGAATCCTATGAACTGGCCGCGGCGAATCTCCGTCACGCAATCGAACAGATTGCATCCATCACGGGGGAGACCGCCTCGGTGGACGTGCTCGAAGAGATCTTCTCGCGCTTCTGCATCGGGAAGTAAGTCACGGGAAAACCGGAGGGAACTCCATGATTCCTTTTCAAATGCGTTCCGGGCGCTTCGCCGCTCCGGAACGAAACGGGAACAGCGGTGATTTTCTTCATAGATAAACACCATTTCTTCATATTTTTCGGATTGACAATCTTCATAATTTGTCTTATAATTATATCAGACAGCGGCGCAGAAGGGGTCTGACCGCCGGCAATCACACAAAAAAAAGGATTTTTTATGGGCAAGTACGGAAGCGGAAATACGGAATGGTTCGTCAAGGACCGTTTCGGCATGTTCATTCACTGGGGACTCTACTCCATGCCGGCTCGGCACGAATGGGTCCGGAACCGCGAACTGATTTCCAACGAGGATTATCAGAAATATTTCGATCATTTCAATCCCGATCTTTTCAATCCGAAGGAGTGGGCGAAAGCGGCGCGGGAAGCCGGAATGAAATATTTCGTCATCACCACGAAGCACCACGAGGGCTTCTGCATGTGGGATTCGAAATATACCGATTACAAAGTCACCAACACGAAATGCGGCCGTGATCTTCTGCGGGAAGTGGTCGACGCCTTCCGCGCGGAGGGACTGCGGGTCGGCTTCTACTACTCGCTGATCGACTGGCACCATCCGGATTTCACCATCGACTGCATCCATCCTCTTCGCGAGGCGCCGAACCGCGAGGAGCTCAACAAGGGCCGCAGCATGAAGCGCTATGCCGAATATATGCGCAATCAGGTCACGGAACTGCTGACCAACTACGGAAAAGTCGACATCCTCTGGTTCGACTTCTCCTATCCGCGCGAGGACGGCTCCGGCAAGGATCACAACGACTGGGAATCCGAAGCGCTTGTCAAAATGATCCGTTCCCTTCAGCCGGAGATCATTCTCGACAACCGGCTGGATCTCCCCGGGGAGGGCGACATTCATACGCCGGAACAGTTCGTTCCGGACGAACCGCTCCGGGATGAGAAGGGCAATCTCCTTGTCTGGGAGGGCTGTCAGACCTTCTCCGGTTCCTGGGGATACCATCGCGACGAGCAGACCTGGAAGTCGCCGAAGCAGTGCATCGACATGCTCATCAATCATGTCAGCCGCAACGGCAATCTTCTGATGAATGTGGGGCCGACCAGCCGCGGTTATCTGGACTATCGGGCCGTCAACTGTCTGAAGGCCTACGCCGACTGGATGAAATACAACGGACGCTCCATTTACAACTGCGGTCCCGCGCCCGAAGGACTCGTCGCTCCCGCGGATTGCCGCTATACCTACAACAAAGCGGAGAAGACGCTGTATCTGCATATTCTCAACTGGCCGTTCAAGCACATTCATCTTGCCGGACTTGCCGGGAAAATCGCCTATGCGCAGTTCCTGCATGATGGAAGCGAAGTCAAGATGCGGGATGCCTCCTCCGGAGTGCACAACAATCTGAACAGCGAGACTCCCGACGCGGCGGTCACATTCGAACTTCCCGTTCTCAAACCGAATACGGAAGTGCCTGTGATCGAGATTTTCCTGAAGTAGAAAGTAGAAGAAAAACATTTCCTCCGGGAACGGAATCCCGCCTTCGGGCGGGATTTTTTTTGTCCGAAGGGGGATTCGGGAATTGAATTCCGGAAAAAAAGGAGTAATGTTTCCGTCTGCAAACTTTCGGAAACAAAGATGATTGATTTTAAAAACGTTTTTAAGAGCTACGGGGCAAGAGACATTTTCAATGACGCCTCGTTTCGAGTGGAAAAAGGCGAACGTGCCGGCGTCGTCGGGCCCAACGGTTCCGGCAAAAGCACGCTGTTTGCGATGATCTGCGGCGAACTCTCCGCCGACAAGGGGGAGATCACGGTTCCGCAGAAGGCGCGGATCGGACTTCTGCATCAGCAGCTGGATTTCTTCCGGGCGGAGGAACCGCTGATCTCCTATGTCGCGGCGGCGTCGGGGGAGCTGCCGAAACTTCAGGAGCGGATGCGCGAACTGGAGACCCTGCTTGCGCAGGGGCGGACCGCGGACCGTTCCCAGAACGAGATTCTGAAGGAACTCGGACATCTCCAGACGACCTTTGAGCATCTCGGCGGATATGAGATCCGGCACCGGGCCGCCGCCGCGCTTGCGGGACTCGGGTTCCGCGAAGAGGATCTGGAGCGTCAGATGGGCGACTTCAGCGGAGGGTGGCAGATGCGCGCGTGCATGGCGCGGACACTGCTCGGTGAACCCGATATTCTGCTGCTCGACGAGCCTTCCAACTATCTGGATATTCCGGCGGTCGAATGGCTCCAGCGCCGGCTGAAGCTTTTCGAAGGCACGCTGATGCTGATCTCTCACGACCGTTTCCTCCTGAATTCTCTGACCGACGTCACGCTGGAGGTGAACAACGGAAAAATCACACGCTATCCCGGCAATTATCAGTACTACATCCGCGAACGCGAGGAGAGACGGCGCCATGCCGAGGCTGCCGCATCCAACATCGAACGGCGGAAGGAGCAGCTGGAACGCAACATCGATCGCTTCCGTTCCAAGGCGACGAAGGCGTCGCAGGTGCAGTCCTGGATCAAGATGCTCGACCGCATCGAGGATGTGGATGTGCCGGACGATCTGCATTTCAAAGGGACGATCCGCATTCCGCCGCCACCGCATTCGGGAGTCGAGACCGTCCGGCTGGAAGGGGTCTCCCACGCCTATGAACCGGGAAAGACCATTCTCAGCGAGGTGAATCTGCGCATCGAACGCGGCGAAAAGGTCGGGATCATCGGATACAACGGAGCGGGAAAGACCACGCTGCTCAAGATCCTCGCCGGACGACTGGAGCCCAGCGAAGGAATCCGGGTGCCGGGACACAAGGTGATCGTCGGATATCAGGCTCAGGAGTTCGCGGAGCTGCTGCCGCCGGAAATGAGCGTCTACGATGTGGTGAAGCAGGCGGCGGCGCCGGATGTCACCGGTCAGAGGGTGCGTGAGATCGTCGGCGCGTTCGGCTTTTCCGGTGACGATGCGGGAAAACTCTGCAAGGTTCTCAGCGGCGGAGAGAAAATCCGTCTCTGTTTCGCGCGAATTTTTGTCAATCCCCCGAATTTCCTGGTGCTGGACGAACCCACCACCCATCTGGACATCGCCGCAAGAGAGGCGCTTCAGCAGTCGCTCCACGATTATCAGGGAACGGTCTGCATGGTCAGTCATGATGTGGAATTCCTGCGCGGAGCCGCCAACGTCATTCTGGAGGTCCGCGATCACCATGTGACCCGCTATCCGGGCACATACGACTATTATCGGGAGCGCATTCAGCTCCTTTCACAGAAAACGGAGGAGAAACAGGGCGCGTCCGCGACCTCTTCCGTGCCCGTCTCCTCCGACTCCCAGAAGGAGAGGCGCAAGGAGCGGGCCGCCAGAAGAGCCGAACTCTCCAGAGATAAAAAACGTCTGGAACGCTCCGTCGCCGATCTGGAAAAGACCATTGAGGAGGCGGAAGCGGAAAAGTCGGAGATCATCGCCCGCCTTTCCGCACCCTCGGAAGGCACCGATTTCGCCGCCCTTCAGAAGAATCTCAGTCTTCTGGAGCGGAAAATCGAAGAGGCGTCGGCCCGATGGGAAACCGACGCCGAAGCTCTGGAACTCCTGATGAAGGAATACAGGGAAATCCGGGAGGTCTGATTCCCTCAGGTCCGCTTCGCCAGGAACTTCGTGATCCAGAACGTGACGATCCCGATGAGAATCATCACAAGCACAATGACGGGATAGACGGTCCGGTAGTCGGAGCCGAACATGGCAGTGAATTCCGACATTCCCCCGATGCCGGTGATGAACGTCGGAATCGCAATGGCGATCATCACGGCGTTCATGTTTTTCATCATGACATTCAAATTGTTGTTGACGATCGAGGCTCTGGCGTCCATCATGCCGGAGAGAACCTGCGAATAGACTTCCGCCTGATCCAGAAACTGACGGTTTTCAATGGAGATGTCCTCCAGAAGTTCAATATTTTCCTCGGTGAATCCGAGTTTGATGGCGGCGGCCCGCATGCGTTCGATCACACGGCGGTTTCCATTGAGCGCGTTCACATAGTAGACCAGTCCTTTTTCCAGCGTGAACATGTTCAGGAGCTCCTTGCCGTCCTGGGAGTTGACGATGGCGTGTTCCAGCTCGTCACTGCACATGTTGATGACGCGCAGATGGCTCTCAAAGTGGCGGATCGTCAGCAGAAGGGTTTTCATGATGACGTCCTGAACCGTATGGACGTTGTTGGCGATCTTGCCGGTGAACAGGGGAACATATTCGTCGATAATGATGATGACTTTTTCCTGAAAAACGAAAATTCCCATGGATTTGACGCGGAAGAGAAAATTGTCGTCCGCGGAATAGTTCTTCGGATATTTGACGATGATGGCGGTATGATTGTCCTCGAATTCGATTCGCGGAGTTTCATCGGGGTCGATGGAGGAGGCGATGGTGTGCTCATTCATCTCATAGTCGTTGATGAGCCTGGCCCGCTCCGCTTCGTCCGGCATGATATAAACTTCAATCTGAATGGAGCCTTCCGTTCCCTGAACAATCCGGCCGTTCATCACGGAATATTTCTGAAGCATGTTGACGTCCTCCCGAAGCTGAGGTCCTGAATCCGTGATTCAGGGTTTTGTATCCAGACAGAAACACGGTGCATGTGCGGTAATATGCACCGTGTTTTTCTAAAATCAAATGAATCCCGCCGGAAGCAGGAAATCCTCCGGCAGAATCCGGTGCGGACGGACTCAGCCGTTCGCTTTTTTGAAGTCGTTCATGAAGTTGACCAGCTTTTCGACGCCTTCCATCGGGACGGCGTTGTAGATGCTGGCGCGGATGCCGCCGACGGAACGGTGACCCTTCAGGCCGATCATTCCAGCGGCTTTCGCTTCCTTCACGAACTTCGCTTCGAGTTCCTCGCTGGGAAGACGGAAGACCACGTTCATTCTGGAACGGCTGTCGGGACGGACCGGGCAGTTGTAGTATCCGTTGGAGGCGTCGATGGCGCTGTAAAGCGCGGCCGCCTTGGCGTTGTTGATCTTCTCAATGGCGTCAATTCCGCCGACTTCCTTGACCCAGTCGGTCACCAGGGCGAGCATGTAGATGCCGTAGGTCGGCGGTGTGTTGTACAGGGAGTTGTTGGCGGTGTAGGTCTCATACCGGAGCATGGTCGGCACGTTCGCCGGGGTTCTGGAGATCAGATCCTTGCGGATGATGACCAGCGCAAGTCCGCTGGGGCCGAGATTCTTCTGTGCGCCGGCATAGACCATTCCGAACTGGTTCATGTCGAATTTGCGGGACATGATGTCGCTGGACATGTCGGCGATCAGCGGCGAATTCGCTTTCGGGAACTCGTGATACTGCGTTCCGTAGATCGTGTTGTTGCTCGTGATGTGCAGATAGGAGGCTTCCGCGGTGGAAGGCTGCCAGGTGTCCAGAGCGGGGATGTATCTGTATTTGTCCTCTTTGCTGGAGGCGATGACTTTGACATCTCCGAAAAGTTTGGCCTCCTTCATGGCCTTGGAGGACCAGGTGCCGGTGTCCGCGTATTCCGCATATCCGCCGGGTTTCATGAAGTTCATCGGGATCATGGCGAACTGAAGGCTCGCGCCGCCCTGAATGAAGACCACATCATAGTCATCGGACACGCCGAGAATTTCCCGGACGTTGCTGATGGCCCGTGCAATGATCTCGTCGAACAGCGGTCCTCTGTGAGAGTGTTCCATCACACCGCAGCCCGATCCCTTGTAGTCACAGAATTCCGCTTGCGCGCGTTCCATTACGACCGTCGGCAGCATTGCCGGCCCAGCACTGAAGTTTACTACTCTCATGGTGCGTCTCCATATTTTAATGACCATAAATTGGAAATACCGAAGATATAACATAGCGCATTTTTTCAAATTTGCCAGAGCAACTTTTATTTTCGGATGAAGATTCATCGTTTTTTCTCGTTTTTTTCACTTTTAAACCCGCGAATGCGTGCTAAATTATAGGACCGGATCATTCCAGAACCTTTTTACAGGATTGCAAGATGCTCAAAACTTTGAATTTTTATGTAGCCAAAAACTTCCTTTTCACCTTCCTCATGGCGATGGGCGTTCTGACATTCGGCATGACCGGCGCGCGGCTCGTGAAGGTCTTTGAATACATCTCCAACGGAGTGAACATCTCCACGGCCATGCTGTTCATGATGTATGTGCTGCCGATTGCCCTCGCGTTTACAATTCCCTGGGCCGCTCTGGTCTCCATCATGCTGGTGTTCGGAAGACTTTCCGCGGATAACGAAATCACGGCCATGCGCGCATGCGGCGTCTCCATCCTGCAGATCGTGGCGCCGATCATCATGCTGACGTTTGCTCTGACCTGTCTTTGTCTCTATCTCCAGCTGGATGTGGGGCCGCGCTATCTCGGCAAGGCGCAGGTCGTGGTGAAGAGCGTGGCGGTGGATCATCCCCTTGCCCTCTTCGAACCCGGAATCCCGATCGAATTCGACAACCTCAGCATGTACATCGATCAGAAAAACCCCGAAACCGGGGAAATCAAAGGCATCCAGGTCTACAATCTCAGCAAGGACGCCAAACGGATCGAACAGGATGTGACCGCTTCTTCCGGAAAAATCGTCGTCGACAAGGTCGCTCAGAAAATGGATATCATTCTGGAAAACGCCACAATCATCGCTTATGAGAACAACAACGACGAACATCCCAGAAGAACCTTCGGAAAAGAGATGAAATTCACCCTGGAATACGGAAAGGAGTTCAACCGGAAACGCATTGCCCTTCGCGACAAGCATCTGGGATATGAGGGACTCTACGCCCGCTCCATCATTGAACGAAAGCGCAACTCCACCGAGCGGATCTGCGAGATCGAAACGGAACTCAATCAGCGAGTGGCTCTGGCGCTGGCTCCGATGGCTTTTCTGCTGCTCGGACTGCCCATGGCTATCCGGACCTCCCGACGGGAAACCTCCATCGGTCTCTTCATGAGCGTGCTGCTCGCCGGACTCTATTTCGGATCGGTCCTGGTGTCCGACTCCCTGAAATCCACTCCATGGATGTTCCCGCAGTATATCGTCTGGATTCCTCCGGCGCTTTACCAGATCTTCGGGGCCATCTATATTTTCCGCATCGCCCGGCGATAGGCTCCTCCATGCGGAGCAGACAAAGAATTCAAACAGCGAAGGCACGGAAATTTTTTTCGCTCTCCCTTTTCAGCAATAAACGGAATTCAACATAAGAAAACTGAAATAGAATCAACGCTGTCTTGAATGCGTAAGATGCTCCAGGACCTGTCTCATCGACGAACTCCGCGATCCCTGCGACTGCGCCGGGATTCCGGATGTGAAACGCGGAATCGAATCCTCCGGCGTCTGGCGCTGATGCGAACTCGGAATCAACCTGCTGAACTCCATTTCGTGTTTTTTTTGTCGGTGGTTTCTCGTTTCGGGTTTCTGCTTCGGGGGCTTTTTCGTTGGTGGCTGCTCGCCCCCAACACCCCTCGGCAGGACCATAGGCCCTGCACCCGTCGCAAAAATTGAATTTTTGCTCCTGTGAGTGTTTCGACACCTGTCGACCAGGGGGCCAAGCGAAGGTTTTCCCCCTGGACCCCCTCATCCTTTTCGGCGTATCCACGTTGCAGGAAAATAGCCAGCCAGAGTTTTCCTTTATCCTTGTCGGCGAAAAATGATGGCATCGGGGAAAAAGGAGCAGGGAGTGCAGAGGGCGAACCATTCGGTTTGCCCTTTGCCCGGCAAGTGCCGGAAAAAACGGGAAGCCGAAATTTCAAATTTCGGCGATGGGTGCAGGGCCGATGGTCCTGCCGAGGGGTGTTGGGGGCGAGCAGCCACCAACGAAAAAGCCCCCGAAGCAGGAACCCGAAACAGGAAGCAAAGCAGGAGAAAGGCGCTAAGCAGGTTTTCGACTGATTTGAGCGGAATCATCCTCTATCCTGCTGAAGAAGAACAGGATAGAGGATGGCGGTTCAATGATTTTACAGATTGTTAATGTTCGAGGATTTTTTTCAGGACGGGATAGAGGCGTTCGGTCATACGCAGGTAGCCGAGATCGCCGGGATGAACGCTGTCGACGCTGGCTTCTCCGTCGGAGCCGAAGAGGAAATTCCCTTTCAGATAATAGATATTATTTTCTCCTTCGTTGTAGAGTTCCTTGCAGATTTTCCGCATGGTGTGCCAGCGTTTCCGGTTGTCATCGAGTTTTTCGTGGAAGATCCAGCCGTTTGTTTTGGGGGCGTCTTCGACGAGGAGGAACGGGGTTTTGGGTTTGAGTTTTCGCAGTTGTTTCAGGAAATCTTTTGCGCGGAGTTTGATTTCGTTCAAGCCCATGTTCGGCATGGGGTCGAGGACGAAGACTGCGGGGTTGAGGGTTCCGAGCAGATCGGCGACTTCGAGTTCCATTCTTGCCGCGCCGGAGAAACCGAGATTATAAGTCGGACGGTTCAGTTTTCTTCCGAGCCATGCGGGAGTGCAGAGTCCTGCGTGAGAGGAGTAGGCCCCGTGGATGATGGAAGATCCGTAATAGACGATGGCGTCTTTTTCGGGTCTGGGGGGGACGGGCTGGAAGAAAGCGCCGTTTTCGATTCCGAGTTCGGCTTTCAGAAGTCTGTTTCTGCATGGCAGATAGAGTCGATAGGTGTATCGTCCATGGATGGGGTCCATGTTGAGCGGATACTCATCGGAATTGCCGTATTTGTGGTTTGTTGTGCAGACCCATCGGAGGGACCCATTGTGTTCGGCGTAGAGGTCGAAGCCGCTGAAGGAGCAGTTATTGAAATTTCGTTCTTCCATCTGAGTGGATTCGAATTTTCTTCGGATGAAAATGGTTGGAGAATCCGTGATGAAAGAGATGCTCATGCCCGTTGGAGAAAGGGAATTTCTCCAGACGAGGTCGGGGATGGATTGTTTTGCGGCCGCGGGGATTCGGTCGTAGTTTGATTCGAACGTTTGATCCTGCCAGGCCTGACCTTCCAGCCCGATGGTTCTGAAGTCGATCCATTTTACCGATTGAGTCATGGGATCCTCCGTGTTAGAAGTCCATTTTTTTCAGCCAGGTTCCGGCGAGATCGGGCCAGATGGTGACATCTTCGAGTCCGGGACGGTTGTCCGCGAGACCGATTCCGTGCGGACCGTCGGGGAAGATGTGAACGGCGAAGGGAATCTTATTCCGGTGCAGAGCCAGGGCGTAGTTCAACGAGTTTTCCACCGCAACGGTTGCATCCTCCGCGGTATGCCAGAGGAAGGCCGGAGGTGTATCGGCGTCGACATGTTTTTCACAGGCGACCATTTCCAGTTCCGCGTCGGAAGGCGTCTGAGTCCCGAAGAGGTTCTGGAATGAACCGAGATTGGCGTAAGGCGTTCCAGCCGAGATGACCGCATAGCAGAGGATTTCCGCATCGGGACGAGCGGAGGCCGCATCGCATTCATCCGCGTTGTTCGCCGGGACCTCGTCATAAAGCACTCCGGCGGAGCAGGCGAGATGTCCCCCGGCGGAGAAGCCGAGAATGGCGATTTTATTCGCTTTGATTCCCCATTCTTCCGCATGAGTGCGGATCAGTTTGATCGCCCGGAGCGCATCTTCCTGCGGTGCGGGATAGACGTACGGCGCCACCCGGTACTGAAGGACAAACGCATGGAATCCCATGGCATTGAATTTTTCCGCAATGGGAGCTCCTTCATGGGGCGCGCGGATGGTATAGCCGCCTCCGGGACAGACAATGACGCAGCCGCGCACCTTGTCTCCGGGAAGGAGATAGGGTTCCAGAAAGGGCTGAAATTCTCCAACGGCGCCATCGGGAGTCCTTTTGGCGTCACTCCACAGCATGATTTTTTCCTGAGGTTTCATCCGTTAAAACTCCATTTTTTTCAGCCAGGTTCCGGCGAGTTCAGGCCAGACGGTGACATCTTCGAGTCCGGGGCGGTTGTCCGCGAGACCGACTCCGTGCGGTCCATTGGGGAAAATGTGAACAGCAAACGGGATTTTCTGCTGTCGGAGGGCAAGAGCGTACTCCAGCGAGTTTTCCACCGGCACTCCGGTATCCTCCGCGGTATGCCAGAGGAAGGCCGGCGGGGTGTCCGGGCGGACGCGCCGTTCCCAGGAATAGGTCAGATACTCTTCCCGCGGCACCTCTTTCCCGAGCAGATTTTCGAAGGAGCCCATGTGTCCCTTTCCGGGCACACCCGTGATGACCGGATAGCAGAGAATTTCGGCATCGGGACGGGCGGAGGCCGCATCGCACTCATCGCCGTTGTCCGCTTTGACCTCGTTGTAGACAATGCCGGTGGAGCAGGCGAGATGTCCGCCGGCGGAAAATCCGAGAATGGCGATTTTGTCCGGCTTGATGTTCCATTCCTTTGCATGGGTCCGGATGATCTTGATCGCTCTGAGGGCATCCTCCTGCGGCGCCGGATAGCGCCATGGCGCCACCCGGTACTGAAGAACAAACGCATGGAATCCGAGGCGGTTGAATCGTTCCGCGATCGGCGCGCCCTCGTGCGGCGCTCTGGCTCCGTATCCGCCGCCGGGAAGGACAAGGACGCATCCGCGCACGGTGTCTCCGGGAAGAAGATAGGGTTCCAGGTAGGGTTGGAAGTTCTGATCCGGTCCGTCCGGAGCCGTTTTCGGGGTGCTCCAGAGCATCATTTTCTTTTCCAGTTTCATCATCGGTATTCGCAAAGCCTTTCTGTTAAGTCAGATCATGGTAAAAAAGGTGTTGTCGTCGAGTTCTCCGGAGACGAATCCCTTGAAGTTGAGCGAGAACTTGAAATCTTCCGGATGGATTCTGAGCTCTTCCGGCGGCTGCGGTCCGCAGGAGTTGCTGCCAAGCGGCGCGTTTTTCCAGTCGAGATGAAGCACAACCTCATCAATCTGCTCCAGTTCATGGGGATGTTTCGCCTTTGCCAGCATGGCCGGGGTATAGTGATGCGCGGCGAAGTCGAAGAGAGGGGTTCCCCCGACGAGAATTCCGCACATTTTCGTATCGTAAAAGGCGGCGCGGCGGACCTCATGACGGTTTCCGTTCTCCTGCGGACGGGTGTAAACGGTTTCCAGATCGTCGATGGAGAGTTTGTAGTATCCGACCTTCTGAGATTCTTTGGAATCGGCATACGCCTCGCCGGGACCGCGTCCGAACCAGGCGGCGCGGCTGATCGTTTCCGGCAGCATCATTTCAAATCCGAGGCGCGGCAGACAGGGGAGATCCTTTTCCCCCTTCTGGAACTTTCCGCTGAAGTCCAGACGGAACGAGCCGTCCGGCTGGAAGGTGTAGAGATATTCGCACAGAATCCCGTGACGATGCACCGGCGGAGCCAGACGCGCCAGAACCTTGACGCGCACGCCTCCCTTCCGTCCGGTGATCAGCGTGATGTCCTCCAGACGATGCTGCATCCAGTGATATCCGGCATCCATCCATTCCTTCATGAATCCCCAGTTTCTTCCGCCGTCGTTGTCGGTGGGTGCGCGCCAGATATTGAGTTTCGGTCCCTCCATAATCAGGGGCACGCCGTCTTTTTCCCAGGCGCAGAGGAGTCCGTCGGTTTTGCTGAACTGGTAGAGACTGCCGTTGGCTTCCACCTGAATGAGTTCACCGTCCTCATCCGCGTTGACGGGGCGGTCCGGCATATGGATTGTCCGGGCTTTGGTCCGGACCGGGAGGGCGAACTGTCCCCATGCGATTTCATGGCCGGCATCCGCCCAGATCGTGGCGCTGCCGAGAGAGAAGGTCACATTGAGGAAATATTCCGCTCCCGGTTTCGGAGCCGTCGGAAGCGTGAACGGAATTTTGACCGATTCCGTCGCCTGCGGCTTCGTCTTCAGCGGCGGGAGCATTCCCGACTGCACCGGCTTTCCGTTTTCCGTGACATTCCAGGAAAGTGCAAGGTGTTCCAGCGTCAGAAAATCATAATAGTTCGTGACCTTGACTTCCCCTTTCGCCAGATTCCCCGCCTGAAGACGGACCGGCGCAATGACTTTTTTATATTCGATCAGGCCCGGAGTCGGAGTTTTGTCCGGGAAGACGAGTCCGTCGGCGATGAAATTGCCGTCATGGGGCGTCTCTCCGAAATCGCCTCCGTAGGCGTAGAAGGGAATGCCGTCTTCCGTATAGGTTTTGATGCCGTGGTCGCACCACTCCCAGACGAATCCGCCCTGCATGTTTTTATTGTTGTAGAAGGTCTGCCAGTAGGTTTCGAGTCCCCCGGGACCATTGCCCATCGCATGGGCGTATTCGCACATGAGCGCGGGATGTTTTCCTTTGAATTTGGCAACATGTTCCTCCCACGCCTTCGGATCGGGATACATGCGGCTGATGACGTCGGCGGTTTTAAGCTCCGCATCCGGTTCATAATGGATGATGCGCGTGGAATCGATTTTCCGGATTTCCTCGGCCATTTTCTCGTTGTTTCTTCCGAACGCGGCCTCGTTGCCCAGGGACCAGCAGAAGATGCAGGCGTGATTTTTGAACGACTGCACCATCCGGGTGCCGCGTTCCACAATCGCCTTTTCCCATTCGGGAAGGTGGGAGGGATTCTCCTTGCCGTATCCGAATCCGTGTGTTTCGTAATCGGCTTCCGCAAGGACGTAGAGACCGTATTCATCGCAGATGGAGTAGAAACGCGGATCGTTGGTGTAGTGTGAAGTGCGGATCGCGTTGATGTTGTGACGCTTCATCAGGAGAATATCCTCCAGAATGGCGTCGCTGGAGACGGCCCGTCCGAGTTCCGTCTGGAATTCGTGGCGGTTCACTCCGCGGATCATCACCGCCTTGCCGTTGATGAGGAAATTGCCTTTTTTCAGCTCGATTTTCCGGAATCCGATTTTCAGTTTGACGATCTGAAGCACATTGCCCCGCGCATCCCGGAGAGTCAGCAGAAGCGTATAGAGATTCGGGGTTTCGGCGCTCCATTTGCGCACATTCCGAACCGTGGCGGAGAGAAGAATCGAGCCCCGGGAATCCGGTTTCAGCTGGAAGGCGGCCGCCATCGGCGCATCGAACAGATCCGCTTCCCCGGTGGAGAGCTTGACGTTTCCGGCATTCTCGTCGAGCAGTTCCGCTTCGAGCGTTCCCTTTGCCGCTTTGACGGAGAAGTTGCGAAGTTTGACCTCCACGTCGAGCAGTCCGGAGGCGAGGGCCTTGTCGAGGGTGGGACGGGCGAACACATCGAAAATGCTTGTCAGCGGAAGGGCCGTCAGGGAGACCTCGCGGAAAATGCCGCTCAGCCACCACATGTCCTGATCCTCCAGATAGCTGGCGTCGGACCACTGGATCACTTCCACGGCGATCCGGTTCGTCCCGACTCCGACGTACTCGGAAATGTCGAATTCCGAAATGATGCGGCTTCCTTTGCTCATGCCCGCCAGCGATCCGTTGATCCAGACATAGAAGAAGGAATCCACTCCCCGGAATGTGAGGATGATCCGGCGATTGTCCCACTCTTCGGGAATTTCAAAATCCCGGACATAGCATCCGGTCGGGTTTTCGTTCGGCACATACGGCGGATTCAGCGGAAAGGGATACTGCACGTTGGTGTAGTGGGGATGACCATAGCTTTCCATCTGCCAGTTGGAGGGGACCACGATGTCGTCCCAGTCCTTCAGATTCGCCTCCTCCTCCTGAAATCCCTCCGTCACAGACTGCGGATTCGGGAAATATCCGAATTTCCAGACTCCGTTCAGAGTCCTGTAGAGCGGAGATTGCGTCGGATCCCCCGCCAGTGCGTCCTCGCGGTCCAGATACGGAACAAGAAGAGTTCTTGCTTCCAGGCGGTTGATGTTCGTGAGATTCTGATCTTCCCAATCGTGTCTCATAGTTCTGCCTTGTGTTGTGATTGCCTGATTTTTTCCGGTTTTTTTCATATTCCGGCTAATATACAGGAACAGAAAACAGAATCAAGTGAAATTTCTTTCGGAAAGGGAAAAAAAGTCCCGGGGAAGGGGGTGCGGAAGGTCTTTTGAGTGAAAAACGCCCCCGGAGAACGGCTCCGGGGGCGTGGAGAGCGGTCCGAAGATCCGCGGAAAAGTTATTTTTCCGGTGTTTCCGGAACGCTTCGGGTGTGGTCAATCGGAATTTGGAGCCGGGATCCCGGGGAAAGCAGTTTTCCTGCCAGAATATCGGCTTCGGTGATGCGCGCCATGAGAATGTCGCCGCCTTTGGTGCGCTCGTGATCGTAGATGATGTAGAGGGTGCCGTCGGCGGTCTGCTGGGCATCGGGATAGGAGACCGCGTTGCGTTCATCGAGCAGAAGGGTATGCGGCCAGGTTTTTCCGTCGTCGTCGGAGAGATAGGCGGTCATGCGTTCCCGAGTGCGCCAGTCCTTGTCTTCCCGGGGACGGTTGGTTGTGTCGTTGTTGATCATCAGGATCCGTCCGGAGCGGAGGCGGAATGCGTACATTCGGGAGTTCGGTCCCAGAATTGTGTCGGAGAGTTCCGGCTTGCTCCAGGTGGCGCCTCCATCGCGGGAAATGCTGGTCGCGACGCCCCGGTTGACCCGGATGTAGCATTCAATGGAGGAGTCGAGATGTTCCACAAAGCAGTGTTCATCGAAGCAGGGACCGCCTTCGACTTGGCTGAGGTCGATGCGTCCGCGGAGCTGGAAACTTTTTCCGCCGTCTCTGGAAACGACCATGCAGCAGCCCTGCACGACGCCGAGCGAATCGTGTTTTTTGTAGCGTTCGCCGGTCCAGACGCTGACGGGCAGCGCCCAGGTGCCGTCGGAGAGGACGGTCGGTTTGTTCATCATGATCCCGTTGGCGATGCGCACCGGCGGGGTGAAGCGGAAATCCGACGGCGCCGCTTCCGGATTCTCCAGAATGGAGTACCAGACTCCTCCGATGCCGTCGAACCAGTCGCTGGACTGGGTCCAGAACCAGAAAAAGCGTCCGTCGGGGGCGATCCAGAAGGTGGAGTCGAAGGCGCGGACATCCGGCGAGGGCGGGTCCACAACCGCGACCGCGTCGCTCCAGCTTGCCCCCTGGTCATCGCTGACAACCATCATCACGAAGTTTTCCGTGAATTCCGTGTGTCCGCCGGCGTACCAGACGGCGAAAATGCGTCCCGACGGCAGCACCGCGATTCCGGGAATCCCCTGAAACGTCCGGCTCGCTCTCAGATTGCGCTCCGTCGGCTTCGTGACCGGAACGGGATCCAGACTTTGATACGTGAAACTCATTTTTCTTCTCCTTCTGTTGTTGAAGAATATAACTTTTGTCTTATATTATAGCAAAACGATACCTCTTCCGCAATAGAAAAAAAGTAAGATTACCATACGGATTGTCAGGTTTATGGAAATGCGGGAAAAAATTCTGGAAACGCTCTCCTTTCTTCAGAAGGAGCTGGTTCTGAAGCGCTTCTATCGGCCGGACGGCAGGGCAAAGACGCAGCGATGTCTCAATCTTCAACCCTACGACCGGCTTCTGATCGTGCTCGACGGAGTCAAAAACGAACCCATGTCTCTGAACGGGGAATTGAGAACCGTCCGGCTGGAAGCGGGGGATTTTTATCTGATCGGAAAACACATCTGGGAGTACGCCTCCTTTCTTGACCGCCATGAATTTTTCTGCATGATTCCGCGCGGAGGCTATCTTCGTCTGGTTCACTACCACATCCGGGGCAATCAGGGGCACCATCCGTGGCCGGAAAACGACTGGTTTCATACGACGCTGCCGGATTCCGTCGAGACCGCGTTCGCCCTGCTGAAATCACTGGAGGATCCGGGCGATCCGCTTCTCGCCCCGCCGCTCGTCCGCCTCATCGCCAGACTCGCGGAACGTGAAGTGCGCAAGGAGCTTCCCCATGCCGGAAAAGGCGCCATGACCTTTGAGAAAATCCGCAACTTTGTGGAGTATCACTTTTCCGAGCCGATCGGACGGGAGGACATCGCCGCATATTTTCATCTGCATCCGTCGTATGTGTCGCAGCTTTTTCATCAGTATGCCCGGCGGTCGCTTCAGGACTCCATTGCCGCCTGCCGGATTGCCCGCGCAAAATATCTTCTCTCCGAAACGGATGCTCCTGTGAAGCAGATCGCCGAAGAGTGCGGGTTCGGATGCGAAGTCTACTTCATCCGCCGTTTCCGGGAGATCACGGGTTCTTCCCCCGGACGGTACCGGGTCGCAAACCGGCGACTCCCGGCGGATCCGATCCCCGAAAAAAAGAGGGAACCAAAACAGTGAATTCCGGAAGGTACGGAAATGGAAATCCGGCGGAACGTTTCCGCTTTTCCGAGTCCGCAGGGAAGCGGCTCCATGCCGATGGGGTGTTCCGGAGAGTCCCCCCTTTCCGCATCGTTCGAAACGGCAGATCGGGACGGCTCCGGACGATTCCGTCTTTCCGGATGCCTCTTTCCCCCTTTGGGAGCCGTACTCTCAGAGCGCCTTGATCCGGTAACGGAACAGCATATTGTCCCCGAACCACATCGGGAAGTTGGTTCCCCAGACATTGTTGTAGAGGTTGAAATGCACGCCGCCCTTCAGATCGGGTTTTCTGTTATGGAAATTCAGAAGCGCGGGTTTTCCGGGGGCGACCAGCGGAGAGTCCAGATTGGCCAGCAAGACTTTTCCGTCTATGACGACCTCTTCGACGGCGTGGAGCGTCCGGGCGCCGCGGCTGACGACATCCGCCGGATCCACCCATTCGTTCATTTTCCGGAACGCATATCTGCTTCTGGATTTCGAGGAGGCGAAGGAGCACCAGAGCGCATGAGGCAGTCGTTCCGGCTGCTTTCCGAACCAGCGGACTCGGACTTCGAGTTCATTGGAGTAATCCAGAAGCACATATTCGATTTCAATCCTGCGGAATCCGGGAAAACGGTTGGTGCAGAGGGTGATCCGCGATCCGTGACCCCAGACGGTTTCATGAATCCGGGTGGAAAACCCGATTTCCGTATTTTTTTCCAGGTCCGCGGGAAGATCCGGTTTGGTGAAATCATGAATCGCCCAGGGAACGTCAGGCAGCCGGAGATACTGTTCACGGAAGCGGTCGTAATCCTCCCGCGTGAAGTTCTCCTCGCGGAGGAGTCCGGAGTTCTTGAATTCGAACTTGTTTGCTTTCAGATAGATGGATTCCGCGCAGGCGCGGTCTGGATCAATTTCGATCCGGAAGAACTTGTTTTCAAAAACGGTGTTTTCCGTCACGCACCGATCCAGATAGATGGACTCGAACGGACGGATTTTCTTTGTTGCACGGATCGCTTCCATCCGTTTTTCCGGAGGAAGCGCATCCATGGCTTTCTTGAGGAGCTTGCGCTTTTCCCTCCAGGAGGAGGCGAACTTGCGCGCGGCGGCCGTTTTCAGTTTTTTCGGGGTCCAGGCGCGGGGGGCGACGTAATGGGTTTTCTCATCCAGGCCCCAGGTGTGTTCCGCCGCTTCGAGCAGGAGACGGGAGAAGTCGCCTTTCTCCGGGAAATCCTCTTTCCAGGAGTTCCGGAGACGGAGAAGTTCCTTGAAATCCGCGACCTTTTTCGGATCGCTTCCGATTCCGTGAATCCAGGTGTCGCCGATTTCGGAGGTGATGACCGGGTAGCTGTCGATTTTTTTCAGCAGTTTCCTTGCCAGATCGTTCAGCGTGGCGCTCTGGACCTTCGCATCCGGATAGCGTTTCAGAATCCGTTTGACGGCCGCGGGCTGATGAGGCCCCACGTTGTCGCCGGTCATTTCGATGACGTATTCGCAATCTCCGAGATCAATGGCGTCTCCGTACTGAGATTGATAGACCACGAGAATCTCCTTTCCGCCGGAATCCCTCCAGCGGAACACGGGCGGAACATCCGGCATGGCGGAGGCGGGATTGATGCCGATATGAAGCAGTTTGATTCCGGCGTCCGCAAGAGGAGCGATAATGGCCCGCGTATGGCCCGGAACATCGGTGAGCTTCGCCGCGATCGTTCTTTTATGGAATCGTTTGTCGAGTTCTTTGGAAAGGGAGATGCCGTAACGGAAGAGGGAGTCATCGGCCAGTTCGCTGTGCATGGTGAAAGGCAGGGCGTGCCAGACAATGTCTCCGCGTTCAATCGCCTCTTCGAGCATGCGGCGTTTTTCCGAGTCCGCCCGTTTGAGAAACTCGTAGATCAGCCAGGAACCGACCGTCCAGACATAGCGGAAATTTCCCGGTGTGTTTCGAAAATAATCGGAGGTCTTGATCGCCCTTTTGATAAACTTGTTGAAATATTTCTTCTTGACCTTGGCTGCGGTATCTGTAAAGCCGATGTCCAGATGCGTCTTAAAGATGATATTGATTTTTTTCATTTCTGAGGTTGTCCGAAAAGTTTTATCCTGCTGTTCCTGAAAAACGGGCCTGATTCAAGCCAGCTTAATTTAATTCGGAAAAGGGAAGATTTCAAGCTGCGAGTGTCGGGAATTGACACTTATTGTGAAAAATTTACGTATTCTTCCGAATTTCATTTTCACCGGAATAAAACAAGTGGAAAATCTTTGTTTTTTTTTGTTTGCGGAATCTTGATTTTCGGGAAAGAAATGGTAGAATAGAGAGCAACTTGAAACAGCGGGGGGAGGAGTTGTCATGAAGAAAATCAAGAGCTTACGTTTGATTTTTCTTGTTCTTCCGCTTCTTGCTCTGCTCTGTTTTTCTCAGAATGGAGAAGAGGGGCTTCCCTCTGCCCGGAAATCCGGAGATCCGGAAATGACGGAGGGAGCGGTCCGGTCCGCACGGAAATTCCCGGGATGGAACCGGAATGTGCAGGGTCTGCTTTCCTCGTCTTCGATGATTCCGGATGAACGCGTTTCCGCTGATTTTCCGCCATCCGCCCCGGCGTTTCCTTCCGCATGGCTTCTGGAGGCTCTTCCGCCGGGGAGGTGTCTCCGGAGCGCGGGAAAAGCGGAACAGACGGGGGGAGCGTTCAAACGAGCGGGGCCGGAGCTCTGCTGCCGGAACGGAAAGTTCGGGACGCCTCCGGGGGGATTTTGCAGTCAAGCGCCGGCAGGAGCCGGTTGAGATGGAACAGAGACAGGATCATAAGTATGGAACTTTATCAGGGTTTGACAATTCTTGCAATTCTAATTCTGGCATGCGCGTGCGCGAGCAAGCTGTCGTCGTGGATCAACATGCCGGTTCTCGTGGTGTTTTTAGGGGTCGGGATGCTGGCCGGTTCGGAAGGAATCGGACATATTCCTTTTGAGGATCCGCAGATCGCGAATGTCATCGGAAGCATTGCGATGGCGTTTATTCTGTTTTCGGGGGGATTCGACACGAAATGGTCGTCGGTGAAGAGTGTGGTGGGATACGGAGGGGTGCTTTCGAGTCTGGGAGTGCTGCTGACAGCGCTGTTTGTCGGGCTGTTTACGTATTTTTTCTTCCGCTGGCAGCTGCCGGGGAGAACCATTCCTCTGTCGTGGTGTCTGCTTCTGGGGTCGATTGTTTCGTCGACCGATGCGGCGGCGGTGTTTTCCATTCTGCGGTCGAAGAGCGTGAGTCTGCGCGGGAAGCTTCAGCCGCTTCTGGAATTCGAATCGGGGAGCAACGATCCGATGGCGGCATTCCTGACGGTTTTCCTGATTCCGATCGCCATTGCGGAAACGAAGAGCGGAACGCCGACCAGCTTCTCCGTGTACTGGCAGATTTTCCCCAGTTTCCTGATGCGCATGACGCTGGGACTGATTCTGGGAATCGCGTGGGGAAAAATGGCCGTCTGGCTCTTCAACAAAATCAATTTTGAATACGATGGTCTTTATTATGTGCTGGGAGTGGCGACGGTGTTCCTCTCGTTCGGCTGCACGGAGCTCTTCCAGGGCAACGGTTTCATGGCGATCTATGTGACGGGGCTGGTCATGGGCAACAGCAAGTTCATCTACCATAACGGTCTCGGGCGCTTCCACGACGGAATGGCCTGGCTGATGCAGGTGGTGCTGTTCACGATGCTCGGACTGCTGGCAACGCCGAGCATGGTGTGGGATGCCCGGTATATCGGCTTGATTGTGGCGGCGTTTCTGATGATCGTGGCCCGTCCGCTGGCGGTTTTTCTCTGCATGTTCGGCAGTCCGTTCACCTACAATGAGCGGTTGCTGGTCTCCTGGGTGGGACTGCGCGGCGGCGCGCCCGTCATGCTGGCGACCTTTCCCTGGGTGGCGGGACTGGAACAGCATATGCTTCTTTTCCACATTGTCTTCTTCATCGTTTTGACTTCGGTGGTTCTTCAGGGAATGACGATCATGCCGGTGGCGAAGGCGCTGCATCTGGATCTGCCGCTTCGGATCCATCCGCGGGTGCCGCTGGAGTTCGAGAACACGGGGAATCTGGACGGGGATACCCGGGAGTTTGAAGTTCTGCCCGGAGCTCCGTTCATCGGCAAAACGCTTGCCACGCTGGGACTTCCCGCCGGAGCGCTGGTTCTGCTGATCCGCCGGGGCGGCGGATTCGTGGTGCCTCATGGAAACACGGAAATCATGGTCAACGACGCTTTGATGATCCTCGGTTCCCCGGCCGTTCTCGCTCAGACGGGAAAAGTGCTGGGCGTGCCTTCCGAGGAATAACAACGCATGCCGGCCGCCTTCGGCACAGGATCCGGAAGCGGTCGGCCATATCATAAAAAAACAACAAGGAGGAGGAGAAATGGAAGAATTCTTCCAAAACATCTGGAAAATGATTGTGGAGAGCAATGTTCTCAACATCATCTGGGGGCTGCTGGTGCTTCTGGTCGGCTGGCTTGTCGCGGTTCTGGTATCCGGGCAGGTGGTGAAACTGGTTGACCGCTTTGCCCTGAACAAACGTATCGAGGAGTGTCTGCCGGATGGAACGGAGCTGCCGCCGTCGAACATCGGCAAAGTGCTGGGACGGATCGTCTATTATCTGATTCTTCTGCTTGCGATTCTCGGCTGTCTGACCGCGATGAATCTGACGCAGGCGGCGGAGCCGATCAAGGTTTTCGTCGGGACCTTGACCGAATATGGAGCCAACATCATCGGTGCGGCGATTCTGGCGTTCCTGGCGTGGCTGGTTGCCACGGCGCTCAAGTACGGATCGAAAACCCTTATGAAAATGATGGATTTCGATCGGAAATTCGCCGCATGTCTGGAGATGAAGGCGGATGGAAAGCCGGCCAGTGAAGTGGTTGCCGGCGTTGTCTACTGGGTGGTGCTTCTGTTCTTCCTGCCCTCGATTCTGCGTGCGCTGAAGATCAACGGGATCACGGATCCGATTCAGCAGATGTTTACCAGAATTCTGGAATATGTGCCGAATCTGATTGCGGCGGCGGCGATTCTGTTTGTCGGTCTTCTGGCGGCGAAGATTGTGCGGAAGGCGGTGACCGGACTGATTCAGGTTTCCCGTCTGGATGAACTCGGAAAGAAGGCGGGGGTGTCCAAGGTCTTCGGAGACAGGGGAATTTCCTCCATGGTGGGGATCGTCGCCTATGTGCTGGTTGCGATTCCGGTTGTGATCTCGTCTCTGACGGCGCTGCGGATTCAGGCGCTTTCCGATTCGGTGGCCGGATTCTTCAGCAAACTTCTGAATGCGGCCGGCGACATTCTCGGAGCGGCTCTGCTGATTTTCCTCGCGTTCCTGATCGGCGGATTCGTTTCCGGCATCGTGGCGCAGATCCTGGAGAACTTCGGGTTCAACAAACTGATGGCGACTCTCGGATTCAAGGCGAAGGATGAGGAGAACTCCTCCCTGCCGTCGGTGGTGGTCGGAAAGATCTCCTTTGTCGCGATTATTTTCTTCGCGCTGATCATGGCGTCCGACATTCTGAATTTCGATTCGTTTTCCGCTCTGCTGCGGACCTTCCTGGTGTTCGGCGGCAACATTATCATCGGGATCATTGTTCTGCTGGTCGGCATCTATCTTTCGAATCTCGCGGCTGACGCGGTCCGGGGAAAGGGAAGCGACACGCTCTCCATGATTGTGCGCATTGCCGTGCTGGTCTTCACCGGCGCGATTGCGATCAACAACATGAACATCGGCGGAGCCATTGTGGAAATGGCGTTTCTGCTTCTGCTCGGCGCGGTCTGTGTCGGAGCGGCTCTTGCGTTCGGTCTCGGCGGACGGGAGATTGCGGCAAAGAAACTCGAAGAGTGGATCCGCAAACTGGATCGAAAGGAATAATTCCGGAGCTCGTTCCGGAATTCCGATTCGGAGGACGGCGGCGACGCCGTCCTTTTTTTTCTTCTGTTTCCGGCCAGAAAAAAGGACCGCCCGGAAAAGGGGGCGGTCCCGGAAAGAAGCATTTCCGTTCCGGTTATCTGCTTTCGAGCAGTTTGTTGACTCCGGCCAGTTTTACGCAGACGCAGAAGAGCTCGATTGCTTTTTGGAGTTCGCCGACGGTCGGATAGGTCGGAGCAATCCGGATGTTTCTGTCGCGCGGATCGCGTTTATAGGGGAAGGTGGCTCCCGCGCCGGTCAGGACGACGCCCGCCTTTTTCGCGAGATCAACGGTTTCTTTTGCACAGTTGTCAAGCGTGTCGATCGCGATGAAGTATCCCCCTTTGGGCTTGGTCCAGGTTGCCAGTCCCGTTCCGCCGAGTTCGCGCTGAAGGGTGTTCAGGACGATGTCGAATTTCGGACGCAGTTCCGCGGCAAGTTTCTTCATGTGCTCCCGGACGCCATCCGCATTCTTCAGATAGCGGATGGTGCGGAGCTGGTTGAGCTTGTCCGGTCCGATGGTCTGAATGCTCATATGCTTTTTGATCTCGGCGATGTTGGAGACGCTGGAGGCCAGAAGTGCGACACCCGCGCCGGGGAAGGTGATCTTGGAGGTCGAGAAGAAGTAGATGGGACGGTCCGGATTGCCGGCCTTTTCGCACGCTTCGAAGATATCGGCGACTTTCTCTTCCGAATAGATGTGATGGACCCCGTAGGCGTTGTCCCAGAAGATGCGGAAATCGGGCGCCGCCTTCATGGAGGCGAGGCGCTCCACCACCTTGTCGCTGTAACAGATCCCCTGCGGATTGGAATAGAGGGGCACGCACCAGATTCCTTTGACCAGATCATCTTCCGCGGCAAGTTTTTCCACCATGTCCATATCGGGCCCGTCCTCCAGCATCGGGATGGTGATCATTTCGATGCCGAGGTCTTCGCAGATTCCGAAATGGCGGTCGTATCCCGGACTCGGGCAGAGGAATTTGATTTTCGGCAGTTTGCCCCACGGCGTGTGTCCGTGCGTTCCGAAAATGTAGAGGCGCACCACGGAATCATACATCATGTTCAGACTGGAGTTGCCGCCGATGATCAGTTTCTCCTTCGGAATGTTCAGAAGTTCGGAGAAAAGGGCTTTGGCTTCGGGAATGCCGTCGAGAAGACCGTAGTTTCGCGCATCGGTTCCGTCGGCGGTCTTGTAGTTGTCGAGCGCATCAAGGACTCCGTTGGTGAGGTCAAGCTGCGTGCCGGCGGGTTTTCCGCGCGACATGTCGAGTTTCAGATTCTGCTTGACATACCCGGCATATTCTTCTTCCAGTTCAGCTTTGCATGCCTGCAATTGCTCCTTTGACAAAGTGGTGTAGTTGACCGCGTTCATGTTCGTTGTCCTGTTGTTAGTTCTTCTGCGCGTTGATTGTTCTGAAATCTTGACAAACGATACTATATCATTTTTTTGTCTCCGATGCAAGCCGGAAACGGAAAATGATTCCTCTTTTTCGGTGCCGCGGGGAGGGATGGCGGCGGAAGAATGAAAACGGTTTTTCCGTCCTGTCCGGCCGTCCGCGGACAATCCGAGGAAAACTCCCCGTTTGTTTCCGGGGAGGAGGGCAGGGGAGGAGAAGGATCCTCCCCCTTTGAAAAAACGAAGGGTCAGCGGCAGGCCCGGACCGCGCGTTTGAATCCTTCGGCGGACCGTTCGATGATCTCTTTTCCGACACAGAAGGCCAGGCGGAAATAGCCGGGACAGCCGAATCCGCGTCCGGGAACGGCGAGAATCCGCTCCTCGACGAGTTTTTCAATGAATTTGCCCTCGTCCGCGAGAGGCGAACGCGGGAAGAAATAGAAGGCGCCGCGGGGCATGGTGTATTCGATTCCCGCATCGGTGAGAACCTTTGCCATGGCCGCCCGGCGTTCGCGGTAGATCTCCAGATCGACCTGGCTGTTGACACAGTGCTTCAGAATCTGCTGTGCGACGTTCGGCGCGTTGACGAATCCGAGGATCCGGGTTGTCAAGGTAAGGGCTTTCAGCAGTTCATTTGCGCACTCCATCGCCGGATTAACCGCCACATAGCCGATCCGCTCCCCGGCAAGGGAGAGATTCTTGGAGTAGGATCCGATGACAACGCTGTCCGGATAGACCGAGAAGAGCGACGGAATCTCCACGGAATCGAAGTTGAGGAACCGGTAGGGTTCATCCGCGATGAGGCAGATCTCCCGGCCGTTTTTCCTGGCCGCTTCCAGAAGACGCGAGCCGAACTCCTCCAGTTCCCTGCGGGAGTAGATCTGTCCGGTGGGGTTGTGGGGGGAATTCAGAATGACGGCGCGGGTGCGCGGCGTGACCGCGGCGATGAGTCCGTCCACATCCAGTTCAAACGTGAAATCGCGGGAGGCGACGGGAAGCAGTTTCGCCCCGTAGTTGCCCGCGTAGAAGGCGTATTCGACGAAATAGGGCGAGGGACAGATCACCTCGTCTCCGGGCTGAAGGATTGCGCGGAAGAGGGCGTTCAGTCCTCCCGCGGCTCCGCAGGACATGATGATGTGCGAACCGGTGATGGGCGTATTCTGTTCCTCGGTGACTTTCTTTGCCACAATTTCGCGCACGTCGGAGAATCCGGCGTTCGGCATGTAGCCGAGAGCAAAAGGTTTGTCCGCATTCTGCGCAATTTCGAACAGCGCCTGTTTGACCGTTGGCGGAGGCGGCAGATCCGGATTGCCCAGACTGAAGTCGCAGACCGCGTCCTCCCCGTATTTTTTCTTCAGCTCGATTCCCGCCTCGAACATTTTTCTGATCCAGGAGGAATTCGCCATGTATCCGTTGATTTCCGAACTGACAAGAC
The DNA here is from genome assembly GCA_944390735.1 of uncultured Victivallales bacterium. Classification (GTDB taxonomy): domain Bacteria; phylum Verrucomicrobiota; class Lentisphaeria; order Victivallales; family UBA1829; genus UBA1829. Next base: position 26,252 of record CALXRL010000039.1, on the reverse strand, counting down.
TCATAATCAAAATCCTTTTCGTTTTTTTATTACAATACCGTGTTCCGATGCAAGATTCAAGACCGAAAACGAGAAAAACAGGTTGCGTTTCCGCGGTTTGTGCTTTATATTACACGTTGACAGAATATGGAGGAGACCTATGCAGATCGCAACTGTTGGAAGTGTGGAAATCGGGTCGGGAAATCTGGCCGTGCTTGCCGGCCCCTGTGTGGCGGAATCTCTGGAGCTGTGTCTGGAGGTTGCGGAACAGATGACGGAGGTCTGCCGGAAACTCTCGCTCGGGTATGTGTTCAAGGCCTCGTTCGACAAGGCGAACCGTTCGTCCGGGTCGTCGTTCCGGGGGCCCGGCATTGACAAGGGACTGGAAATTCTCGCGGCGGTGAAGAAGCGTTTCCGCGTGCCGGTGGTGACCGATATTCACGAATCATGGCAGGCGGAGGTCGCGGCCGACGTGGTGGATCTGCTTCAGATTCCGGCGTTCCTGTGCCGGCAGACGGATCTGCTTCTGGCGTCCGCCGCGACGGGGCTTCCGGTCAACGTCAAGAAGGGACAGTTCCTGGCGCCGGAGGATATGAAGGGCGTGGTCGACAAGCTGCGCGGCGCGGGATGCCGCGGCATTCTGCTGACCGAACGGGGAACCACGTTCGGCTATCACAATCTTACGGTGGATTTCCGGGGACTGCCGACCATGCGCGCGCTGGATGTTCCGGTCGTGTTCGACGCGACCCATTCCGTGCAGCTTCCCGGAGGACTGGGCAGCTGTTCCGGAGGACAGCGGCAGTTCATTCCGGTGCTGGCCCGCGCGGCCGCGGCGGTGGGAATCGACGCCATTTTCATGGAGGTGCATCCGAATCCCGACAAGGCCCTTTCCGACGGAGCCAATTCGCTCCCCCTGAAGGATGCGGGACAACTTTTGCAGAAAGTGAAGCAGATCCATGACATTGCATGAGAAAATTCAGCGCGTCACAACCGTGATTTTCGATATCGACGGCGTTCTCACGGACGGGCGCATCGGCTACGGCGGCGGGTCCGAACAGGAGATCAAATTCTTCCATGTCCGCGACGGACACGGCATCCGTCTGGCGCAGCGCGCCGGGATCCGGACGGGCGTTCTTTCCGGACGCGCCTGTGACGCCAACAACATCCGCATGCGCGACCTGCAGATGGATTTTGTCTACTCCGGAATCCTGGACAAGCAGGAAGGCATTCAGCGGATTTTCCGGGAGCGGAACCTCAAGCCGGAGGAGTGCATGTACATCGGGGATGACGTCGTGGATGCGCGGCCGATGGAACTTTGCGGTTTTTCCGTTGTCGTAGGGGATGGCGTTCCGGAACTGGACCGCGTGGCGGATTACCGGACCCGGCACGCGGGCGGACAGGGGGCGGTGCGCGAGGCGATCGAACTTTTATTGAAAGAGCAGGGCAAATGGGATTCTTTAATGCAGAAATATTTCGATCTTTGACGGTCGTCGGGCTCCTGCTTGCTGTCGGAGGGGTGTTCGCGCAGGACACCGGAACCTCGGCGGCGATGGAGGATTTTGCTCTTCCGGAATATCGCCGGGGAGGACGGCTTCAGTTTATTCTTTACGGGAAGCGGGCGGAGAATCTCGGGGCGTTCATCAATCTGAAAAAGCCGATTCTCGACATTGTCAAAAAGGATGTCCACGACATTTCCGAAGTCAAGCCGATTCTGAACCAGCCGATGTATCCGTTCGGCGCCGGAGCAGGCGAAGTGAAGGAGTTCTGGAAAAAATATCCGCATTCGCAGGCGTTCATCACGTCCGAGAGCGCGGTGTACGATAAAAATACGAAGATGCTGCGGGGCGACTCTCTGACGGAACTCCGTTCCCGTGAAATGGACATTCAAGGGGTCGGCTTCGATGCGGAATACGAGAAGAAATTCGTCCACATCCGCAGCAAAGTGAAAGTGATCATTCGTCCGGGGGTCCGGCAGCGGACCGGGAAGCATTCTCCGGAAAAAACAACCAAACCGAAAGAGGCAAAATGAAAAAAACCGTTCTGATCGCATCCGCCCTGTTTCTGCTGGCGCAGCTTCCCGTCTTCGCCCAGCTTTCCCTGTTCAATTCGTCGAAGGCCGGACGCGTCGACCGCAAGGAAACTCCGACCGTCATCAATGCCGACGCCATGGATATCGACATTGCAAACAACCGGGCCACTTTCATGGGGAATGTCGTGGTCGATGATCCGGAGATGACCATCACCTGCCGGAAAATGACCATTTTCCTCGTCGATGAAAAGAAGGAGCCCGCAGCTTCCGCGAAACCGGAGGGCGGATCCCCGAAGACCGCGGAGACAAAAGGCGCCTCCGGGACAAAGGAAAGCGCGAACGCGAAGGAACCCGCGGCGGAAGAGGATCCGGTCGCCGGGAAAAAACTTTCCCGCATCGAGTGTGTGGAGGATGTGGTCATCACCCGCAAGGCGCTTCTTTCGAGCGGCGAGGAGCAGAAGGCGCTCGCCGGAAAAGCGGTTTACAATGTGGCCGAGGGAACGATCGAACTCATGGACAAGCCGATTGTCATCAAGGGAAAATCCCGGATTCAGGGAGAGAAGATTACGCTGTACACCGAATCGGAACGCATCACCATCGTCAACGCCACCGCCACGACGACCGATTTCGATTCCAAGTCCTTACAGAAATAACGCGGGAACCGATCATGCCTGAAAACGATGAATTGCTGATGGACGCCCGGGGATTGAAAAAATCCTACAAGGGAAGAACCGTTGTTTACGATGTCAACATCAATGTGCGTAGCGGAGAGGTCGTCGGACTGCTCGGGCCCAACGGAGCCGGAAAAACAACCAGCTTCTATATGATTATGGGGCTGATTAAACCCGATGAAGGAACCATTATTTTCAAAGGCGTCGATGTCTCCCAGGAGCCGATGTATGTCCGCGCCCGCATGGGAATGGGATATCTCGCGCAGGATCCTTCGATCTTCCGGAAGCTCACCGTGGAGCAGAATATCATGGCGATTCTTGAAACACTGGCGATTTCCCGCAAGGAGCGGAAGGAGCGTCTTGCCCGTCTGCTGAACGAACTGGAACTTTCGCATCTCGCCAAGCAGAAGGCCATGACTTTGAGCGGCGGCGAACGCCGCCGTCTGGAAATCACCCGTGCTCTTGTGACGAATCCCTCCTTTATTCTGCTTGATGAGCCGTTCAGCGGAGTGGACCCGATCTCCGTTTACGAGGTGCAGCAGATCATCGAACAGCTGAAACAGAAAAACCTCGGCATTCTAATTACCGACCACAATGTGCGCGAGACGCTCTCCTGCGTCGACCGGGCCTATCTGATGAGCGAAGGAAAGATTCTCTGCGAGGGAGACCGGGATTATCTGGTGAACAATCCGGAGGCCCGCGCCGTCTATCTCGGCGAGAAATTCGCCATGTAAATTCCGCTTCGTTTTCCTTTGCACTTTTCCGGATTCTTCTCTCCGGACGGGGGCGAAGGAGGACATTTCCTCCGAGCTCGAACGTTCCTTCCGGAGAGGGGCCCCGGAGGTGGAACGGTTCTTCCGGAGCGGGAGGGGGAAAAGAGGGAAAGGTCTTTTTCCCCGGGATCGCCGGAACGGGTTTTTTGTCAGTTGCCCGGGACGCGGAAGGTGTCGAATCCGGCGAGAATCGTGTGACAGTTTTCAAGGAAGAAGGCGTCCCGTTCCGCCTGATGGAGCGCGAAGGAGGGATCCGCGGGAGGACGGCCCCAGTCGCCGCCCTGAAGCCGGCAGCGGGTTTCGAAGATCAGAAGCAGATCATGGTCGATGGCGCGGATTTTCTGCATGACGGCGCGCCAGTCGATGAGTCCCTGTCCGATGTACCAGTGTCGTTCATCCACGCCGTCGTAGTCCGAGAGATGGAACGTCCGGATGCGCGGAGCGAGCGTTTCGATGATCCGCGGAAGTTCCGCATAACGGCCCATCGCATGATTGACGTCCATGCAGATGCCGATCTCTTCGGGTTTGAATTTGGAGGTGATTTCCAGCAGATCCTCCTCCCGGTTGCCGATGCAGGTGCGGGGGAGGAACTCCACATTCAACGAGAGCCCGAGTTTTTCCGTGAGCGGGAGAAGATCCTCGATGCTGCGGCAGGCCTGGCGGATGCGGAGCTGCCGTTCCTCCTCCCGGATGGGTTCCAGACTCGGATGAACCGTCAGATTTTTCCGGAAGAGACAGGGATGACGGTCTGCAAGTTTCCGGATGTTGTCGATCACAATCTTCCGGCGGCTTTCCTCCGGCAGCGAGATTTCCCACTCTTCGGAGGGCGCGAAGGGAAGATGGGAGCTTTCGATCCGGATCACCTCTTCCTCCAGCATTCGGCGGAAGAGTTTCAGATTGGTCCGAGCCTGTTCGTCCGATCCCAGAAAGCTCCGGATGATGACTTCGATATTCCGGATGCGGGCGTTCCGGAAGGCGGGCAGCCAGGCTTCGGTCAGGTTTTCGCCGACAGCGGACATGGAGACGGCATAACGGATCATGGTCAATTCTCCTTTTTGGTAAGTTCAGCGTCGCGGGGGGAGGGGGATGTCCACCACGGAGTCGTCCGAGCGGATTCCGGCTGGATGCGTTCTCCCATTTTCGGGGTCAGCAGCAGAAGACGCTTCTGCTCCGCAAGGGAGCGGACCTTCCCGATGGATTCGTCCCATGGGTGCATGGCAAGGTCGAAGACGCCCCAGTGAATCGGGAGAAGACGTTTTCCCCGCAGATCCATCTGGGCCTGTATGACCTCGTCCGGAAACAGATGATTGTGCGGCCAGCGCTCATTCCAGGCGTCGATTTCGAGACAGGTCAGATCAAACGGGCCGTATCGGGTTCCGATTTCCCGGAAATGCTTTCCGTATCCTCCGTCGGCTCCGAAATAGATCTTTTTCCCGCCGCCCTCGAAGAGAAAGGAAGCCCAGAGCGTCCGATTCCGATTCCCAAGCCTTCTGCCGGAGAAGTGACGATTCGTCAGAGCGGTGATGCGGATTTCGTTCAGCATGATGGAGTCGTTCCAGTTCAGTTCGCGGATGCGTTCCGGCGCGATGCCCCAGCCCCGCAGGATCGCTCCGACTCCGAGCGGAACGACAAACGGGACATCCGAATTCCGGAAAAAGCGGATCGTCGCATATTCCAGATGGTCGTAGTGATCGTGCGAAATGAGGATGAAGTCCAGCGGCGGAAGCTCTTCGCGCGGCAGCGGGGAGTCGCAGTAGCGCCGGACAACGAACGGGACCGGCGCGGCGTTGCCGAAGACCGGATCGGTCAGAAAACGCCTTCCCGCAAGTTCAACGATCAGCATGGAGTGCCCGAGCCATGTGACGTTGAACTCTCCCGGTTTCGAAGCGAAGGAGTTCCGCGTCAGGCGAACGGCGGGCAGTTCCGATTCCGGCGCGTTGGAGGAATCCAGCAGAAATCGGAAGAACCCCGGTTTTCTTGCCAGTTTTTTCACGTTCATGTGAACGGATTCCAGATTGTGAAACTGGCCGTTGGAGTAGTTCGGAAGGGTCTGGAAGCGCCGGATTTCCGCTTCCTCCGGCAGAGCTCCGAACTGCGAATGCAGGGCGCAGGCCGTCAGAATGCAGAGCAGGGCGATGAGGCCGGCAAGAAGCAGAGCGGTCAGCAGCATGATTTTTCGAATCCTTTTCAAGAGCGTTCTCCGTTTTTCTGCGGGAGCGGCGCGCCGGACGCATAGGTTTTGCTGTTCAGATGGAGCCGGAGCGCGGTGAAGGCGGCTTCCGGCGAGCGGGCGAGAAAGGCGTCGGCAATGGCTTTGTGTTCGGAACAGAGCTGCCGGAGTTTTTCCCGACTGTACCAGAGGGCGTCCTGCGGCTGGGTGACCTTCAGATGGAAGAATTCGCGCAGTGCCGCCTGAACCACACCGAGAATGCGGCATCCGGCGGGGGAAAAGAGGGCGTAATGGAATTTGACTTCCGCCTCGTCCAGCAGAGCTCCGTCGGGGGGCGTTTCCGCGGCGAGGCGCTCGAATTCCCGACGGGCGGCTTCCATGGTGCGCAGATCGGCTTCCGAGGCGTTTTCCACGGCGTCGGCGATGCAGCCCAGCTCCAGGGTCCGGCGCAGTTCAAAGAGCTCGTGAACAATGTTCGCTTCCGGAAGACAGACTCTGGAGATGACGCTTTCCACCACATCCGCCATTCCCGGATTGGCGACCCGGAGACAGCTGCCGCGGCGCGAAACGATCAGTCCCAGCGCCTTCAGATAGCAGAAGGCTTCGCGAAGAGCGACGCGGGAAACTCCGAATCGTTTCACCATTTCCGACTCGGTCGGGAGCGGATCTCCGCTCCGGAGTCCGTTCTCGCGGATATAGCCGGTGATCTGGCCGATGAGCTGTTCCGTCAGCGTTTGCTGTCTGCTTTTCCGATTCATGGGCACTCCCGAAATGAGTGGATCAGGAGATCCATTGTCTGAGTTTCTCCGCGGGGAAGGGACGGAGTCCGGCGTATTCTGCGAACTGGTCCTCCGCGATTTTCCCGACGGCGAAACAGCGCGCTTCCGGATTCGCCAGCACCAGGGCGCAGACGGAGGATTGAGGAATCATCATGAAATTTTCCGTCAGTTCCATTTTGCAGGCGGTTCGTGCCCCGAGAAGGTCGAAGATCTCCTGTTTCAGCGTATGATCCGGCAGCGTCGGATATCCCGGCGCCGGACGGATTCCGCGATATCGGTTCTTCAGCATCTCCGCGATGGAAGGATGCGGTGCGGATTCATAGCCCCAGTAGATCTGTCGGATTCTGGCATGGACAATCTCCGCCGCGGCTTCCGCAAGACGGTTCGCAAGAGACTTCAGCAGCAGGGCGGAATAGTCGTCTCCGGAATCGGTGAAGGCGCGGGCCTCCTCCTCCGCTCCGTGCACGGCGACGGCGAGGGCGCCGATCCAGTCGGGCGTTCCCGAGTGTTCCTCGGAGACGAAATCGGCGAGGGATGCCCATTCACTTTTCGCCCCCTGCTGCCGCAGGGTCGGAAAGAGAATCCATTGAGTGTCGTTTCCTTTTCGGATCCGGATGGCGTCTCCGCGGCTCTCCGCCGGGAAGATTCCGCAGACGCACTCCGCATACATCCGGCTTGCGACAAGGAGCTCTCCGGCTTCACGGATGAGATCGCGGGTGTGCTGATCGCCGGAAGGCAGATCCCAGCTCCTGGTGAAACCGTCCCAGTCGATCCAGGGTTCCATCTCTTTGACGGTGAGGCGGAAGGCATGGATGCCCGGCTCCGCGGGCGGTTCGTTTTTCCAGGGGTGTCTGACCGCTCTTTTCCGTGCTTCCCCGATGGGAACAAGCTCTTCCCCGCGGTGTTCGACGGCGTCGGTGAGTTCCGCATATTCGGCGCGGAGGCGGTCGAGGAAGGGGCCGCGTTTTTCCGGATTCATCAGGGCGCCGACCACCGGAACCAGCGCGGAGGCGTCGCGCGTATAGACAACCGGTCCCGGGTAGGCCGGCTGGATCTTCAACGCCGTATGCAGTTTGGAAGTGGCGGCTCCGCCGACGAGCACCGGAATGTTCAGTCCGCGCCGTTCCAGTTCGGAGACCACGTGAATCATCTCGTCCAGCGAAGGTGTAATCAGTCCGCTCAGGCCGATGAGATCGGCATGGTGCTCCACGGCCGCATGGACAATCTCCGCGGCGGGAACCATCACGCCGAGGTCGATCACATGGCAGTTGTTGCACTGGAGAACCACGGAGACAATGTTTTTTCCGATGTCGTGCACATCGCCCTTGACGGTTGCCAGCACGACAACGGGAGAGCGTCCCGCTTCCCCTTTTCCCTTTGCCTCTTCAATTGCCGGCATGAGTTCCGCCACGGAGCGCTTCATCACACGGGCGCTTTTGACCACCTGGGGCAGGAACATGCGTCCGGAGGAGAAGAGCTCTCCGACCTTTGCCATGCCGTCCATCAGCGGGCCCTCCACGATCTGCATGGGGGAAAGGGAGGAGCGGAGCGCTTCCGCCATATCCTCCCGGACGTGGGAGTCGTCACCCTTGACCAGCGCAAGCGCGATGCGTTCCGCCAGCGGCTGGCTGCGCCACTCTTCGACGAGTGCCGTCTGCTTCGCCTCCGTTTTCAGACCCGATGCGATGGCAATGAGTTTTTCCGCCGCCGCCGGATCGGTGTTCAGGACGACCGCTTCCGCCGCCGCGCGAAGGTCGGGATCCAGCTCCTCATATACGCCGAGCTGTCCCGCGTTGACGATCCCCATCGTCATCCCCGCTTCGACGGCGTGTTTCAGAAAGACCGTGTGGATCGCCCCGCGGACCGTATCATTTCCGCGGAACGAGAAGGAGACGTTGCTCACTCCTCCGCTGATTCCGCACAGCGGCATGTTTTTGTGAAGATATCTGACCGCCTCCAGAAAGTCGACGGCGTAATTGTCATGCTCCTTCATTCCGGTGGCGATGGCGAAGATGTTCGGATCGAAGACGATGTCCTCGGGCGCGATTCCGGCTTTCCGGGTGAGCAGGTCGTAGGAGCGCCGGCAGACGTCGATTCGGCGGGAGAGGGTGTCGGCCTGACCGTTTTCGTCGAACGCCATGACCAGGATCGCCGCTCCGAGACGGTGAATCTCCTTCGCCTTTTCGAGAAACGCCTCCTCCCCCTCCTTCAGACTGATGGAGTTGACGATGCTCTTTCCCTGAAGACAGCGCAGTGCCGTCTGCACCACCTCCCAGTTGGAGGAGTCCACCATCACCGGCACGCGCGCGATTTCCGGCTCCGAAGCCAGATAGAGAAGAAAACGCTTCATCGCGGCGACGGAGTCGAGCATGGCGTCATCCATGTTGACGTCGATGATGGACGCTCCGTTTTCGATCTGCTGGCGCGCGACGGCCATCGCCTCCGGCATGTTTCCCGCCTTGATCAGATTCAGAAATTTGCGGGAGCCCGCCACATTGGTGCGTTCTCCGATGTTGATGAAATTCATGTCGCCGGTCGCCTGGAAGGGATCCAGTCCCGACAGTCGCAGACACGGCTTCCGGACCGGCGGCACGCGCGGCGCAACTCCCGCGACCGCTTCGGCAATTCCGGCAATGTGACCCGGCGTGGTGCCGCAGCAGCCGCCGACAATGTTGAGCAGTCCGCTCTTCGCGAATGATCCGATGATGCGTCCCATCTGTTCCGGCGTCTGAGCATATTTCCCGAAGACGTCGGGCAGTCCCGCGTTCGGATGGGCGCTGACCAGACAGGGCGCGCAGGCCGCAAGTTCCGCCAGATGCGGACGCATCTCCTCGGCTCCGAGAGCACAGTTGAAGCCCACCGACAGCAGCTCCTCCGTATGGAGAACCGAGATCAGAAACGCTTCCGCATTCTGTCCGGCCAGCATTCGTCCGCTGGCGTCGCTGAGAGTCGCGGAGAGCATCACCGGAATGCGGATTTTCCGCGACGCCATCGCCTTCTGAATTCCATAGACGGCGGCCTTGGCGTTGAGGGTGTCGAAGATGGTTTCGACCAGCAGCAGATCCGCGCCTCCGTCGATCAGCGCCTCCGCCTGAAGCTGATAGGTCGCGGCAAGTTCATCGAAGGTGATGTTCCGTGCGGCGGGATCGTCGACCGAGGGTGACATCGAGGCGGTGCGTCCGGTCGGCCCCATGCTTCCGGCGACGAAACGGGGTTTTTCCGGATGGGCCGCTTCGGCCGCGTCGGCGGCTTCCCGGGCGATTTTCGCACCGGCGTATGCCAGTTCGTAAACATGATCCTGAAGTCCGTAGTCCGCCTGCGAGACTGCGTTGGAGTTGAACGTGTTGGTTTCGATGATATCCGCGCCCGCATCCAGATAGGCCTTGTGCACGGCCTTTACCGCGTCGGGACGGGTGATGCAGAGAACGTCGTTGTCCCCCTTCAGCGGAACGGGATGATTCGCGAAGATTCCGCGGTTGAAATCGGAGTCGGTCAGTCCCTGCGCCTGGAGCATGGTTCCCATGGCCCCGTCGAGCACAAGAATGCGTTTTTGAAGGATTTCTCGGATATTTTTACAATTTTTTGCCATATTCGGTCGCCTTTTCCGTTGAATAATACGAACTTCCTACTATATTCTTTCCAGAGGAATTTTCAACGGATGAAAGGGGAAAATTATGATAGAAACATCATCTTTGAAACTTGAGACGTGGAAGAACCTTCCGATCCTGCAGATCCGCAACGATGCCGCCGAGGCGAAAATCGCCCTGCATGGCGCGCATGTGCTTTCCTATCGGCCCGCCGGTGAGCGTGAAGTGCTCTGGCTTTCCGAAGAAAGCTGGGCGGAACCCGGAAAACCGATCCGCGGAGGAATTCCGGTCTGCTGGCCGTGGTTCGGTCCTGCGCAGGAGCCGGCGCACGGGGTCGCGCGCATCAACGAATGGGCGCTCAAGGAGAGCGTTTCCGATCCGGCCTCCACCGTTGTCAAATTCGAGGCGTTCGCGTATGAAAATCTGATTGCCGATGTGACGGTCACGGTCGCGGACAAGCTGACCGTGGAACTGACCACCACCAATCTCGGGCCGGAGGAGTTCCGTCTGACCCAGGCGCTGCATTCCTATTTCTCGATCTCCAACATCAGTTCGATCCGGGTGCGCGGTCTGGAGGGCGCGGAGTACATCGACACGCTGACCTCCACCCGTCATCATCAGGAGGGGCCCATTGAGTTCCGCGCGGAAACCGACCGCATTTACGACCACTCCCACGCGGAGTGCGTCATCGACGATCCCGCTTTTGAAAAGAAGATTCATGTGGCGAAAGAGGGATCCATGTCGACGGTTGTCTGGAATCCGTGGGTGGCCAAGTCCCGCCGTCTCCCCGATTTCGGCGATCGGGAGTACAATGGCATGGTCTGCATTGAATCGGCGAACGTCGGAAACGACTTCCGCATTCTGAAGGCCGGTGAGAAACAGACCCTGAAAACGATCATTTCGCTTGTCTGATTCCGGCTGATTTCCACTGGAAAAACGGCGTTCCCGGAGAAAAACGGAACGCCGTTTTTTTGTGGAGGAAAGGACGGTCGCAAAATCCGGAGAATCTTCCGTTTTCAGCGTTTTGGGGGAATCTCCTGTTTCGGCAGATCCAGTTTGATGTTCCAGAATTCCGCAAAGATGCGGGGAAGATCCGTATTTTCGAGAATGGCATTGAATCGGGCGGATCCCGGTCCGAACGCATAGACGCCGACAGGGGTTCCGGTATGATTTTTTGTCGTGTAGAGCAGATGCGGTTTGCGCAAATTCGCCTTGTTGGCCGCAACGCTGACGCCGCCGGTTTCGTGATCGGCCGTGACGACCACCAGCGTGTCCGGATGATTCCAGGCAAAATCCAGCGCCGCTTTGGCAAGGAAATGGTTCATCAGCGCGCCGTTGAGACTCAGATCCGGATTGTTCGCATGTCCGCCTTTGTCCGGGAAGTGCCCTTCGATCATCAGAAAGAATCCGTTGGCGGAGGCGTTGAGCTTTTCAAACGCAGATGCGGCAAAACGGGAGAGAAGGTCGGTGCTGCTCCAGTCGGAGAGAAATCCGTAAGCGGGGGTTCCGGCAGGGAGGTTTTTCAGCGCTTCCGGAGTGGCGGCCTCCCGGTAGCCTGCGCGCCGGAGTTCGGCAAGAAGATTCCGACCGTCTGTCCGGCGTCCTCCCTCCTTCTTCGGAAGGAAGGTTTTCGGATCGGAGCCGATGAGAATCATACTCCGGGAGGCGGCAATGTCCGAGGCGATCGTTTCCGACTGGCTGCGGTGATCCGCATGGGCGAGAAACGCGGCGGGCGTGGCTCCCGTGAGGGCATCCGTCGTCAGAATGCCGATGCTTTTTCCGGCATCCCGGGCTAGAATGGCAAAGCTCTTTCTGGAGACCTTGTCGGGTGTTTTCCCGATCATGCCGTTGTTGGTCTTGTATCCGCCGGCGAGAGCCGTTCCGCTGGCGGCGGAGTCGGTAACCCTGCTGTTTGCCGAGGCGGTTCGGACCAGCCCGTGCACGGGAAACTGGTCAATCGGAAGTCTGCCCGGTTCTCCGCAGGCGTAGAGGGAGGCCAGATTCAGAACCTCCCGTCCCATTCCGTCTCCGATGATCAGAATGATGTTTCGCGGAGTTCCCGTCTGCGGGCGTTGCGCCAGTTTTGCCCCATCCACTTTCGGGGGCACCGGATAGGCGGAGCGGATTTCTCCAGTCGAATCCGCCGCGGAAAGCGGAAACACCATGGAACAAAGAAGCAGCAGAGCTGCCGTACGGAAACGCGGAAAATTCAGTTTCATCAAATCATCTCCTTTTTGCTGATGAAAACGGTAGAACGCTTTTTCAGATCAATATAGAGTTCTTTTGTTTCTTTTCAATGAGATGCGTACTGAATTTTCATGAAAGGTTCGGAAACGAGGGGAGAAAAAAACGGCACCGTCGGAAAAACGGCGCCGTTTTTGATTTCAGAAATGCGAAAAGGCGGTCAGGCGCGGGGTGCGCGGTTGAAGGGCCGTGCTCCGCGGGGACGATCCTCCCGGGGACGGGCTTCATTGACCACCAGTTTGCGGCCGCCCTGTTCCTGGCCGTTGAGAGCGCTGATCGCCGCGTTGGCTTCGCCGGCATCGGGCATCTCCACAAAACCGAAGCCTCTGACTCTGCGTGTTTCGCGGTCGATCGCGAGACTCGCGCTTGCAACTGTCCCGTACTGCTCGAAGAGAGTTCTGAGTTCATCTTCCGTCATGGCGTACGGCATGTTTCCGACATAAATTTTCATTCTGCAACCTTTTCCGGACCCTTCGGCCCTTTTTTTATCCTCGCTTCTCTGCCGTTGCCGCTGGCGTCATGACGCCCCGGAGCGTGAGGATCCAGCCGCATCCGGAAGTGTGCATGAACCATTCCGCGGCGCAGTCCGCCGTCCCGGAACAAAAACAGCGGAACGCTCTTTTGAGCAATGCGTTTCAGAGTTCGAACTTGCTGGCGGGAAATCACCCCGTGTGGGAAACTCAATGAGGATCAACAGACATCGACAAAATAACATCAACTGTTTTCATTTCAGAGACACAACTGGTCTGCACATCCATTTTTCCGGTTCACCCCGAAAAATGAAACCGCCGAAAGACCGGAAAATGATTTCAATCGACCATCATTGCCCGGAATTCAACAACATTAACTATAATACACTGCGTTTCCCCAAATACAAGCAATCCTGCAAAAAAAATCTTTTTTTTATTGAAATACCGGGTTTTCTGTCTATCTTATCCAAGAAAAGGACACAAAAACATCCGAAAAATTCAGAAAAGGAGGGTCGCAGCATGGCCATCAAAACAAATCGTCCGTCTCCGACGGAGCAGTTGAAACAGAGCAAAACGGTTCGAGTCTTCAACGTGAAGTGCACGGCCTGCGCCTGGCATGAATTCGTCACCCTGTTCGACGGCGAACTTCCCGCGGATTCCGCCGCGCCCAGACTCGGACGCGCGGTTACGCAGCTCCCGTCGCGCTGTCCCCTCTGCGGGGCCGCTGTGACCGCCGTGGAATTCCCGCTCTTTGTCAAACCTCAGTGATGACGGGGGGATTCCTGCGATGACTCGTCCGAAAAAACGACTCCTTGTTGCCGGAATCGCCGCCGGAATTCTTCTGCTGCTGGTCTTGGCATACAATCTTCTGCTTTCTCCGTTCGCGATCCGGACTTTCTGGCTGCCGATGGTCAAGGAGCGAACGGGGGTGGAGGTGCAGGCGGAACAGGCTGCGCTTTCGCTCTTCTCCCAGCCGACATTTTGTGCAGAAAATGTCCGCGTGAAGATGCCGGGATGCAACGTCGAGGCAAAGTCCGTTTCGCTGGCTGCCGATCCGCTCACATTTCTTGTCTCCCGGCGTCTGACGGTATCCGAACTCCGGGTTGCCGGAGTCGCTCTGGAATATGACGCCTCCGGAAACGCGGTGCCATCCGGCGGATCGGCGAATCCTCCGGCGGCGCGCTCCGCCGGAGGGCGTTCCCCGGTTCGGAGCACCCCTTCCGTCTCCGGACCGTCTGGGAACGAATCCAGGGGGATAACGAGCTCCCCGGGCAGTTCGAACTCCTCTCACGGGATCCTTGTCCGGAAGGCGGAACTGACGGATGCTTCGCTGATATTCCGCACGGCCGACGGCACCCGTTACGAATTTTCCGGACTCTCCATCTTCTGTACGGATGTGGTGCCGTCGGGACGCGCCTCCCTCCGCTTCGAGTCTCTTTTCGGCATGAGGTCCGGTCTGATGGAGATTTCGCGGACTCCGGTTTCGGGAACGGTCCGTCTGGAGCTGGGGGAGAATTCCCTGATGCCGACAGGAATCGACGTGGAATTCGCCTCGGGAAGCATGAATCTCTCCGGCAAAGGGATTCCTCCGGTCGCCGCGGCGTTTTCCATGCGTCTGAATGCCGCATGGAACGACGGACGGTTCCTGGTGCGCTCCTCCTCCCTGTCCGTCCGGGACGGTACGGGCGCCGAGGTGCTGAATGCCCGAATCGAGGGGAATCTCAACCAGACCTCCTGGTCCGGAAGCGTTTCCGCTTCGCTGAAAACCTCCCGTTCGGCTCTGCTGGACACGATGGTCCGGGTCTGCACCGGAAACGCATGGAAAAACGTCTCGCTGACCGCAGATTTGACCGCCTCTCTCGCCGAGTCCGGGAACGCGGTCACCGCGGAAGGAAAGGCCGAACTGAGCGCGGACTCGCTCTTTGGAGATCTCCGTTCCATCGGGTCGAATTTTTCCCTGAACGCCTGGAAAGCGGACAGCGATCTTCAGTTCCGGAACTTCCGTTTCCTTCTTCGCGACAACAGCGGAAAACGGACCCTTACCGCGGAAACCTCTCCCGATTTCAACTGGAAGTATGATCTTCGCTCCCGGGCATTCTCCGGTACCGGTTCCCTGCGACTCCGGGCCGGAAATCTGGATCTGGCGCAGCTTGCGGGCGTGCTGAAAGCTCCGGACCGTCTGCCGGTGAAATCCGGAATTCTCGCTCTGGATCTGACGGCGCAGCCGTCCGGAAACTCGGGATTCGCTCTGCGCGGAAGCGCCTCGCTGAATCAATTCGCATCGACTTTGGGGGATCTGCCGGCGGATCCGGTGAATCTTTCGACGCTCTTTTCCCTGAATCTGACCCTGAGCCCCCTGGGTGTGGTGACGGAATCCTTTCACCTGACCGGAGAGACGAATCGGAACCGATTCCTCGTCGCCGATCTGAAATTTTCCGCGCCGGATCTCGGAAGGGGAACGCCGATGTCGGCGGAGGCCGCCGTTTCCGAATGGAATGAACGCTCGCTCGCCGTCCTGCCGTTCCGGAAACTCAGGACGCTTCCGATCCGGAGCTTCCGCTCGGAAATGAATGCAAAGTGGACCCGGGAGAAGAAGGAACTTCAGACGCTCTCCGTTTCCGGATCCGTCGGTTCTCTTGCCCTGACCGGTGCGGATCAGCCTCTGGAGCTTGCGTTCGGCACCACGCTGGCGCTGGAGGAAAACACGCTCCGGATCGACGCTCTTTCCCTGGCCGCTTCCGAACAGCATCGCGATTTCTTGGATCTCAATCTCGGAGGCTCTCTCCGCTTCGATCCGGATCTCGGAACCGCGAAAAACCGGATTCGGATCTCGTCCAAATTCATCGATGCGGAAAAACTTCAGAAACTAGCTCTTCTTCTGAATGCGGACAACGCTTCCTCCGGGAAAACTTCCCCTGCTCCGGCGGCTCCCCCTGCGTCTGCGC
This sequence comes from uncultured Victivallales bacterium, assembly GCA_944390735.1. Taxonomy (GTDB): domain Bacteria; phylum Verrucomicrobiota; class Lentisphaeria; order Victivallales; family UBA1829; genus UBA1829. Next base: position 10,605 of record CALXRL010000039.1, on the reverse strand, counting down.
CTTCCGCGCCGCCATCTTCCGCTCCGGCGGCTCCCCCTGCGCCCGCATCTTCCGGCGCGTCCGGTGCTTTGCCGAAGGAACCAACTCCGATGGATTTCTCCGCCTTCGACGGCGTGTATGAATTTGCTTTGGAAAAGGTCCAGTATACCGGGGATCTTCTTCTGGCGCTTCATGGTCCGCTGGAAATCGACTGCAGCCGGATTCAGGCGGAAAATCTGAAGCTCACCGCGAACGGCTCTCCCGTCCAGCTCCGCTTCTTTCTGGATGCCGCTCCGAGGGACGGCTGGGGGTACGGACTTCTTCTTTCCCTGCGGAATCTTCAGCTTCCTCCTCTGGTCAGAGCCGCGATGAAAGGGGAGGATCCGGGCGTGACGGGTGCTCTCTCCTCCGTGGACATCCAGCTGGAAGGCAAAGGGATCACACCCGGAAACTGGAAGAAACATCTGAAGGGAACATTCCGCGGAACCGTTTCGGATCTTTCCTTCCCGCTTCTTTCGGCGGAGAAAATCAACGCTTTGAAACTGCCGGTCATTCCGCTGAAGGCGATTCCGGGACTGACCGACGCGCTGAACTCCGATGCCGTAACAGGCGACCTGAAAACCCTCCGCGACAACGTGGCGGGCATTCTTGACGGATCGAAAAATGTCGAATTCACCCGCGGCTCGTTCGATGGTCATGTTTCCGGCGGTGTGGTCACTTTGAACAAGATCCTGCTGGAAGGGGGGACGCTCAAAAGCGAATCCGTAAACGGCACCATTCATCTTCTGAATGAAAAACTGGATCTTGCCGCGTCACTGAATCTCGGAATTCTGGTGATTCCCATGAAGATCGGCGGAACTATCCGTCGGCCCGAGCCGGACTTCAAGGCGTTTCTGAGCCGGTTCGCTCAGGACAATCTGAAAAATCTGCTGGATCCGGACAATCTGGAAAATACCGTGAAAAATGTGGATGGGCTGCTGAAGCTCTTCCGGGGGAGAAAGAAAAAATGAAATCGATTCTGCTGTTTGTTCTTTTGGGATTGGTGTGCACAGTTCTTCCGGCGCGGCCCGGAGAGGATGTGGAAGCCGTGTTCCGCCGGGCGGCTGCCGGTGCGCCCTTGCGTGTGGTGGTGATCGGCGGATCCATCACGCAGGATGGAAAAGGATGGATCGGGGAGTGGCTGGAAAACACCTTTCCGAAGAGTCCGGTGCTCGTTCACAATGTCGGAATGAGTGCAACGGGAAGCGCGCTCGGGGTGTTCCGTCTCCGGCGGGATGTCATTGCCCGTCAGCCCGATCTTGTGTTCCTGGAGTTTGCCGTGAACGACGGCGGCATGGGGGATGAACGCACGATCCGCTATCTGGAATCCATTGTCGTTCGTCTGAAAAATCTGCCGCGTCCTCCGGCGGTGGTGTTTCTGGAGACCGCCGCCAAAAACAAATCCAACCGTGCGCGCCATCACGCCGTGGCGAATCATTACGGACTGCTGGAAATCGACTTTCAAGTCGCGCTCGATTCCCATCTTTCCCAAAACCGCATTCCCTGGGAGAGTCTGATGGGCGACTCCGTTCATCCGAACCGGAAGGGACACGCCTTTTACGGAAAAGTGATTGCCGAAAAACTGACTCCGTTTGCAGAGCGTGCGCGCAAATCGCCGGATCCCAATGCTTCGGTCTCCGGAACGCTGCCGGAGCCGATGAGCGCAGAACCGCTTCTTCTGGATGCCGATATGCAGACCTTTCCGGAGAAAAAAGGATGGGTCAGAACCTTTTCGGTCGGACACTGGTGGGACATGTTTCTTCTGGGAACGGTTCGATCCACCGGAAAGAAGGCCGAAATGCACCTGCCGTTCCGGGGAACGGCGGTCGGCGTGATGTTCGCCATGAGTCCGAAATACGGAAAATTCCTTGCCTCCGTCGACGGCGCGTTCCCGAAGGAGATCCGGACCAATACGCGTTACGGCTATTCCGCCGTGATCCTGGCCGACAACCTGGCCCCGGGCGAACATATGCTCAGCATTCAGGTGCCCGAAGGGGAAAATCCGGTGCATCTGGCCTATCTTCTGACGGCGGGCGGTTCGAGGAACGGGGGAAGTCCGGTGCCGGGAAAAAATTCACGTCGCGTCTGGTGACGGAACCTCTTCCGGCAGAAGTCTGGGAGCTCTCGGGGCCCTACGGCGCGGAGCATCTCTGCGTGAACGGGCCGACACCCGCGCTGAACACGGTGTACCCGCCGGAGCCCGGAAGCGGAAAAACGGATGCCGTCTGGAAAAAACTCTCGGGCGGGGAGACTCTGGTCGATCTCTTCCGGAGAACGGGACTGAAAAACCGCGGCGTCCATTATGTCCGGACCACGATCCGATGCGAATCCGAGCGGAAACTCTTTCTCGGCGTGACTCTGGATTATTTCGGCAAAATCTGGCTGAACGGAAAACTCCTGAAAGTGTATGACTCGATGCACGGCGGAGTCCGCGAGCCCATGATGATTCCAATTGAATTGAAAAAAGGGGAGAATGAACTGCTGCTCAAGGTTCACGCGGGAAGCGCGGGCAATGAGTTTTCCGCGTCGCTCAACTCTCTGAAATAGGAAATGGAATCGGCGGCGGAAATCCGGATTGTTCCGGAATTCCGCCGTTTTCTTCCGAACCGTCAGCGTTCGGAAGAAATTCCCTCGAGTCTCCAGCGGTAAAGATTCCTGCCGAGCTCCGCGGCCGCTTCGACCAGTTCCGGTTCAGGACGGTCGGTGACATCGACAAAGCCGCAGTAGAAGTTTTCCCCGTCCTGATAGCGACCGACGGGACTCTGGTTCAGCCACTGGAAGTAGGTGACTCCGATAATCTGCGGATTGGAAAGCGCGCTTTCCACATAGCGCGAATAGGCGTGTTTCCGGTCTTCCCGGCTCGCGCAGGATTGAATGCCGCCCGCGGGAATGCCCCCGTCCATCAGACCGAAATGGTACTCCGTGACAAGAACGGGCTTGTCCAGCGGTTTCGGAAGGGAGAGATCCGCAACCGAATGGCGATACAGATTCAGCGAAATGACATCCAGATACGGCGCGGCAAGCCGCATGACCCGGACCGGATAGTCGTGCATTCTCGATCCCAGATACAGTTTCCGCGGCGCACACTGCTTCAGAACCTCGCGATTGATTTTGAAGTAGGTGCGGATGATCTCGTCATTGAACGCGGTGAGGTCGTTCAGAGCCTGTTTCGTGCCGGGCGGATCCGTTTTTGTCAGGAAATCGTTCCAGGTTTTGAAATCGGATTTCCACGCCTGATTGAATGCGGTCAGGTTGTCGCGGTACTTCTTTTTCAGATGGTCCAGAAACGCTTTTTTGGCCGGTTGCGTGGCAGGGGAGCGGATGACGTCCGCGGCAAAACGGTTGGCATTTCCCCATTTGACCTCATTGTCGATGCAGTAGCCGATGCAGAAGGGATCCTGAAGCGAGAAGGCGTATCTGCCGGTGAATTCCGCTTTCAGATTCTGCGGATAGAGCGGATCGAAGACGTCGAAGAAGACTCCTCCGCCGTTCCGGAATTTCGGCCGGCGTCCGCCGAGATTGTGAATGTACGGAATCCTGGCATCGCGTGTCAGCGGAAGGTAGCTGTTGACCCCGATCAGATTCAGTCCCCATGCGGGTAAGCGCAGCGCGGTTGTCCGGATGAACTCTTCGGGATAGGCCTTCCCGTATTTGGCAATCAGATTGCGCAGATTGAAGTTGAAGGAGGTCAGTTTCCCTTTTGTTTTCGCGTACCAGTCGGCTCCGCTGTGTTCCGTGAGCCAGCAGGGGGCGTAGAGAGGATCGTTTTTCGGAGGAAGTTTCTCGAACCAGTGTTCGCGACGGGTGACGGGAGTCGTGTCCGTCCAGCGGATTCCCTGAACGCCATGACCCCAGTAAAGTTTGCCTTCCGGATCAATCAGATACCATTTGCCCTGATGCTTGCGGGGATGAAAATGTCCGGTCGCCGGGAAGGAGGGACCGTTCTTCCAGCCGCCGTAAATTGTCCATTCCGGATTCGGTTTTGTCTTTTTCAGGCGGACCAGTTCCTGCCGGGCCGTTTCGCGCAGTTCCCGGTCGGTGCGGATCGGAGAGCGGTGCCCGGCATGTCTGTATTGTCCGAAAGCGTCGATGCAGGGGAAGAATTTCGACGGGTCGGAAAGCTCCGGCTCAAGCGGCGCAACCGGGTGTTCCAGACGGATGTTCGACAGCTCGAACCGATGCTCCTTTCCGCGCCATCCCGCCGCGTTGACAAAGATCCGGATCTCGTCGATGCGGTCCAGATGACTGCGCTGACTCTCCGTGGATCCCGGATATCCATCCAATGCCTTGTATATTCCGGTACTCACCATCGGATCCTTGAGTTTTCCGCCGTGATCCCGGTAGAAAGGAACCCGGCAGGTAAATTTCTCATTCGGCCGCAGAGCGATTCCCCCTTTGCTCCGATAGCGCCATTTCTGATTGGATCCGAGGCAGATCAGTTCCACCTGGAGTTCTCCGGAGAAATCGTCTGTCCGGTTTTGGACATCAAAAGCGATTGCGGAATATCCCCGGGTGAAGAACCCCTTTCCGGAGGGATCTTTCAGCAGAATTCCGGACCATTTCGGACTGTCCGGCGGAACGTGAAGCCTCAGCGTTCCATCTTTGATCTCATAACGGCTGGTTCCCATTTTCCGGATTCCGGCCTGCATTCCGGAAAAGTCGAAGAGAAGCCTGGAGTTCTTTTCCGTTCCGTGGAGAACGGAAAACACACTCAGAAGAAGAGCAGAAAGGAGTGTTTTGTGCATGAACATACGTTGATTTCCTGTGGTTAGTCGTTGTATAGATAGAGGGTTTTTCCCCATCCGTTGGGATATTTGGGATTCAGTGGAAGCACATCCCAGACTCCTGTGCGTGTCGGCGTTGCGGCACGGATGGAGGAGAGGTGTCCATCGACCCAGAGGATGTTGCAGTTCATTTCGTGATAAGGAAAGAAAACGGCGTTGTCGCTGCTGGTCCTGGAAACGTCAAGAGAGTGGTTCATGTAATTGGCCGTCTCCACGCCGGAAATGCTGTCTGCCGCATAGATCCGGCTCGTCGGGCGTTTCACTTCCGGCAGCTTGATTCTGCGTTTGGTGCTCCAGTTGTAAACGAACGTCGCCCGGTTGACTCCGTACACATTCCCCGTTTTCCACCAGGGGTAGGTATGATTGCTGGCGTAATTCACATTTCTCCTGCCGGCCGCTTCGGGACAATAGAGCACCTTGTCCATTTTCAGATAACCGCAGTTCCAGAGAACCATGTGCCAGCGATCGGTATCGTAGCTTCCCTGTCCCGGCATGTCCCCCTGACAGGGAAGGACCATGAAATCATCGAAATCGCTGCTGTAGGAGAGAAGCGCCAAACCGACATTCTTCAGATTCGAGGAACAACTGGCGCTTCGCGCCTTCATCCGCGCCTTGTTGAGCGCAGGAAGAAGCATCGAAGCAAGAATGGCGATAATGGAGATGACAACCAGGAGTTCTATTAATGTGAAACTGGAACTCTTTTTTCTTTCCGCATGCGCCGCTGCCGGAGTTTCCTTTTGTTTTTGAATTGCTTTCATTTTCATCATCCTTTCCTGAATGCGTTATATTTTCAAGAGTTCTGTTTCATCGTGCTTTTCCGGACCGTCAATTTGAAATCGACGATTTCCAGCGGCGAATGTCCGGGTTCCAGAAGCATTTGCAATGCCCGTTCGCCGGTCTGTTCGTATTGAAGATCAATGGTGGAAAGTGTTGGAGAAAGATAACGGCCCATCGGGGCGCCGCAGAATCCCATGACGGAGACGTCCTCGGGGATGCGCAGATTCATTTTTTCCAGACTGCGGTAGATGTGCGGCGCCCAGAAATCGCTGTAACAGACGATCGCGGTCGGCGGCTTCTGCTCCCGGAAGAGACGGTGCATGGCCGAATCCGCGTTTTCCCCTCTGACATTCAGCGAAAAGAGAAGGGAGGGATCGGGATCCAGTCCGATTTCTGCGAGCATGGAGAGAAAGGCCTCTCGTTTCCAGCCTCGGATTTCCTTCAGATCGCTGCGGTGAGAGCCGGCGGCCACTCGGCGATGTCCCAGTTCCTTCAGATGCACAAAGGCCGCGCGCCATGCCGCCTGCTCCTCATAGGCGACGGTCGGCCAGCGGGTGAAACTGTGATCCGCCGGATGCCCGTGCGCCAGCACCACCGGAAGTGGCAGGTGCTTCAGCTGCCGGTAGATCCGCGTATTTTCATCAATTTTATTGGTGATGACGATGCAGCCCGCGTTCCGCTGTTCCAGAATACCGGCGGTGACCTGCTCCTCCGTCAGATTTTCAAGTTCGGAAAACGCACAGATGGATACCGCGCATCCGGTCCGTTCGGCTCCCCGGATGATGCCCGGAACAATGTAGTTGTAGGGAAGAGAGACATCCTGATTGTTGTCTGCAAGCACCAGATAACGGCGGAAGCGGACAAAGGTCCCCTTGCTTCTGAGTCGTTCGATCAGATGATCTTCCTCGAGTCGTTCCAGTGCGTGACGGAGCGTTTTGCGGGAGACCCCGAGCTGTTCCGCAAATTCCACCTCTTTCGGCAGCTGAGTTCCCGGAGCATAGGTCCCTCCGGTAATTGCGTTTTTCAGCGTTTCATAAAGCTGATCGCGTTTCTGGGCTTTCTTCTGCATGGTAACTCCGATTTTTTCTTTGGTCTATTTTTATTATATGTTAGGTATCCTGATGAAGCAAGTCCTTTTTTTCCCTTTTTTTTAATTTTTTTCAGAGGGAAGGGTGGCTGGAGAGGTGAGATCAGAGGGACGCCTCTGGAGATGGGAACATGTCGTGCCGGTGGATCAGGCGGATTCCCAGGCGAAGGGGATGTTCGCGTGTAAAAAGATCAGGAGCGATGCGGAAAAGATCCGGCGGGCAGGGGAGGCGGAGATATGGAACCGAGGAGGATATCTTTTCCGACGGGGAACATTTCCGGCGGACGTTGTGAGGCTTCGGAGCACGTTGATTCCATTTCCGAAAAATTCCAGTTCCCTTTCAGCCTGTGTCGGGGTAGGCGGACTTCGGAATGAGAGCGGAAGGACTCCGCCGATTTCACGAGAAGGAGAGTGCTCTTTGAAGGGCCGAACGGGACGTTTCCCCTCATGACAGGAAAACGCGGGGGCGGAAACGGGAAGAGACCCGTTCCCGCCGTAATTCATAAAATCAGCGTGGAGGCATTTCCCGCGGCGGAGGCGGACGGTGAGTACGTCCTTCGTGCGGCGGCGGAGGCGGATGGTGCGGGCGCATTTCATGTCTCGGCGGAGGTGGCCGGTGATGGGGATGATCCGCACATCCGGTTGCGGTAAGTGCAAACAGCGCAAGCAGTGCCGGAAACGCGAGTAGCCGCAGAATCCGCCGGATCCGGATCGGTTTGTCGGATGAAAGGGTAAAAAGGGTCATGGTGATTCCTCCTTTCCAGTTCTGAAATAATAATCTAGCATCGGGAGCGTGGAAATGCAAATGGGAACAGGGCGGATGCGATGTGTTCCTGCTGTGTTCTCCGCTCGAGATCGGAACGACCCCCGTGCCGGTCAGGGCGGCCTCGGCACGGGAGCTTCGGAGAAGGGAAACTTACCAGCGGCAGTACCGATAGGGGTTGTCATCGGCGACCGGGGTGTCCGTGTAGAGACGGAGACCGTTTCCGCACCGGATCTGCGGAACGCCCCAGATTCCTCCGGTGTTCCGCAGGTCGTTGCAGAGAATGACCAGCGTGTTGTTTCGGGCCTTCAGCAGATTTCCCGGGAAGCGGTGGGTGCGTTTTGCATACCAGTAGTCCTTCGGATTGGTGCGGGCGGAGAGCTCGCCGAGGAACTGTCCGTTGAGCCAGCACCAGGATTCGTCATCCACGGCGGGAATGTTGAGAAGATACTCCTGATCCGGAAGCACCTTTCCTTTCAGGTCGAACGGAAGGCGGTACCAGAAGAAGCCGTCATAGTTCTGCAGATCTCGGAACTGCGATTCAAAGGTGTTGTTGACCTGGACGCTCCGCCACTCTTTTCCCATTTGGAACGCCGGTTTCCAGAATCCGTTTTTGCGACCGGTCTTCTGCGGATCGGCGACTCCTTTCCAGCCGTTTTTCAGTTCGATTCCCCGGTTTGCCAGATAATCTTTGTCGAACATGATCGCGCAGGAGGAGGCATCGGGCGCACCGAGATTCCGAAGCAGGCGCGAGATCAGAAATGCGCTTCGCCGTCCCGAACTTCTGTATTGAAATTCCTGTTCCTCGAACATCCAGGGGGCAGAAAGGCAGACGATCAGGCGTCCTTTTCCGATCCGGAAAATCCGCAGTGCGCGACCTCCGTCTCCCGCCGGGTCGAACGAGAGCGGAATCGGTTTTCTCCAGTGCAGATCCGCCTGGGAGATTCCCGCAAATTCCGGATGTTTCCGAAGTCCCGGAGTTGCGGCGGGAAAGAAGCGTCCCGAAACAAGGGGCGTTCCCGCAGGAAGAAGACGTTCCAGTTCCTCCTTCTCCGGCGCGACGGCAAGGACATCGAGTCCGTTTTCGATTTGCTCCTTCAGATCCGCAAGTTTCGCGCCGGGGCCCGTTGTCAGGAGAGCGCCGGAAGGAAGCGCTTCTGTTTCCGAAAAGGCGATATTCAGTTTTTTCAGGAGTTCTTTTCCCTCGGGTCCGCCCCGGTAGCCGACCGGCCGCGTCGCGTGTGCTTTCTCTAGTTCCAGATGAGTCAGCGCCTTCCGGAGGAGGACGAGCGATTCCGGTTCCGATTCCGTTCTTCCCGACACATCCAGCTGGCAGAAGAGAACGACCCCTTTTCCGGTTTTCATCTCCAGAAGCGGCGCGTATTGGAGATCGAATCCGCCCTGCATCAGCGGGAGGAAATTTCCCGCCGGAGCTTTTTCGATCAGGGTGCTGCAGACATTTCCGCGGTTGCCGGACCGCCAGACACGACTGCTGTACATGTCGCAGAATTTCCACGAGGGATAACCGCTTTCATGCTCGGGCAGCTCCAGATACGGTCCGGTCAGAGTCGACGAGCCGCGCCACCAGTGAAGGGTCCGGAATTCCGGAGAAAGCGCAAAAACCTTGCGCAGTCCCTGAATGTTTGTACGGAAGCCCATCCGAAGCAGATCTTCATGCTCCTGTTCCAGAACAAGAAGTTTGAGTCCGTGTTCGACCATTTCCGCCAGTTTGAACGGGAACTTCTTCATGCCTTTCCGGCCGATGACAAGAAGAGAGAGTCCGGCAAGATCCCGCTGCGTCCGGACGGGCCGGAAGGTCTGTCCGAGAGCCTTCAGAAGCGGAGCCGCACTGCCTTCGGGATCGTAGAGACCGACTCCGCGAATCGTCAGCTTTCCGATGCGCGGAATGATCTCGAAACTCATCGTATCGGTCGTGCGTGAGCCGTCGGGGAAGTGGAATTCCGCGTTCAGACGCACGGTTTTTCCCGTGAACTTTTCCGGAATCCGGAAGGAGATCGGCATGGAGTCCCGCTTCCCGGTCGGGATCGTAAGCTCTTTTTCCTGTTTCAAATTCAGCTCGGGAACGGACGCTTTGCAGAGGACGCGGAGCGTTTCCCGGGAATCGTTGACGACCAGCAGCTGCTTCTGCACCGTTTCGCCCGGACGGAAATTATGTCCTTTTTCGGAGAAGTCTCCCGTCTTTCCGGCGATCATGGCGAGACGGTCCGCAAAGGCCGCCGCTACGGTTTTGCCGAGGTTTGTGAGTTTCCATGATCCTGTTCCGTCTGTTTCTTGCCATGCGAATCGGGTTCCGGGCGTGTGGAAGCGGTCCGGCGAGATGCCGGGTCTTTTCAGATTCCGGAACGCATCCGGATTGTCGACGGAGATCCATTGCGGCTCCTGTTTATCCCAGAACCACGAGAAGTCCCACGGCGCGATGGAGGAGAGTCCGCGGATCCGGAACGCCGGGAGATTCTCTCCGACGAATTCCTCAAGAACCGTCTGACAGGTCCGCAGCAGTTTGTCTCCGTCCAGAGAGAAATAGATCGGTTTGTTTCCTGTGTTTTTCGTCTGCATTTCGAGAAAATCCAGATGATCCTGCGTCAGACGGTACGCCTCTTCCCCAAGATGTTCGGCGTTGTATTCCTCGACCCAGAAGCACTGCGGATTTTTTCGGAACCAGATGCCCGCTCCTCCGCGGAAACTGGAGTAGCTTGCGCGGTGCGGCAGTCCCCATTCGCTCAGCATCAGCGGGCGCGTGCCGTGTTTTTCCCAGTGTTCGAACCAGTCGCCGCGTTCCTGAACGGGCGCCCAGTTCAGATAGCAGTTCACACCGAAGATTCCGCTGCCGGGACTGCCCGCGTGATGATAGATCACTTTGTCGGGATCCAGTTCCCGGACGATCGCTTCGGCTTTCAGAGCCTGCATGGTATTGTTGTTTGCAGGAAAGGGGTTCGGCATTCCCATTTTCAGGGGATTCTGATCCGCGATGTCTCCCGTGGCATTGTGGGTCATGGCATACATGACCAGCCCCGGAAGATTCTGAAAACGGCGGATGAGATGTTCCGCGTGCCTGCGGTAACGGGCGTTTTCCTTCGGATCATCCAGATTCCAGTTGTACTGGGCGGCGTGAGGCAGAGTCAGGGCGGTGAGAAGTCCCAGTTTTGAGCTTTCCC
>CALXRL010000038.1 GCA_944390735.1 uncultured Victivallales bacterium | reverse complement strand
TTTGCAACACTCGGATCCAGCGACGGGTACTTTCGTAAGGCAGCTCCTTCAGCTCGCTGTATTCTTGAATCGTCAGACCGCTGTCCCAATATTCTGACAGTTGCGCCTCCCAATAATCTCGTCCTTCGCGTCCCATGCCGTCCTCCTATTATTCCGGTTTGTGGAAGAACATACCACGCTGTCTGACTCAAATCCAGATGGCCCTCACTGGGCGCATACCCGTGTCAGAGCTTCTGAAGGCGCGGGACGGAGTTGTTCATCCGAAAGCGCCGGATCCTGATCCGGTCACCGTTTCCGTCAGCTCCCGGCGCTCTTTGACTCGGATGGCGGCCGGACCGGGAGTCCCGTTCCGCAATTCTCCCTGATTTTGAGAAATGATGGACAAAATCCAGTCCCCATAAGATGATTTTCCGAGATTCCGCGGCACCTTGCAAACTCCGCGATCCTTCCCGTCCTTCCTCCCGGCGCTTCTTCTCCTTTTCCTCCGGAATGTGACTGCGGAGGAGAAAGCCGGAGAATGGCGAATCCCGACGATTGCTTCTTCATCGACCACGCAAACGGCGGTGTCCCGGCAAGAGCGGCGTTGCTCCTCTCTGGAAGAAGAACAAACCGAATACCCGGAACGGTTCCGGACTCTCCTTCGGCGAAGGCATGCGGATCCCGGATTTCGGGAACCTTTCCCCGGGCGCATATTTTTTGTCCGGATTCCGGCATTGGGAACGTTTCACCCTTCCGGAAAAGCAAACGTATACGGCACTTTTCAAAACAGAGAAAACAAGGGAGGACGAAAACAGGGGGGAAGACAGAGAGATTCTTCAGGAGGGGTCCCATGTCCCGCTGAATTGCGGACTTCTCCCGGACGGCCGTTTGAAGAGTGCCTTGGGGCCCTGTTTCCGTCATATTCCCCGTAGCGGAATCGGCAGTATTTTCCGGGACATGGAACTGAAGTCGGAAGGCATGAAGGGGCTGTACGGGAAGCCGTCGGCTTCTCTTCCGGATCACAAGGAGGCCGGGCCGCGGAAGCGGATGAAAAGAATCACGACCATTCCGGTCTTCCGATGGATTTTGGCCCGTCACCTCATACGTCCATTCTTTCTCCGGGGGTCGAAGAGTCGAAATCAGCGCCGTCCGTCCGGAGAACGGGAGAGCGTTCTATTCCTCCGGATCCGGAGAGGTCCGGCACGATCGTTCCAGCTCGGAACGGATATTTTCCAGCAGATAGAACGAAACGTCGCAGAGTTCGGAGAGCCTCAGATGACCGGAAAGGCCCTCGAGTTCTTCCCCGACCCGTTTTCTTCCTTCCGGCAGCTCCGACGTCAGGACAATCCAGGCGGCGGAAAGCGCATGGCGGATGGTGTTTTTTTCCTCCCGGATGCATGGCGATGCGGCGTGCCATAGCGGAAGTTCCCGGAGCGCGATCTTCTCTCCTTCGGAGCAGGTGGAGTGTTCCTGCCACAGTTCTCCGCAGATTCTCCAGTCGGGAGAAAAGTCCAGTCCCCGCCGATATCGTTTCCACTCCGGGAGCGCGGATAGAAAATGACGGCCGCTGCGAACCATTCCCTCGCGTGCCGCGGTCCGGACCCCGGGCAGCGGGGAAAGTTCCGTCAGGAGGCGCATCGCATAGACGGTGTGAGTCAGAAACCACCCCATCCAGAGCGGCTGCACCGCAAGTCCCGCACTCAGAATCCGCAGCCGGGTCCCTCCGAACGGAAGAATCTCGTTTGCGGCCAGAATGTGACGCTGAAGATCCGCTTCCTCTCCGCTCAGATCGGCCGCCATCGCGGTTGCCAGAAGCAGATTGACGCAGGAGACCGCCGCACTTTCCGCCGTTTCTCCGGAAAGAAAACTTCCGCGTTCAAATCCCGGAACGTCTCCGGGGATGCTCCAGTTCCACTTCCGGAGCGCGGTCAGAAGACGCAGAAGGCGATTCCGGCATTCCGACCGTTCCTGCTCCGTCGCAATCGGATGACGCTGAAACTCATACAGCGCAAGCATCCAGGGAATCACCTGATCGCAGGAACTCGCCGGATAGCGGCAGTTCCCATCCGAACCGAGTCCGCGGAGAATGCACCCTTCGCTTCGTGCCGCGTCCTGCAGACGGAAGAGTCCGTGCAGCAGCGTGCCGATCAGCTTCTTCCGTTCCCCGCTCTGCGCCCCGCGGCGGTTGCGGAGAAGGCCAAGCAGATAATCTCCGGTGAAAAAGGCTCCGTTTTCAATGGGGGTCCACCACCCGAAGAGATTGGGAAAATGGATTCGGCACTCTTCCGGACGGGGCAGTTCTACCTCTCCATGGGGACCGGAATAGTCATAGAGAACCCCGTCGGGGGAGAGAAAGCGTTTTTTCAGTTCCTCCTCCACCTGGAAGGAGAGGTCGGTCAGGGATGTCATGGAATGGGGGCCTCCGCGGTCTGTTCGGCGCTCCAGTGTTCACGGAAGGAGAGAACTTCCCCCGGATTTCGCGGAAGCGTCGGCGAGTGCGACTCCTCCTCGGTCAGCGCCGGATTGATGAAAATATGCACGGGAAATTCTCCGTTCAGATCCTTTGCCGGGGTCTGATAGCGGATGTGCATCCGGGATCCCTTCCGGCCCTCGGTCCGGATCTCCGCCGGATCGCACCAGCAGCGCAGCTGCGCAAACGGAACTCCTTTTGTGCCGCCGGAGGAGAGCGCAAGCTCAAGGCGCTCCGGATGGCGGATCAGACGGAGAAGGCCGCCCCGCTGTTCCAGCTGAAGCCTCATCGGAGGCTCCTTCCGCTCCGGAGGAAGAATCAGACGGGCAAGCGCGGATGTCTCCAGACGGGTGATGCTCCAGATTCCGAGTTCTCGCCGGAAGGGCGCCTGGTTGATCACCCGGTTCTCCACCAGAAGTCCGTCCGGTTCAAAGCGAAGACGGTATTCGCAGACGACCCGGAAAAGCGTGCTTTCCGGAGAGCGCATCACGATCTCCCCTTCCGCGGGAAACGCAATGGAATAGGGCGCATGTTTGAGCAGCGGATCATTCGGATAGAACGCGGGGGAGGGGTGAATGCGCATGAAATGTCCTCCGCTCCGATCCGGCGTTTTCCCCCGAAGAAGCCGTTCCGGTCCGGGGAAGACGGTTGTTTTCAGAAGATTCATCCTATGCGTGTTCCGGAATTCCATGATTCTCCCTCCGTATTCGGGGAGCAGCAGCGCCTCATAGGTGCTCCAGCGGACGCGGTAGGCGTTGTCAAATCCGTTCCACCGGACTTTCCGGATCCGGCAGACGCTTCCCCGCGGCGGAGTGGGATACTCGGGAACAAATGCCGTTTTCCGTTCGTGTTCCAGCCGGTTCCGTTTCAGAGTCTCCCGGAGTTTTTCCGGCGTCCGGGTCCGGAACACCGGTTCCGCCCAGGCAACGCGCTGAAGACGGAATCCGCGCCCATATTCCCCCCGCAGCTCCAGCTGATGAACGTTCCGGAGATCCAGATTCACTTCTTCGGCGGCTGCTCCAAGCTCCAGGGTCCGGTCCAGAACGATCCGGTGGTCCGCGAGAACCACAAAGCGGACGCTGGTTTCCTCGTCCTGTTCCTTCGGCAGACGTTCCTCGTCGACTCCGATCTTTGCGTGAAACGAATCCGCGGTCCGGTCCAGCCGGTAGACAATACTGAATCCGGTATGTCCGCAGATCCCTCTGGAGTAGTTCTTCCTCCCGATCCGGATCTCTCCTTTTCCGCTCAGATTCCGGTTGATCCGCGGAAGACGCATCCCTTCGGGCGTCCAGCTGTATGCGGCATCGGTCCACGGGACGGTGTCAAGACCGACCTCCTCCGCTGCTCCGCAGAGAAAAAACAGAAGAAAACACAGAAACGTCATTGCCCTCCGCATCATCGTTCATTCGTTCTCCATCTGATCGAGCAGATCTTCCGCTTCCCGGATGATTTCCGCCGAGCTCAGAAGTTCGTTGCGGATGGAAAGTTCCGCAATGTCGATCCGGATCGGCTGTTCCGCATCCGGTTTCCCTTTCGGAAGGAACGTGGCAAAGAGCGGCTCCTTCGCATAGAGATTCTCTTTCTCAAACTCCCGGATCGACTTCGATGCCGCCAGTTCTCCATTGACAAACAGCTGCAGATCGCCCGACCGGTTCGCCGAAAGCGTGAAAACGGTCCACCTGCCCGGTTCGATCCGGAACTCCCGTTTCATCTGGACGGAGGCAAACTTTTTTTCCTTGTCGCTGGAGGAGGGGGCGACGAACAATCCGTATGCCTGCAAGCCGTCCTTTCCGGCGCGCAGACCGAGACGAAGTCCGGGTTTTGTATGACTTCCCGCTCCGGCGTAGAGAAGATATCCTTCCCCCGATTTTCCTTCCGCGCGCGCCAGAACCGTGAAGGTCAGATTCTCCGTTCCGCAGCCCTCCGCGCCGGAAAGCCGATACAGCGTGCTGGAGCCGGTCTGATAGCGCGCAATCGTTTTCCCCTTTTCCGAAACGGCTTCGACTCCGGTTTTGCTGGAGCCGGATGAGAAGTTCGTGTGCAGTTTCCGGTTCCAGCGGTCCTGAAGAACCGTTCCCGGTTTGACCTCCAGAAGCGTGTCGGCCGGGAGAAGCACGGCACAGCAGAATGCGCCAAGCATGATGAGATGTTTTCGGTTCATTGTTTCTCCTCCTTGAAAATTTCGATTCCGTTGATGGCGGGATTACCGCTTGCCTTGACGGTCAGCAGTCCCCGTTTGACTTCCACCTGCTCCCATGTCGCCGACGCGGCGGACTGGAAGCCGCCTCCCAGATGAACCGGATTCAGATTCTTCCTGCTTTTCCCTCCGACTTGAAGATCGAAGGTCCGGCCGTTTTCGCGGTTCGGTTCATAGGTCTCCGCAAAATGGATCTTCACGGTGTAGCGTCCGTTCGGAAGCGGAATCTGATAGAACATCTGCGAGCCGTAGGATTCGGTTGTGAAAATCTCGGGGCAGTCCGTGTTCTTCACGGTGATCCTGCCGCGCGAGACAAACGTTCCGTATTCGCAGCCGTAGGCGTTGAACCCGGTGTAGAGCTGATCGCCAAACCAGAGACGTCCTTTTGAATCGGTCAGGTCCTCCGAAGCGCCGCAGTTGATCCGCGCCACGCCGCGCGCATTGAGCTCCCGGATGAGGCGCTGCTGTTTTTCCATCTGCTCCCTGCTGTCGAAGAAGCGTTTGGCGTAGAAGAGAACTTCGAAATCGTCCATCTCCTTTTTCAGCGCATAGATGTCGTTTCCGCTCAGGGTGTCCGCGATCCGGCGGAGGTGATCCTTCGGAATTTTCCGGGTGAGGGAACGTTCCTTGAGAATCTGTCTGCCCATCAGGAGAATGGCCTGTTCGTCCTCCGGACGGAAGCGGAAGGAGCCTTTGAACTTCTCCGCTCCTCCTTCCGAGCGCCAGACCAGAAGGGTGTACGGACGGATGGAAAGAGTCTGTTTTCCCCGGAAGGAACCGTCATAGACTAGATCTTCGAAACGGCCCGGATACTCCAGGGTTCCCATCAGAGGGTAGGGGGTCGCGTTGATCAGAATCAGGTGATTGCCGAGAAAGCGGGCGTCAACGCCTTTCACGGAATTCTGCTTCCGCGATTCGCCGCAGGGAATGCTGTAAAAGGCTTTGAGGAACCGACGGGCCTGATCGCCATGGGCGGTCGGAAGATTGATGTCGTTCCAGGTATGGAAAATATGCGTCGGAATGTGGCTGCGGATCAGGACCATCAGATCCGCGTAGGCGAAGTCGCCGACCACTTTGCGGTCGTAGATGGTGACGTTGTTGGCGCGCCAGTACCATCTCTTCGCGGCTTTTGCCGTGGTTCCGATGTTCTCATTGAGACCCGCGCAGCTCAGGGCCAGCGCATCGTTTTTCCGGTAGAGCTCCAAGGAGCCGCGATTGGTGTTGCGGCCGTAGAGATAGAGATCGGCGTTGTTTTCGAGTCTCCGCGCGGTGTTCGCGGTGGCGATGAGGGTGATGCCGTCCTGTTTCTCCTTTCCGTAGAGTTCCTGCGGGAATCCGGCCTCCCGCTGGATCCGTTCCATGTATTCGTCGCGGACCTCCGGACGGATTCCGGCGGTATTGAACGCGTTCCGTTCCTTCGAGGCCTTGGCCGGCCAGGAGAAAAGCTGCCATTTCTGTCTGCCCGAGCTGACGATCTTCCGCATTTCGAGCAGTTTTTCCCGGATCTTTTTCCCGCGCCATGCGAACCACTGCTGTTTGTATTTGCCCGTCAGGAGGTGATAGCGGGCGGGGAAGCGCTCCGCGCCGGTGCGGGGGAGATTGAGACGGATTCCGGTGTCGTGCTCGAACTGCTCCACGGAATCGTCGTCGTATCCGACTTCCGCGGCTTCCATGTTGGTGTAGGAGGGGAAGCCGGGCAGCCACCAGCCGCCGTTCAAGGTGACGAGTCCTGCCACGTTCCCGATTCCGTCGTAGCGCTGATAGAGCTCCTTCAGAAGGTCGGTGACCGTTTCCCAGACGATCGGGTTCATGCAGTTGAGTCCCATGCCCATATACCCGACCACCTGTCGTCCGAAGCGGTCGATCATGTAGACGGTGCGCTTCTTTCCGGAATGAACCTGCGCATCGCTGGTGTCGTAAGCACCCATCGCGTCGAGCGCCGAGGAACGCATATATTCAAACCCGACAAAGGTCTTGATGTTGTTGTGCTTGTAAAGTTTCAGAAGCGCGTGATAGTAGTCGAAGCGGTCGTTGTTCAGCACCGTCTGTGCATGGCGGGAAGAAAAGACTCCGTTCTCATACATGAAGGCACCTTCCACGCTGGCATTGTGTCCCTGAAAACGGAGGAACTGGATCTTCCGTGCAATCGCCCGGTAGGCGGTGATCCAGGCGCCGTCGTAATACTGCACCAGATGCGCCTCCGTGCCGTAGGCGAGCGCATTGCCGTAGGAGCCCCACGCGTTGAAGATGAGGCGCTCGTTGTGATTGGCATAGGTCCGGTCGGTCTTCGGTATCTTGAGCGCGGGAAGTCCGCCTTTGACCGCGTAGATGTTGATTTCGCAGACCGCCGCCGGAATGCCAGCGCGTCCGTTCTGGACCAGCAGAGTGGTATTTTTCGTGCCGGGGAAGAAGACGTAGCGGAATTTTTTCTTTCCGTTGCTGAGCGGATAGAGATCCCCCGTGGACACCGTTCCGCTGGCATTCGGCCATGCCTTGCTCCCGAGGGGCGAGGTGTTGTGTTCCATGCCCGCCGGAACCGTTTCCAGAACGGCGCTGTAGATATAGCGGTCCGCGTCGTCCGGAATGACCAGTTCCGCGATCATCGCTTCTCCGGTGGACGGCAGATCAAGTTTATAGCAGAAATAATCCAGCAGTCCGCTGCCGGTTTCCCGGTATGTCATATTGTTTTTCGTGACGACCTTTCCCGCATTGAGAGTTGGTTTGGTATATTTGCCCGTGTGATCCAGAAAGGTGTCCGGTGCGGGATTCGGATCGGTGCAGTCGATCTTCTGGACAAGCTGGAGACGTTTTTCCAGCTCCTGTTCAAAGTCCTTGAGGGCAAACTCCTCCTGCGCAATCGGACCAGCGATAATCATCTCTCCGCGGCAGGTGTCGAGAGTTTTTCCGTCGGAGCCGAGGGTCCAGAATGTGCGGTAGGCTCCGGTTTTGCGGAGCTTCGGACGAACGGTGAATTCCCGGAAATCTCCGTTGACGCGGGAGTTATCCACCGTCAGAGTCTCCTGAAGAGCATTGGTGTCGGCCTCCCGGATTTCCAGGCGGAGCGTCGGGCGGACGAGTCCGGCGGGTACGCGGATCTGCCATGCGATATCCTTGTCATAATCGAAAACGGGATAGGGCGTCCCCAGTTCGCGGATCTCGAGCAGTCCCATGTGATCGGGCGCAAAACCGGCGGAGATCGGCGTCTTGTTCGGCAGATACGAGAGCCCAGCGCTCCGGAGAACGGGTGCCTGCCAGGTTTGATCCGCGAAGTCCGGTTTTTCCCATCCATCCGGAGCCTGATAGCTCCAGCGCCACTGCCGGTCGCCGGGGATGCGCAGCGTTTCTCCGTTCCGCCCGATGATGATCCCTTCCAGCTGGATGGCGGAGTTCTGCGAGAGCCCGCCGTAGAACTGGTCGCGGAAGGCAATGACGTTCTTCCCCTGTTTGAGGTGCCGGAGAAGATCGAATGTCTCCACCCCCGTCCGGAGAATGTGTTTCCCCGATGCGATTTTGACTCCGTTCACAAACACGTCGTAATTTCCGGTCTTGTGCATCCATGAGAGCTTAGCGGCGATCGGACGGAACGGAATCTGAATCTCCCTGCGCCAGAAGAGATTGCCGGAAAACGGTACAATCCGGATCGAGCGGATTCGGATGGTCGCGCCGGGGGTTCGGCATTCGATTTTCAGTCCCTGCGCAATCTGTGGAACCGGATAGCCGATCCAGCCCATCTTCTGGACGAATTTCCGACGGCCCCTGCCTTTGACCGAGAAAAACTGATTGTTCGAATAGAACTTGGAGTCTCCGCCGGAGCGGGAGATCATCCAGTCGGTTTTTTCGACATTCTGTTCGATCTCCAGTTCGATTCTCCACGCGTTGGAGCGATCCTTTCCCCATCCCGCGCCGAAGCGGATGGCCGGCGTTTTTTCATCGCCTGGTTCGGCTCCGAACAGCATGCTCCATCCCTTTTTCCCGGTGTGAAACTGGAGCGCCCCGTCGGAGATCCGGTAGGAACCGGAGGTTTTGATTCCGAACTCCCGGATCAGATCCGACTGGAAGACAAACGGTTTCCCATATTGAATGGTGAAAAAGTCGTCGGCCGTTTCAAAAAGTTCGCCGCTGCGGATTTTCCGCGTCGCATCCATGATCTGTGTCCGCCAGAGATTGTTCTCCTTTGCGCTGACGGTGATTCCCATCGTCGGGCCCGGGGTGTAGATCAGTTCCTGCGCGGAAAGGAGCGCGGAGGAAAGGAGGATTCCTGCAAAAATGAGAGGTCGTTTCATCATGTTCTTCTCCTGGAAAGAGTTAGTTGAGCCATCCGAGACCGCGGCCGTAGATCTCCCATGCCGGACCCGTGGTAAATTTGATTGCATAGGAAATTTCCCCGACGTGTCCGTCGAGATATTCCACGTTGCAGTTTCCGCCCGGCAGCCAGACTCCGCCTGATCGGAGTTCCGTGCTTCCGCCGGGACCATGAACCTGATAGTAATGGCGATCCGGAGAGGGGACAACCGGTCGTCCCCAGTTGCTTTCCACAAGCAGATACCGGATCGACGGACGGGAAACTCTGGTTGTATTCAGATAGTGATCGGAATAATTCTGATACTGATCCCCGCCGGAGGTGACGCCGTCCAGACGCGCAAGACTGGTAATCATCCCGTAACTGATCTGCGGCTCCATGCAGCGGAGAAGTTTTGCATTGCCGAAATTGGCTCCGGCGGAGCTTGCTTTTTCCACCGGAATCAATTTTTCCGCCCAGAGCTTTCCCATCCAGTTCTTCTGGTTTTCGGGATACGAGTTGGCCTTGTCCTCTCCCGCGGGAAGACGCTCGAACGTCTGGTCGTACTGGACAAAGGAAAGCCCCAGCTGCTTCAGATTGTTTTTGCAGGCAACGCTTTTTGCCGTTCTGCGGGTGGACTGCAGCGCTGGCAGAAGAAGACTTGCCAGAATAGCTATGATGGCTATTACGACAAGAAGTTCTATTAATGTAAAGATCTTCGTCTGTTTCATATTTCCTTCCCTTCGTATTTTAATTTTAACAGAAATGGTTCATAGTAGGGATCCTGGAGTTGAGCAAGGCGGTAAGCACGGAGTTCTTCGGTGTTCAGGAACCGGGCGGGATCCTTGCGGTGCCGGATCTCCTCCCCGGGATGTTCCAGCATCCGGATCATCTGGCCGACCGCTCCGGAAAGTCTGCTTTTATAGTCGGACATGGTGACTCCGGCGACAGCCGGATCATCCAGAAAGTCGCAGGGGAGGGAATAACTGTAAAACAGATGCGGAGTGGGAATTCCGAGCATCCGGCAGCGGTTGCGCAGAAGTTTGATGTAGATGCTGGAATCGGCGGCGACCGCGTCCGGCTTCTCCTCTTTCAGATAGGAAAAATCCTCCGAGAGCGTTTTTCTGCGTCCGCCGACAACCGAGATTCCCCGCCTTGCAAGTTCCGGTTCCAGGGTCTGCGCCCAGGAGTCGTGGGCGATCACGACGCGGCGGCATCCGAGTTCTTCGAGTCTGCATGCACAGAGCCGGAGTCCTTCCGTGAGCCCAACGCCGGCACTGTGAAACTCCGGATTTGCGGAACCAAGCTGAAGAATCGGATACTTCTGGAGCCCCAGTTTTTTCAGGAACTCCGAGGGAAAGAGTTTCAGTGTATAGAAGATCCCGTCGGTCTGCCGGGCGATCAGGTTGGCCAGAACCCGCTGTTCCTCTTCCGGATTGTAGTGGGTGACGCCGATAAGCAGCTGGTACCCGTAACGCGAACATTCATCAAGAAGGGTTTGTGCGAAGAAACTGTTGTAGTCGCTGCAGAGATCGGCGGTCACCAGTCCGAGGGTCCGGCTTTTCCCCTTTTTCAGCGCGACGGCTGTGGCGGACGGTTTATAATTCAGTTCTTTGACCGCTTCATCGATTTTCCGTTTCGTCGATTCCGCAATCCGGGCCGCCAGCGGACGATTGTTTAAATACAGGGAGACCAGGGAGTTCGACACTCCCACTCGTTTTGCAATGTCTTTGATTGTCGCCCTCATGCGATCCGGATATCCTAGAAAGTTGAATCGTTTTTTTGTTTGTTAAAACGTTTGAACAAGGGATATTATAGCATATTTTTTCTGTTTTGACAAGGGGGTTGCGGGATTTTTTTGAAAAATATCTCCGGAACATGAAGGCTGGTGGGGGAGACGCGGCTATTGGGTGAAAGGGTTTTGTTGCAGGATATTTCGATTTCCCATACGGGAAAGTTTCCCGAACCAGGAGCGGAAAAGCGGGGCGGGCGGATCCGGATGAACAGAAGGAAACTTCTTTCCCGCGGATCAATGGCGAAAGGAAAGGGGAGGGGGATGGACTCGACTGCCATGCGGTTCGTGCAGGGGGAAAAGAAAAAACGCTCCGCCGGAAAACAATCTTTCCATGCGGAGCGGAAAACGGTAGTCCGGGATTACTGAATCTCTTTCTGAACAACTTTTTTCAGGTAGTCCGGAACCGACTGATTGTTCTGGAACGCTTTCTTCGCAAGGGCATTGTACTGTTCCACCGTCAGAGAAACCGACTGATTGTACACCCGATTGCTCCAGGCCTTTTCCGCCGCGGAGAGCTGAGCATCCGTCAGGCCGAACGCACGGAGAATTCCTTCCGCCATCATGATATTGCCCAGTGGATTCATGTGAACGCCGTCAACGGTAAGAAGATTGCCTTTGATCTTCGGGTGTTTCGCTTTGATCTCCGCAATCTGCTTCTGCATATCGGCGTTCAGATCAACCAGAACACAGGATTTTTCCGCAGCGAGTTTCCGCAGGAAGTCGTTGTAGGCGGCCAGCTTCTGATTGTTGGGATGTTTCGGATTCTCCGTAATCATCGTGGAGGTGAGAAGATAGACTTTGATTCCCGCGGCCTGAGCTTTTTCCACAATCTGCGTGATATTTTTCTTGTAAGCGTCCAGAGGAACTCCGCGTTTGCCGTGCCAGACATCGTTTACGCCGCAGCTCAGGGTCATGATCTGCGGTTTTTTCTGAATGACGTCCCGTTCCAGGCGTGCCAGCATCTGGTTGGATTTGTGTCCGCTGATTCCTGCCGGGATCTTGACCGCTTTGATTCCGGCCGACTCAAGACCCGTCATCACCAGATTGAGATAGCCGGCATGGGAGTTGCCCTGCTGGGTGATGGAGTCTCCGAGAAACGCAATGCGGTCTCCGTTCCGGACCTTCATCTGCGCCGACAGCGCGGACGCGGTCAGGAGCAGGGCTCCTCCAAGCAGAACATGCAGTGATTTTCGTGCGAACATTTTCTCTCTTCCTTTCTTTGGTTTGTCAGAATGGTTGCGGAACCGGCTGTTCCGGCGTCGGCCGCGTTCTTTCCCTTCTCTTCGCGCCGGTGCGAATTAAGTAAGACGAATGTAGCACGCTTTTTTTCCGATTGCAACCTCTCCGGGAAGGAGATCGGAAATAAAAATGAAAAAACTCTCTTCCCTTTTTTCGACCGCGCATTCCGGATGGAAAAGAATCGTACCGTCTCATCCGGTTTTTTTCATTCGGGAATCGGATACGGAGGGGGGACGGAAAGGGCAATCGGAGATTTCCATTTCGTTTTTTTACTTCATTTCCTTCCGGTCGATTTCCTTCTGTTCCGTTGCGGTTTGTTCCGCTTCCGAATCGCCGAAATGCTCCCGGACCCGATCCAGGAAAAGTTCGGCCGCCTTGGAAAACACCTGATATTTTTTCCAGACAAAGCTGGAACCGGATTCCAGTTTCGGCTGGAAGGGACGGAAGCAGAGTTTATCCCCGTTGATGTTTTTGGGTTTAAGAGTCAGTGCGGTTCCCATGCCGCGCTCCACCAGAAGCGATGCGTTCTGAATCAGATTGTGAACGGCAACCACATGGAGTTTTTCCAGGCTTCCTCCGAACCACTCCACATAGGGATTGCGGACGGATGGATTGCGCGGATCGCGCCGGGAACAGATCAGTTCCTGATGACGAAGATCGTCCGGCGTCACGCTTTCCCTGCTGGCCAGAGGGTGATCCCGGCGCATCAGAACTCCCCAGGTGTCCTTGACGGGGAGGGAGATGCTGTCATAGCGGGCGATATCCACCGGTTGAAGCAGAACCCCGAAATCCAGCAGACCGTTGTCGAGTCGTTCCATGACATCGCTTGCCACTCCGGTATAGAGGTGAAATTGAATGTCGGGATAGCTCTCGTGCAGTTCGGCGATGATGTCGGCAATGAGTTCCATGGCGCGGCTTTCGCCGCCTCCGATGTAGAGATCGCCGGCGACATTTTCCCCGATTGAGTTGAACTCCGCTTCGGTTTTCCGGACCATTGCCATGATTTCTTCGGCGCGTTTCCGCAGGAGCATGCCTTCCGGTGTGAGGGTGATATTGTGGCTGTCGCGGTTCAGCAGCTTCTGACCGAGTTCCTCCTCCAGATCCATCATCTGCCGTGAGAGGGTCGGCTGGGTGACATGGAGGTATCTGGCCGCACGGGTGAAGCTGTTTTCCCGGGCCACCGCCAGAAAATATCGCAGCAGTCTGAGTTCCATAGAAGGTCTCCTTTCTTTCCGATCAAAAAGATAGCTCATATTTTATGCTTTTCAAGCATTGATGGCTATATAAAGAAAGTATTTGCTATTATGTGCTTCTTGTCGTACAGTATGCCCCGGAAGCAAACGAGGGAACAGAGAAGGAGGTTTGCCAAAGTGAAATATCCGGAAAATCAGGAGCTGCTGCTTCTGCGCAGTCTGAAGGATGCCGGTTGCGGGACGCTTCTGATTGAAAAAATACAACGTCTTGAGAAACAGGGAGAGATCCGGGAACAGTTTCGACTGCTGGCGCGTCATCGCTCCCGCCTGCTGAAGAGACTTCACGCGGTGCAGGAGAAAGTCGACTGTCTGGATTACCTTCTCTTCCATATGACTCAGAACAAACCAATTGACACAGGGAGGTCAAAATGAGAAAAAAAGTGATGGCATGGATGATGGCGGCTTCTTTTTTCGGAGCTGCCGGTTGTCAGGCGGCGGAGACTCCGGCGCAAAAAGTTCAAACCCGTCCCGAGAAGATTCTGGTCGCCTATTATTCCTGGGGAGGCAACACCCGGTTCGCGGCGGAGAAGATCCGGGAGATCACCGGCGGAACGCTCTTTGAGATCCGGCCGGTCAAGGCGTATCCGTCGAACTACCGCGCCTGCGTTGAACAGGCAAGAAAGGAGTGCCGGAAGGGGACGCGTCCTGCGCTGGCGGCAAAGGTGGAAAATTTTGAAAAGTATGACGTCATCTTCCTGGGAACCCCGAACTGGTGGAGCACGATGGCTCCTCCGGTGCGTACATTCCTGACGGAGGGGGATTTCAGCGGTAAAACGGTCATCCCCTTTGTCACCCATGGCGGAGGAGGAATGGCGGATTGTGAACGCGACATGCGCAAAGTCTGTCCGAAAGCGACGTTCGTTCGCGGAGGAGCCTTCTCCGGCAGCGGAATCCGGAGTGCGGGAAACGCTCTGGAAAAATGGGTCGGCGAAACCGTGGAAATCAAAAAGTGAGGTGTCCGATGCGCGGAATTGTTCTGGCTGGAGTGATCCTGACGATCTTCTGCGGCATTTATCAGGCGGAGGCGAAAGATACAATGAAATCGTTGAATGAAAAGGAACAGGCCGTGGCGGAAATCTCGATGTGGACCGCCCGCGGAAAAATGCCGGAGTTGAAAAACGCTCTTGCAAGCGGACTCAAGGCCGGATTGACGGTGAATGAGACCAAGGAGATTCTGGTTCAGCTCTATGCGTATTGCGGTTTCCCGCGCAGTCTGAATGCGCTGGGATGCTTCATGGGGCTGCTGAAGGAACGGGCATCTCAGGGCGTCAAAGAGAATACGGGAAGGGAAGCCGGTCCGCTGCCCGCGGGAAAGAGCGTGGTGTTCGGTACGGCAAATCAGACAAAACTCTGCGGTGCTCCGGTGAAGGGGGCGTTGTTTGAGTTCGCTCCGGCCATTGATGAATATCTGAAGGGGCATCTTTTCGGAGACATCTTCGGCCGGGACGTTCTCGACTGGCGAACCCGGGAGATTGCAACCGTCGCCGCTCTGGCCGCGATGGACGGAGTGGAAAGTCAGCTGTCGTCGCACATCTCGATTGCGCGGCGCAACGGTGTGAGCGAAGCGCAGATCCGGGAGATTCTCCAGCTGGTGCAGAGCCATGCGCTCAGTGCCTTTCCCCGCGGAGAGGAAAATACGGGATACGCAAAATATTTCAGCGGGAAATCGTATCTGGCGCCTCTGACGACACGGAAGGATCTGAATGTTCCTGTTTCCAATGTGACGTTTGAACCGGGGTGCCGGAACAACTGGCATCGGCATACGGGCGGCCAGCTGCTGATTGCGGTGGGTGGAGTCGGTTTTTATCAGGAGCGGGGGAAAAAGGCCCGCAGACTTCAGCCCGGTGACGTGGTGGAGATTCCGCCGAATGTTGATCACTGGCATGGCGCGGCGCCTGACAGATGGTTTGCTCACCTTG
This sequence comes from uncultured Victivallales bacterium, assembly GCA_944390735.1. Taxonomy (GTDB): domain Bacteria; phylum Verrucomicrobiota; class Lentisphaeria; order Victivallales; family UBA1829; genus UBA1829. Next base: position 1,317 of record CALXRL010000038.1, on the reverse strand, counting down.
CCGTGGAATGCAATCCCGGAACGAACCGGAACACCTGGCTGGAACCGGTGTCGGATACGGATTACACAAAAGCGGTTTCCGGAAACTGAAAAGCCGATTTTCCCTCTGGAATTCGAACAAAACGGTTTCCGGAGGGAAGGTGCATACCATTGAGACTTCCAGTTTTTTTGAAATATTTTCAGAAAAACGGAAAAAAACGATTGCGAAATTCAAAAAAGGCTGTATAGTAAGGGATATTCAGTTGCACTCGTAGCTCAGTTGGATAGAGCGATTGCCTCCGGAGCAATAGGTCGTGAGTTCGAACCTCGCCGAGTGCACCATTTTTTGAACTCAAAATTCAGATTAGAACCCAAAAAATAACTTTCACTGGCTACAATCTGGATACAATAAAAAATCCCGGAAGTATAAAAAGAACCGGGATTTTTGTTTTTAGGCTGGAAAGATTTATTCAGCGATAGCGCCCCATGGAGTCTCTCATGCGGCCGCGCCTGCCAAATTCATCCACCTCGACAACAGGAAGCATTCTTCCCGATCTTGAGTCAATCCGGCTTCGGTATGAATGCCTTTCTGAAAACATTCTGGAATAGCCGGAAATAGCCTCCTCTTTCGCTCGCTCCTCCACGTCTTTCGGAAGCATATTCGAATAGGCCTTCATCGCTATGCAAAGCTCGTTGAACTCCTTCACAGCTCCGTAGTCCTCGGACTCGGACAGTTTCTTGATGAGTGAAGATGCTTCCTTGATAATCTGTAGAAGTTACGAATCATCTGACGATCCGTCATATTTCCTTTTGGTTTGGAATGTTGCTACTATACTGCAACATTTTCTCTTTTGCAAGTGGTAGGGAATCCAGGAATGTCTGCATCGGCGTTTTCCCATAGCAATATTTCCCGCTGTGCGGACGTGATTCATTGTATTCCCGCAGCCATTCATCCAGATCGTTCTGCAGCATCTCAATGGATTCATAGATCTTTTTCCGAAAAGCAATTTAATAGAATTCCGATTTGCTTTCGTTTTTGTATGATCTATGTCTTCCAGGTCGAGATAAAGCTCATATTCATGATGTTCCCGATTGCCGCAATATTCCGAGATTTCCGTAACTCTCTATGACACGGGATGGGGATTCCCGGCATTTGTCCCGACGGGGAAAACGAAGGTCACTGTCGAACTGATAGAGATTCCAATCCGGGACTGGGCGGATGTCGACCGTCTGGAAGGATATCCCCGCCTCTACGATCGTGTCCTGACAGATTTTCGTCTGCCGGACGGTTCGACTGTTCAGGCATGGATCTACACCATGAACCATCTGCCGGAGCAGG
>CALXRL010000037.1 GCA_944390735.1 uncultured Victivallales bacterium | reverse complement strand
AGTTTCGTGGACGGACACGCTCTGCTGGTGGACGGCGCATTTTCCATTCATTGAGAGGTGACAGTATGAATCGACGTGATTTTCTCAAATCGGCGGCGCTGGTCACGGCGGCCGGAGCCATGTTCGGCAAAGGATCGGTTTTGAGGGCGGCGGAACCTGCCGCAGTGAAACCGACAGGGCCGGTTTTGAATTTCAATCCGCAGATGCAGTATCGCCCGATGGGACGGACGGGGGTGAATGTTTCCGCGCTCGGGTTCGGGCTGCTGCGGCTGCCGATGCTCGCGGACGGGAAAACCGTGAACTCCGATCTGAGCGTTGCGATGATTCACCGCGCGATCGAGGGCGGGGTAAACTACATCGACACCGGACGCGTCTATCTCGGCGGACAGAGCGAGGCGGTCGCCGGGAAAGCGCTGAAAGGCAACTGGCGCGACCGCGTTTACGTCACATCCAAATCCCCGTGGTGGATCATGGAAAAGCCGGAGGATTTCGAGAAGCTCTTTGACGAGTCCCGCCGGACCATGGGGTGTGATGTCATTGATTTCTATCACATCCATATGATTATGCATCGCGGCTGGAAAGAGAAGGTGATCCCGTTCAAGCTGATCGACAAGATCATGAAACTCAAGGATCAGGGAAAAATCCGTTTTGCTGGCTTCTCGTTCCATGATCGTCTTCAGCTCTTCAAGGAGGTGGTCGAATCCGCGCCGTGGGATTTCTGCCTGATCCAGCACAACTATCTGGACTATGAGTACGAGGCCGGCTGTCTCGGGCCGAAATACGCCGCCGCCAACGGCATGGGACTTGCCGTGATGAAACCGGTACGGACGGGATTTCTTGCGAATCTGCCGCCGTCCATGCGCGCGGCGCTGCGGTCGACCGGAATCGTGAAGCCGGATACCGAATGGGCGCTCGACTATCTCTGGGATATTCCGGAGGTCAGCGTCGCGGTGAGCGGCATGGGGTCGATGGCGGATGTCGAAGCAAATCTGAAGTATGCTGCAAAAGCGAAGCCGAACATGCTCACTCCGGATGAACGCAAGGCGCTCGGTGCGGCGATTCAGGCCTATCGGAACACTCCGGGACATATCGACTGCACCGGCTGTTACCAGTGCATTCCGTGCCCGCACAATGTGGCGATCGGATACATTTTTGCCTACGTCTACAACAACTATCTGGTGCACAGGAACAAAAAACGGGCGATTGCCGACTACACGGTCGCGATGTCGCCGATTCAGCGCGGAGCGCCCGCCTCGGCGTGTGTGAACTGCGGCGCGTGTCTGGCGAAGTGTCCGCAGAAACTCAACATCCCGGAGCTGCTCAAACGGGTGCGCAGGGATCTGGAATCCTGAAAACGCAAAAAAAAATCAATTTTTTTCAAAAGTTTATTTGACTTACAGCAGCTCTAACGAGTATCGTAGAAACAGATGAAGAACAATGGAACCTGATGGAAAGAGGAATCGGATGGGAGCGGAACGAAAAATTCGAATTGGTGTGGCGGCGCTGTTTTTTGTGACAATGCTGCTTGCGTTTTCCGGAGTCTGCGGTTCGCTGGCGGGAGTTCTGCCCGGCATGCAGTTCGCCCCCGCGCTGATGAGGTGCCTGACGGCGTTTTCCGCAGGGGCGCTGGCTGCGGTGCTGGGGATCGCGGCAGTGACAATCTGTTTCGGACGCTTTTACTGCGCGGTGTTCTGTCCGCTTGGAATTTTCCAGGATGTCATCGGATTCCTTTCCCGCCGGAAGAGCGGAGTGGTGCCGAATTTCCGCAGGACGCGGTATCTGATTGCCGCGGTCGCGTATGGAATGCTGAATTCGGCTGGAATCTTCTGTTTCTCCTGCTGGATCCGTATTCGCTTTTCGGGAGAATGGCGGGATCGTTCACCATCGGCGGAGCGGCGGTTCTGGTGGTGATTGCAGGACTGGCCATCTGGAAAAACGGATCTACTGCACGGCAATCTGTCCAGTTGGAACGCTTCTGGGACTGCTTGCCGGGCGCAACGTGTTCCGTCTGCGTCTGACGGAGTCGTGCGTCAAGTGCGGACAGTGTGTCAACATGTGTCCGTCCGGATGTATTGACCCCGCGGCGGGAACGATTGACAACGAACGGTGTATCCGCTGTATGAACTGTCTTTCCGCCTGTCGGCTTCATGCGGTGAAGTTCGGTCGTCCGGAAAAGAAGGCGCAGAGCCTGGATGAAGGCCGCCGGGCCTTTCTGGTGAATGGCGGGATTCTGATCGCCGGACTCGCCGCCGGACTGGCGCTGACCAGAGCCGGAATGGGTAAACTGGCCGACTATGCCAGACGCTTTTCCATTCTTCCGCCGGGAGCGGGAAACGCGGAACGCTTCGCTTCCCGGTGCACGGCCTGTCAGCTCTGCACGGCGAACTGCCCGGCGAAAATCATTGTTCCGGCTCCGGGAGGAGACGGTCCGGTCTCGCTCGACTTGAATCGCGGAGCGTGTTCCTATGACTGCAACCGCTGTTCGCAGGTCTGTCCGACCGGCGCGCTCCGGCCGCTGACGCTCCAAGCCAAACAGAAAACGAAGATCGCGGAAGCAAAGCTCAATCCCCGTCTCTGCATCGTGTTCCAGGAGGGGGAGAAATGCGGAAAATGCGCGAGCGTCTGTCCGACCGGTGCGGTGACGCTTCGGCGGACCGGAGCTCCGCGTCCCGTCAATCTCGCGTTGTGCATCGGCTGCGGAGCCTGTCAGAAAATCTGTCCCGCTCCGGGAAAAGCGATAACCGTTCAGGGGATCGAACAGCAGACTCTTCTGAAGGGGTGACCCTCCCGGGAGCTGCGACGGTATTTCGATCGTCTTCCTGTGCGGAATCTCCCGGCGTTCCGATGGCCGGACTCCTTCCGATGCGCGGGATCGGAAAGAGGAGGACAGGGGCCGGAATCGAGCCCGGCATGTTGAATCACCTTCTCCCCGCATTGCGGGAGAGAGAAGAATAGAAATGGAGGTCTTATGAATCGACGAGAATTTTTGAAAAGCGCTCTGACCGTTGCCGCCTTTGCCCCCGTCACGCGGATCGCCGCCCGGGAAGGAGCGGATGGCAATAAAACATCCGATGTGACGCAGGGTGCGCAGGTCACCCGGCGCCGCTATAAGAACAGTGCGCTGACCGTTCCCCTGCTCGGATTCGGCTGTATGCGTCTTCCTCTGCTTGCTCCGGACAAGCCGGAGATTGACCGTGTCACGGCAAAAAAGATGATCGACCTTGCCATGAAGGCGGGATGCAATTATTTTGATACGGCCTACATGTATCATGACGGGCAGAGCGAATGCTGTCTTGGCGAACTGCTGCAGGCCTATTCCCGCGACTCGTATTATCTGACGGATAAAATGCCGGTCTGGTTTGCAAAGGATCCCGCCGGAATCGAACGCATTTTCAACGAGCAGCTGAAACGGTGCAGGACCTCCTATTTTGATTTTTACATGCTTCATTCGCTGGATGTCGTAAACTGGGACCTGGCGCAGAAGAGAAACGCTTATGAATTTCTGTCGCGAATGAAGAAAGAGGGGAAGATCCGCAAACTGGGTTTCTCGTTTCATGACACCCCGGAGCTTCTTCAGAAGATTGTCAACGCACACGAATGGGATTTCGCTCAGATTCAGCTGAACTATCTGGACTGAGAGCTTTACCGATCGCGGGAACAGTATGAGATTCTGACAAAAGCTGGGATTCCGGTCATTGTGATGGAACCGCTGCGCGGCGGAGCTCTGGCGACTCTTTCTCCGGACGCGTCCGCGATTTTGAAAAAAGCGGATCCGCAGTCCAGCAATGCCGCGTGGGCGCTCCGTTATGTCGCCAGTCTGCCGAATGTGCTGTGCGTCCTCTCCGGAATGACGCTGCCGGAACATGTGGAAGACAATCTCCGGACCTTCTCTCCGCTGCGTCCCCTGACGGATGCGGAACGCAAAACGCTGGATCAGGCGCTGGTGGCCTATCGGAAACATCTGGCGGTGCCCTGTACCGCATGCCGCTATTCCATGCCGTGTCCGGCCGACGTGGAAATCCCCAAGATCTTCGGACTGTATAACCAGTACAAAATCTCGGGGAACAAGTGGCTCTTCAGCAATAACTACAAGGCGATTCCGGAAGATTCGAGAGCCTCCGCCTGTGTCGATTGCGGAAGATGCGTAAAACATTGTCCGCAGAAAATCAATATTCCGCTGGAGCTCAGGAAAATCAGCGCGGAGTTCAAAAGCTGACTTCCTTTTCCAACGTGGGAAAAACAGAAGGAGACAACCTGGATGAACAGACGGGAATTTTTGAAACACGCACTGACTGTCGCCGCTTTCGCCCCCATGACATCCCTTGTTGCGAAGGAGGGATTGGATGGCGATAAATCCTCGGAAGGAAAGGGACGGCAGATCACCCGCCGCCGCTACAAGAACACTGCGCTGACCGTTCCCCTGCTCGGATTCGGGATGATGCGGCTGCCGCGCCTCTCTCCGGACAAGCCCGACATCGACTATGCCACGACGGAAAAGCAGATCGCCATGGCAATGGAGGTCGGACTCAACTATTTCGACACCGCCTACTTTTACCATGACGGACTCAGTGAGAAATGTGCCGGAGATCTGCTGAGCAGATATCCGCGAGACCGCTATTATCTGGTCAGCAAAATGCCGGTCCGCGCGCTGAAGAAGGAAGCGGATGTCGAACGCATCTGGAACGAACAGCTGGCACGCTGCAAAACGGAGTATTTCGATTTCTATCTGGTTCACAATCTGAACCGGGAGCGCTGGGCGGATACCGGAAAATTTCATGTGTACGAGTTCCTGAAGCGGAAGCAGAAGGAAGGAAAGATTCGCAAATTGGGGTTTTCGTTTCATGATGAACCGGAAGTTCTGAAAGTCATTGCGGAGGCGCATCCGTGGGATTTCGGACAGATCCAGCTGAATTATCTGGACTGGACCATTTACCGTTCGCGGGAGCAGTATGAGATTCTGACAAAACTGGGGATTCCGGTCATTGTGATGGAACCGCTTCGCGGCGGGGCGCTGGCGACGCTGAATCCCGAGGCGACGGCCGTTTTCAAAAAGGCCGATCCCGCGGTGAGCACCGCCTCCTGGGCCCTGCGCTATGCGGCAAGCCTTCCGAATGTGCTCTGCGTCCTCTCCGGCATGACGCTGACCGAGCATCTGGAAGACAACATCCGAACCTTCACCGATTTTCAACCGCTGACCGATGCGGAACGGAAAACGATCGAAGCGGCGCTTGCCGCCTATCGGAAATCCGGGGCGATTGCCTGTACGGAGTGCCGGTACTGCACGCCGTGTCCGGCCGGAGTGAACATTCCCCGCGTGTTCGGACTCTACAATCAGGCGAAGACTACGGGAAATACCGGACATTTCCGCCTCGTATACGATAAAATGTCGCCGGATGAAAAGGCTTCCGCGTGCGTGGACTGCGGTGCCTGTCTGAAAAAATGTCCGCAGCACATTCCGATTCCGGAGATACTGAAAAAAATTGCTTCGGAAATGGAGGCGCCGCAGAAGAAGATTGCCGTTCATCCCGTTCCGGATTATGAATCCTTTGTCTGAGTGAGAATCGTTCAGGGGGCGGATTGGCGCGACTGCCTGAAAGAGCATTGATTCCGGCGGCTTCCGCGTCATCTCATTTGCCGTTCTTCCCGGGCAGAAGGGGATCGGTCCCGACGACAGGGGAGGGGGGAGGGGAATGTGTTTCAGAAAACGGAGGCAGTCAAAAGATCCTGTCTATGAAAGGAGCCATTTCAGAAAGGCGGGGCCGGTTCCGAAAGGACGATCGGAACCGGAATGCTTCGTTGCCGATGATTTCCGAACGCGGAACCACGGAAAAGGTGGAATTTTGTCGATTCCGCCTCAATAGATTCCACTCCAGAAGTAGCGGGGCGAGGTGTTGGGGGGAAGTGCGACTTTCCGTGTTTCCGCGTGACCGTCCAGCAGAATGAGATTGGTGGAAAGCGTGTGACGGAATCTGGCCCGGTCCAGAGCCCAGGAGCCGATGCAGGGGTTGCTGTCTTCGATTTCGGTCATGAGCATGGTTTGAGTCGGAACTTTGTATTTGGAGATCTTATTGGGATTTCCGGAAACGGGAGCAATGTTTTCATTGAGTCCGTAGAGGAAAAAGGTGTCCACGCGCGCATATTTTCCGGTTTGTCCGCCGAAGGACCAGGAGCCGCCTCTCCAGGAGGGGCAGTGGACGATTTTCGGAGCAAAACTCTTGTCGCTGACACTGGGCTCCGGATTGGTTGCCATCCCTTGAAATAGCCGAGCCTGTGAAGAACATGCTGCCACTTCATTGTCGGAGGAAAGACGGAAAGCATGATGATGTCTCCGTTATCCATTCCATACTGAAGCACAAACTGATTCAGCTGCCGCATGTTGTTTGTGCATTCGATTTTCCGGGCCGCCTCCCGTGCGCTGTTCAGCGCGGGAAGAAGCATTCCGGCAAGAATGGCTATGATGGCTATGACGACCAGGAGCTCTATCAATGTGAAATGACAGTTCCTCGTTTCCGTCTCAGCAGATGCGTACCGTGCCGGGATTCGGAGCCCCGGAACGGATTTTCCCTTGCAGAGTTTCATCGGAAATCTCCTTTTTTTTTGTAACAGGGGTGAAATGTTTGATGGAATCGCGGATGTTCAAATCCGGAATAATGGAAATCTTTTTCCGTTCAGGCTCCCGGTGTTCCATGAGATCCTGCAGCAGATCCATTGCCGAAGCGATGATGTTGTAATAGGAATATTCCAGACCCGAAATGGCGGGGATGGAGCTCTTTGCCTCCCAGTCGATATTGCTGAAGGAGACGATGCTCATGTCGTCGGGAACGTTCACTCCCTTCTGCTGAAGGCGATGGAGAAGTTCCCGCGCGATCGGTGCACAGTCGATCAGCAGGGCCGTGGGACGGTTCGGCCCAAGGGAAAGGACGGAATCCGCCAGGTCATGAATTTCCGTCGGATAATTTCCGAACGGTTCATTTTCGCGGTAAAAGGGAGGGGGAGTTTTCAGATTCAGCTCCTTCATGGCAAGTTCAAAACCCTCTTTTGCCTGGCGATAGACATGGAAATTTTTCCCGTTGATCATTCCGATGCGTCGATGTCCGGATTCGAAAAGATAGTGAATGGTTCGCCGGATTCCTTCCTTCATATCGGAATCGACGCAGTAGGTCCCCGGTTCATGAAGACGGACAACGGGAATGGATGGAGATTTTGCCAGGAAGTCCGCAACGGCATTTTCCGCGTGTCCATAGCAGATGACGCCGCCGACCAGTCCGTCGGTGAGCATATGCGGCAGCTGATTCGGATAACGGCTGGAATCCAGCCACTCCATTTGACAGCGGCGGAACCGCTCCTGACTGATTCGCATGAATTGAATCATCGCATCCTGAATGCTGGCATTGGAGCGGATCAGTTCTGTTTTTTCCAGAATCAGCAGTCCGAGATCTTTGGGGGAACTTTTGAGAATCTGCGCGGCCGCATTGGGACGGTATCCCATTTCCCGGGCGATTTCACGGATCTTTCTGGCAAGGTCGCTACCGACGCGTCCATTGCCGTTGAGCGCGGCGGAAACCGTGACCATCGACACTCCGACTCTCTGTGCAATATCCTTCAGACTGACCCGGGATTTTATCATGAAACAAGCAAATACTTTTTTTGCCTTAACGTTAAACTAAATTATACTATACATTTCCCGATTTGTCAATAGGGGAAGGGAAAAAAAGTTCCGTCAGGGGAGGAAAGAGCGGTTTTTCCGGAGAGAATCCATTTCAAAGGAGAGAAGGCCCGGAATGGGAAGCGTTTGATTGGAATTCGTACAGCCATCCCATAAAAATTTATAATTTCAAAATACTCCAATCCACAGTGTTGCTTTTTTAGAAGTTTTTGAAAATCACAATTCAATGACCTTGCCCCATGGTGGATCAGCATGAATCTCAGGAACAAGCCACAAAACAGGATATGGCGGTTTTTTCTCCGGAAAACAGCTGCATAAATCCGACAGACCAATGAAAATCCGCGGGTTGAGATGATGCCGGGCAATGTATTCAAACACACAGACATGATCCGTTCCACCGCCGCCTCGAAACATGCCGGACGCCAGAACCTCTTCCAAATGCTCCAGCGGAATGACCTGTTGAATAACGCTGTCCGCCACAATGAGTGTAATATCCTGAGTACTCGGAACCATACCGCGAATTTCGCCGGCGACCTCACGGATCTCTTCCTCTGTCATGCTTCCAGAGGTATCCAACGCTACCACCAGATTGCCGATGCTCTCGCTGTAACGTCCGGGAACGATTACATCTTGTGTCAAATAACGTTTATTGGGGTGCGCCAGCGAATAATCATCGCCGTTCAGAATGGTATCCGCATAATGGTGCAGCACTCGCTGCCAGGGAATCTTCGGGGGGACGAGAAGACCGGTAGAGCGCAGCAGTTCTTCCGGAATGTCTCCCCGGTCGGAATTCGCATGGTAATTTTCCACTGCAGCCAGAATCCGCTGCCGCAGAAGATCCTGTTGATCCGCATTCAGTTCCAGCGGCAGATGAAGGTCAATTCCTCCATGATGATCGGAGACTCCCGGCAGCGGCACTTCTTCTCCGTTCCAGCCGGGTAAAACGACGTTGACAACAACCGGACCGGTTTTCAATTCCTTGCGGCAGAGATCCTCGTAGATGACCTCCGCGATCCAGTCGTGATATTTCGGGTTGAACAGACCTCCTTCCGGCAGCTGATACAGGCGATTGTCTCCCCATTGTGAAGCCCCGGGAATCGTGATGTCGGCAACCATCCCATTGATGGCATAATCGGTTGCCATGTTCCATTTGAATTTTTCCCGGCCATTCTGTCTTTCCATGGTAGAGAACACCTGATGGCAAATCTCATGAGCCAGAACAAATCCAAGTTCCCGGCTATTCAGATCCCGTGTCAATGCCGGATTGAACCAGATATGGTTCATCATATCCGTTGCGGCAAAAGTCGGAAGTCTCAGAGCCGGAACAAGTTTCACCTGAAGAAGCAGATAGCCCCAGAACGGATGCATTTCCAGCATCTGCATCCGCAGGGCGGCCAGCCGTTCGGATTCGGCATGAATTTGTGACGGAGAGATCGGGTTCATGACAAATACAGGGAAGCTCTCAAATTGACAATTTTAGCCGCCAGATCCCGGAAGGAGCGCAGAGCCTTCAAACGGTCGAACAACTTCCCGTTCCGATTGCGCAGCTGTCGCAGAAACAAAATCTGGTATTCCGGACCGATTCCCGGCGAAGAAATGAAGGAGACAATGTTGCTTAAATTTTTATCCGGCACATCGGCGGCAGACAGATAGCCGGCCACCGAAAAAACTGCCGCATAGAGGAAAGAGGGTTCCGATTTTCTGGTGAAGTTTATTTTCTCCTTCCCCGCAATGATTCCGGCAGCATTGACCTTGCGGTAAATTTCCAGATATTTGCAGAAACGGTCGGCCATTGCAAGTCCTACGCAGGAAGCAACCGCACTTTTCAAATCTTCTTCCTGCACCCGATCCATCACCCGGCTTGCCATTGCCCAGCTGCGCGGGGTTGGGAAACTATGCTCATCGGAAGGAGCGAACAGCACGTTCTCGCCGTAGGTCTGGATGAAGGCCATGATCTTCTCCTGAATGCCGTTGTTCGCCGCCCACCTGAGCTAGGTTGCAACATCCGGACGCAGTTCAAAATGGGCAAAGCGGTTGCAGAGAGCGCTGGACAGCGGAGTGACAATCGCATGGTCTTCTTCGCGGTTTCCCGCCGCCAGAACCACGGTTTCCGGATGAAACTGGAACTCGCCGATGCGCTTTTCCAGAACGATCTGATAGGCAGCCGCCTGATGGAGTTTCGTGACTGCCGCATTGAATTCGTCGAGGAATACCAGACAGGGTTCGGAGCAGGCTCGCTTGACCCAGTCAGGCGGGAAGAGCTCCAGCGTCTGCGTTTCGCGGTTCGGGAAATATACGCCTCCGAGTTCCGCAGGATCCTTCTGGGCAAGTCGAATATCGATCAGGGTCTTTTTCATGTTTTTTGCCAGATCCGCGGTCAGTGTGGACTTCCCGATCCCGGGCGCACCGAGCAGCAGGACGGAAATCCCTGCATCCAGAGTGGCGCGGATCAGCGGAAACAACTGATCGAACGTGTAGCCGGAGGGCAGACTCGTACTTGTCTGAGTTTGTTTGATGTCCATAAAAACGCCTCCAGAAGTTGACAGCGGAACTCCTCGTTGCTGAGCAGAACGCCAATGATATGCTTGCAGTAGCCGCGCGTGTTCTCTTTTGCCCGCTGTGCGGCATCCGGACAGGAACATTGCGGATTCACCAGCCATTCCGGATGAATTTTGACCACATAGTCATGGGTTCCGCCGGTAATGTCAAAAATGACCAGTCCGTCTTCAAGTTTTTTACGGCGGGTTATCCTGTAGTGCTTCAGAACGGACTCCGCAGCCCGGAAAAATCGGTCATCCCGTGCTTTGAGATTGAAAAGTTCTTTTTCAGACATGATAACAGGGCTCCCAATTGATTGGATTATGTTGATTTCAGATTTCCACAGGATGAAAATCCGGGATGTTTTTTCCCGTCAGGAGAATCCCCTTCCGGTTTTGAGGAAACAGCAGGAGCTTGTTTCATAAGCTGAATCGTGATCTGCTTTAATTCCCGGAAAATCTGCCAGGCGGGAGGAAATGTGTTGCTGCCCGACGATTTTTTGCGTATCCGTCCACCTCGGAGCAGCAGAAGTTCCCATTCGATTCCACGACTCCCCTGTTTCCCGTATTCATCCTCCTATTGAGGGAAAGCCGCAGCTCTGACCAGCTCCATAATCTGCCGCCATTGTTTCGGGGAACAGTGATAGGAAACAGGTTCTGTTTTTGTATTATCTTGTCCCGCAAAATAAAAGATCCTTCGGCCGGGCAGGTCGATCATGAGGTTTTCTCGCATTCCCGAAGAGTTGAACTCTTCATATTGGATACAATCAAAACGAAGATCCGGTTTCCGAGGCGTCACAAGAAAGGGGATATTGAACGGTAATCCCACGCACATCTGCCAATAGTTGGAGGAATCGAAGAAGAGGCCGACTTTTTTGGAACGGTCTTGTAAGATTTGATTCAGTTCAAAGAAATCCCCGGTGTCCAGAGATTCAGCCGGATAAACCGAGGAAAACAGTTCCGCCGTGGAAATTTCTGTTCCTTTTGGCAAGGTTTTGAGTTTTGCCAGAAGATTTGCAATGATCTGCTCTTTCTGCTGTGATAATTTCATGTCCGCCCTGTTTGCGTCCTGATGAATATCTACGGCGTATCCATCTGGTTTTCAAAGGATTGCTTTATGATATACATGACAGCGTCAAGATTCCCAAGACTGTCGAAAAAGAGTCCGGCATTTCCGTTGCCCCATGCACCGGTGTCGGTAAAATCTTTGCACAGATTCTGCGGGTCGTCAATCTCCGAATAGTCCATATTGACCATTAACTTCAAACCGTCTTTCTGAACGACGACATCGACAAAATTCGTATCATATTTATAGGCAATATAGAGTTTTGTATACTCCCGTCGGACTTCCGGGGACAAGGCCATGATCTGCTCGTCAAGTTTCTCAAAGAGCATCTTGTTCACTAGATTCCATGCATAGCTTGCCATAGAATACTGAACCTTTTCCTGCGGTTTGTAAGGAGCGAATTCCTCAGCGGTCATGTCCGGGAAAGTCCAGATTTTCAATGCCAGTTCAGCCAGGCGTTTTCCTCTCTCGACAATTTGATCTTCTCCCCACCGTGTCTGCTCAACAACGTATGAATTCAAACGTAATGCACTCTCCTTGAAGCCTCCCTTGATCTGCATTTTTTCTGCAAATGGCCGATCGCTCATTTCCGAATTGTAAGCGGTCAGTGTCAAATTGCCTATTGTATGAAGATATTTTTTATGGATTGCCTGCCAGTTCGGTCCAAGCATATTTTTCCACTCCGGAGAAGGATTTTTATTTTCCGGCATGATATGTTCAATCGTCAGATGATCTAGACTGACATGGGCTTTATTATCATAGTTTTCCATTTTGGCCAGCAGATAATGGCGGGGGCGCATCCGATAGATTTCTTTTGTTGTGAATGCCTGTGTAAATTTTTCATCATCAGGAAACTCTTTGTAGGTTTCCAGAAGGCGGAAATGAGCTTTGACTGAATTCAGATAATCCGTACTTTTTATTTCGTTTTGAAATGTTGCAAACGTTTTATTCAAAGAATTTGTCGGAATCTCGCAGATTGCCCGACGGAAAACATAACTTTCACAAAGGCGTAAAATCGTTGTGAAATCAGCTTCTGTCAGCAGCTGTTGTTCATAATCCCGGTAGACCTTCAGAAGAAAGGGATATGCGACCTCCATTTTCAGATCCCGGATATCGCGAAATGCCGAGTCCAGTGCCGGACTGCCGGATTTGCTGTAAATCAGATTTGTGTAACAGAGAGCGTAATGATAAATCTCTAGACAGAGCTCCTCAATCCCGATGTTTCGATTGCGGTGCATCTGTTTGAATTCATCATAAACTTGTTTTCCTTCGGAATTCTGGAAAGGCAGAGTGTCAGATAATCCCGGAAGAAGCGATCCATAACGGCGGACTGCTTCTCATAGGCAAATCGGGCTTCCATCGGACTCCAGTATCTTGCATAAACCTCTTTCTGTCTGTTCGGAGGAAGTCCCATGAGAATGTAATTGCGAATGAGGTCGGATTGAGACAGATCGACCCCTGTCGAGTTCAGACTTTCAAAAATCAGCTGCGGATCATCATACTGCCGGTCCAGGGTGATATTCACGATCTGCAATTTTCCCGTGGCTTCATAAATTTGAAGTGGAGTCAATACTTTTTCCGCTATTTTTTCCAGAAAAAACTGATAGTTGGCAATGAGTTTCGACGGTCCGAGATCGTCAAAAGGATGACCTTCAATCAAGCGGAACAACACATCCCGGTCTTTTTTGGTGGGGATGATTTTGTACTGATCCTCGTCCGCTTCATCGACGTTTTTCAGACATTTCATGAATTTGCTCTGCGGCATATTGCAGTCGTCGGGATGATTCGCCGCGTAATCCCGCAACGCCAGAAGAAGCAACGTCAAAGTGGTCAAACGCTGCTGACCGTCAATGATCATATATTTCTGAACACCGGTCGGCATGGTCTGCTCCGCGATGTTCACGATGGAACCGACAAAATGTCCGGTCCGGTTCATGGTCTGCATGGCAACAATGTCCCGCCATAACTGGGCACAATTTTCAATGTTCCAGCTGTAGGCTCGCTGATACACCGGAATGATGAACTGGATGGTTCCATCCAGAACCTTGAAAATATTGCTTTTGCCAACTTCCATTGTACTTCCCTTAATCTGAGATGTTTGTGTTGTCCGCCCACATTTCGCACTGGCTCATGACAATTTGCAAGGCTTCCTCCTGACCTGCCGGAGGATACTTGTATTTTTTCAGCAGACGTTTCACCATGGAACGCATTTTTGCTCTGGCTGTTTCTTTTTTCTGCCAGTCAACGGTACGATTGTTCCGGAGCATTTGAGTCAGTTCTCTGGTGATTGCCACCAGCTGATTATTATCGTAGAAATCCTTTACCGCCTGCGGTTTGGTCAAAGCGTCATAGAATGCGCTCTCTTCAACGGACAAGCCTATCCGGTTTCCGGCAGCCGCCGCTGCTGCGATCTCCTGAGCGATTTTCTTGAGTTCTTCAATGACCTCCTCATTGGTCAGCATTCCGTTGAGATAAGTATTCATCGCCCGCTGGAGTTTCTCAGAAAAGAGCTCCGATTTCACAACGTTGGTTCGGCGATAAACAGACACCTGCTCAGCGATCAGTTTTTTCAGAATCTCAATGGCAACGTTTTTTTCCTTCATTCTGGAGATTTCTTCCAGAAACTTTGGATCGAACAGCGAAAACTCCTGTTTCACATCGGCAAACAAGTTGATTACGCCATTGCTTTTAATGCTCTGTTTCAGGAGTTCATTGATTCTCTCGTTGATTTCCTTCAGAGAGAAATGACGGGGATCTTGTGAGAGACGCGTCAACATGGTCCGCACCGCCTCAAAGAATGCGGCTTCATAACGATCGTTCCGGGAAACGATGCTTCGGCAGAGAGACAGCGCCTGACGAAGCAGCAGCCCCTCTTTGATAAACAGCTCTTTCTTTTTCGGAGTTTCCGGATTTGAAAGAAAATTGACTCCGCCCGCAATCAGTTGGGAGCGCTGTAAATCGTCTCCGTTCAAAAAGTTGGAGTAGTCAAACCCGTGAAAAAGATCGCGGCACACTTCCAGTTTTTCCTGGAATTTCGGCAGGGCCGCCTTTCCGATGTCGGGATCTCCATAGTTTTTGCGATCGCGCTGCGTATAATCGTTCATTGCCCGCTTCAGGGCACCGGCGATTCCGATGTAATCGACGACCAGCCCGCCCTCCTTGTCCTTGAAAACGCGATTGACCCGGGCAATCGCCTGCATCAGATTGTGTCCGGCCATGGGTTTGTAAACATACATCGTCGCCAGGGAGGGAGCATCAAAACCGGTCAGCCACATATCAACCACGATGGCGATTTTCAGGGGATCCTTGTCGTCTTTGAATTTTGCGGCCAGTTTTTCCCGTTTTGCCTTGTTGCCGATGATCGGCTGCCACTCTTCGGGATCGTCATTTCCATCGGTCATAACGACGGCAATTTTCTCCTGCCAGTCCGGACGCAGTTCCAGAATTTTCCGGTAAATACTCATCGCAATGGGGCGGGAGTAGGCGACAATCATTGCCTTCCCGGTCAACTCCTGCGCCCGGAAATTCTCATAGTGGCTTACGATATCCCCGCAGAGAGCTTCAATCGTTTCGGGTGCTCCGAGAATGCTTTCGAGCTGACCGAGTTCCTTCTTGCTCTTTTCGATCGCGTATCCTTCTGCATGCTGAGCCAGAAGTTCATATTCGGCATCAATCCGCTTCAGGATGGATTCATCGAGCTTCAAGTGGATGACCCGGCTTTCGTAGAACACCGGACGGGTTGCGCCGTCTTCGACGGCCTGTGTCATATCGTAAATATCGATGTAATCGCCGAAGACCTCGCGAGTATTGCGGTCTTTTTGAGCAATGGGCGTTCCGGTGAAGCCGATAAAGGTGGCGTTCGGCAGGTTGTCACGGATTTTCTGCGCGGTGCCGATATGGATTTTCCCGTCCTGATTAATTTTTTCAAATCCGTATTGTCCGCGGTGGGCCTCATCCGCGATCACGACGATATTGCGGCGCTGAGACAATGCGGAATCCGACTCTTCAAACTTCTGCATGGTGGTGAAAATGATTCCGTTCGCCTCCCGTCCGGCGAGGAGCTGGCGGAGATTTTCGCGGCTTTCCGCCTGCTGTGGAGTCTGGCGCAGGAACTCCTGACACTTGGAAAACTGACCGTAAAGCTGATTATCCAAGTCGTTGCGGTCGGTAATGACAACGATGGTCGGACTGTTGAGAGCCTGCTGGAGCAGATGCGCATAGAACACCATGGAAAGGGATTTTCCGCTTCCCTGCGTATGCCAGAACACGCCGCCGCGCCCGTCGGTTTCCGTCGCCTTGACCGTGGATACGATTGCTTTTTTTACCGCAAAGTATTGATGATACCCGGCAAGGATTTTTGCATCTTTTCCGTTGTCGCGGGAGAAGCAGATGAAGTTTTGCAGAAGATCCAGCAGTCTGTGTTTTTCCAGCATGCCTTCAAAGAGGACGTGGAAATCGGCGAGTGCGGAACTTTCCCGTTTTCCGTCCACAGTTTTCCATTGCATGAAGCGGTCTTCGCCGGAGGTGATGGTTCCGGCGCGGGTTTCCGCCATGTCGCTCATGATGCAGAAGGCGTTGCAGACAAAGAAGGAGGGGATTTCCTGCATATAATTTCTGAGTTGTCGATAGGCTTCGGAAGCATTGGTTTCTTCGCGGGAAGGAGATTTCAGTTCAACGACCACAAGCGGCATGCCGTTGACAAAAACGACCAGATCGAGACGTTTTTCGGAGTGTTCCTGAAAGGTCCACTGATTGGCGACGAGGAAGCTGTTGCGGTTGATATTTTCATAATCGACCAGCTTGACGCGCTCGAATTTCTGTTTTCCATTGTGGAAAAAGGAGACTTCGATACCGTTCTGGAGGTAGTCGGTAAAGATGATGTTTTTCTGTTCGAGTTTACCGTTTTCGATATTGCGGAGTTTGAAGATTGCCTCGTTGATTGCCTCCTGCGGGATTCCGGGATTGACGGCATAGAGGGAACCTTCCAGAACCTCGGAATAGAGCGGATCGGTATAATCGCGTTCTACATCCGGCCCGTAAACATGGGTATATCCAAGCTGTTCAATCAGCTGGATCACCGCATTTTCATAATTGGCTTCTGTATATGACATAAATCACCTTTTAAAATATCGCTCTAAAGCTGCACAGCCAGACACAAATGCTGACTTACGATACTCAATTAACTGAAAGGATTCTGTCTTTTTTAGTGCTTCAGAAACAAGAGTTTTAAGTTTTGTTTCTGTATTTCTATCCCATGTTTTTCCTGCCTTAAGAAAAATGTCTTTCATAGAAAGAGACCATTGTCTATTTTCAGAACAAGTGGATTCTATTGTTGCTGAATCAAGGCCGTACGCCTCTGCAATTACAGAGGAATATACATCA
>CALXRL010000036.1 GCA_944390735.1 uncultured Victivallales bacterium | reverse complement strand
CCCCACCGCGGCGGCCTCTTCCACCACCGGCAGAAAATCCGAACTGAAGACGCGGGCGCCGAATACCGACTGGAATCCGTCGCGGAAAGCAGTCAGCATAAAATCAATTTTCTTCATCATTACACTTTCAGTTTTTATTTTTTGCATGAACGAGCTGGGGGATGCCGCAGAGAGTGTACGGGCCGATCCACTCCGGATCCCTCCGGAATCCGGAGTGCGGGCAAACAGCTCTGACTGT
This sequence comes from uncultured Victivallales bacterium, assembly GCA_944390735.1. GTDB lineage: Bacteria > Verrucomicrobiota > Lentisphaeria > Victivallales > UBA1829 > UBA1829. Next base: position 7,537 of record CALXRL010000036.1, on the reverse strand, counting down.
TTCGGGCAGAGAAATCGGGAGGTCCGGTTACAAATTCAAATTCGGATACAGATGCGGAAAAGAGACACCGTACATTCAAGCGACAGAATGATACTGTGCGGTGAATGGGTCCGCTCTGGCTTTAAGGCATGGTGAAAGCCAAATCCGCAAATGCAGACGGGAGTTCATCGGCGGTGCGAAGCTGAAGCGCGTGGAGACGCATTCGGCAGGGAAGCTGCCCGGCTTCAGCAGAAATACTAGGCGGACCGACTGTGTGAGACGTGTATCGTTGGAACGGGTAAGAGTTCTGCTAACCGTATCGTAATTGCAAGAAAAGAATTCAAGTTTATCGGATTGCATCCGAGAGGCATCTGTAAACAAATGATCGGCTTCTTGATTCCGGAAGCGGCTGTAATCCTGAGGTGCGGCATGGTGCACTGCACTTGTAATGATGCCGGCAAGAGTCAGCACCACTGAAAAAATCAGAATAACGAGTAACAGACAATTTTTCATAACAGAATTAGGCCTTTCAAAATTAAGTTAATAATATACATCTAAAACACGCTTTTTCAAGCCGGTGAACGTTGAAGGTGTTACCTGACAAGTATAGTGTGGGGGGAAAACAATACAAACTTGGATTCCTTTATGCGGGAATGCGAATGTTGCGGACATATTGCCGGGAAACTTTTTCCTGAATTTCCTCCCCTTTGTACACCTGAACCGCCCAGAGACGGATCAGGATCACCGCATACGCGAAGAAGACGCAAAAAGCGATGATGATTCTGATCCTGGAAAGAAACGCCGAGTCCATACCGATTCCCCTGTTGTTGGAAATCTTACTCTATATTGAATTGCCGGAAAATCAAATGCGGAACGCCGGAAAAGAGAAAGATTTTTTTGGTTCATCGACGGGATCTGCCATAAACCGCAACACCTTGCGCTTGAAATTTCCGGCAGCCGATCATTTTTATTCTGAATCCGCGGAAAACTCTTTGGACAGGGACGGCAATGCCGGTCTCTGTCCACTTCATCGCTGATTTTTCCATTTTTCTCTCGTCCGTGGCAGATATCGTCAACATCCCGCTTTACATCCCTCAAACTTAAAAAACTGTGTTTCACTTTGCAGTTTTCCTCTGCGCGGCAGATGGGAAATGACACAAAATTCATGGTTGGTTTGTCGCAAACGCCCCCTTGTAAAAAATCGTTTTTGAGGTATAATAAACACAGGAACTCAAACAAAAAGGAGATTTGAAATGAATTTCGCAAATCCATTGGTTCATGAGAACAGCAAATTGAAGAAAAGACACAGATTCACTCTTATAGAGCTTCTGGTTGTAATTGCAATCATTGCAATCCTTGCCGGAATGCTTCTTCCGGCCCTCAACAAGGCGCGAATGCGGGCTCATGCGATTCAATGCAAAAGCAATCTGAAACAGATCGGACTCCTCGTGCACGGATACGTCGCGGAAAACGACGGTGTATGGGGCATCGATTACGTAAACGGAATCGGCGTTCAATGGATTTTCCCGCTCGGATACACGGCAAAGAATCTGCCGAAATTCTTCAGCTGTCCCGCACTTCCTCCAATGAACCTGCCCTTCCCCGAAGCGGCGATCTCGACAATCTACGGTGTTCAGAACGAACGGCATTGGGGATCATATGAAAAACAGTTCAACAATCCGCGCTTGACCGGAAAAACAGATGAGAACAAAGACTGGGTGGCCGTCTCGCTGAACCGCATGAAAAACAGCACGGCTTACACCATTTTCGGAGATTCCGTTTTCTTCGGAGGAACATATGAAGGAAATCAGTCGTACCGTCTCTATGGCGCTCAGAACGGCGTACATCTCCGTCACCTCGGCCGCACAAATCTGCTGTTCGCCGACGGCCATGCAGGAGATTCGGATTTCAACGGAATGGCAAACGGGCTGTTCCAGAAAGCGGATCCCTCTTCCTACGCACGCAATCCACAATCGTACCGTCTCGAAAACTATAAAATATCCTACTGAAAGAGATTCACATGAAATTACGGAAAAACATTTTCGGTCTCTTCGCCCTCCTGCTGGCGTTCGGCTTGACCGCTGAAGAAAATCTGCTGAAAAACGGGGATTTTTCCAAAGGGAACACGGCATGGACATTTTCAGGGCTTTCATTCCGCGGCACGGAAAAGGAAGCCGTTGTCGAAGCTCCCGCCGGAGCGCAGAAATTCTCAGCTCTTATGATGCAGGAACTGAATCTGGAAGAGGGAACCGGATACCGTCTTTCCATACGGATGAAGTGTGGCGAAAAGGGCATTTTCCGCGCAGTCTATCAGCAGAAACAGAAACCGTGGACGGCGGCGGGGCTTGTGAAAGAATGGAAACTTGAGCCTGGGACTCATGAACTTGAAACCGCCTTCACCGCCCTCCCGCGCAATGGGGCGCCGGCTCACCTGACCCTCAATTTCAGCCGGATGCCCGGCCCGATCGAGCTCTCCTCCGTACAGATTTGCAGAATCGACGCTCTGCCGTTTGCAATTTCGTCCGAATGGAGCATTGTCTGGGATAAAAGCAAACCGGACTTCCGTTCCGTCCCGCCCGACTCCGCAAAAGCGGTCATGGGGAAAACGGGTATCGATCTGCGGCGACTGAATCCGGAAAAATTCAGAAAAGACACTTCCGTCGCTGTTCTTTACAAGCGTTTCACCTCGGACAAAGAGGGATTGATGCGCATCGGATTCGCCGCAGACTGGAACTTTGACATTTATCTCAATGGAACGCATTGTCTGAAAGCGCAGGGACCGACGCCTCTGAATGCGGACAGCAATTTTCATGATTTTCATATCCGCAAAGGCGAAAACATCCTCGCTGCGGTTGTCCGTGCGGGCTCACGCGGCTGGGGTTTTCTCTGCGCAAAACCGCGCGACCCGGTTGTTTTCCGCGAAGGGAAAACATGGAAGCCATACCGGGACTCCGCTCTGGAGATCATCCCAGGAAGCGCACTGGATCTCTCCGCGCAAAATGATGCGCCTGCCGGGAAATACGGACCAGCGGTTCTTTCGCCTGACGGCAAAGCCGTATTCAAACATGCTCCGGAGCAAACCGTCCGTCTGCTGGGATTCAACACCTATGCGCTGAACGGCATTATGACAATCAAAGACAACGGCGAATTCAAAGCCGCCGTCCGTCGGTTTGCGCAGGCGGCGAAACGCCAGGGATACAATCTGTTCCGCACTCAGTCTTTCGACCGCTGGCTCGTTCTTGATTCAAAACAGGAATATCAGCTCAATTCATTCTATCTGGACCGCGCTGATTTTCTGATCGCGGAATTGAAAAAACAGGGAATTTACATACATCTTCCCATTTTCAATTTCAGTCTTTTCAGCAGAGAACGCAACACGTTTCGTGACCGCACGCTTCACAAATTCATGATGTATTTCGACGGCGAATGGGAAATGGAACATTTCCGCTTTGCCGTCAAATCCCTGCTTGAACATGTCAATCCCTACACCGGCGTTGCGTGGAAAGACGAGCCGGCAATTTTCTGCATCGAATATTACAACGAACAGTCCCTCGGGCTTGGCGACCGTATGCTTTCGCTGTTCCGCACGCATCCGGAAGCGGAAAAACATATTTTGAAATTCTGGCGCGCATGGCTCGAAAAGAAATACGGCAGACCGAGCTCCGATGCGGGAATTCCCCGTTCCAAACAAGAGAAACACGCCAACGATTTCGCGCTCTTCTGCATGGACCGCGCGAAAATCAGCGCGGAACAGTGTGAAAAAATCATCCGTGAAACCGGCTTCCGCGGTCTCGTGACGAACTACAGTTATTCCAAACAGCTCGGTCACTCCGCCGCACGATGGCAAACTTCACAGATTACGGATGTCCATTCCTATTTCAATCATCCCACCGCAAATATCCGGAAAGGCTCGGTCGTCAAGGCGAACAGCTCCATCGAAGTCCAAACAGGATACTGGAAAGACGCCAATGCAACAAAACTTCTGGGACGCCCCTTCATCTGCGGAGAATACAACCACTGTTTCTGGAACCCGTACCGCTATGAGGCCGGAATGGTCTTCAGTGCATACTCCGCCCTGCAAGGCTATGCGGCAATAACGGTGCATGAACAGCCCGTCATTCTGAACAACGAACGCAGACACCCGCTCTACTGCTTCACCGTCGGAGGATCTCCGCTGAGCCGCGCCGCACAGTTTCTGTCTGCGAACCTGTTTCAGCGCGGAGATGTGAAGGAATCTCCGCACACAGTCGCGCTGAACGTCCCGCGGGAATTCCTGGAGAAAAACCTTCATGCGGACAAAGCGGTCAGCTCTGCGCAGTCAACGCTGAGTCTGCTTTCCGGATTCGGTCTCGTCTTCCAGGATGAAAAAGCCGCAGAGGGAACCGTCAGGAATCCGCATGCCAATCTCTCGTTCCCGATCTCCGACGTCGCACAAATCTATTCGCACGACTGGTTTTCCGACGTCATTCAGTCGGCAGACAGCGGTTTCTCTCTTCCCGAGGCCGTGAACCTGATGAAGCGGAAGGGCATTCTGCCTGCCGGAAACATCACGGATCCCGCACGCGGAATTTTCCAGAGCGACACGGGGGAAATCCTCCTGAATGCGCCCGAAAAGAAAATGACCGTCGTCACCCCGCGCACCGAAGCAGTCTGCATGACCGCCGGGAACGCGCAGAAGCTGAAAATCCTTGATGTGAAGAACAGCTCCACTGACGGTTGTATCGCCCTGACCTCCGTCGACGGAATGCCGCTCGAAAAAAGCCGCCGCCTGGTTCTGCTCTACATGACCGAAGAGGCAAATTCCGGCATGATACTCGCCGCCGACCGCGCGACCATGCTCAAGAGCGGCAACACCCCGATCCTCGCCCGGACCGGAACGCTGGAAGCGACCGTTCGCCGTACCGGAAACTGGAAACTTTATGCGCTCGCACCCGACGGAAGCCGCAGCGGGGAGCTCCCCGTAGCCCACTCCGCCGAAGGTCTGGAAATTCATCTCGACACCGCCGCGCTCCGGCACGGACCAACTCCGTTTTTCGAACTTGAAGAAAACCTCTAATCAAAAGAAGGATAACACACCATGAAAGAATTTAAAGTTGAAAACCATGCGGACAGTTTTCTGCCCGAAGACAAAAACTGGAAACTCGTCTGGAGCGATGAGTTTGACGGGACCGAGCTCGACCGCGGGAAATGGGGTTTCCGTCTCAACTTCTGGGGAAAGCCGTTCCCCGCATTCACCGAAGAAGGCGTTGTGCTCGACGGCAAAAGTCATCTTCAGCTGCACCTTCTCAAAAAGGACGGCGGCTACTGCTCTCCGCACCTCCAGACAGGTTCTTTGACCTATGATATTCCGAAAGACACCGAGGGCTTCTGGCCGTTCGGCAAATTCGAAGAACCGCGTTTCATGCACAGATACGGCTACTATGAAATCCGCTGCCGCCTGCCGAAATGCGACGGATGGCACTCCGCCTTTTGGCTTCAGGCTCCCGGAATCGGGTCCTCCCCCGATCCGCGCCGCGCCGGAGTCGAATGCGATATCATGGAAAACATGTTCCAATACACTTCCGGGAAAATGATCGGCGGAAACTACTGGGGCGGCTACGGAAAAGACTATCGGCGTTCCGGACATTTCGCCTGGGAATTCAAAGAAACCGACGACGGATGGCACTATTACGGAGTCGACTGGAGCCCCGAAGGATACCGTTTCTATGCCGACCGCAAACTCATAGGCACCGTCGTTCCCCCGGAAAAGGCTCACCTCGCACACATGGTCAGCGACACGGAAAGAAGCTATCTTCTGCAGGAGGGCTGCGTCTCCGTCGGCCCGGTCTCCGAAACGGAACAGTTCATTCTGATCTCGACCGAATGCCACGGCTACCGCGAGAAAGGAAAATACGATCCGCTGCTTGACAAAGCGGTTCTGCCGGATTATTTTGAGATAGATCATGTCCGCGTTTTCGACCGGATCTGAAACACGTGATTTTCAAGAGGGCTTCCGGAGAACCCCCGGAACGCCCCCTTCAATCTTCAAAGGAGACAAAAATGGAGTCCAACCGCAACGATAAATACTGGTATGTCCGGCTGGACGATGTGCCGCGCGCAGTGAAGTTTCCCTTTCCGCTCAAGGAACTCGGTTTTTTCTGGAACAAAGTCGAACCGGAGGCAAGTTTCGACTGGAAACTCGAGTTTACGCTCCGTCTTTCCTCGCTCGAACAGTTCGCCGTCGATGAAATCGGAGGAGTCACCTACCGCACCGAATACCCGAATGTGATACTCAAACTTCCGGGCGTCGTGCACAAATACGCCGTTCCCGAACCTCGCGACGCCGTCTATTTCGCCTATTCCACGGCTCTCGCCGACGCGATGACCGCCGCAAACCTCTTCCAGATGCCGCCCGTCTGGAAAATCAAACTCACCCCGAAAATATGCGAAATGCTGGAACGCGCGAAACAGCTGATGGAGCATTCCCGCGAATACGGAGTCGCCGACCGGCTGGATTTGCTCGCGTTTCAGCTTTATGAAGAACTCCTGTTTTCCCGCCACGAAAATTCAGATTTCGCGCGACCGCTTCATGGAATCGCGCATTCAGCGCATCGCCTCCTATTTCCAACTCAACTGCAAGGAAAATATCGACCTGGAAGCCCTCTGCCGCAAAAACGGTCTCTCCAAACGGACCTTCTTCCGTCACTGGAAACTCTATTTCAATATTTCTCCAAGCCGCTATCTTCTGGACCTGCGTTTATGCGACGCCGCGCGTCAGCTGCGAGAAACACGAAAACGGATCAGCGAAATCGCCGAATCCCTGAATTTTCAGGACACGCTTTATTTCAGCTCCCGTTTCCGCCGGAAATTCGGAATCACTCCGCTGCAATACCGCAAGCAGACACACTCCGGTCCGGCGAAGCCGTAAAGAACCTGTTTCCCGCATTTCTGAACCATGAAAAAATTCCCTCCTCTCCCGCATTTTTTCCGCTTGACGCTTGCGATTTGCGCTTTCGCGTGATAAATTATCGGGAATATCAATAAAGGAGTTTTTCAATGGACAGACGTTTCTTCGCCGCGCTGTTTTCCGCTTTCTGCATCCTCATACTCGTGTAAGCGCCCAGCCAGCCCCATGGTGATGGTGGATCGAGGGGAGATTTTTTCGAAGGGGAAAATGGCCACAAAATGAATGCTGGACCATTTTTTTATTTTCCAGAAAAATTCTCTCCACCTCAAAATGGCGAATTTTTCGAGTCTCAAAAGGAGGAGCAAATTCAGCTTCTCGAAAAATTCTCCGGGAGAAACTGGAACTTCATTCTGCCTCAAAAAAGAGTTTGAACATCGCGAAAATGGTAGAAAAGAGATTCGAACTTCCGGTCTCTACTCATGACCTGTCATACGAAAAAATCAGACTGGCAGACTGTCATAAAATCCCTATTTTTTCTGACAAGAGCGAAAATCCTCACGCGCGCGTAACGGGGGTGCATAAATTCCTCACGTTCACGCCGCCATCGGTTCCCGTCGATAACCGTGAAGCAAGCCACCAAGAAATGAAACCTCTCTGACCGGGGCATTCATA
>CALXRL010000035.1 GCA_944390735.1 uncultured Victivallales bacterium | reverse complement strand
CGGAGAATTTACCGGGAGAAGGTCTGAAACACACCGTCATAAGAGAAAAGTGGAGATTCTCCGCTTTCGGGCAAAACGCGAGTTGAGCTCAAATTTACCCCCAAAACGAAAAAACCGACCAGAAGACCGGTCGGTGGAGAATTTTGAAAATGGTGGGCGCTGGGAGACTCGAACTCTCGACCTCTACCGTGTGAAGGTAGCGTTCTAGCCAGCTGAACTAAGCGCCCATTCAATATCTCGTTAATATAAGCTATTTTCTGAATTAGTCAAATAGAAAAATAAACTTTTTCCCGATTTTATCTCTTGGAAAAACAAAAAATCTTCGGTTCTTCTCCAGTTCGAACCACGATTTGACTCAAAATAGGCTTTGAAAAGCGGATTTCAACATAAGAGATTCGAATATTGCAAAGAAAAATTGATTTCGATTATCTGGCGCAAAGAATTTCAATGTCCGCAATGCGCTTCTTTGAAAGGTCGAAAGGAATGCGTTCACATTCGCGATATCCAGGGTTTACCGATGGGCGGCATCTGCTTTCCTTCAGAATCAGGAATTGCCAACTCTGCCACCATCGCAGTTTTGACTCCCTGCATATAAAACCATATCGGCAGGATTTCTGACCGAACCTTCCACTTTCTGACGGTTGTTCGTCACCTGCAAAGCGGAGCGGGGATTCATGTCGGAACTGGAAAGGGCGTTTCCGCGCTGGATGGTTTATCGAGGAAATTGCACAAGAAGAAGTGGAAAGTCAAAGCCATGGCTTACGCCTGCTGGGTGGAGAAACATTTCCCAAAGGCTCGAATCGTATTCGACCTCTTTCACGTCATCAAGCTGATGAATGAACGGCTTGATAAACTCCGAAGGCGATATGTCAAAGCAGAGAGCTGATCGCTGTGGCAAAGACGATCCGCGGGAAATTATATTGAAGATCTTTCAGCTCCCCTCAATTCGAACTCAGAAGGTGCTCTGATTTATGGCTCAAATAGGAGAAGAGGCTCGAGAATGGAAAGCGCATATGGTAAAAAACGGCAACAGTTGCTGCTGTTTTGAACTTAAAAGTGGTGGTGGGAGATGGATTCGAACCATCGAAGTCAGCGACAGCAGATTTACAGTCTGCCCCCTTTGGCCGCTCGGGAATCCCACCGATTGGAGCGGGTGAAGGGAATCGAACCCTCACAATCAGCTTGGAAGGCTGATGTTCTACCATTGAACTACACCCGCATCAGGTATGGTTCAGAATTTACTACACTTTTGAAAAATGTCAAGCCAACTTTAGCCTTTTTTATCACTTTTTTAGAATTTTTCCGGCCCGATTCCTCACTTCCCCCTTCTCATACGACAGAACCCCATTCACATAAACCTGATCAATTCCGCTGCAGAGTGCATGCGGCGTCACAAAATCCGCTCTGTCCTTCAGTCTCTCCGGATCAAACAAAACAAGATCCGCGTAGCCTCCCGCCACAATTCTTCCGCGATCCCGAAGATGAAACACCTCCGCAGGTAAGCCGCTCACTTTTCGAATCGCTTCCTCCAGAGAGAAACTTTCCCGCACCAGACCGATAAACCGAGGAAATGAACCGAATCCACGGGGATGACTCCGACCAAATTCATACCCCTGCGGCCGCGCGGTCTCATCCGTTCCACAGCAGATTTCCTCCCTTTGCAGAATGCGCTGCAGATTCGTTTCCGACATTCCGCTGAATGCCGCCATCGTCCCAGGGGCATCCTGCCGCATCAGTTCCACACAGAGTGCCGCCGGCGTCGTCCCGAGAATTTGCGCCGCCTCTTCCATGCTCTTCCCCAGCACCCGTTGCACGGTCCGGACTCCGGTGGAACAGAGAAGAATCCTCCCCCATGCAGGCGGAGTTAGCTCCAGCTCCTTCACCAATTTTCCGACCGCTTCCTCGTTCCCGCGCAATCTCTCCCGGATGGCGGCATCCGTCATCTTGTCGTAAGGAGGTGGAAGAATCACGCTCAGACTGGTCTGGCTCCAAGTGTAGGGATAGCGGTCCCCCGTGACAAGCAGTCCCTCCCGACGGGCCGATTCCAGCCGGTCAAACACCGCGTCCAGTTTCCGCCAGTTGCGCGGCTGGGCCGTTTTCAGGTGGCTGATATGAAGGTGACCGGAACCCGCACGCGCAATCGCCAATGCCTCCTCGATGGATTCCAGAAGTCCGTCCCCCTCGCTGCGGAGATGGGTCGCGTACGGCCGTTGAAATTCTTTCAGCGCGCCCGCCACCGTCAGAAGCTCCTCCGGGACGGCAAAGCGTCCGGGAATGTAAAGCAGACCGGTGGAGAATCCGAGCGCTCCCTGTTCCAGCATGTGATGCAGAAGCTGCCGCATCGCGTTCCAGTCCGTTTCCGTGCCGCGCTGCTCCCCGTAGCCCAAAATGCAGGCTCTCAGGGTGTTGTGTCCGCAGAGAAATCCCGCGTTGATGGCCGGGCGGCGATGTTCCAGCGTTTCCGCATAGCTTTGAAAATCGCTCCATGTGATCTCCACGCCGTACGTCCGGTAGATCGTGTTCAAGTGACGGCGCACCTCTTCCGTCAGCACCGGAAAGGCGGAAAGTCCGCAGTTCCCGGAAATTTCACTGGTAATGCCCTGCGAGATCTTGCCGAGTGCTTCCGGAGCCGCCAGAAGCGAAAGGTCGGAATGCGCATGAACATCCACAAAGCCGGGCGCGACTGTCAGGCCGTCCGCATTCACGATCCGGCAGTCGCCGACAGTGAGATGCGGACCGATCTCCGCAATCCTGTCCCCCCGGATTCGAAGATCCGCCTGAAACATCGGTCTCCCGGTGCCGTCGCAGATGCGTCCTCCGCGGATCAGCGTTCCGCTCATGGAAGTTTCTCCCCGACTTTCTGCTCCGTCGACCGGTACTGTTTCCGGATCGCCTCACCGGCTTCCTCAATGGTATTTCCCGCCTGATCTTTCGCGTCGTTCACGATCTCCTCCGCTTTTTCCCGGGTCTCCTTCACGGTGAACCGGGCTCGGGCCTCCGCCTCGCGCCGGGAGTAGACCCCCTTGTCCCGCAGAGAATAGAACGCAAAGGAGAGATTCTCCTTGACGCCGCGCCAGGAATGCCGGAGTTTGTCCAGTGTCCGGCGCACAATGTTGTCCGCCTTGCCTCCGGCCGCCTGAAAAGAGGGCACCTCCGCGGAAAATGCGGGAAGAAATGTGAAAAATAACAGAATCCAGCTGGCGATTTTCGTTTTCATACTGTAAAATATACTGAATTCACCAATCTTTCAAAAGGAATGGACAATTTTTATGAAGAAAATCAGAATTGTGGCGGATGACAAAATTCCCTTTCTCCGCGAGTCTCCGCTCTCCGAACTCTGCGAAATGACCTTTCTTCCGGGCGGCCGGATCTCCCGAGCCGATCTGCAATCCGCCGACGCTCTCATCACCCGCACCCGAACCCGCTGCAATGCCGATACTCTCGCCGGAACCCCGGTCAAACTGATCGCCACCGCAACCATCGGCTACGATCATATTGACACCGCCTATTGTGCTGAGCATGGGATCGTCTGGAAAAATGCACCGGGATGCAATGCTCCTTCGGTGGCGCAGTATCTGACCAGTCTGCTTCTGACGCTCTCCCGGCGGCATTCCCTGGAACTGAAGGGGAGGGTGATCGGTGTGATCGGAGCGGGAAATGTCGGCCGGCGCGTCGCGGAAGCCGCTGCCCTTCTCGGCATGACCGTGCTGCTCAACGATCCCCCCAGGGCCGAGGCGGAGGGCGGAAGCGCTTTCGTCTCCCTGGACGAGATTTGCAAAAACGCCGATGTCCTCTCCTTCCATGTCCCGCTGGAACGCGGAGGAAGGCATCCGACGTTTCATCTCGCAGACCGGACCTTCCTGAACCGTCTGAAACCCGATGCGTTTCTCATCAACACCTCGCGCGGAGAGGTCGTGGATAACTCCGGTCTGAAAGCCGTGCTTGCGGAAGGAAAAATCCGGGGCGCCGCTCTCGACGTCTGGGAAAATGAACCGGAGATTGACCGCGCTTTGATGGAGCGGCTCGATTTTGCCACTCCTCATATCGCCGGCTACTCCACCGACGGAAAAGCCAACGGCACTGCCGCCAGCGTCCGGACCGTGGCCCGCTTTTTCGGTTTGTACGAGGCGGAACGCTGGTTCCCCGCCCTTCCGCTTCCGGAAACGCCGGTCCTGCAGATCGATTCCCTCGCCGACGCCGTCCGCGCCTCGTATGATATCCTTCGGGACGATTCCGCGCTGCGCTCCTCTCCCGCCTCCTTTGAAAAACTGCGCGGGAATTATCCGCTCCGTCGTGAATTTCAGGCATTCCGAATCCGGAACATGGAATCGCTTCTTCCGGAGCTGCGCGACACGTTGAAGCGCTTCGGATTTCAGGGGTAGGGGAAATGCGCTTTGCGCCGGATCAGGCGTAAAGCTCGTACAGGCGTTTCATGGCCATGGAGAAAATTTCCGCCGTCAGTTCGGCGTCGTAGAGCGCGCGATGAGCGCTCCCCTCGATTCCCTCGCCCAGCGAAAACGCCATTCGAAGGGATTGCAGACTGTAACTGGGCATTCCCGGATAGGCCTTGCGGATCAGGGAAATGCTGTCATACGCTCCCGCGGTCCAGGTGTTCATGGCACAGCGGTGAAGACTCTCCTGAAGAAAGGAAAGATCGAATCTGGCATTGTGCGCCACCAGCTTGGAGTCGCCTGCAAACTGCATGAATTCCCGTGCGACGGCGTCAAAGGCCGGTGCATCCGCGACCATCTGATCCGTGATTCCATGCACCGCCGACACCCTGCGCGGAATCGGCACCCCGGGATTGACAAGGGAGGAGTAGCGCGACGTGGAACCATCCGTTTCGATGCGTACCGCTCCGAGTTCAACGATCCGGTCGTGCACGGGACTCATGCCGGTTGTTTCAAGGTCGAAAATCGTATAAGGTCCCGTCGCCTGCCACTGTTCTGCCATACTGCTTCCGTGTGAGAACGTCCGGGAGACGGTGACTTGAGCTATCCCGTCTCCCGGAACATGGTTTTATCTGGAATATCCGTTCGGATGGGTCTGAAGCCATTTCCAGACGGATTCGATGATGGCTCCCGCATCTTCGAATTTCGGTTCCCAGCCGAGTTCTTTGCGGGCGCGGTCGGAACAGGCGATCAGGCGCGGCGGATCGCCGGGCCGGCGCGGAACCACTTCCGCGGGAATCGGATGTCCCGTGACTTTCCGGGCCGTTTCCAGAATCTGCTTCACGCTCAGTCCGCTGCCGGTGCCGAGATTGTAATGGCCGCTCTTCGGGGCGAACAGCGCTTTCTCATGCGCCTGCGCAAGGTCAAGAATGTGGATGTAGTCCCGGATGCAGGTTCCATCCGGCGTATCGTAATCGTCGCCGAACAGGAGCGCCTTTTCACGTTTTCCCTGGGCGACCTGAAGCAGAATCGGGATCAGATGGGTCTCCGGATTGTGATCCTCTCCGTATTTTCCGGTGGCGCCGGCGGCGTTGAAGTAGCGCAGCGCCGCATATTTCAGACCGTAGATCCGGCTGTACCAGTTCAGCACTTTTTCAAAGCAGAGCTTCGATTCGCCGTACGGATTGATCGGATGCTGGGGAGCGTCCTCCTTGATGGGAATCTCTTCGGGTTCGCCGAAGGTGGCCGCGGTGCTGGAGAAGACTAAGGTCTTGACATTGCCCTCCACGGCGGCATCGGCAAGATGGATCGCATTGGCCAGATTGTTGTTGAAATACTTGCTCGGATTCTTCATGGATTCCCCGACCAGGGAGAAGGCCGCAAAGTGCATGATCGCGTCGTATTTGCCCTCCTTCACAACCTGGATGAGGTTCTCGCGGTCGCTGAGGTTGGCCTTGATGAATCTGGCTCTGGGATCGACGGCTTCCCGGTGCCCGGTGATGAGGTCGTCGAACACGGTGACCTCGTAGCCTCTGTCGAGCAGATACTCGGCGCAGGCGCTGCCGATGTATCCGGCTCCTCCGGTTAAAAATACGCGCATGATTTTTCTCCTGATTTGGATGGTTTTTCTGAGATTGAAATGTATCACGGGAATCGCGATTCTGCAAATGAAAATTCAAAAAAATGGCGGATCGCTTCCCCGCGCCGACGGCGGACCGGAGAGAGGAGGGAGGCGCGGCGCACTCCGCTTTCTCTCCGTTTTCGCCTTCCGCTGGAAAAAATCTCCTGCGGAATTTTGATTCCGCCCGTTGAAAATCTCCGCCGCGACGATACAGTATCCGGAATACAAGCAGGAGGTTGCCCATGGATCCGGTTCCCTGGATGGAAAAATTGAATGATGCGCAGAAAGAGGCGGTGCAGGCCACCGAAGGGTATGTCCGGGTGATTGCCGGAGCGGGATCCGGAAAGACCCGGGTTCTGACCTATCGTCTGGCGTATCTGGTGACCGTGCTTGGAATTCTGCCGGAGAACATCCTTTCGGTGACTTTTACGAACAAGGCGGCCGGTGAAATGCGCCGCCGGATCCGGGATCTGCTCGGCGAAAATTCCGCCGCGCTGGTCAATACCTTTCACGGATTCTGCGTGACCATTCTGCGGGAGGAGATTCATCATCTTTTCTATCCGAACCGTTTTCTGATTCTGGATGTCGAGGATCAGAAGGCCCTGCTTCGCGAACTCTACGGGGAGATGGGGATCTCCGCCCGGGATTTTTCCTATTCCGAGATTCTGCACGAGATCTCCTCGCGGAAAAGCAACGGTCTTTATGTGGCAACCGTATGCGATCCCGCATTCCAGGCGGGACCGCCGCCTTCCGGAGGGGAGGTCCCGGACAAACGGGCGGCGATCTTTTCGGGATATCTGGCAAAACAGCGCAAACTCTACGCTCTGGATTTTGACGATCTGATCCAGTTTGTGCTTCATCTGTTCCTCACGGTTCCCGAGGTGCTGGCAAAATGGCAGGAGCGCATTCAGTATCTTCAGGTGGACGAGTTTCAGGATGTGAGCAGCCGCGATTATGAACTGGCGTGTCTGCTTTCCGGAAAATATGGAAATCTGTTTGTGGTGGGGGATCCCGATCAGACCATTTACAGCTGGCGCGGGGCGAACATCCGATACATCAATGAATTCGACCGGGAGTTTCCGAATGTCCGGACGATTGTGCTGGACCGGAACTACCGGTCGAGTCCGTCGATTCTCTCGGTCAGCAATTCGCTGATCCGGCACAATGTCAACCGGATCGAGAAACAGCTGGTGCCGGTGAGGCAGTCCGTGTTCCGGGTCCTGCATCATCATGCGCGGACGGCGAAGGAGGAGGGGTGGTGGATCGCCCGGAAAATTCTGAGTCTGCGCGAACAGTTCGGCCTGGAATTCTCCGATTTTGCCGTTCTGTACCGCGCCAACTATGTTTCGCGCGTGATTGAGGAGGCGTTTGTGCGGAACAAGGTCCCCTACACCCTGTACAACGGGACGGAGTTCTATTCCCGTGCGGAGATCAAGGATTGTCTGAGCTATCTGCGGCTGCTGGCGTTTCACGATGATCTTTCCTTTCTGCGCGTTGTGAATCTGCCTTCCCGGGGAATCGGCAAAACCCGAATCGCCTTTCTCAAAGAGTATGCGGCGAAGAACGGAACCACCCTTTTCGAGGCCTTCCGCCGGAATGGAAGCGACAGGATCTTTGCCAGAACCGGCGCTTCCGAATTTCTGGACGCGATTGCGGAAGGGGAACGGCTGGTGGATCATGTTCCGGTTTCCGATCTGCTGGATTTCCTGCTGAAAAAGACCGGATACGAGGCCGAACTGCTCGCCGGAGGGGACGACGACCGGAAAAACAATGTCGCGGAGCTGAAGGAGTCCATTGACGATTTTGAAAAGGATGCCGGCGAACCCACCACACTGGCCGACTATCTGAGCCGGATCGCCCTGTTCACGGATCTCTCCCGGCGGGAACGCGGCGACAGCGTGAAGCTGATGACCATTCATGCGGCGAAAGGACTGGAATTCCCCTATGTGTTCGTCTGCGCGATGAACGAGGGAATCTTTCCCTCCCAGCGAAGCCGCGACCGTCGGGATATCGAAGAGGAGCGCCGGATCGCCTATGTGGCATTCACCCGGGCGGAGGACGGACTCTTTCTGACCGATGCCGAAGGGATCAATTTCGACGGTTCTCCGCGGGTTCCCTCCCGCTTTCTTCTGAATATCGATGCGGAACTGTACGATCACGACGGCCGGATCGATCCCGCGCTCTGGAACGTGACGCGGCAGTATGAGAAAGTGACGGACTGGGATGAGACTCCGGAAGCGGAGGCGCCGGAAGCCATCGGCGTGAAATCCCGTGTCCGGCACCCGGTCTTCGGAAACGGCACCGTGCTTGGAGTCAGTCCGGACCGCCGTTTCTTCACGGTGAAGTTCGATGCGATTCCTCTGCCGAAAAACATCTCCTCCGATTTCCGCGGCCTGACGTTGGCCGAGGAGTGAAAAATCCGACGGGAATCTCGCCGCGGAGCGTCGCATCCGCACCCCTTGACAGAAAGCGGCTCCGTGAGTATAGTATTTTCAAACAGAAACCGGAATTTCCGAAGGAGCATGGGATGCGTCAGGGAATCAATTTGAACTTTGTGCGGAAAAGAAGAAACGGGCCGGACCGATCGCTTCGGGAGGCGCTGATTCTGTGCCGGAACAGCGGATTTTCCCTTGTGGATTATCTCTCTGCGGTGGAGACGCCGGACTGGCGGGAACAGGCGGAGAGAACGCGGGAGGAGATGGCGGAGCTGGGAATCCGGGTGCATCAGTCGCACTGTCCTTTTTTCCGGTACCGGAAGAAGGGGAGGGAGCTGTTTGAGCAGTATGCGCCGCGCGCTGTGAAGGCGGCGGAGATTCTCGGGGCGAAGTTCCTGGTGATTCATGCCGACGAATGCCGTTCGGAGGATTCCTTTGATTCCGGAGAGATTCTGCGGGAGACCTGTGCTCTTCTGGCGCCCGTGGTGGAGCTTTGCGTGAAGGCGGGGATTCGTCCGGCGATTGAGAATCTGTTCGAGGACGGCTTCGGACCGCAGTTCGGGGGGCGCTCGCGTTTCACGGCGGTGACGGAGGAGGTGCTGGCGCTTCTGGAGGCGTTCCGCGGATCCGGCATCGGCTGCTGCTGGGATTCGGGCCATGCGCTCTGTTCCTACGGGGAGGGGGCGCCTGAAGAGCTGGAAAAGCTCTCGGATCATCTTCTGTGCACGCATATGCACGATAATTCTTGCCGGCAGGATCAGCACAAGCCCGCGTATTTCGGCTCCCTGAACTGGGAACGCGTGATCGAGATCCTGAAACGATCCGGTTATTCCGGCGATTGGACATGGGAGTTCGTGTATGAGCGGTTTCCGGATGAGCTCCTGCCGGAATTCCTGCGATTTGTCCATCAAACGGGAGAGTATCTGATCCGTTCCGGATTCCCGGACGGACCCGGAGCGGAAAAGGAGGGCGCATGATGGGAAAACGCAACGTCGAGGAGGTGCTGCCCGGGATTGTGGAGTTCCGCCATTTTCTTCACCGGATCCCGGAGATGGCGGGACAGGAGCGGGAGACGTCGCAGGCGATCCGGGAGCGGGTTTCCCGGCTTGGATTTGAGGTGAAGAAACCGTTTCTGGGAACCGACGTGGTTGCCATTCTGCATGGGGGAAAGCCGGGAGGAAATGTGACGCTTCGTGCGGATATTGACGCGCTGGCGCTGGAGGAGAAAACGGAGCTTCCTTATGCTTCGACGCATCCCGGGTTGATGCATGCCTGCGGTCACGACGCCCATGCCGCCATGCTGATGGGGGCGGCGGAGATTCTGGCATCGGAGCGGGAGGAGTTGTGCGGGACGGTTCGATTTGTCTGGCAGCCCGGCGAGGAGAACCGGGCCATGGGACGGGATCTTCTGGAGGCCGGGGCGCTGGAAAATCCGCGGGCGGATCTGGTGACGGCCCTGCACGGGGCGCCGGGCTTTCCCTTCGGCTGTCTGGCGCTTCGGACGGGGGCGATGGATGCTTCCACGGCACATTTCAAGGTTGTGATTCGAGGGAAGGGGGGACACAGCAGCCGGCCGCATCTTTCGCGGGATCCGGTGATTGCCGCTTGTGCCGCCGTGATGGAGCTTCAGACGGTGGTTTCCCGACGGATCAATCCATTGCGGCCGGCGGTTCTGAGCATCTGCCGGATTGCGGGCGGAGAGCTGGCCAATGTGATTCCGGACGAGGTGGTGCTGGAGGGAACGGCCCGGGCATTCGATCCGGAGGTCGCGCAGGAGTTGAAGCAGGGATTCCGGGAGGTGGTGGAAGGTGTCTGCCGACTGCATCGCGTGGAGTGTGCGATTCACTATGACATTCTCTATCCGGTGAACGTGAATCCGGCAGGACCGGCTGATTTTGCCCGATCCGTGATTCGGGAGACGTTCGGACCGTCGCGTTTGTACGAGATGCCGGAACCTTCCATGGGGGGCGAGGATTTTGCCTACTATCTTCAGCGCTATCCCGGAGTGTATGTCAAGATCGGACTGGGGGAGGGGCATCCTCCGCTTCACAACTCCGGATTTGACTTCCCGGACGAGGCGCTGGCGATCGGGGTGGAATATTTTGTGAACTTTGTGCGGAAAGCGTCGACCGTGCTCTGACCGCTGCATGCGGAGATGGCTGCGGAGAGCCAATCTCCGGACGATTCCGCGCGACTTGCCTCCAGGGGGCCCATGAGAAGTGCAGAAACGCGGGACAGTCGAGGAATCGGCATCTTGTTGGTGCAAGAGCGTTTTTCAATGGGCGGAAGGTTCGGTTTCATCTTCCGGTTTTGTGTCCGCCAGGGCGCGGATCTTGTCCGGAGACAGGGCATTTTCGAAGATCATGATCTTGGCAAGCAGTCCGGAATAGCCCTGTTTTTCTCCGGGAACCCGTCCGACAACAAACCGGCTCCTGAGTTCGAGAGGTGAATCCCGGACAATCCTGGACGCGACCTTTTCGCCATTGAGATAAAGGCTCATTCCGCCCTGCTTTCTGGAAAACAGAGCAGTCACATGCTGCCATTCCCCGGCTCTGATCCGCGGACCGAAAAGATAGAGCGGTTTCCTGGACTGGGTCCAGATATGAAAATAAAATCTTCCATCCTTGAAGATCCCGAGCTGTGTATGAAAGCCGATCCGGGTCAGAATGGGAGTTCCCTTCAGCGCTTCCGGGTCCGGCTTCATCCATAGGGCAAATGAGAATTCCCCCTCCAGATCCTTTGTTTGAAAGACAATCGAATCCCTTTTGTTGAAAGAATAGACCGCTGTTCCATTCTTGCGGGTTTTGATTTGCGCTCCGTGCCATTTTTCTTCTCCGAGCTCCAGGTTCTGTGCGGCCGCGGAGCAGAAGATTCCGAGCGTTAAGAAAATAGACCAGTTCCACTTCATAAGGAGTTCCTCTTCTTGATTTGCAGTTCCGGCAATCAGTCGTATGTGATCTGATTTCGCGGCAGATCCCCGCGCCAGTTCCGGCTCGTCGTGGAGGGATATCCGAGATTGTTTCTGGATTCGGCATGTCCGTCCATGAAGAGTATATTCATAAACCTGCTGTGCCGGAAATAGGCCCTGTGGGCACCCGATTCATAGGAGGTGCTTGGCAGAGTGACAGAGTAGGTGGTTTCCAGAGCCCAGAAGGTCTTCGAAGGTTCAAAAATCCGGGAGAGTTTTCTCTGGGGATACCCGTCGAGAGGTCTCGTGCTGACATACAGATTCAATCCGAAGTGGTAGGTGTCGACATAACTGACCATCGGGTATCGGTAATACTGTTGTGCCGACGAAGATTTCAACGGCTCCTGGGAAGGACAGAACATGACTCTGGATTCCACATGATACAGTTTCGTGGAGGACAGCGGGCCGCTCCCGCGAAGCAGACCGTATTTTTCCAGACAGCAGAGCCAGGAGCCATCCATCCCCTGACTTGCCAGAACATAATCGTCATGAGAGTCTGCATAGCTGAGAAGCACGATCCCAAGTTGTTTCTCCGTGCTCATGCAGGCAATGGATCGTCCTTTTTCCCTGGCATTGTTCAAGGCCGGGAGAAGAAGTGCGCACAGGATGGCTAAAATTGCAATCACGATGAGAAGCTCTACCAAGGTAAAATCATTCATTCCCGCTCGTCTCATGGCATTCACCTCTCTTTCCGGGGTTCCAGTTTATAGATCCTGAGATCCGCATCCTTCATTTTGATCTGGAATCCGGTATTCTGCAACTCTGCCGCGGAACGGATGACCGGTTTCTCCCCCGATTCCGGGTACAGACAGCGGACCTTCCAGAGAGCGGCCGGGAAATCGTGCAGCGTAATGCGCGTTTCATACGTTTCCCGTTTTTTCATCCTGCGCAGCCGTGTCAGCCCCCGATACGCGCTGGCAACCAGATACCTTGCGCCGCCATCTTCCAGGAGAAAGGCTTCAATCTGGGGATTGGAGGAGACCACCATCCGCATTATCCCCGCGCGGCGCAGAATTTCCTCCATGCATTCCGGAGAGATGGCCTCCTTCCCCTCCAGACGGGCGTAAATAATGCGTCCTTTCCCGAGCGACCATTCCGTAAAGGGAGCAGCATCCAGACGGTCGGGTGCCCGCAGAACGGTTTTCCAGAGATATTTTTCCGGCTGGGCCACCGTGTATTCCCCGACATCCCCGGCAATGGTCAGAATGCCTCCTTCCTTTGCAAATCGTTCCATCTTCCGGATCATCTCCCTGCTGAAGACCTTGTTTTCATCGGAGCAGATCAGCAGTTTGTTCTTTTTCCAGATCTCATATGCCGTGATCCCGGTCACCCAGGGGACGTTGCCGAGGGAGAGACAGGCCCCGGCTTCCGTGAGATTTCCTCCCAGCAGTCCAAACCAGCGCCAGCAGCGGGAGCGGTAAAACAGATCATCCCAGGAAAGCACGAACCCGACCGGCGGCGGAAGAGGTTTTGTCTCTTTCATGGTCCGGAGCACTTTGATGATCTCCGTCCAGAATGCCATCGTCTGTTTCAGGTTGTTCCGCTCCGGATAGGTTTTGAAGGGGATGACCGCTCCTCCGTTCCAGCGGTTCGTTCCGGCAAACTCCGCGGAATGAAGATTCAGATATCCGTTCCATACCGTGCCGAGATTCGAAAGATGTATCCCGTAGCGCAGCGTGTTCGTGACAAGATCCTGCTGCATCAGAATCCGGTCGGCAGGAACGTAGACCGATTCCGCCTGACGGTGAATGCCATTGTTTTCGCAGATGGAATAGAGACGCACCATGTATTCCGATTCACCGCCTCCATCCTGAACGGCGGAGTTTTTCGCATGAAGATCTGGGAAGAGATATTCGATCGGTCCCTGATACATCAGGTAGCTCGTGATCGCGCGTTGTTTGTCGTATTTCCGGATTTCATCTTCAAAGAGATGGACGCTGACCTCCTTCAGAACGTGCATTTTCGCGTCTGTGAAATCCATCCATTCCGGGGAGGTTTCCACCTGTTTGGAATAGTCCGGCAGAGGGGGCGTAACGGCTTCGAAGGAGGGGAAGTCCGTTTTCCATTTCCGGTTGAGCGCGGCAATTGTGGAATAGCGTTTTCGGAGAAACTCGCGGAATTCCGTCCGGAATGCCGGGGCGTAATCCGTCACTTCGCTCCAGGTGTCCCGGAAGATTCCGCCGTCCAGCCCCTGACCTTTGTAGACCCAGCCGCGCCAGTAGGGATTTTCCCCGTAACGGTTCCAGAGCGCCCGGATGACATTCCTGACCGCCGTTTTGTATTTTGGAGATGCGGTCGAAACCGTTCGGTTGTTCCGGTGAAGCAGACAGTTCCCCTTGTGATTCATCATCCATTCCCCTTTGGAATCCCAGGGCGCTTTTTCAAAAAAGGCGCAGCCGATGCTGATGTCAAAATGGATCCTGTTTCTGGTCAGGAAATCAACATAGCGGTCCAGTTGTTCAAAATTGAAGACTCCGGTCAGCGGATTGTAGTAATTCCAGACGAAATCGAACATCAGGACGTTGCTGCCCCGTTTTTTCATCTCGTCCAGAAGAGCCGCCAGTCCTTTTTCATTGTCTTCGAAACGCCCCACGAACGATTCGTTTTCATGAATGAGGAATCCGGACAGGGGAGCCGGTTTCCCGACCTTGCTGTAATCCGGTTTCCGCGGAGGATAAACGCCCGGCTTTCCGACGTAGTTCACCGCTTCCGCCACAATCGTTCCGTTCTGTTCAAGACGGCTGTGAATCCGCATGAAAAGTCCGGGTTTCAGTTCGTTCAGAAGGAGTGCGGTTCCGTTTTCCGCCGGATGGATCCTGGAGAAATCGTGACTATTGTAGACGGTTTCCCCCTTCAAATGAATCCTGTCGTATTTTCCTGTGTTGTGAAAGAGAAGTCGCTGTCCGTCGAACTCGGCATAAAACGTTCCGGCTGACCGTTCCGGCGTCCGCATTGCGGGAGGATTGTTTTCCTCGATGATGTCAAGGGTTGTTTCCCGGAGCATGGAGTTGCCTCCATCCGGGGCCGCATAACGGAAAACAATATGATAGAATCCCGGTTTCAGATACGGCAGAGACCGGGATTCCCGGACAAGGCTGGTTTCCGCCGCTACGCATTTCCCCGCGATGCCGTCCCGGATGACAACGGAACAACTTCCGTCCCGATTCAGGTTTTTCCCCGGAAAAATCTGCTTGAAATCGGGAATGACCGGTCCGCGTTCCCCTTTCATCAGAACAGGAGCCATCGGGCGTGCGTTGTAACAGGACCAGAAGCGGTCCATTGCATAAAGATAGTACCGATAGGAGGCCGGTTTGTAAAATTCGTTCCCCCGCAGATTCATGGAACAGAAGAGCAGAAGACAAAGCAGGCTGATTTGTTTGATTCCGGATAAGAGCGGCATCGTCGTGACCTCCTTGGGAAGATGGTTTTTTCAGCTATGGATTGGATACTCGGGATTTCTGCGCCGGAGCGGGTCCTGTGGAGTCTCCCGGTACCAGGCGGACTGGAATGCGGTATTCGGAGATGGGATCCTCGGGATGCTCAAGTTTCCGCAATGTGACTTCAAACAGTTTTTCCGCCATCCGGATCGGATCCTGATGAATCCTTGTCAGTCGGGGCGGACGGCTCTGGAGAAAATAATCATTCCCGAAACCGATGATGCTCACATCTTCCGGTACGCGCAGTCCGGCATTCAACGCCGCCCGGTAAACAAGAAGAGCCACGGGGTACATGGTGGCGAAGACTGCTGTCGGCGGATCCGGCTGATGGAAGATTTTTTCAAAATGTTCCAGAACTTTTTGAAACTCGATTTCGATCTTGTTCTGAAAGCCCAGGCGGATGATGTGATCGTTTTCCAGAATTCCGTCATTGAGGGAGATGGCATCCTGAAAACCTGCCAGTCTTGTCCGGCTGTTGCTGTTTTCCTCGCCGTAGATACAGGCGGCGAAGCGTTTATGTCCCAGTTTGAGGAAGTGTATGCCGGCCTGTCTTCCTCCGTCGTAATCCTCGTTCAGGACGGAATCCGCACAAATGCCCGGATGGATGTTGTCAAACTGGATCAGCGGAATCGACTCCAGACGTTTCCGGCAGTTCGCCGGAATATTCAGCCGTTCGTTGGAGCATCCGATCAGAAGGGCGTCGACTTTATGCTGCGCGAGACGGGTCAGCGGCTGTTCCGCATTTCTTCCGGCCTCGAGGAAGATCGGCAGATATCCGTTGGAAAGGAA
>CALXRL010000034.1 GCA_944390735.1 uncultured Victivallales bacterium | reverse complement strand
GTGTGGTTTCTGTTGCGAGTCGTGATCCTTTCACGTCGTCGCCTTATTCTCAGTAGCACACTTTTTTAGGTTCAGCCATCTTTTTTTACAATTTACACCTGCTTTCTTTTACCATAGCAACTTTTCGAAACCGGCGTCGTCGATTTCCGTGTCGCCGTCTTCCCGGAGGATCACATCCCCGGCGCGAGGAGAATCCTCCACCACCGGCAGCGCGTATCCGGTCGCGGGGGCAAGATATTCCGCCAGCAGTTCCGCAGGCTCCCGGGCCGCCGCACTCTGCGGGATGATTCTCGAACGGGAGGTCAGGTGAAAAAACTCTCCATTTTCACTGACGGAGAGCGGACGGGGGATGAGATTCCATGTCATTCTTCAGGATCCTTCCTTTGCTGTTGCCTGTCGTATTCCGCATACCATATACTGGAGATTCTTCCGCGTCAACAAGGCATTCTGAATTTTCCGGAGATTTTCTCCAACGCCATCCGTTTTCCGGAACCGCGAACGCCTCCGGGAGTGCCGGGAACAGACGCCAATTCTCCAGAGGAGATCCCGTCATCCCCTCCCCTTTCGTTCCGGAACTCCGCCGGCGGGAAGACAAAAAACGGAACCAAAGGCCTTGTGGCACAAATTTAATATTTATTGGCACAAAATCCTCTTGAGAAATGATGATTTCTGACATAAAATAAGAGAAACAAAAATCCAGAAGAAAGGAACGAACACGATGAAAGCGGATCCGAATTTTTTCCCGATCGGCGCCACCTACGCCCCACTGCCCAAAGCAACCGAAGTTCCGGTTTCCGAGTGGCCGGAGGACATTGCCAACATTCGAAAGCTGGGATTGACCACCTTCCGAGTCTTCCTGTGCTGGGACCGGGTGGAAACGGAACGGGGAAAACGGGATTTCTCGAAAATCGACCTGGCGTTCGACCTGGCGGAGAAGAATGGACTCAAAGTGATCGGAAACGTCGGAGGGACCTTTACCAATCTTCAGGCGATCTATCCGCCGCGCTGGCTGGTTTACGATCTGGGGTGCACGCTTCTGAAAGAGACGCCGGAGTCGTCCGGGGAGCTTCATTTCAACCGGTTCAAACTCTGTTATGACGATCCGCGCTACCAGCAGGAGGCCCGGGATTTCATCCAGGAGGCAGTGGCCCGGTACAAAGATCATCCGAGCCTGATTGCGTGGTCGGGCTGGAACGAACCACGGATTGCGGAATGCTACTGTGAACATACGCGGAAAGCCTATCGGGAATGGCTCCGGAAGAAATACGGCACGCTGGAACAGCTGGCGAAGGCGTGGAGCACGGAGTTTCCGGTTCGGTTCCGCACCTGGGAGGATGTCTATCCGCAGCCGGCGGCAAGTTTTGAAGCGGGAGGATATCTGCCGTATCTTGACTGGCACAGATTCCTGGAATGGAACCGGACCGACAAATTCCACATGATTCGCAGCTGGATTCGGGAAACGGATCCGGATACACCGGTGATTTCGCACCTCTGCACACCGGTGCACGCGGATATCTTCGGAGAGGAGGACATCCTCGGCACCAGTGTCTACACCATTCACGCACAGGGGAAAGGCGGCGATTTTTCCCCCTACGAGTTTGTCATCCGGCAGAATGTGCAGTTTATTACAGAGGGCCGCCGTTCGACGCGACAGGATCCGGAAGGATTCTGGGTGGTGGAAACGGAAGCAGGACCTGTCAGCTGGGTTCACGATCTGGTTCCGCGCTCCTATTCGCCCCGGAAAATGAATGCAAGGGACATGTACCTGGTTGCCCATGGAGCCAGGGCGATCCTGCGCTGGCTCTATCGGAGCCGCATTTCGGATGCGCAGGCGGGGGAGTTCAATCTGGTCGGCTGGGACGGACGGCTGACGGAACGCGCTGTGGAATTCGGGAAACTGGCAAAATTTCTGACGGATCATTCCGAGCTGTTCCTTCATCACACTCCGGATCGTTCGGGCGTTCTGATTCTGGACAGCCGGGACTGTGACGATCTTGCCGTCTGCGAGGGATACCGCTACCGTTACTGCGATGGAACCAATCGACTTTACAATGCGCTTCTTCACATTGGAATCCGGGGGGAAATGTGCAATGTCCGGCAGATTCTGAGCGGGATTCTGAAGGAGGGAAAGGTTTTGTGGATTCCATTCCGACCGCATGTGGATGCGGAAATGGCGGACGTTCTGCGGGAGTTTGTCCGAAACGGGGGAACGCTGATCGTGGAATCGCCGTTTGCGATCAAAAATACCGATGGAATTCATTACGAAGTGACCCCGGGCGGCCTTGTCGACGTTTTCGGAGCCCAGGTTTATGACATGGAAAAGCTGTATGAAGGGGAGTGCTCCGGAATTCCCGCGTTTGATTTCCGGGCAAAGATCGAGGTGAAAGGGGGAACGGTGGAGGGGCGGTTTGCCAATGGAGATCCGGCGATTGTCACAAACCGGTATGGGAAAGGACGCACGGTTCTGTACGGCTCGCTTCTCTCGGATGCCTATCAGATTTCCAAGCCGTTCCATTCGAATGGAAACGAGCGGGTGCTGAGCAGCGAAGAAGGGGAAAGGTTCCTTGTGGAATTGCGGAAACGGATGAAGGAAAGCGGAGTGGAAAGTGGGTGGGAACTTTCGGATCTTCCGTCGGAGATTCGGAAGAATATTCAAGTGATCTTCCGTCGTCTTCCGAACGGAGATCGTCTGGTATTTCTGCTGAATATGGATGAAAAGGAAAACAGATTCAGTCTTTGTTTCCCGCAGGTGTCGACGGCGCAGGAAATCGGCAGTTCGGAGATGGGCAATGCGACATATTATGAATCAGACAAGCTCCGAGTTACGCTGGGAGAATGGGGGTGGACGGTCTTGACGATTCGAGGTGCATAAAGCGAAAGAGGGATGCCAAGAAGTCTGAGGGGGGATTGAGCAAAAAAGAAAGGATCTCGGGAGGACTTGCATTTTTATTTTGCGATGATATTGTATAAGGAATTGTTGAGAAGCAATGAAAGCCGTATTGGGGGTGTCATGGTTTCGACTGGACGCGCTTAACGTCGGCGGCATGCCGAGGATGATCGTTGGCCTCGTAAAAATTCGATCAAACAGATAACTGCGAACGAAGAGTACGCACTCGCTGCTTGAGTTGCAGCGACGTCTCCTCCCTGACGGGTGCTAGGGGAAGTGAGACGTCATCAGCGCCCTGGTTCTGCTGGTTTTTCTGCCGCTGCGGAATGAGATTTCAGACAGGATAGTCACAAGGAAGCCAGCCGGGCGACCACTCTGCGTGACGATAAGCAAAGAAGTCCGGACAAGCATGTAGAAGCAGGCGCAATGCCATCACAGGACGCGGGTTCGAATCCCGCCACCTCCACCAATTTCAAAATTCTCCGCCGACCGGTCTTCTGGTCGGTTTTTTCGTTTTGGGGGTAAATTTGAGCTCAACTCGCGTTTTGCCCGAAAGCGGAGAATCTCCACTTTTCTCTTATGAAGGTGTGTTTCAGACCTTCTCCCGGTAAGTTCTCCGGGGGAGTAAAAGACCGGTCTTTTGGTCTGGAGAGCATTTTTTGACGGAAACACACGTCG
>CALXRL010000033.1 GCA_944390735.1 uncultured Victivallales bacterium | reverse complement strand
AATACGGTCATTTTATGCTTTGATGGTTTCATGGATGCTCCTTGTTTTTTTTGCTGAAATATAAGTTGCATCCAGAACCATCATCTTTCAACTTTTTCTTTTCCTATGGGATGGCTGTGAAATAATTTCTGATTCGAAATTCCAATCTGTCCGGTTTGAAGATTCAATGATCGAGATCGAAAAGCTGACGGATACCACGTTTCATTCCTGCGAATTAAAAAATACGATCCTGTCTCCAGATCAATACAAATCCTATTTTACGGTTGAATAAGACGAAGGAAGGAGATTTCCGATCTCATCCCGCTTGTGAAGCATTGTGGAGGGAGGAGTTTTCCCGTAAATTCCGAAAGACTCATTCCTGAGACGAATGAGCTGGAAAATTACGGTGCCCTATTGCGGTATCGGCGCCAGAACGGCACCATGAAAGGATATTTTAAGAGGGAAGGGGAATATCTGTATCTTATTGATAATGAATGAAAAAATGGTGCCCTCGGCGCGAATCGAACGCGCGACCTACTCTTTAGGAGAGAGTCGCTCTATCCAACTGAGCTACGAGAGCACTTTTGCCGCGGATATTTTCTCTTCTCCGCTTGCAAACTCCATAAATATGCACTATGATATCAGAAAAAGCAAATGGTTTTCCTAAAATTATGCACGGTTTGCCCCTTTATTTTCTGAAACGAATTGCTCTGGCTCTGCTGACGCTCTTCATCATTCTCTTTGTCAGCTATCTGCTTTTGCGCCTCGCTCCCGGCGATCCCACCAAAAGCTCCATGCTCAGCGCGCAGGGCGCAGGAACTCTCTCTTCGGAAAAAGGGGAACTGGTCAAAAACGATTCCCTCCGGGAAAAACTGCATCTGGACAAACCTCCCTACATCGGGTTCGCTCTCTGGATGAAACAGATCATTCTTCACGGCGATTTCGGTACTTCCGTTTCCGTCGACAAGGGGCGCCCTGTGACGGAACTCATTCTCGAACGTCTTCCCGTCACCCTCCGCCTCAATATCATGGCGATTCTGCTGACCTATCTTCTGGCGATTCCCATGGGAATCCTCGCCGGTGTTTTCCCGGACAGCCGCTATGACAAAATCACCACCCTCCTGCTCTTCTTTCTCTATTCCCTGCCGACCCTCTGGGTGGCGCTGATTCTTCAGGCGACTCTCTGCAAGGGCGGTTTTCTGCCCATCTTCCCGCTCAAAGGGCTGGAACCGGAACTGACGGAAGGGCTTTCCACCTGGCGGATCATCGGCGGAACTCTGATGCACTATGTCCTTCCGGTCCTCTGTCTGACCTACGGCGGATTCGCCGGACTCTCCCGGTTCACCCGCTCCGCCATGATGGATGTGATGAAACAGGATTACATCCGTACCGCAGTGGCAAAAGGGGTGCCGCCGCTTGATGTGGTTCTCTCCCATGCGTTCCGGAATACTCTGGTCATCATGGTGACGCTGTTTGCCGGACTCCTTCCGGCGCTGGTTTCCGGCAGCATTCTGGTGGAATATGTCTTCAACATTCCGGGAATGGGGTCCCTTTCCATGATGGCGCTCAGCAGCCGGGACATCCCGCTGCTGATGACTCTGTTCGCCTTCGGCGGCGCGCTGACACTGGCTGGAATGCTTCTGGCGGATCTGCTGTATGTCTTTGTAGATCCCCGCATCTCGTTCCAGTCCAAAGTGTAAGAGATTTGTTGAAGAAGGATCGTCCTTTTTCCCCCGCACACGATCGCGGAATGCGGGGGCCGGGAGGGACTCTTCGTTATCAATCTTCGGATTCCGCGTTCCGTTTGCGGAACTGTCCGTAGAGAAGAACGCCGAGAATCACACTCAGAAGCGCAAGCACTCCTCCCAGAAGATAGGTGTAGCGGTATTGATGTCCCGTCCAGTCCAGAAATTTTCCGATCACCGGAACCAGAAGAATCATGACGATGCTGTTGATGAGTCCCCCGGCTGAACTGAACTGGGCAAACTGAGATCGCGGAAGAAGTCGCTGGAACAGCGAGGCACTGACCGTCAGATATCCCCCGGCAAGAACTCCGTGCGCAATGAATGCCACTCCATAGCTTGTCGTGTCATGGATGAAGAAGAAGGAGAGAATTCCCATCACGCAGTAGAGCCCCATGAACAGAATCGAGGCGCGCAGCGGATGAATCCTGTCCGCCAGCATCCCGAGAAAGTAGGAGAGGACAAAGGAGATCATATAGGTGACCGCCAGAAATTTCCCGTAAATATCCATGTCGATTTTCAGATCCTGCGCGTAAAACATCGAGAACGAGTTCACCGGAGAGATCGAGAGAGCCATGGCCGTTCCGAAAAAATAGATCAGCAGATAGTAGGGCTTCGAATAGCATTCCCGGCAGTAT
This sequence comes from uncultured Victivallales bacterium, assembly GCA_944390735.1. Classification (GTDB taxonomy): domain Bacteria; phylum Verrucomicrobiota; class Lentisphaeria; order Victivallales; family UBA1829; genus UBA1829. The sequence goes on along the minus strand of CALXRL010000033.1, from coordinate 32,707 downwards.
TCCGCGATGGAGGAGAAAATCCCCCTCCGTTCCGTCTTTTCCGGCGGCGGGTACTCTCCCTCTTTCACCTTCAGACACATGTACAGAAAGCCGACTCCATATACAATCGCCACCGAGAGAAACAGCACATGCGAATGGGTCGCCGCAAACCCGAGAAACCAGAAGTTGAACAGGATTCCGCAGAGAAGCGAAACGATCCGGAAAAGTCCGTAGAACCGTCCCAGAAGCTGATGCGGAACCACATCGTTGACCAGCGCGCCGAAGATTGCTCCGGAGATGACCGTCGCCGCTTCGAAGAGTCCCCAGAAAATTCCGAGCGTCCAGAGAATCGCCGGATTCGCCTCCGTTCCCAGCAGCTCTGCGACGGCCCGCCCGATTGCCGGACTGTAGGCAAAGCCCGCAATCGCCAGCGCCGCAACCGGGGTCGTCAGCGCCAGATACGGGATCCTCCGTCCCCAGCGGCTCCGGCACCGGTCCGAGTGGACACTGACAATCGGGCTCAGAACCAGACCGAGAACGCAGGGCAGGGAGACAATCATCAGCGTATTCAGAAAGTCGCTCGCTCCATACGTCTTGAACATCAGCTGAACCAGCTGGAACACCGAGCGACCTTTGATCGAACTGGCAAAGTCGCCGAGAAGAAGCAGGGAGAACAAGGTCACAATTCCGCTGAAGGTATAGGTCAGGGTGCCGACGGTCCAGGTCCTGTTCCTGTCCAGGTTGGGGAAAATTTTCATGGGGCTTTCTGTTTCCTTCGTCTTATCAGGGTTCGAGTTTCAGGAGATTCTTCTCCGGGAGATGGCGGAGACGGTAGACTTTGCCATCAACATGGAACTCCACGCGTCCGTCGGAGAGACGCTTCAGACTGATTTCCGGAGCCTGCGTCCCGCGATACGGCACCAGCACTGTGACAAACGAGAGCGCTTCGGCATTGCTTTTCCGTTTGGCAAACCGGAGCGCGGGACGGTCGGCCTGAGTTCCGGTATTGGCTTTCTTTCCAATGGATTTTGTCAGCGAAACTCCTTCCTGCGGAAGCATTTGAATCAGAAGATTCGCTCCTTCCGGGAACAGCGTGTGACAGGAGAGCGCCTCCGGCTGAAGCGAGACATCCGCTCCCGGCGCGGTCTGAAAGTGCAGAGCGACTTCTCCGGTGGCGGAACCGACGGCGTCATCAAACACCATCAGATATCTCCCGTCCAGAAAGGCGAATGCTCTGCGGTGTTTCAGATTCGGATAACTCTGATTTTCCAGCTGAATGCCCGTGAAGGCCGGTGTATGTTCCGCGGCAAGATGTTTCGGTGCGAAGGCGGAGTTCTTTCCGTCCAGCGTGAGGGTCTGATGCTGAGCGGTCTGAAGATACCAGGCGCGTCCGCGAAGGAAATTGTAGGTGAAGTTTCCGGTGTCGGGTGTCAGGTTGCGTCCATATGCGAACAGCTCGAAAGTCAGGTTGTCGTTATGATTGTGCCATCCGCCGTCGGGTCCGTTTTTGATGAGCAGGTGGACGGCGTCGGCATCCCAGGAGCTGCGCACCGAGTAGAATCCGGCGTCCGGCAGATGATGATACCGTTTCTTCGGAGCGCTTCCCTTTTTCCGCCCGGTTGCGATGTATCGGAAAAATTCATTTGCCGGATAGCGGGAGGAGGCCAGCTGCATTTTGCCGACGGCCGACTCATCCCAGGCGTCTCCCCAGGCCGCGTTCCGGAAATCGGGATGCAGAAACTCGCCGATGACCGTGAAGAGCCGTTCAAATTTTTCCGGCGGAATCCGGAACTCCTTCAGATCGGTCCGGTTGTTGAGAGAGATCAGCCAGGAGGCGTCCCAGTGCCCGAGAATGGTAACATAGTAGAAATAGCCCCAGTTGAGTTCCTTGTCCATGCCGTCGGGGAGGAGATGGTCGGCGAAACTCTGTTTCTGCTGCTGAAGTCCGGTCCGGCTCCACCGGTCGGCCTCGGCGAGTTCCGGCAGATAGAGTCCGCAGCAGACAAGTCCTTCCGCTTCGGTGATTCCCCAGTTTCCGGGCGTCCTGCCGGAGTTCTGAAGGTAATCGCCATGCAGATACAGAAGATAGAGCCAGGTAACCAGCGATTCTGCTTTCAGACCGGGATAGTCGAGCATCAGGTCGATGATCCCGCTGAGATTCCGTCCCCGGACCCCGCTGTTCAGCGAATTCCAGATCGGCAGGGAGCCGGGCTGATAGTTGCGTTCGGCAACATCGCACCAGTTGTCGAGATGGCGCGCGGCGGCCTTCGCATAGTTTTCGTTTCCGGTCATGCGCCAGGCTTCCGCCAGTTCGCGGATGATTCCGAGCCGGTTGTGCTGCGCCAGCCAGTCCGCGTTGCGGTCCGGACTGCGGTTGGTGAGAAAATCCACCTTCTCGCCGTATTGTTCCACCGGATAGCCGCTCAGATCGGAGGCAATCCGGTTTTGAACGGCATCATCCACGCGTTTTTTTCTGGCGGGAGAGAGGGCGGCACCGCGTTTTGTGATGACTCCGGCAACGGTAAGAACGCGCGGGGCGCGGGGCTTGAAATACTGCGCTGTGCGGAGAACCCTTTTCTGCGGATCCGTCTCCTTCTGCACGGATTTCAGCGGATGATCCGCTTTGACTTTCGCAAGCAGAACGTCCGTTTTTTCCACCGGGGTGAGGACGCGGGATGCCCGGGTGCGTATCGGTTCCAGTGCGGCGGTCTTGACCGTTGAAATGGAAAGGCCGGAAAATGGAAGGGTGGTGGGACCGTCTGCGGGACTGCCGGCATGAATCAGTTCCAGGGTGTTCTTTCCCGCTTTCACCGCATCGGAGATGTCAAGAATGTACTCCCATGGGACGTTTTTCCCATTGTCGAACGCCAGGGGCGCAAGCAGTGTGGGATAATGCTGTGTTTCAAAATAGTACATGCGATTTTTGTAGCCGCGGCTCCAGGCATTCGGCAGATAGAGGGGACGGTTCACAAGCCGTGCTTTTCCTGAATCGGTCAGCAGTCCGAGCTCCTTTCCGTTGAGGAGAAGAGCGGGTGCGTAGCGGTGACCGCCTTTTTTCGGATCTTTGGTCAACCGGATCACGCGGAAGCGCAGAAGCGGGGTTTCCCCCTTCGGAATTTCCGGAAGCGAAAACGTGAAGGTTCTGCCCGGCAGTTTTCCCACGGTGGACTGGGTTCTGCTTTTCAGTTCGACGGTTCCGGAATGGTTCCAGAGCGTCTTTCCTGCGGGCATCTTCCGGACTTCGGCCGGCGCGGCGGCAAACACTCCCGTGCCGAGAAGCAGGGAACAGAAAACGGGTGCGATTCTTTGAAACATGAATTGGAAACTCCTTTTTCTTTCTCTAGATTTTGTCTTTTTCAGTATGATTCAAGAAGGGACGACGGAAGTTGTCCGCATTCCGCTTTGCGAGAAGGGATTCCGGATGCGGCGAGTCCGACTCTCGGACGCGTCTTCCCGCCGCGGGCCCTTTCCACGTGCGGAAACGCGTTTCCCTTTCCCGGAGATCGGAAGATCAGAATTGAATTCCCTGATAGAAGAGATTCATATTCCGGTCGTTGGCCAGATCCATCCATGCGGGAATGGTCTGCGTCTTCCAGTAACTGATGTTTCCGACATGGCCGTCGAAATAGACCAGATTGGCTGTGGCGTTGAGATCGTTCGGGTAATTCTGCGTATTCGGGTCGCGGGCGGAATCTGTGATCGAAGTGTTGTGCCGGAAGCCGAGAAACGTGATATTGGCAATCAGGTTCGGGGTTGTCTTTTTGATGGAATCTCCGGCGAAAACCGTCAGAGTCGCCGAGCGGATGGAGGAGAGCTTTTTGCCGACAAAACGGATGTCTCCGCTTCGAATCAGATCTCCTCCGGTGCACATGTTCATACCGTAGTGTCCCGAGTCGAACTGATTGGCGGCGAAGGGGAGCGCTTCCGAGGGGCAGACTTGCGTTCCCTTTGTCTGCGTCCGTCCGTAGTAGCGGAGGCCGTAGTTCGGCAGGATCGGATCTCCCCCCCAGTGATTGACGCCGGAAAGAAGCACCACCCAGGAAAGATAGCCGGTGTCCTGACCCGGCACGATCCAGTCGTCGAAGTCGCCGGAGTAGAGTGCCTGCGCCGAACCGTTGCTTTTCAGATTGTTGCGGCAGGAAATGTCAAAGGCCTTCTGCCGGGCTTTTCCCAGCGCGGGAAGAAGAATCGAAACCAGGATCGCAATGATTGCAATGACGACCAGAAGTTCTATCAATGTGAAATTTTTCCTCTTGTTCATGAGTTTTTTTCTCCGGCATTGTGGGTTGTTTTCATGAGACGATGCTTTCCGCCAGACTGTTCCGCAGCGTGCGCGGGAGAGCGCAGCCGTTGCGCATAATCAGTTCGGCATTGACTTTGAAGTGATAGTTGGAGCACTCCTCTCCATCGAAGATTCTCCGGATCAGATTGACCGCCATCTGCCCGCATTCGGTTCTGGGTTCCGTCAGCAGGGAGTAGGGGGTGGGACTGGTCCGTTCGCATCCGGCCCGCTCTCCCCATTGAATGACGGAGAGATCGGATGGAACCGAAATTCCGGAATTGGCCAGATATTCCGAGAACTGCTGCATGTAAAACGACTGGACGATAATCGCCGTCGCTTCCGGATGTGCCCGCATGGATGTGGTGATTTTGGAGAGAAAATCCTTCCATTCCACATTCCTCATGGTAATCAGGCAGGAGTCCGGGGATCGGCTTCCGCCCCGTTTCAGCTCATCCAGAAACGCCTCCTGCCGTTCCTGAAAAAGCGCGACGTCGTTTCCATGATCCAGCAGGAGAATGTTCCGGTGTCCGAGTTCGCGCAGCCGCTGAATTGCCATCCGGATCGCCGAAACGTAATTGCAGACCACGGAAGGAACATGTTCGATCTCCCGGTTCACCAGAATCACCGGGAACCCCAGCGATTCGAACGCAATGGATTCCAGCATCTTCTGACTGTGACGGTCCAGAATCATGGCGGAGTAGCCGTTGTTTCTGGCATAGACGGCCTCCTCCTCCCAGGTGGTTTCCGGGGGGAACACTTTGAGATCCGCGCTCATTCCATGATACGCCGCCTGAGAGAATACGCCGAGCGCCAGCTGACGGTTGAACACGTTCACCGTGATGTTTTCCGTTTTCTGATCGCCCCGCATCGCCAGAAGAATCTTCGGCTTTTCCTCCCGGGAAAGGGGACGGGCGGACCGCGGATCGTTGACAAACGTTCCGCGGCTTCTCAGACGGGTGATGAGTCCGTCCTCCTCCAGCTGCTTCAGGGCGCTCCGCAAGGTGACAAATGCCACTCCCAGCTCGGCGGCAAACTCCACTTCCCGCGGAAATTTGCTGCCCGGAGGGTACTTGCCCGAGAGGATCTCCTCTTTCAAACGCCGGTAAATCAGATCTTTTTTAAAGCCGACAGCCATTTTGATATTATTTCTTTCTATTTCTTGATATTATATGATATTATAATCGAATCCTTCGGAAAAGTCAATCCCCATCCGCGAAAAAAAGAGAAAAAAGATGAAAAAACAGAGGGGATTCCTTCCGGAAGCGGGCGCGGATAAACGAAAATAAAAACGGGAGTTGCAAAGGAGAAGAGTTTCAAAAAAAATCCTGCTTTTTCTTTCCTCTTTTTTGGGGATTCCGGCTTGTTCCGGAGAAGGAGGAATGCTATATTAAGTATCATTTTATTGTATCAAAATTTCAACGGTTCAAGGAAAAATGGAAAAATGAAAATTCTGGTATTGAATGCCGGCAGTTCCTCTCTCAAATTCACGCTGTTCGATATGGAACAGGGAACACACAAAGTGCTCGCGAGCGGACAGGTCGAACGCGTGGGGACCGACTCCCCGAACATGATCTACAAGCGGCCCGACGGATTCAAGAGCGAAGGCGGGATCCGGATTGCCGATCATGCGGGCGCGCTTGCGGAAATCTGCAAGAAGCTGATTGATCCCTCGGTGGGGGTGCTCAAGGAGCTTTCGGAGGTGGCGGCGATCGGTCACCGGGTGCTTCATGGCGGAGAGAAAATCACGGAGCCTGTGCTTGTCGATCAGAAAGTCAAGGACATCATCCGGGAGTGCTTCCCGCTCGGACCTCTTCACAATCCGGCGAATCTGACCGGCATTGAAGCCTGTGAAAAGGAGTTCCCCGGCGTGCCCAATGTCGGCGTGTTCGATACGCAGTTCCATCAGACCATGCCTCCCGAGGCGTATCTCTATGCCATTCCGTATGAATTTTACAAGAAATACGGCATCCGCAAATACGGGTTCCACGGAACCAGTCATCATTATGTGACGCTTTCCACGGCGGAATTCCTGGGGCGGAAGCTGGAGGATACCACGATCATCACCTGTCATCTCGGCAACGGATGCAGCATGGCGGCGGTCAAGAACGGGAAAGTCATCGACACCTCCATGGGGCTGACCCCGCTGGAGGGACTGATGATGGGAACCCGCTGCGGCGATATGGATCCCGCGGCTGTGATCCGTCTTTCCGAACTCGGACTCTCCAACGCGGAGCTCGACAAGACCCTGAACAAGAAATCCGGACTCTTTGCCATCGGCGGAATCAACAGCGGCGATATGCGCGATATGATTAACGCCGCGTCCGAAGGAAATGCCCAGGCGGAACTCGCTGTCAAGATGTTTGTCCGCAGAGTGGTCAAATACATCGGAGCCTATTATGTTCTTCTCGGCGGAGCGGAAGCGCTGGTCTTCACCGGTGGAATCGGGGAGTATTCCGTGCCCATCCGCAAACGCGTCATGGAGGGAATCGCCGCGTTGAACATCAAACTCGATCCTGTGAGAAATGAGGAGTGCTTCGGCAAAAAAGGCGTGATTTCCACCGATGACAGCGCGTGGAAGGCCATTGTCATGCCGACCAACGAGGAGCTCATGATTGCTCTTTCCACCATGAAAGTGCTTGGAAAATAACGGTTTTTCCGCAGGCGCGGAGATCTCCGTGTCTGCGGAGGCTCAGTCTTTTTCGATGAGGTTGCCGGAATCGATGCCGGAAGGGGATTCCGAGGGGGCCGGGAGGGATGCTTGAGGGCGGGCGTCGAGGCAGTTCCGGCATACCGGAAGGGAAAAGACGCAGAGTATGGGAAAGCTCGATTCGATGGAATCCGAGTGCTTTTCCGCCGTTTTGCCTGACGGCCGATGGATGAACCCCGGGAATTTGCCCGGGGTTTTTTATGCCGGTTGGAGAAATTTCAGGAGAATGATTTCCGGCGGACAGAGAATCCGGATGGGGAGCAGCGTGGTTCCGATGCCGGCGGAAACGATCATTTTCATTCCATTTTTCCGGTTTTGATAAGCGCCGTATTCGAATCGTTTCCAGTAGCGGGAGGAGGCTTTCAGGGCGCCGAAGCCCGGAATCCGGATCTGGCCGCCATGGGTGTGCCCGCAGAGTGCAAGATCGAAACGCTCCAGTTCTTCGGGCGGGAGGGCCGCCACCGCATCCGGATTGTGCGAGAGAAGAAGGGAAAACCCTTTTTTGGGTCCGAGGGGATAGATGCGCGGAATTCCGATTTTATAGTCATCCAGACCATAGAGTTCCAAAGCCCCGTCGGAGACGGATTCGTTGACGAGCAGTTTCCATCCGGCCTTTTCATAAAGTCCCTCGATCACGCGGAACGGAAGCCAGCTGCGGCGGCGCTTGTCCCAGTTGCCGTAGACGGCGAACTGCCCGCGCGTTCCTTTCAGTTCCGCCATCATCTCCATGGCCTCCGGATAGAGACTGGAATAGGTGATCAGATCGCCTCCGAAGAGCAGATAATCCGGGGAAAAGCGCGCAACGGCCTCCCGCAGGGCGCCGGTCAGCCATCCGGTTCCGTTCCAGCGGAGGGATCGGCCCGGCGTTTCGGCAATGCTGCGGACCGTTCCCGCCTGAATATGGGTGTCGCTGAAAAAAAGAAGAGACCGTCCCGCCAGGAGCGGAACGGTCATGCGGTATTCTCTCACGACAAGTCCGGAGGGAAGAGGAATTTCCCTTCGGGAGAAGGTGGAATCGAAGGATGCCGGATGGAAAAATCTGCTGGAAGACAGGATGTTTTTCCGATAATCCGGCATTCTGTTCTCCGGGTCAGGCCTCTTCCGCGAGACGTTTTCTCAGAGATTCCGGCAGCGGGGAGACCGATTTGACAATGCGTTCCCCCACTCCCGGGAGCTTGATCCGGTCGCCGACCTTTGCCGCGGTCAGGATCTCGCCCATTTTGGTTTTGTAGGAGATGCAGTTGTTGTCCGGATCTCCGTCGAGAGCGCCGAGGACATAGTAGTCGGTTGTTTTTCCGGCGGCGTCTGCGAGGGTCGCCGTGGAGCCGATGACAATGTGATCGGAAATCTTGACGTTCTTGAAATCCGTGGTATGAATCGTATTGACGATGTTTTCGAGTTCCGCACGGCGTCTGTGAAGGAAACGGCGGCGCTCTTTGGCGGCGTCATATTCGGCATTCTCGCGGAAGTCTCCGAAACTTCTGGCGTGCGCGATGGCAACGACGTTTTCCGGAATCTGCACGGTGATGATATCCTCCAGCTCCTTCGCCACCCGGGAGAGGGAGGCGACGGAGGTGATATCCGTCTGAGCGGCGCTTCCGCTGTCGGTATCGCCCATGAGGCGTTTTCCTTCACCGCTTTCGATGCGGTTGCGGAGCTCTTCCGAATGCCGGGAGAGTTTGACCATGATGCTCTGGCACTCGCCCATCTGGAAGGTTCTGACGCGCTGAAGGGCGTCGATGATCGAGGGAATGTCGCCGTCGGCGTTTTCAATGACGAACTTCTGGAAGTCCGCTTTTTCGAAGAGGGCGCGCTTGAGCTCCCGCTGGGCGGAGGTCCACTCTTTCGGAAGATTTTCCATGGAGATGGCTTCCGCAATGTGTCCCATGTCCACAATGGAGGTGAGATTGCGCGAAAGTTTGGTCCGGTTCTTCCAGAGATAGAGAAGAATGTCCGAGGTCAGCAGACGCTTTTCGAAGATCGCCGCCGCAACCGCCTTCGGTTCAATGGATTCGAAGAGCAGATTCAGGCAGCGGAGCGGAAGCACGCAGCCGAGCTCCGCCAGTTCCTCGTCCGAGTAAAGAACGCGCGAGGCCTTGATGAAGGCCGGAAGAAGTTTCATGGAGATATGCCCCCAGACTTCGAGCTCCTTGCCGATCTCAGCGTTTTTCACATCCGCCGGCCAGAAGGGCGCCTTGCCGCGCAGAGGCTGGAACATCGTCTGCAGGACGGGTGCGGGATTGGCGGCGGCAAGCATGGCGACGCAGTCGCCGAGCATGGTGACATCCTTCGGCGACATCGGCACGCGCAGATGTCCGAAGAGACGGGCGAGTTTTGCGGTCTCCTCCTCTCCGAGCTTGACTCCGCCCGACGCTTCCAGCGGCGTGAGCAGCGTGCTGAGTTCCAGAACGCTTCGGGCATCCCAGGGCGCCCGTTTTCCTCCGGGGAGGGTCTGCTTCGGAGTTTCGTTCCACCAGGTCTGGAAGGAATCAATGGTCATGATTTCCGGAACAAGAAGACGAGTGATGATTTCCTTCAATCTGGTTTCGGAAAGTTCCGTCAGAGCGTTGTGGGAGAAAATCTCCTTGAATTTCTGAGCGGAGGGAAGACGGTGACGGTCGGGAACAAGGATATTGAACATCTCGGGATTGGCGTCAAAGAAGAAGGCGTTCCCGAGCGCGGAACTGATCGGAAGGGAGAGAAGATTTCCCGCCGCAAGCGAATTGATTCCCAGCGTCGCGGTTCCCTTGTCGATGGAGGTCACTTTTCCCCAGACTTTCGATTCGGACTGGTAGACCAGACAGCCGGATTTGATTTTCTGCAGCTTTTTGAGTCTGCCCGCCACTTCCGATGCCGGAACATCCGTGTCTCGCGCACCGATGGCCTTCAGAACCGTCTGGCTGGAGATGTAGGGCGGAAGAAGGCATTTGACCGCGCTGTTGAGCGCATTCCGGAAAATCTGACTTTCCAGCGCGTCTTTTTCCGCCAGCTCAATGCAGAGCCGGGAGATGATTTCCGACTTGGAGATGACCTCATCGAGGGTGTCGAACAGTGAGTCGAAATGACCGGCGTTGTCACGCAGCTCCTGAATTTCCGATGATTTGATTTTTGCCGAAAGTTTGCTGATTGCATCGTCATCGCCTGATAATGCGCCGACTATCAGTTCTTCAAGTTCCGCTGCCATAAAAGCTCCATAATTTTAGTTGTTTTCAGTCTAACCACATAACATACACCGGGATGGCGATTTTTACAATACCGTTTTCTGTCGGAGATTCATTTTTTTATTCTTCTTTTCCGGGGCGGCGGGGAGTCGGGAAACGTCTTCTTCGAAACGATGCGCTTCCCAGATTGAGCGGCGCGGAAGGAGGCGGAAATGTTCCGGAAGAAAAAAAATGAACTTCTTCTGCAAACGGCCGGAAAAATGATTCCCTTCCCGCTGATCCTGTCGGAAAAGAAATTTTACGGAATTTTTCCGGAAATTTCGTTTGCCGGGTTGACTTTTTTTGAAAATTTGTTATAATTATATTAACGTGTTTAGATGAAGATTGCAACGGAGAATTTGTATATGGCGGAATCCTATATTTCCATGCGTGCTTTCGCGAAGATGGCGGGAGTTTCCGCAGCGACAGTCTCTCATGTTTATTCGAATCCATCCAGTGTTTCCGATGCTACGGTTAAACGCGTTTTGGCGTTGGCGGAAGCCGTTGGATTTTCGCCCAGTGCGGTGGCGAAGGCCGCGTTCGGGGAATCCACCAAAAGTGTCGGCATTCTGCTTCCGAGTCTTTCGGACAGCTACTTCGGGGGAATTGCCAGGGCGATTCAGAAAACCCTGATTCAGGAGGATTATCTGCCGATATTTCTGGCCTCGGTGGAGTCGCCGGAGGACGCCCTGCGCCGACTGCTGAAGCACAAGGTGGATGCGCTGGTCATCGGCTGTTCCGAGGAGAACCTCAGGATTCCGAAATTCTGCAGGACGCAGATGAACCGTCTGCCGATTGTTGCCCTGGAGCAGGTCCGGCCCGGACTCTGGTCGGATTCCGTGCTCAATGACGATTACGACGGCGGGCTTCAGGCGGGAAAGCATCTGATTGATCTGGGACACCGGCGGTTCGGTGCCTGCACCTATGGAGAGGATCGAAGCAACTGTGTTCCGCGAATCGCGGGCTTCCGGGACGCCATCCGGCTCGGCGGCGGCATGCTCGAAGAGCGTTTCATCGTTCATCTGGACAGCCGGGGATCGGACAAGGAGGGCGATGCGGAAATGCAGAACCGTCTGGAGACCATCCTTTCCGGTCCGGATGCCCCCTCCGCGATTTTTGCAACCACGGATTTCCTTGCCCTCCATGTCTACAAGGCGGCTGAAAAAGCCGGATTGCGGATCCCGGAGGATCTCAGCGTCATCGGATTCGGCGACCTGCAGTTCTCCGATTACATTGATCCTTCTTTGACCACGATTCGTCAGAATCCGGCGGTCCTCGGAACCAGAACGGTGGAACTGCTGCTCAAACGGCTTGCAGATCCGGAACGGAAAATCGAAACCATCCGTGTGCCCGTGCAGCTGCAGGTGCGCGGATCAACTGCAAAGGAGAAATCGCGGAAATGAGTCGGAAAATTTTTACATTGATAGAGCTTCTGGTTGTTGTTGCTATTCTTTCCATTCTCTGTGGTCTTCTGCTTCCCGCTCTGTCGAGCGCGCGAAACAAGGCGCATGTCGTTTCCTGTCTGAACAACAGCAAGGAGTGCGGAAGGCAGATGCTGATGTATGCCGACGATTCCCTTTTCTGGATTCCGGTCGGAATCAATACGGGCTGGGCGTATGCCAACTGGCACAACGCTCTTCAGGAGTTCGGATATCACGGGAAAAAGGGGAGTGACTGCCTGCGGAACGCCCTGTGCCGCTGTCCGGGGGATCCCGAGTTCAAGATCGCCTACTGGACCATCGACGGATCCAAGCTGACGGAGAAGGGGGGGAAGAGAACCAGTCTGGCTCCGGCCGAGGGATACAATTCCGACGGAGTCAACATTGCCTCCTTTCCCTCTCCCTCCACGACGATCCTGTTTACGGAGGGAGCTTCGCTCAATGAGTCCGGAAAGCCGCAGTTCGGGTATTTTCCCGCGGGAGTCTGGAGTCTTTATCTGGTCTATCTCCGGCATCAGCGGAGGGCAACGTTCGTCTGGATGGACGGGCATGCGACCAATGGCGTGACGGATGCTTATGCAAGAGCCGCCACTCCCTGGAACGGCCTCTGGGCGGAAAACGCGTTCGTGGATCCGGCCGGGATTCTCTATCCGTTCAGCGCATTTCGGAAGTAATTTTTTTCATCCAAGGAGGGAGAGTTTTATTATGACAAGGTTTTTTTCGTTTGTTCTGACGGCGGCGCTTCCGCTTGTCGCCTCTGCGTTTGTTCTGGAGCGCAGAGCGGCGGATTTTGACCGTTTCGAAGGACAGAACGGGTTCGCGGAACGGGCCAGAAAGGCAGGAAATCTCAGCGGAAAGCTCAACGGGGACGACAAAATCCGTCTGCTGGGCCGGTTTGAATATGACTTCAGTCTGCCGCAATCCGCCTGGTATGTCTTCACTCTTCCCGCGGGCGTCGGGGAGCTTGAAAGCTGGATCGACGGCAAGCACTATTCCGTGGGAAAAGGGGGAACGCGAATCGGCAGTTTTTATCTGGAAAAAGGGAAACACACGCTCGCATTGCAGAAGCGCAACTGGTTCCATCCGTTTGGAAAGATTGATAAAATCCTCATCGCCGAAGCCGACCGGAAGGAAGAGCGGATCAACGTGTCCGGAGAACGTTTTGTCCATGAGGGAATTCTCCGGAAAGGCGAATTCTACACGCTCGACATTTCCGCCGGAATGCCGGAAGATGCCACGCTGGAAGCGGTCGTCACCGATCGGAAGGATCGGAAGGAAGTCTCCCGCGTTTCCCTGAAACTGCCGAAAACGGACCGGGGCGCGTTCTCCGGCAGACTGCGCATTCCCGCCCGGAAGGAGGGAATATTCGACATCCGGCTTCTTCTGAACGGCACGCCTCTCCCGAAGGGAACGGTTCCCGAGTTTTCCATGGCGGTGATCGACGCCTCCGCGCTTCCCCGGAAACCGGGATCCCTGAAAAAGAGTCTGCTGTATGAGATCGACTGCGCAAAGCAGCCGCCCGATTTTTCCGGCGGCGGAAAGACCGGAACGGTTCGGAAACGCTTCGGGTCCTATCGGGAATCGGGCGATGTCAGCTGGCTGAGTCACATGAATTCGCAGGAACCCTCCTGGTTCGCATACCGGATCCGGGTTCCGGAAGCGCAGAAACCGTATCTGGTGGAGATCGACTATCCGGATGATTCGTACCGGACATTCGCCATTTCGCTTCGGAATCAGGGGGACAGCAGTTATCCGGCTGCCGGCGGCGTGGAAACGGGACATGAGTATCCGCTCTCGAACCGGATGCTGACTCATACGCTTCTTTCCTGGTTTGCGCAGCGGGATTCGCGTCTGATCGTCGCCAACGCCTGCGACGGACGGCGGGGGGCCGCTTCGAAAATCCGCGTTTACCGGATCGAAAATCCGATTCTGCCTCCGGCAACGTCATCCTCTCCGGCGGGACGCGGATTCAGCAACTGGTATGAGGAGGGAAGCGGCTTCATGGGGCTTTACGGTTGCGACAGCCGACGGAAAAGTCTTGACAACATGATCGTCGGCGCGGACCGCTGGGCGCAGATGATCTCCTTCATCGGCGGCACCACGCTTTATCCGACTCTGATGGTCTATCAGTTCGGACTTTCTCCGAGCCATTACAATGTGTTTGCCACCGGAGCCACCCGCGATCTGGCGGAAGTGATCCTGCTTTCCGCGGAGAAATACGGTCTGAATGTTCTGTTTGATTTCCATCCCGAGGCTCGCGAGCTTCAGCTTTTTGCGGATCAGGAGAACCGTCTCCGCAACCGGGAGGGATTTGTCAGTTCGTTTGCTCCGCTGTACGGACCGCTTCATCCGCGCAATCAGGCCTGGCTCTGCGGCATGGTTTCGGAGTTTGTCAACCGTTACCGCAACTCTCCGGCCCTGAAGGGGATCTCTCTGCGGCACATGACCTGGTACAATCATGCGCTGGTCAACTTCAACGATCTTTCCTGGGGGTACGATGATTACACCGTGCAGCTGTTTGAACGCGAAACCGGAAGAAAGATTCCGGACGGCGGGGAGAAGGATCCGGGTCGATTTGCAAAACGCTACCGCTTCCTTGCGGAGCAGAACCGGGAAGTCTGGATCGCCTGGCGATGCCGGAAGGTCGCGGAACTGTATGAAAAACTGGCGAAGATCGTCCGGGAGGCGCGGCCCGATCTGGTAATTCTTACCGGTGTGTTCAACCGGGAGGGGGGCGTCGATCCGGCGCTTCTGGGCAGAATCCGGAATGTCATTGTGACTGACGGATGCACCTACGGGCGTCGCGGACGCGGCGAAAACAACCGTGCGGATTTTCTGCGGACGATGCGGTCGCTTGATCCGAATGTGCAGGGATTCACCACCGGAGCCGCCTATTTTGAAGCCACGGAAAAAGTGATTCCTCCGGATCAGCTCGGATATCCGAAAGGAACCCGGGCGAACTGGATGAGCGCGGTAATCAATCCTCCGGGACGGCTGTCTCTGGAACGCTTCGCCGTGGCGCTTGCGAAAACGGATGCCAAACTGCTCGGCGACGGCGGAAACGCCTATACGGTCGGTCAGCCGGAACTCCGGGCGTTTCTGAAGCAGTTCCGAGCCATTCCGAACAGGAATTTCTCTCTCCGGAGCGACGCCGTGGAACCGGTGGCCGTCCGGACATCCGGAACGGACTTCTATGTGGTCAATCTGATGCCGTTTCCCGTGAAAACCCTTCTCCGTTTCTCCGGGAGCGGAAGGCAGGTGACCGCGCCGGTCGGGCGGACGCCTCTGCCTTTGAAAAACAACGTTCTGGAACTGACGCTTGCGGCATATGAACTTCGGGTGTTCCGCGCGGAGCACCCGATCGAGAGCGTCGTTTCGGAGATTCCTTCCGAAGAACTGCGAAAATTTCATGCGCAGATCGGGGCCATCCGCGGTGCGCTTCCGAACGTGGATCGGAATCTGCGGGGAAAGGTCGAGCTTCTTCTCGCCCGGCTCGAAGCGGATCTGAAAGCCCGGAAGTTCTGGAGTTACCGGACGGAACTGGAACTGGCGGCTCCCCTCTGGAAGGCGGCGGGAATTCTTCCCCCCTTCTACTGGAACGACGGGTGGCCGGTCACTCCCCTGGGGGCGATCCCGGCGGAAGATTTGAAAGCATGCACGGAGACTCCGGCGCAGCTCCGGGACAGTTCCGGTTTCGCATCCGACTGGAGCGGAGAAAAGATTCTGTTTTCCAATCCGGACACGGCGCTGCGTTTCCGGCTTCGGGTTCCCGCGACCGGAGAGTATCGTCTGCAGACCGGATTCGTCTCGGGGCAGAATTTCGGAAGCGTCGAGGTGAAGAGCAATGGAAAACGATTCGGAAGGCTTTCCTCCTCCGGCTCGGAGCCCGCGGCGCGCAATGAGCTTCTCCCTTCGGCAATTCCGCTCCGATCCGGTGAAAACATTCTGGAACTGATTCCGGAAAAAGGAAAGAGCGCCGCTGTGAGCTATCTGATGCTGACGCCGGTTTACACCGTGATTCCTCCGATGCGCTGGAAGGTCAGCGAAGCCTATCCGAAGCAGTCCATGGAGATTGTCCTTGAACCGGAACGCAGCCGCGACTTCCGCCGCTGGACCCCTCTGAACGGATTCGACGCCTTTACCGACCTTTCCTGCGGACATCCGGTGAAAGACGGCATAATCCGGTATGCGGTCACCTACATTGAGTCTCCGGATGATCGGATCGTGCGTCTCTCCTACGGCGTGGACTATACCGTGAAAATGTGGCTGAACGGGATCGCGGTCAAACCGACCGCCGCCCGGACGAAAACCGGAGCTCCGGCCCGCGGAGACGATTTCCTGGATCTGAATCTGAAAAAAGGCTGGAACGAATTTCTTGTCAAGGTCGGTTCCGGTTCCGGCGGGTTCGGGTTCTGGATGGAAATTTCGAATCGGAACGATCTTCGTTTCTCCACGGAACCGAAAGGGACCGGGAAGCGCGGAATCTCTCTTCCCGAAAACGGAAAGGTGCTGCACCATCAGGACTTTGAACGGAAAGTCGAACAGACAAAACAGACCCGCTGGGATGGTTCCGGCAAAGAGGCGTTCGCCGGAAGAGGCGCGGCAAAGATGGGCAATTATTTCGGAGGAGCGAAAATTGAAGGAGGAAAAACATATCTTCTTCAGGCATATCTCCGCGGAATCCGCGACGGTCAGGGCGGACGCATTCAGATCAACTGGAACCGCGCGGACGGCAAACTTGCACGCTACGATCTCTCTCAGGTGAAACTCACGACCGAGTGGAATCGTTTTCAATTGAAAGCAAAAGCGCCGGAGGATGCCGTTTCCGCATTCCTCATCATCGGAACGGACAAGGGCGGCGAATGGGCCGACGAAGTCTGGTTCGGTGAAATACCGGCAAATTATGAAACTGAACAGAAAGGAAAGAAACCATGAAAATTTCAGGAATCACCATTCCGCTTGCCGCACTCTGTCTGACCGTGCACGCGGTGACGGCGACGGCGGCGCCGGATCCCTTTTTCGCCGTTCCCACCGCTCGGGAACTGCCGCTGGACACCAGAATTCTCTCGGAGAGCGTCCGGGATGGGGTTCGAACGCAGAGCGTGACCTTCCGCGGAGCCGATTTCAACGGGAAACCGACGAAAATCTTTGCCTGGTATTCCCGTCCGGAAAAGGCGGGCAAATATCCGGCTGTTCTGCAGATTCACGGTGCCGGACTCACGACGCTTGATCCGAATCCGGACTACGCAAAAAACGGATTCGCCTGTCTCGTCATCGACTGGGCGGGGGAATGCAGGGACCGGAAGGTGCCGCGCAAACCGCCGACCTCCGAGTTCTCCTCCCCCGGGAACATGGCCAGCCGGAAAAACGGAAAATGGCAGATCGCCGGAGTTGAAACCGACGGCATCCGCAATGGCGTTCTCTTTGCCCGCCGCGCCCTCGAATTCCTGCGGAACCGGCCGGAAGTCGACCGGAACAAACTCATGGTCGTCGGTTCTTCGGCGGGGGCGCATCTCACGCTCCTGCTGCTGGGGCAGGAAAAGGAACTTCATGCGGCCGTCGTCAAATATGGATGTGCATACATCCGCGATCTCCAAGGCTTTTTCGGCGGATATTTCGGTCCACTTTCCCTCTGTCCCGTGGAGCAGCAGGACCGGTGGCTTGCGCATCTGGACCCGAAGCACGGACTTCAGAACAGCCGGGCGAAGGTTCTGCTTCTTTCCGGAACGGACGACATCTTCTTCTGGATGCCCGTTGTCCTGAAAACCTTCCGCGAGATGCCGGAACCCAAACGTCTGCTGATGCTTCCGAACGACAACCACAGACTGGTGGGAAAAGAACCGATTTCGCTTGCGTGGTTCAAAGCGTCGCTTTCGGAACCGTTTCTCTGGCCGTCGACCCCTGCGCCCGCTGTCCGGAAGCAGGAGAACGGAACGCTTCTTTTCACCGTCAGACCGTCCGCCGTTCCGCCGCTGAAATCGGTCAAACTCGTCTACAAGTCCATGCCGATTCCGTTTGAATTCCGAGCCCAGTCCAACGTGAAGTGGCAGGAAAAAGAGATGCGCAGGTCCGGGGAGGAGTGGAGCACGGAACTTCCGGAGGTCGGGAAGGACGATCAGCTTGTCGCCTATGTTCTGGTGGAGGACGGCAGCGGCAACCGGGCTTCCGGCGACAGCGTCGAATATCCCGCCTGGCCCCGCTGGCGCGGACTGCCGGGATATGACCGCATTCCCCCGCAAAAACTCCCGCAGGGAAATCTTCTGAAAGGGATCGGAGATTTCGAAGTCAAAAAGGGATTCACCTATGTGGGAAAGGCGCATCTGGATCTTTCCGGAACCCATGCCAGAAGCGGAAAAGGGGCGTGCTATCTTTTCGATGATTCGAAAAATTATATTGCCATGGGGGTGCCGGCCGTCAGCGGAAAGAAATTCCGTCTCTCCGGCTATTTCAAGAGCCGCGATCCCAAAGGAAAGGCCCGTCTCCAGATCAACTGGAATCGGAACGGTCCGCTGAAATACGATCTCAAGACGCCGGAAATCACCGACCGCTATCAGCAGCTCGTACTGGAAGGAACCATCCCGGACAACACCCGGAACGGACTGCTGATCCTCACTTCGCCCGGAAACGGCATGTATATTGATGATCTGGAATATCGGATTTTCGAGTGACGGGAAATTCGGAGGTTTTCCATGCGATTCCTGAAAAACCGTCTTTCGGTTCTTTTCCCTGCGCTGCTTTTTTCCGCTGTCCATGGAGGTGAGCTTGGCAGCGGAGATTTCCAGGTGCGGATCGCCATGCCGGAGGAGATTCCGGGCCGGGAAGAGAAGATCTATCGCCCGCGATTCGATCTCTGTGGAGCGGTCCGCGGCATCCGGATCGGAAACCGGGAGTTCCTGCGAGCTCCCGGACTGGCCGATGAATTCGGAATCATGGGGGTCCCTCCCGGGTTTCAGGAGAATGAGAAGGGGGGATTGTTTTTGAAAATCGGAGTCGGCATTCTGGAAAACAATCGTGCCGGAGAGTACTTTTTCTACCATCCCTATCCTCTCCGGCAGCGCTTCTCTCCCCGAGTGAAAACGGGAAAGAACACCATCGAGTTCCGGCAGAGCGGACGCTTTCGCGACTGGGCCTACGAGTATGTCAAAACCTATTCCGTTGATCCGGAGGCAAAGCGTCTGACCATTCACTATTCTCTGGAGAACCGCGGTTCGAAGCCCATTGTCACGACCCAGTACAATCATAACTTTCTGGCGCTGGGCTCGCGGGCCTTTCCCGCGGACGGAGTCCGGATTCGCACGGCGTTTCATCCGGAGCTCAGGAGTATGACGGGACGGGGCTGCTTCACGGCGGAGGGGCGCTGCTTCGGGAATTTCCGGACCACCCGTCAGGGCTGTTATCTGGTGTCGACCCGACCGGTCCGCCCGGAGGAGAACCAGTTTGAGATTTCCGCACCGGGACTGCCTTTTTTTCTCCGGATCCGAGGCGATTTTCCTTCCTCGCGTTTTGCGGTGAGTTTTCGGGAAAATACGTATCTAAGTCCGGAGATTTTTGTTGAGATCCGTCTTCCGCCCGGCGGGAAATTTCATTGGCAGCGCAGTTACGAATTTCTTCGCTGTGACGGAACATGATCTTCCGCATCGTTTCCCCCGGAGAAGCTCGAATGGAGCTCCCGAAAATAAGCGTTCTTTCCGTTTTCTTCGCCTATCCTTTCCGGGATGGCTGGGGTTTATGGGGAGGCTGGATGCCCCAGGAAGTGATCCTGGAACGGATCTCGCGAGTCGGAAGAATGGTGAATTCATGATTCTGTTCCATCGAAACCGCATGTTTTCCGGAGATCGCATCCAGCAATTTTTGAACGGCCAGCTGGTAGGTCGGAGAATCGAAATCGAAGTAGCCTGCGATGCAGCAGCCATGGCAGCCTTCCGGATTCATCTGGAAATAGGATTTGACCTCTTTTGAAAAAAGAAGCAGAGGTCGCAGCTGTTCCGGAAGTCCGGCTGTCTGTCTGCAGATGGATTCGGCATGAACCTCGTTGCATTTTGCATAGATGATATCGATTTTCTGTTTTTTGATTCTGGCTGCCAATCCATTTTCAATCCGGGAGAAGGGACAGAAATGATTCTCATCGAAGACTTGTCCGGATGCGGCCGCAGTTTGTGCAAAAGCCGTCGTCAGAATGGTCGGTTTCAAATCAACCTGCAGAAGACGATTTGCATGAACCTTTTCTGCAAAGGCAAAAACACTCGCGGCAAGGCTGTTCGGATCCGTGTGAAAATAAGGCAGGTGAAATTTGTTCGCCTGTTCAATGATTCCATAGTTGTAGTATTCCACAATCACAACAGGAAAGCCCCTTTGATGACATTCCGCAAGAACGGGATAAAATGCCGGCGGCGGATTCACCGCAAAGAGCGCACGGATGTTCAGAATCAGGAGCTGTTCCCGTAATTGGTCCGGAGAAGTGTTGCAGAGCATTTGAAGAAGATATCCCTTCTTCAGAATTTCCGGCAGCAGAAAGGAAAGTGGAAGGGATGGTAAAATGGGGGATTCCTCCTGCGACAGAAGTCCGATTTTCAGCCGTCGGTTTTTTTCCGGCAGAATAATGGTTCCGGCTCTTCCCTGTGAAGCATGAGCCAGCCCATGGCGGCAGATGGAGCGCAGTGCCTTGCAATAGGTATTCTCTGCAACATGAAGTTTTCGAGCCATCTCCGGGACCGGAGGCAATTTGCCTCCGGCTCCATATTCCGCTTCGATGATCCGTGTCAGTCCGTGGAGCGCATCCATCCAGGACCCTGATTCATTTTTCTTCTTACCCATTCTTATTTACCTTATTTTATTTTAATATAATAATAGATTTTTTTTTTGCAAATCTTCAAAGAAAGATATTTTATCTCTTGACAAAAAATCGTTTTTGTATTATAATTTATTAATATGAAAACAAAAAATGGAGAAGCTCCGAATGAAGACAAAACTCTCTTCCTTTTCTCTGATTGAGCTGTTGATAACTTTGGCGATGATTCTGATTCTTGCAGGACTTCTCCTTCCGGTTCTGCAGCGGATAAGGAGCAAAGCCATGGACCTTTCCTGTCAGAATATGGAAAAGCAAATAGCCCTTGCCGCATCCCAGTACATATTGGACAATGACGACTGGATTCTGCCTGCTCAGGATGTGGAATCCACTGACGGATCGCATCGCTGGTTTACTTTATTGGCCGGAAACAGGACTATGCAGGAGGTCTATACGCCTCCTTACGGAATTCGCTATTCAAAGATGGCCCGGAATCGCAATCTTGCCGTGTCCCGCAGGTATTCCAATCTGATCTGTCCGGTGGAAACTCGCGGATTGGCATGGAGCGCACCGTTCGGAGGAACTCATTATGGAATTGCACGGATTGCCGGCAATCCGGTTCATCCGGATTCCGGAAGCGGTTTTCAAATGCCATCCCATAAACTTTCAGCAGTCAAAAACGCATCCCGGGTAATTTTTTTTGCGGAGAACGTCCCCTCCGGAGAAGTGGATGCCTGGGGAACACATTCCCTGGGAACACACAACCCTTTGCGCGATACACGGCCCAGAATGCTGGCCTATCGACATGGAGGCGGATCCGTTCAGGACTTTACCACAGCTTCCGGAACTACGAATCTAGCCTATATCGACGGTCATGTGGCATCCCGGACGATGGCCTATTTCAAAAGCCTGGCAGGAACAGTCATCCGCGAATCCGATGGATACCGGTGGGACGATACAAAAGCGGCTTTCGCCGATGGTTGGCAGGCAGAATAACGACAGAGTGCAACAGGAAAAAGAAAGGAGAACTGAAATGTGCAGATTCCTCTTGTGGACCATTTTTTTCATGCTGATCGTATCCGGACATGCTGCGGAAAGAGAAATCAGAATTCTTTCCATCGGGAACAGCTATTCGGAACAATCGACCGCCCAGACTCCGGAAATTGCTCATGCTATGGGAATCCCGCTTCGTTATGCAAGCGCTCATATCGGTGGAAGTTCCATGGGACAGGTCCTGGATGCGCTGATTCGATGCAGATCCACAGGAAAACCCCAGTTCTCCTGTATGATGAAGGAGAGCATGCCCGAAAGAAAGATCCTGCGCAAGAACACCCCCTGCAATCTCTGGAATCTGCTCGCGGAAGAAAAGTGGGACATGGTTCTGATCATGCCTTACAGAAATGAGCTCCTGGATCGGGCCGGAACCTGGAAAACAGCCGAAAAACTGGTGCATCTGATTCGGGAACGCGCGCCGCAGGCGGAAATCCTGATTCATGGAATCTGGACCCCTCGTGCGGATGATCCCTTTTATCAGAAACATAAAATCTCTCAATCGGATTTCATGCGTTTGACGGAGGCTTTCTGCAACAGTCTGGCTGCGGATCTGGGCGTTCGGGTGGTCCCCGTTGGAACGGCTGTTCGGCTGACACGGGAAGAATCCCGAGACCATTTTGTGGTCCCGGATCCCTCCTCCTTGAAACAGTTTTCGTATCCGGATCTTCCGTCCTCTTCCGGGGATGTCGTCGGATCGTATCGCTGGGAAAGAAAAAAGAGGCAAAACGCGGATGCCGCGACCCCCTCCGCCGAAAAGAACGAATGGGTTCTTCAGACGGATTCCATTCATCTCAACGGGAAGGGAATGTATCTGCAGGCTTTGGTGATGGGGGCCGTTCTTCTGAACATTGATCCCGGAAAGGTCGTTTATGCTCCGGCGTTTCTTTCCGATGCAGATGCTGCTGAAATGCGGCTTTATGCAGCAAAAGCCCTCCGGGAACCAGTCCTTCGGGAATTGCCGAATCCACCTCCGGAATTCAAACCGGTCGGAAGCGGACTGGTTCTTCCGGAATTGAAAGTCTTTGATTACCGGCTGGAGAAGGAGAATCTGATTCAGCCATCCTTTTGTGTGGGAAATAAAATGGTTTCCGTTCAGCAGAGAGGACGCTGGAGGGAACGATCCTCGGTGATGTACCGCAGAATCTATGGGAATCTGGGAGAGCGACCTGCCTTTTTTCTGGAATTTCATGGCGGAAAAGGTCAAAATGCCGGCTTTCCTTTTCAGGAGATCCGTGGGGAAAAAACCGTTTTTAGGGCGGATGCCGGACAGGGAACTGTGGAATATGTCAAACCCTATTTGAATTCGGAAGGGAAAAAATGCCGCTTCCGGTATCAATTAAAGAGTCTTCCGGGCAGCAGAGTCGAACTTACCTGGGATTCGGGATCCCGGGAGACGGTGACGCCTGTCATTCATTTCCCGTCGGACAGCAGTTTTCAGGAGACGCGTGTCGCGTTCCGGGAGAAAATTCCGGTGGGGAAAGAGGCAAAGGAGCGCAGGATCTATCGGGTGAGGGGGCCCGTCTGTTACGCTCCGGATGATCCCGGAGAAAAAATGGAGCTGGACATCGGAACCGGGGAGGCTTTGTTTGCGCTGGGCATGGAAAGAGGGAAAGGTGATTCAGAAAAAATTTCTGTCGGGAGGATTTCTCTTCCTGGGTCCTCTTCCGGCAGAATAGTCATCCATCTTGGCGTCGGTACAATCCTGAAACAGAAACAGACGCCTCCTCCGGTCGGAGGAATCGACTTCTGGAAGGACGACATGATCGAGCTGGCAACCTCCCCGACACGGAATCTGATGCCGAATCCCGGCTTCGAGCAGGGGTTCCGTTACTGGACCTGGGCTTATGATGGAAAATACAAGCCGGGCAGCCAACCGTCCGGCAGCTATTCTCTCTCCAGAGATGCAAAATTTGGAAAAAGGGCATTGCAAATTCATGGAGCATCCCGTCATGGTGTGCGGACTGCGTCACTGTTCAGTTTTCCGATGCAGCTGGAAAAAGGGAAAACCTATACCGTGAGTTTTTATGCGAAATCCTTGAATCGTAAAAATGCTTTGCTCGAGTTTCGGATTGCTGCCGCATCCTATGGCAGCAGATTTGGAAATCCAAATCAGCCAGAGATGTCCCCGGAGGGGGTTTTCCGGGTTCCCGGAGAATGGAAACGGTTCTCGCGGACCTTTGTCGCGGATCAGTTCGGCATTAAATTCTTTCTTCACAGCGATTCCGATCTTCTTCTGGACGCAATTCAACTGGAGGAGGGAAAGGTGGCTTCAGAATTTATTTCACCTCCGCTGGAAGGAGAGCTCAAGACAAGCGACTCCCGTAATGATATTGTATTTGGAACACCGGTCAATCCGGAATTTGTTGTCTTTGGAAAGCCTGGCGCCGGCGGAGTTGTCACACTTTCCGTTTCCAACGTTTACCGGGAGACGATTGCCCGTAGAAAATTCAGCGTCAGAATCGGTCCGGATGGAACGGAAACGGTTCCGTTGCGGATTCCGGAAGCTATCTGGGGAAAAGGAATCTATGTGGTGCGCGCGGAGTACCGGGTTCCCGGATATCGGCCCTATACCGATTTCTACCGTCTTTCCATTATGACTCCGCTTCAGAACCTTCATGCAACCTCCACGATCCCGGGGACGATGACGACTTCCTTTGTCCGAATCACCGAGCAGGAAAAAGTCGCTGCAAAGTTCCGGGAATGGGGGTTCGGATCGACTTCATGGGTGTTTCCTTCCGTCAAAGCCGGAGGTCCTCCGCCGGAGTGGCAGAGAAAGTACTCCTGGATCGACAATACCACGGAATGGCATGGACTGCTGAAGAAAAACAGAATTGTCAATGTTCAGTTCGCCTTGTGGGATTCAATTGTAAGAGAGATGGATTTTCCCGGTCGCGAGGCGGATGGAAAGGCCTTTCGCGAGGGGAAAATCTCCATGCGCGTGTTCAGCGGCCGAAAAATCAACGAGGAGACGGAACGGAGAATTGAGGAGACCGCTTTCCGTCTTTTGAAAGGATGCGATCCGGAATCCGCCCGTTCCATTTCCTGGGGAAATGAGGAGGAGTCGTCGGATCTTCCCGCCGCCGGTCTGTACGACGAATACCTGAAATATCAGCGAGCGGTGGTGCGCGGAGCAAAACGGGCCGGTTTCCTCGGTTCTCCCACCAGCGGAACAGCCGGATATTCCAGATTGCGCGGTTTTGATGCCATGTCCGGATATTTGCGTGCCGCAAACAGAGCCGGACTCCATTATGATGCGGTTGCTGTTCATCCCTATGGCAATATTGACGGCGGCATCCTGGGGCCCAATGAAGATATGGATGCCGCAAGCGCGCATTTGATCCGTGAAATGAAAAAATACGGGCTTGGAAAAGAGGTGCCCATTTATTACACGGAATGCGGAAACAATCCTCCGGTGAATATTCCGCAATGGTCGAGCGAGAACGGCGATCTGTATCGTTCCGGGAAACCCTCCTATTCCTGGGGAAACCGGGAATTCCTTGTCGCGGCCAGTTATTTGCGAAAATGGATCATCTGTCTGAAATATTGGCCGCAGGTCTATTCCACCAATGTGTGGATTGACCGGCCGTTCATGGATTTGAATTTTACTCCGATGTTTCTCTGCAAAGCGGCAAATACGTTTGGAAATCTGCTGCCGGATGTGGAATATCTTGCAGATATCCGTCCGTCCGCCGGCGTTCGCGGATATGCGTTTCGCATGAAAAAGGATTCCAGCGGAATTGCTGCAATCTGGTTTGTCAGCAAACTTCTGGAACTGTCCCGGGAAGACAATCCTGTTTTCCGAGTCAAGTTCCGGCAGCCCGTGAAATGGATGGATATGTTTGAAAACGAGAGGATCGCAATTCCAGGGCGAGACGGCTTTCTGGAAATTCCTCTGACTCCGGCACCCTTGTTCATCAAGGCTGCAAATGCGGATATGCTTGCAGAGGATCTTGCCGCGGGGGAACTTCTTTCTTCGGCAAAACCCTTTGAAGTCTTTTTCCGTCCCTGCAGTGATGGGGGAATTCAGCTTGAACTGCAGAACCTTCTCAATCAAGGCAGAAAAGGAACGATTGTCATCAACGGCGAAAACGTGGAATTCAATCTTCAGGCGCTGGAGACAGGAAAATTCGAACTGCCCTTTTTTAAGGAAAAAGCTGTTTTCGGAAAACGATTCCGGAAACAGTTTGCCTGGACTATTCATTCCGGCGGGAAACCCTGTTCCGGAAAATGGGAAATGGATTACTTCTATGTGCCGTTTGCAGGAAAGAATCCGGACTGGTCCCGGATCCCATCTTTCCCGATTGAGAATATGGATGCCGCAACTCCTTCCCTGGAGTCCGGCGAGATTCGAATGCTTCCCCGGAATCCGGACGACTTCAGTGCTTCCTGTCAAGTCGCCTGGAACCATGAGAAATTCTATCTGCGTGTGACGGTCCGGGATGATAAATTTCTGGTGTATCCGGAGCTCTGGAAACGCGGCGCCGCGGAGGATCAGCTCTGGCTTCACGACGGCTGCCTCGAGGTCTATTTCGATTGCGGAGCCGATGGCCGGAAAAAAAGATTTGACGGGTATGACATTAATGATTACCGTTATGATTTTTCCATTGGCAAGTCAGGCAGATCGGGTCCCGGAATGGTGAACCGTCTGATCGCCGTGGATCATCAGCTTGCAGACGGAATCAATATGCCATCCAAACAGGAGGCCGCAGAAAAAATCCAGTGCGATTTCCAGCGGACGAAGCATGGGTATTGTTACACCATATCATTCGGCCAGCGATACCTGGAGCCTCTGATGCTTCGTGAGGGGTTCCTTGCCGGATTCGCTCTTTATCTGCATGATTTCGATGATCCGGACAGAAAGACCCATAAAGGCCTGACAACAGGAATCACTCCGGGAAAACATTGTCAGATGCGTCCGTTTGACTGGCCTCTGATGATTTTGAAACGCCGCTGATTCCGGACGGGCGGATTCCGGAAAAGGGAGCCGGAACTCGTCCTCTGAGGGGATAGAAAAATCCGGGAGGGGTCCTCGATCGGCCCCCTTTTCAAGACGCATTTTCCTCTTATTTTTTACGAAGGGGGGGGCCTCCGGGGTTTCCCTTCTTCGGGCATTCTGTCCCTGGCAGAGGGATCCGACGGATCATCCTGAAAACAAATCCTTCCTGCCGTTTCCTCCGATTCCCTCCTCCTTCCGGAAATCCGCCCGCTGACGGAAAACGTCGGAAACAAATTCAATTCCCGTTCCTCTTCGGAAAATGCACGGTGAAGGTGCTTCCTTTTCCCACTTCACTGCTCAGCGACACAAACCCTCCATGGGCGGTCGCAATCGCGCGAACCATCGCCAGTCCCAGTCCGTTGCCCGGGAGATTCCTGCTCGTATCCGCACGGTAGAAGCGCTTGAAAACCTTTTTGCACTCTTCCGGCGGAATGCCGCAGCCGGTATCGGATACACTCAGAAGAATCTCTTCGGCGCTTTCGGTCAGCCGGATGACAATGGAGCCGTTTTCCGATGTGAACTTCAGCGCATTGTCCACCAGATTCGCTATCAGCTGCTGCAGACGGGCCGGATCGGCGGAAAGAAAAACCGGTTCGGCGGGAAGTTCCAGAAGCAGAGTCTGCCTTTTCTGTTCCGCCGGCATCCGGAACAGTTCCGATGCCCGCTCAAGCAGCTTTTTCAGATCCACCGTTTCCCGGTGAAGACGGCTGGCTCCGGATTCCGTTTTGGAGATGGCCAGCATCTGATTGATCAGGGCCAGCATCCGGCGGCAGTCCTCGGCGTTGTCTCCCAGGGTGTCCTGCAGCTTTTCCGAAGTCGGATGCAGCGTTACGGCAATTTCGGAACGGCCGAGCATCCGGGTAAGCGGAGTGCGCAGATCGTGGGCAATATCATCGGTGATGGTTTTCAGTTCACTCATCAGCGTTTCCGTGTTGGCGGTCATGGTATTGAAACTGGCGATCAGGTCATCGGTTTCCAGATCGCCCGCGTTTGGAGAAATCCGCAGAGAATAGTCGCCGTCGGCAATCCGGTCGGCGGTGCGTCCGACCCGTTCGATTCCGCTGACAATGCGGCAGGCGAGAAACCAGCCGCAGAGAATGCTCAGCGCCAGAACGGTCAACCCGGTAATCAGAAACGCATAACTGATTTTCTGCAGATTTTCATCGGCGGCATGCTGATTCAGGCCGATCACCAGAAGTGTCCCGTTCGGAATGGTCCGATACGCCATGCGGATCCGCCAGCGCGATCCCCGCAGATTCGCATACTGGATGTCCGTGCTTTCCCGCCGGTAGGGATAGCGCAGAAGTCCGGTGAGATCTCCGCGGGAGAACGGGGATTTCGCCAGCAGTCTGCCGTCCTTGTCCAGAAGCAGAAGATAGATCCGGTTTCCTTCTCCGAACGATTCTCTTGCGAATTTCTGTGCAAGAACGTCGGTTCTTGGCGGGCGGGAGGTCTCCTTTTTCTCCACCCGGCCGGTTTCCATGTCAATCGTGAGATATTTCAGGGTTCGCCGATCCGGATGGAGGAAAAGCAGATACAGAAATTTTCCATCCACATCATGAAAGGCCAGAAGCAGCTGAAAGCTTTCTGTTTCCCCGGCGGTCTGCTGAAAGAAGCGGGAGGGAATCTTTTCGATCCTGCGGACCGGGAGCAGGGAAAGCGGCAGTTCCGTCCCCGTCAGATATTCGTATTCACACTCGCTGAGAATTCCCTTCAGGCGCCGGTCGACGCTCTCCTGATTGCCCAGATACAAATACAGATAGACAATTCCGAAAATGATCAGAAAGGAGAGCGTGAACAAACTTCCGTAAAGGACCGCTGTCCGTGTCTTCAGAGAGTAGAAGAGCGGATGCTTACTCCAGAACATAGCCGAATCCCCGGACCGTCCGAATCATCTTCCGGTCAAACGGTTTGTCGATCTTCTCGCGGAGACGGAAGATTCCGGCTTCCACAATGTTGCTTTGCGAATCGAAGTGATAGTCCCAGACATGTTCCAGAATCGTGGTTTTGGAAACCACACGGCCCCGGTTCCTCATCAGATATTCAAGAAGCTGAAATTCCAGCGGCTGCAGGGAAATCGGCTCTCCGCCACGGGTGACTCGACGGGTCAGAAGATCCAGTTCAAGATCTCCGACCATCAGCGTCGTCGGCTCCGTCATCTGTGCGGCCCGGCGGAGCAACGCCTGGATTCGTACGAGAAGCTCGCCGAAGGAAAACGGTTTTGACAGATAGTCATCCCCTCCCTTTTCCAGTCCGCTGATCTTGTCCTCCACGGAATCCCTGGCGCTCAGCACGATAATCGGCATATTGTTTTTGCCCGCCCGGATTTCTTCAATCACGGATAGACCGTCCAGTTTCGGCAGCATGAGATCGACCACCGCCAGATCGAACGGTTCCGTCCGGGCCTTCCGCAGTCCCTCCAGTCCGTCGGAGGCGCAGCAGATGCGGAAGCCCGCCTCCTGAAGCCCGCGGGAGAGAAACTCCGCGGTCTGCCGGTCGTCTTCTATGATTAAAATTCTCATCAGAGGGATCCCTTTGTTGATACGTCCGGGAAATATAGTACCGGAATTGGATTTTTCCATCGTTGCACGTTCTGTCAAAGAAAGATACGGAAAAGGAAAAATGGCAGGGACGTTCCGGAGACCCTGCCTTCTGCTCTCCTGGAAAATCCTGCCGTCCGTCTGCCGGGCCGATGTTTTCCCTCTGACGCCGCACCCCGGGAATCGCGGAAAACGGTACCGGAAGAGAGCTTTGTCAGGATCCGGAAGCGCGTCCCTCCAGGAGCCGGTGATGATCGGCATAGACCGTCGAATCTTTCGTTTCCTCTTTTCTCCGGATGATCCAGCACTCGTTCGGGGGTGGAGCGGGAATTTCGCTCGTTTTTTCCGGAATGGTTCGGTGCAGATAGAAGTATGCCGCCCCGCGTGTCCGTTCCGGAGGATTGACCAGAAAAAGTTTTTTCCCCTGTCGTTCCAGTTCGGCCGCTTTTTCGAAGAGGGGGCGGAGAGACTCGTTCCGATTCCGGAAAAATGCAACCCCGAAATCAAGAATCAGAAGAACGGCGATCGCAGTGAACAGCACGACTTTCCCGATCCGTTTCAGATGCGTTTCCTGCCACCGTTTTTGAACCATCTCCAGCAGCTGCTGAAGATACCATCCCGTGAGAAGAGCCGCCGGAACGCTCAGCGGCAGCAGATAGACAATGCGTTTGCCGGAGGCACAGCACATCAGAAGGAAAGGAATAAGAAGTGCCAGAAGGGGAAATAGCAGCTCCCGGTTCCGTCCGTTCCGGATGCGTTGAACTCCCGTTGCCAGTGCCAGAAGCAGGAACAGCAGCCATGGCTGAAAAAGCGAAGGCAGTTTCCAGAGATAATAGAAAAACGATTCCGCATGGTCCGGCTGATTGCCGGTAAAGCGCCCGAGATTGTTGATCCAGAATGCCGTATGAAACATCTCATATCCTTCGCGCCGCAGCAGCAGAAAATACCAGATGCCGGCTGCGCCAAAGGCCAGAAGTCCGCCCGCGCAGGCCGCAATATACCGTTTCCAGCGGAAGCGGCGGGCTGCAAGATCCTCCGCAGGAAGCCAGAAAGCGATCACGCTTCCGGGCAGAACAAGTCCGAGGAGCCCCTTGGTATAGCATCCGCAGACAAGTCCGAGAAGAAACAGCAGCCAGTATCCGATTTTCCCGCTCCTCCTTTCGGAGCGGATCATTGCATAAAAGGAAAAGATGCTCAGTTCCAGGAAGAATGCCAGCGTCATATCGACACGGCAGGTCCGGCTTTCCGCAAAAAACTGTCCGCTGAACAGGAGAACGATTCCGGAAAGAAACGCTTCCCGCGAGGAAAATTTCAGCTTTCGGGCAAACAGATACGTCAGAAGCACCATGCCGAACGCCGCAAGGCCGGAGGGAAGTTTTGCGGCAAAATCATGAATCCCGAACAGCGAAAATGCCGCACCGGTCAGCCAGTAGTATCCCGGCGGATATTCCAGAAACGGGGAACCGTTCAGACGCGGCAGAAGAAACTCTTTTTCCAGAAACATTTCCGCGGCAATTCCCGCGACTCTGGTTTCGTCTCCAGACCCCAGTTCCTGTATGCCGAGTCCGGCAAACAGAACCAGAAAGGCTGTTCCCGCCAGCAGCAGAATGCATTTCCTCTGAAAATTCCCGGTACTCATCCCCATTCCTCCTTGATCCGCAATGGGATGCAATGTAATCCCGGACGTTCATGGAAAGATGAAGAGAAGATTATTTTTTGTTCATATTCGCTCTTTTGACCACTTTTTCCCTCCGATTTTTTTAGAACGCCCCCATCGAATGCCCGATCGGCAGGACGTTTCCGCATGAATCCGGATTTCAGTCGTGAAACCCTTTGATGCCGGAAAGACAAACGGCTCCCGGCTGGATTCCACGTTCTGGATGATGTGGTGTTTCGGGGGCGTTCCTTCGAATCATGAGGAGGATAAATAGATTGTCGGCGGAGGTCTGCTTTTCCGGACGGATGAGATCCCGGCGGTGCCCGGAGCTTCCTGAAAATGACGAGAAGCAACAAAAAGGGGACACTTTCTTCAAGCGTCCCCCGCTTGACTGGCACCCCGTTCGTGGGGCCGCATCCCTCAGCTGTCCACCGGGCGGAAAACCGGCTTCGCACCAGTCTTTGCGGAAGCGCCGTCGTCAATCCATGGGACGCAGGAGAAAACGGCGGACACTGACCGCAATGATACAATACAGAACTTTGTTGATTTGTCAAGCGGAAATGTTTATGCGCTCATCAACTCCGTCGGCAGAGTCGGGATCCGTCGGCAGAGTCGGGATCCGTCTGCAGAGGGGATGTCCGTCCCTTCGCGGTTCGGAAAACTGGAAGAAGTTCTTCGCCAATGGCTTGCATCGGAGAACGATCCGGAACGAGGGGCATCATTCCGGAGAACAAGCCTCCGGAAAGTCTTTTCCGTTAAGACGAAAGCGATAGTGGAACTTGTTTCCTCGAAGGATTATAGACATTTGTGAGCCTCCCTAAATACCAGTATGGACTACTATGTACGACTGGGAGGACAGCCTCGGCTACGTCTCACAAAATTTACACAAAATGGTAGCGGGGGCCGGAATCGAACCGACGACCCCCAGGTTATGAGCCTGATGAGCTACCTCTGCTCTACCCCGCAACAATGTACTCATTTTTGGTGAGTATCCCATACTATACATCAGAATCGAACTTTGTCAAGAGGCCGGGAACGTTTTTTTTGAAAAAATCCTCTACTTCAGACCTTGGCGCAGCTTATTCTCCGGTCCGGCAGGTCAGACAGAAGGCAAAAAGTCCCGAATCGTCAAAGTATTCCAGCGAGGTTGCGTCCAGAAGGAAACGCCCTTTCAAGGCGGAAATTCCGGACGGCAGATCCCAGCTCCGTTCCCGGAAGCGTATCTGATGATGTTTCACGTCGAAAATCACATTCCCTTCCGGAAGCGGCTTTTCTGCGGAACCGACCGTTTCAAACGGTTCGCTTCTGCCGCATAACACAAAGGGGGAAACCCGGAGGCGTCCGGCGCTGAGAGAGAGTTTCATGGGGGAACTCATCATTCCGCAATATCGTTTTGAAACCGGCTCCGGCATCCGCAGCCAGGCCAGGAAAACGGGGTTCTCTCCGGGAGAATTGGCAAAACACTGTCCCGCATACGCATCGCCGCAGAGAAAACGGCGGGATTCACTTTCAAAAAGAACACGTCCCTTTTGAATGCGTCCGATCCGGTAGCAGCCGTTCGCTTCGGCAAAGACCCATTTCCAGACACCGTCGGATTTGTCGCGCATTCGGAGCAGGATCGGGCATTCCCTGCCGTTTTCGATGTTCCAGCTGTCGGTCACGCTCCAGTTGAGAAGGTTTTCGGAACGCAGCAGAAGAAAGGTCCGTTTCGATTCGTCTCCGAGATAGAGCGCCATCCGCCAGCATGCCTCCTCCGGATCGAAGACCACCGTGGGATCCCGGTCGCAGAATCCGCTGAAGCCGGGAAGAATCGGATTCCTTCCGTATTTCCGGAATGTTTTTCCTCCATCCGTGCTGAAGGCAAGGTTCTGCGACGAGCCTCCGTCGTAAAATGCATTGGTATAAAACAGCAGAATCGCCTCTTTCCCGAATCCGGCCGCATTCTCCCGGTCGACCACCGCCGACCCGGCAACCCTCGGTCCGAAGGCGTCCGGCCAACGAACTATTTCTTTTTCCTCCCCACGGCTCCGACCGCGGCGCGCCGCATGCTTCCAGAGCCTGCTTCCCCA
>CALXRL010000032.1 GCA_944390735.1 uncultured Victivallales bacterium | reverse complement strand
GGATAAGATTGAGGTTCAGAATCCGGCATTGTGGGATCCGGAACACTATCATCTTTATTGTTTGAAATCTCAGGTTCTGTTGGAGGGTGTATGCAGCCATTATGTAGAGAATGTGTTTGGATTCCGTTCTTTTGAATACAGCGCGGACAGGGGACTTTTTTTGAATCATCAGCCACTCAAAGTCAAAGGCTGCTGTCTTCATAACGATGGTGGAGGTCTTGGTGCTGCGGTTACAAGAGATACCTTTATCCGCCAGATCCGTATTCTGAAGACGATGGGTTGCAACGCAGTACGGACCGCGCATCATCCTTTCAGTCCGGACTTTCTGGACGTCTGTGACGAACTCGGGGTGCTGGTTCTGGATGAGTGTTTTGATGGATGGGAAGAACCTCACCGTGCTGCACCGAATTCCAACGGGGAACATCAATTCATGACGGTTCATTATTATGCGCACCTGTTTGAACAGCATCACAGGAGCGATTTGACGCAATTTATCATGCGCGACCGGAATCATCCCTCGATTTTTATGTGGAGCGTAGGAAACGAGGTTCCACAGATGTATAAATTTTCCGGAGCACGAATCGCCGGGGAATTGGTGGAGATCGTGCATAATTCCGATGAGACCCGCCCGGTGACCTGTGCAGTTGTTGCTGACAAGGTGAAACATGAGAACATTTCCCTTCTGGATGTGGGGGGGTACAATTATCTTCGTCTCAGTCAGGCGGATGAATTTCATCATCTTCACCCGGATCAACCGATGATCGGAACAGAGTGTTACTCTGTTCAGACCAGACATCCACTTGGGAAATATTATGCCGACGGCAAAATGAAAGAAGCCCTTTCCGATTATTATCCTGAAAAATATATCATTATCGAGTGGCTCGACAATACCATACCCGGACAGGAAAACTGGGATCTTGCGGAAGCACGACCATATATGATGGGGCAATTCATCTGGACCGGATGGGATTATCTGGGCGAACCAACTCCTTATGATTACCCGGCCCACACTTCTTTTTCGGTGTGATTGACACCTGCGGATTTCCAAAAGATGGATATTTCTATTACCGTGCGGCATGGACAGATGAACCGGTTCTGCATATCTGTTCCCATTGGGATTATGAAGACGGTGATATGGTAACATTGCTGGTTTATTCCAATTGCAGCAGCGTCGAGCTGTTTGTTAACGGCAAATCATTTGGTCGGAAATACGCGGGTCCTCCATTCCAGTGGACTCCGGAGCAAAAGCGGACCGGAGAGAATTTCAAAGGGAATACGACTCGAAGAATGTTCCGATGGACCATTCCTTACGAACGCGGATATGTGAAAGCAATCGGCATGTTCGCCGATGGAAAGTCTGGAATGCCAATTACCGACACGGTATGGACATCGGAAGCCCCCGCCAGTCTGCGACTCCGCCGTTGCCCATTCAACGAAGACAGTGGGCAAATTATTTACATGATTTGCGAAATCTTCGATCAAAAAGGGCACCGCTGACTCAATGCAGAATTGGATATTCTCTGGTCATACGACAAAAGCACTCTGAAATTAAAAGCTCTGGACAGCGGAGATCAACTGAGCGAGGAGCCATTTCAAGGGGGTAATCATCGAAAAACCTGTGCAGGACGCTGCATTGCTATCTTTGAATGGATTGCGGAAGAAAATTGTCAAATCAGGATTTCGACACATGGTTTGCCTGATGCGGTCTGTACGGTCGAGAGATCAAAAAAAGCTGTCATTCAGGAACCGGGGCATACAGAAAATCTGAAAAGAGCTTATCATGCTGCGGAAGATCTGACGCAGAATCCAGGTCTTCTTTCCCTGCCATGAAAAGTTGTAAAGGATATCTATATAAAAACTGCCCTGAAAAGGTGAAAAGAATCTGCGTCTCTCCCCTAGGTTGGACAAATTTTATAAAAAAATCGGGGTAAAGACCCTTGGTTTACTATATCCCACTGTTTGCCGATTGCAAGTTCCGAAATAGACTTCATCCGGCGTCCGATATTGGAGTGCCGAATGAATCCGCCTTGAGTTATAAAAATTCACAGGATGCTGAACAAATGTGCGCAAAATTGAGGACACTACCAAAAATTCACCGTTTTGAGTTTGCAAAAAGAGTTCCAAAAAGTCTCAAAATCCCCCTTTTCATAAAATTTCCGCCGCGCGACGTTTCCTTTTTCTGAACAGGAGAAAATTCCAGAGCAAACCATTCGACATGGAAAACAGATAAAAAGTCCGGATGGAAGCTCCACCTTTTTCCTATAAAAAAACACCGGTCGGAAAAATTCCGAACCGGCGTATCCGTCAAAAGTCCGCGGATGATTCCGTTATTTTGCCGCAGGAGCCTCCGCCGCCGCGGTCTGCGAAGATTCCGGCTCCGATTCCACTCCCCCTTCCGTCTGCTTCTCGCTGACTTTGCCAAGATAGGCCGGAAGATCCAGTCCGGCCATATTCGCAATATCATGCAGCGGAGGAAGACTCTTCACCATGCCGCTGAGAAAATTGGACGTGGCAGTTTTCCCATCCGCACTTTTCCCGCCATCCCAGACGGTCACCTTGTCGATCTTGATCCCCTTGATCGCCTCGGCCTGCATCTGCACCAGCTGCTCAAGTTTCTCTATGATAAGCATTTTTGCCGCTGCATCCGCATTGTTCCCGCAGGCGGAAACGATCTGCTGGAAGCCGTCCCCCTTGGCTTTGAGAATTTCAAAGTTTCCTCTGGCCTCCGCATCCAGCTTCATGAAAATGGCATCCGCCTGTCCTTTCGCCTCCCGACGCATTTTTTCCGCTTCGGCCTCTGCACGAATCACCGTCTGTTCCTTTTCAATTTCGGTTTTGACGATGTCTTCCGCTTTCTGACGCTCCATTTCCATTTTGGCTCTCGCAACCTGAGCCGTGGTTTCCGCTTCAAAATCGGCCTGTTTGATTTTCGCTTCCGCTACCCGCTTTGCCACCTCGGCCAGACGATAGGCTTCCGCCTCCTGCTCCACCCTCTGCGCATTGGATTTTGCAATCTCAATGGCGGAAAGGTTTTCTCCTTCGATGGCCGCGGCATCGGCCTGCTTGACGGCAATACGGCGATCACGGTCCGCGGCCGCCTCTCCGGTAAGCGCTTCCGCCTCGGCCTGTTTGACGGCAATACGGCGGTCACGGTCCGCAGCCGCCTCTCCGGTAAGCGCTTCGGCTTCCGCTTTCTTGATCGCAATACGGCGGTCACGGTCCGCGGCCGCCTCTCCGGACTGCGCTACGGCTTCCGCTTCCGACACCGCAATTCGCTGGACCTTCCGGGCTTCCGCTTCCCCGATTCCGCCCTTCCGCTCCTCTTCCGCCACATCGACACGCGCTTTGTTGACCGCTTCCGCGG
Organism: uncultured Victivallales bacterium; assembly: GCA_944390735.1. Lineage (GTDB taxonomy): Bacteria > Verrucomicrobiota > Lentisphaeria > Victivallales > UBA1829 > UBA1829. The sequence goes on along the minus strand of CALXRL010000032.1, from coordinate 17,416 downwards.
CCGCGCGTCTTCCGATGGCGTCAATGTAGCCGCTCTCATCGGTGATGTCGGTAATATTGACGTTCAGAAGCTGAAGTCCCAGCTTGTTGAGCTCTTCCGCCACATTCTGTTCAATGTTCCGGAGAAAAGTCTCCCGGTCCGCGTTGATCTGCTCGATCGTCATGGAGGCGATCACCAGACGAAGCTGACCGAAAATGATGTCCTTCGCCAGATTCGCAATCTCATCCTGCGTCAGACCAAGCAGACGGTTCGCCGCATTTCCCATCAGCGCCTCGTCTGTGCTGATGCCGACGGTAAAGACCGACGGCACATTGATTCGGATGTTCTGATTGCAGAGCGCATTGGTCAATCCCACATCAATCTGCATCGGCTGCAATGAAAGAAAGGCATAGTCCTGAATCACGGGAATCACAAACGCAGCACCACCGTGAATGCACCGGGCAGCCTTGTCGCCACGGGTCTTTCCGTAGATGACCAGCACCTGATCCGACGGACATTTCTTGTAACGCGTCGCAACCCCGATCACAACGACAAACAGGATGAACAGCAGAAACACCGTGATGATGATTCCACCCGCAACCCCAGCCGCAATTTGAGCCAGCAATAAGTCGGCCATACGAATTCTCTCCTTCTGTTTGAATGGATTTTCCCCCGACGGGTCCTCCTCCCCCGGGGCTCTTTCTGTAAGATATCGAATCCCACCCGGAAATCAAGCCGTTTTCCGGAAAAAACACGGATTTTTCTCCGCATTTTTTCCTGTTCCGCACCAACGGGAAACAAAGCCCGTCCCCCCCTCATCAGGGAAGTTCCAGCTCCTTCTCCATCGTATTGAAATTCCGGCATCCGTTTTCGGTTACCGCCACAATGTCTTCCAGACGGATGCCGCCCCAGGCCGGATCGTAGAGCCCCGGCTCCACACTGACCACGTTCCCTTTCACCAGCGCCTTCCGGTTCAGTGGCGAAACCCGCGGCCCCTCATGGATCTCCAGGCCGAGCCCGTGCCCGAGACCATGAATGAATCCGCAGGGAATGCCCTCGGCATTCCGCCCGGTGGGAAAGCCGGCGGCCGCCATCGTCTCCGCCGCCGCAAGATGAACCTCCGCCGCGCAGACACCTGAACGGATCATCGAAAGCGCCGTCTCCGACCCTTTCACAACCGCGGCAAACGCCTTCCGGACAATCGCAGAAGCCTTCCCCTTGCAGAAAGTCCGGGTCATGTCGCCCCAGTAGCCGCTCCGGTCGCTCCGCGGAAAGATGTCGCAGACAATCGGCTCTCCGGCCATCAGGGGACCCGAACCTAAATTGTGCGGCTGCGACGCCGCCCGTCCGCAGGACGTGATCGTCTGCGATGCGGTGTAGCCGCGCGATTTCAGAAATCCTTCAATTTCCGAACGGAGCATATCACAGGTGAACACCCGTCCGCCAAGCATCAGAAAACCGCGCGAATTGACTCGCGCCTGCCGGATCAGATCCCGCGCATAGCGCATGGACTCTTCCGTCACAGCCTCCGCCTTTGCAATCTCCCGGAGTTCCGCCGCGGTTTTCACCAGACGCTTCGGGAAAAATTCGCCCCCCGCGGCAGTGACTCCGACTCCGTTCGACCGCAGAAAATCCGCCGTCAGAAGCGGAAAAGACGCAGGAACACTCCACTCGGTCACGCCGAAACGACGGGAGAGATTCAGCAGAACAGCTCGATCGGAACGATCCTCCTGATCGTCCTCCAGAAAGGTCTCGCGGCTCCAGACTCGAACCGTTTTCCGCGCCTCCTCCCTGCCGCGCGCATACTCCAGCTGGGAAAGAATCAGTCCCTTTTCCCGGCCCGTTTCAAAATAGAGCACCTCGTCCGGGGCGTTGAATCCCCCCGCATAAAGAACATCCGCGCACACCGAAGGCGATGCCGCAATCAGTTTTCCGGTCCCTTTCCTCATCGTAATTCCTCCTGAAAAACGGATAAAATCAAAATCCGCCTTTCTTTTAAGGGGTTTGTGTTGTATATTTCTCAGCAATATAAACGTTTTTTGAAAAGACGCAAATGAAACAGAGGGTATAAATGAGTTCTTCTTATCTGGCGGCGATTACGGCCGTTGTCATTGTCTCCTACCTGATCGGCTCGATTCCGTTCGGGTTTCTGATCGGAAAGCTCCGCGGAATCGACATCCGCCGGCAGGGAAGCGGAAACATCGGAGCAACCAATGTGACGCGGGTGGTCGGCCCGCTCTATGGAAAGCTCTGCTTTTTCCTCGATTTCCTGAAGGGGGTCCTGCCCTCGGGAACCGCGCTGTTCCTGACCGAACAGGCCCACATGGTGGAGGATCCGTACCGGCTTCTGCCCGCGCTGGCGACCTTCGCGGTGGTCGCGGGACACATCTGGCCGGTCTACCTCAAGTTCAAGGGGGGAAAAGGGATCTCGACCGCGGCGGGTGCGATTCTTCCGCTCTCCCCCTGGGCGGTTCTGATCGGTTTTGCCTCCTGGGTGGTGGTGTTCAAAGCCAGCGGGTATGTTTCCCTGGCAAGCATTACGGCGGCAGTGGTGCTTCCCGCGTCGGCGGTGCTGCTCCGGCTCTTCCATCTTTCCGGAGCCAGTCCCGCGGCAATCGTTCTGTTCCTTCTGCTCGGAGTCCTGGCGATTCTGAAGCATACATCGAATATCAAACGGCTGCTAAACGGAACGGAGAACCGCTTCTCCCGGGGAGATGAAAAATGAACAAAATCACTGTGCTTGGCGACGGGGGATGGGGAACCGCTCTGGCTTTGACCATCCTCAAAAACAATCCCGACGTGACTCTCTGGGGCGCGTTCGAAGAGAATGTGGAGACCATCCGGCGCATGCGGATCAACCGTTTTCTCCCGGGCGTCCCGATCCCTCCGGAACTGAAGGTGACCTCCTCAATCGAAGAGGCGGTCGACCATGCCGAAATCGTCGTGCTGGCCTCCCCCTCCCAGTACATGCGCGGAACCCTGAACATGTTCAAGGAGTATTTCGATCCGGAACACCAGCTGCTGGTCAATGTGGCAAAAGGCATAGAAACTGATTCCCTCAAGTGCATGCACCAGATCTGCACAGAGGTTCTGGGAAAGGCCATGTATGCGACGCTTTCCGGCCCCAGCCATGCCGAAGAGGTCTCCCGCGGAATCCCCACCGCGGTCGTGGCGGCCTCCTCGGAAAAGGAGTATGCCAAAACCATTCAGAAAACCTTTATGACCGCCGATTTCCGAATCTATACCACGAGCGACGTTGTCGGAGTTGAACTCGGCGGAGCCCTGAAAAATGTCCTCGCCATCGCCGCGGGAATCCTCGACGGAATGAAGCTGGGCGATAATTCCAAAGCCGCGCTGATTACTAGGGGCATCGCCGAAATGGCCCGGCTCGGAGTGGCCCTCGGAGGAAAACGCGAAACCTTCGCCGGACTCTCCGGCATCGGCGATCTGATCGTCACCTGCATGAGCAGACACAGCCGAAACCGTCATGTCGGAGAAGAACTCGGACGGGGAAAAAAGCTCGACCAGATCACCGCCGAAATGGGCATGGTCGTCGCGGAAGGCGTCAAAACCGCCATCTCCGCGCATATGCTTGCCGCCAGAAAACAGTGCGAAACCCCCATCATCAACGAGGTCTTCCAGGTCCTCTACAATGATCTCTCCCCCCGAGACGCCGTGGTGGATCTGATGACCCGTTCCGCACGCGACGAGGAAGACTGACCGCACACACCGTTCTCCTCCCGCAGAAAGGAACGGTGCGTTTTGGTCCCCTCTTCCCGGCGGGAAACCACCCGGAGGCGGGATTTTCATGGCGTTGCGGCACGGAGTCATGGCATAACGTCATGACGTGGAGTGATCGCCCGAACTCATGGTCCGGCCCCATAGCACGGACTTATCGCTCGGAGCCATCGCCCGGACTCATGACCCGGATTTCCGGCACGGAGCCGCTTCTCCGTGCGCATTTCATCCGACAGGCCGCGGGAAACTCACCGGGAGAGCAGACATTCCCTCCATCGGTGCGGATCGCTGTACGGAGTGCCGCCGCTGCCCGGGAGATTGGTCAGAGTCTGAACCCTGTTTTTCCCGTCGCTGTCATTGACAATCAAACCGAACCGGAAAAACGCGTTCTCCTTCAGTTCCAGCGGCAGAAGCATCGACTGCGGAAGAACAACCGAATAGAGCATTCCGCCCTCAACCGGAGTCACCGTGGTTCCGGTTCCCGTCACCTCGACTCCGGGAAGCGGAGCCTCAATGCCTCCGGCAAGCTGCTGTTCCGGAGCGCATTCCCGGTAGAAGCGGACCTTTCCATCCGCACCCAGACTCAACGAATAGGCATAATCATTATAATCAAACGGAACACTTGGAGAACGTGTCGCGTTGTCGCCAAACGTATCAATATAAAACTGGATGCCATCAAACTTGTAATCAAATTTCATGCGTCTGTCCGACGGGAGACTCTTCGTGGAATCCTTCACCAGAACCTGAAGACGGAAATGGTGCTTGTCCCATCCCATCCGGTAAGAGGCTTCCAGCTTGCTTTTTTCCGCTCCTGCATGCAATACACTCCGATTGTTCATCGGAATAAATGCATGTTTCTCCAATCCCGTACCGGGAACCTTCGGAATCGATAACACATTCATCGAAATCTCCTGAACAAAAGGCTCCTTCCGGTTGCTTTCATAAACGGTGATGGAACAGTTGATTTTCCCGTTCTTCTCCGTTAACACTTCCGGCAGCGGAAAACGAAGCTGTGTCGATGCACCAGGCGCAATGTCAAGAGGAACTCTCTTCCCGTTGATTATAACATAACCGCGGAACGGCCGGCTGATTCGATTGGCAAAGGTAATCATCCCATTTGCAGGATCCTTCAAGCGGAACAACACCTCCAGCGGGAAAGAGTTATCTCCCCGCACACGGGACGCGGCAAAGGACTCTTTTAAGAGCGCATAGCTTCCCGCTTTCCCCTTCACAATCACCGGAAACGGCGCAACAGGGAGAATCGAGGGATTCCCTGACGACTGAAAGTGCAGACGATTTCCCATCATATCAAAAAACTCCACCGGATTGCCCTTAAAATCAACTTCCGCTTCCGGCGCAGGTTTTTCCCCCCGGTCCACCGCAGGATCGTGGGACCAGAAGACTGCCGCGGGAATTCCCTTTGCATCCTCAAACAGATAAACTCGAATATTCCGGGAAAGACGCAGATCATCGCGATAGTTCATACCATCCATCAGACGGCAGAGTGTATTCGGAATCATCCCGATCGCGGTGATGTTTCTCCAGTCCACAAACAGGTCCTTCCAGCTGAGCCATCCATTGTAGGATCGGACCCGCGCCCGGTATTTCATGGCCATCACATAACTGCGCATGGTATATGCCGCAGCAATGCGTTCTCCCCAGCCGATCGAATAGGAGGGGGTTCCCTGACGGAAATGATCCGTCGTACAGGCATGATGCGAATTCAACTCCCATTCCGCAACATGATAGGGACTGTGATAAATACCTTCATTCCAGTGAATGGGAACAGATCCATAGCCGGAATCCTTCACCATTTTCAGGAACACCGCCGCATCGCTGTCGAGATCCGGATCCTCAGGACGTTTCCGGTAAGGATGAATCGCTATGGCAGACGGCTGAACGTCCGGAGCCAGCTTTTTCAGCGACTTCAGAATATGACCCGTCACTTCAACATCGCCGATCGGCGACATATTGGGCATTCCCCCCTCCACCATCCAGCCGAGCGAAGGATCCGCTCTGAGAATTCCCCTGCGGCACGCAAGAGAGAGTTTGACAAAAGAATCATAGTCTTTGTCCATCAGAAAATGGAACTTCCCTCTGGATTCCGCCTGAATAAACCAGGTCCGGATCTCCGGATTGGACTTCGCCACTCGATACGAGAGGTCCTCAATCTCTTTTTCCAGTTTCTCCGAGTACGGTTCATTGGTAAAACGAAGCCGGTGCGATAAATCCCTGGCTTTCGGATCAAGACGCGCCGGACCGTAATTCAAAACCCCGGAACCGGTATCCAGAATGCCGCGCGCCAGAAGAGGTTTGTAGCGAGCCATGTCATAAACATAATTCGTGGAACCGTAACCAAGAGCCGCATACAGATCGGCATCCGCTTCCAGGGTCGAGGAAAGACCGCCCAGAATCGCAAAGAACTTCCGGAACGGCGTCTTCGGCGCAGGTTCCAGTTTCAGCATCCGGTGATAACTTCTATGCTCCCCTCCCCCCGGCAGAGTCAGCTTCACTTCCAGTTCCGAGGGGCCAAACGGCACTTGCGCACTTGTAAAAGGAAGTTTCACCAAACTTTCTCCGGATTCCGGAAGTGTAAATTCCATCTCAGGAAGCGCTTGCGTTCGATAATACAGATCGGTGATCTTACTCGTCAGACGGTATCTGCCAGGCAAACGTCCGGAAATCCGGAGTTCCGGAGCGATCTTCTCCCCCGCACCGATGTAAAAACGTTCCTTCTGTTTCGTCAGCAGTTTGACCACAACAGGCGTGGAATCAAACGCTGTGGCACGGGGTGCCATTTCCAACTGGAGATCATCAACCCATACCGCACTGTCGGAGCGGGGGTTGTCGGCACGGATGCAAAAGACAAGACCGTTGTCCGGGGCTGTCACAGTACACTCGTATCGTTTCCATTGTTCCGTCAGATGAAACGAGGGGGTTTTCGGAAAATTCTTCCATCTGCGACCGATGCATGTCACATGAAGAATGCTTCCAGGAGCCTGAGACTTCGCATAAAACGAAAAGGTATACTGTTTTCCCGGAAGTGCCGGAGTGATAAACGTGGCAAACCGGGTACTCCCGCGCTCCCCTTTCCGGAGATTGATGCGCAAAGAACGTTTCCCGCTGCGGAATTCCTTCTCATCAACCGTATAAAGCGGCGGATTCTCTCTGTAATACGTTCCCCAGCCGTAGTCCCGGTAGAAATCAAAACCGGCCTCAAACGAGGGATTCTGAAGAAGATTGCGGGATAGACTGTAATCGGGAATATGCTTGCGATCATTGCTCCAGAAATCAATGCCGGCAAAGGAATCCTGCGTCTTTCCGAACTCCGGATTGGTTTTGCCGATATCCAGAAACAAGGTCAGCTTGTTCTGTCCTTCAGGAAAAAAAAGACAGAAGGTGTAGCCGTATTTCCCGGAGAACCCCTGGACACCCCCCTGATGAAGAGCGGATACCGAAAGACGCAGTTTCTCCGCAGGACGAATCGTGATTTCCCGGTTCCGCTGATTGGAAAACAGAACAATCGCTCCATCGATTTCATTCAAAGGCAGCACTTCCTTCCGCTCATCTCCGCTCAAATCCGGCACCTTGAACGTTTTTTCCCCGATCCGGATGCTGGAATTCGCAAATTCCTTGTAACTCAGAGTCTGAAGAAACAGACGGGCTTTCTGCTGGGAAATATTCCGGGGAAGCCTGATCTCTACTTCTATGCGAATGATTCCTTCCGGAGTCAGACTCTGCGTCAGAACGATTGCGGAATCCTTCGTTTTTTCCAGGGTGCATGGCAGAGTGGTGATGAATCGTTTTCCCTCCCGGTCAAACACCGTGGTCTCCTGCCCGGGATGGCGTTTGAGCGGAATCCATTGTTTCCCGATCCGGACACCGCCCATGGCGACGGAGGCAAGACGCAGCAGCGGAATCGTGCCGAACCGGGAGAGCTCCCACGACGGATTCCGATTGATTCCATGCGCCTTGGGCAGTGCCGAATACATCAGATCCCCGCAGCGGAAGCCGTACTGCTCAAAACTTTTTTCACCGAATTTCTTCGTTTCCTGAAAAAGTTCCGGCGTCTTCCGAATCGACTCCCTGGAATAGAACGGAGCGGCGGGCGCATCCAGATCGGCCGCGAAAAGAGTTCCCGCCGCAGAAAGGGTGAAAATCCCGGCAAGAAGCCCAAAATATCTGTTTGCCATCTTTATTGTTTCCTTTCAACGGGACGAACGGTTATGGTGTACTGATGCGGAGTCTCAACGGTCTTTCTGATGGAATCTTCCATTTTTTTCCAGTCCTTTTTTAATTCCTTCTGAAGGACGGAACAGGCGTTGACCACATCCGCGGAACGGTTTTCCAAGTCGGGAAACACCGCCCGGAGCGCCGTCTGATAATGACGGAAAATCCGGGTTTCCAGCATCTGCTTCTCCCGGATTTTCCGATAGAGATCATTGGTCACCTGATGAAAAGCGTTGTCCCTGCCGAGAAAATATTCGCTCAGATTGATTCCCTTCTCCAGCTCCTCCTTTGAAAAAAAGTGGAAGCTCCCCGACCCGAACTGCACCTCGGCCCCGGACGCGGGCAGATGGGTCACCTTCAGGATGAATTGATTCAGATCCCGGTTGAACGGAAGAAACGGCAGAATCGTCGTCTCGCTGGAAGGCTGGGGTTTTGCCGGAGCCGGCCAGAAACAGAACGGCCAGCGCGTGCTTGCCAGAGTGACACGGCCCTGTTCACTGCGTACCACCTGATGACCGGTCGAACCCTGTGTTTTCCCGGTGGGATAATCCATTTTGATCTCAGCGATCTTTCCATCCATTCCCAGTCCCTTGAGCATGCTGTATGCCATGACGAGATGTCCGTTTCTCGCCGGATGAATTCCATCCGCGCCGCAGACATGGTAGGACTCGCCGTATTTCGCTTTGGCTTTCCGCATCACATCCAGAAGCAGGGAATGAAGATCCGCAAATTCCGCATGGAATTCCGCAGCGGTCTCCTTCGCGATTCCGCCGAGGACCGCGAGGGTCTGGTTGTAATCGTCCGGACGGAGCCGGCGGAAGGTGGCGGTATCCACCGCGCCGGGAGAGGAGATCAGAAGCCGGATATGATTCTGATTCATCCAGGAGGCAATCTTCCGGAGACCGTTCCGGTAATTGGCGGAGGAGCGGTCGTTGACCTTGCGGTACTGACCGTCGTTCATTCCGTAACAGAGTGTCGCCACGGTGGGATTGAACCAGGAACAGGTGTCCTTCATCCGGTAGACGGCATAGCTGGAGGCGTGCTCTCCGCCGTGTCCGAACTGAATGACGGAAAGATCATGCAGTCCGCTGCACGCCCGAAGATAAAATTCCATGTAGACAGAATAAAGTTTCTGTTCCGTAATCGAATCTCCGATGACGGCAATCCGGTCCCCGTCTTTCAAAGGGATTGCGGCGGAACAGGACAGCGCGGCAAGCAGCACGGCCGAAAGAAGCATTGTCTTTTTCATATTTTTCTCCTTGTCAAATTCTATTTACCAGTAATGGACAGTCTTTTTGCTGTCGAATCCGCGCAGGAAGAATCCGTAGTTCGCCGCCGCGGAATGATACCGGATACCCCGATGCTCCATTGTTCCGCGGGAGACGGACTCACAGTGACCGTCAAAAAAACTGACATTGCATTTCTGAACATGATGAAATCCCGCCATGATTCCCAGTGAACTGTGTTCGATCTTGGAGACGATCAGACGGTCGTAAAACGTGGTTTTCAACGGGAAATCCAGTGTGAACACCGCCTCCGAAGGACGGGTCAGGACATTGGTTTTGCCGAACATGTAGGCGTAGCCGTTCGTCGAATTGGAACCGCTGGTGTTGGCTCCTCCGCAGACGCCTCTTCCGTAGTGCGAATAACGGAATGCGCCGTAGGCGAACTCCAGCGTCTGATCCGGACAGGAGAGAGCCCCGGTGAAATAAAACTGTTTTACTCCGGCAATTTCTTTTGCCGCCTCCGATTTTTTCATAAAAGAGCCGTACGGAGAGGCAATGGAGCCGTCGCTCCGGTATCCCGCGAGCATTCCGCCCCAGAACTCATGCAGCTGCGCATTGTTTCCGCTGGAGGCGACCAGGGCGGCTGGCAGAAGCCACTCGTGATTGTCCACGGAATAGGACGTCTGAGCCAGAGAAAGCATTTTCTGATTGGAGAGACAGCGGACGGATCTTCCCGTCGCCCTGGCCTTGCCCAGAGCAGGAAGAAGCAGACTGACAAGAACGGCAATCATGGCAATTGCAATCAGCAATTCCAATAAAGTGAATCTCGGTTTCATCGTAATTCTAGCATCCTTCTTGAAAGTTCGTTCATGTTTCTCAATTTTCATTTCACAGACAACGGCATCGCTCCGGACTCCCCGGCGGGACGCTGATGCGTTTGACACTTTTTTTCTCAAACAGTTTCCTCCTTTCCAAACCTTCCGGATCGTTTTTCTCCTTATCCGCATGCCCGGCTTCCGTGAAGATTCACCGGAAACTCGCGAACTCCCCGGGGAAGAGGGAATAGCCCCGGATCTGCGCACGGCTTCCGGCATCGTCGACGATATAGTTGACGATGTAGAGTTCGCCGTCGGGAAACTGCACCCACCCGGAATATCCGGTGTCGGCATAGATGGAACGGTCGTGGTCGACGGGAAGAATGTTCACCGCACTCTGCGATCGCTCCTCCTCCAGTAGCGCCTCCCGCGTGGTCAGGGCGGCAAAGAGGTTCTGCGAATTGGCGCCGATGGCACGTTTTCCCCCCTGACAGAAGCGGTAGGTAATCAGAATGCGTCCGTCCTTCAGGAATCCGGCGACCGGGCGGTAGCCTCCCGGAAGAGGAAAATCAAGGACGCGGCTCCAGGTTTCGCCGTTGTCGCGGGAGATCACTTTCCGGCAGTCGGCGCCCCGGCAGGTGTTGTCGCGGAGCAGCGCCACAAGCGTTCCGCCTCCCAGCGGCAGGAGGGAGGCTTCGCAGAGTTCACAGTCGGGATCATGCGCAATCAGGCGCGGGGAACTCCAGCTCTCTCCCCGGTCATCCGAAAACATGAGGTACTGGGAGAGTCTTCCCCGGAAGGAATGATGAGCGGAAACGAACCATCGTCCCTCCTCCGTTTGAACGAGCTTGTCCGGCACGATTCCGTGCAGGGGAAGAAGACGCGGAACGGACCAGGTTCCGCCGTTGTCCGAAGATTCCAGCAGCAGGAGATCCGAGGCATCCGGATCGGCCTCTCCGCCCGCGTGCCGGATCCGGTCGACCAGAAGTCCGAGTCGTCCGGACGGCAGGGAAAAAATCCGGGGACAGTTGTAGAAGTAGGGCCGATCTTCCGTTCCTTCCGTTACGGGATGCTTTCCGGTCCATGTGCGGCCCCGGTCGAACGATTCCGTCTGCATGATTCTGGTATAGGATCGGTCCTTGTGGTGCGTGCACTCGCAGAACACGCAGACCAGGGCGCCCGATTCCGTCAATGCGACATCGGGCCATGCTTCGTAGCGGCGCTCGTCACGGCTGATCGAAAACTGGAGAATGCTCATGAAAAATTTCCTGAAAATGATTTCATCGGGTTCTGTCCGGAGTCGTTCCGTTTTTTTCAATATACCCGGAAACGGAAGAATCCCCAACGATAAAATTTGACACTTTGACGATAAAGTTTTAACACGGAGGAAAAACCGTTGAAACTTGAGATCCGGTGTTTGCAAAAGCTCCGCCGGAGGAATACATTATTTCCCCGGAACGACGGAAACAGGAATCGGGAAGATGAACAGGGACGTCTGCGAATTGACCGCGCATTTGAAAGCGGGAACGGAGCTGGAAATCCGCCGGGTGCATTACGGGGAGACCTCTCCGCTTCCGCCGTACAAAGTGCTGAACACATCCAATGTACGGCTGATTATGCCGTTATCGGGGAGGAAGCATATTGCGTTTGCCTCGGGGAACCGCGTGAGAGAAGAGATTCTTTCGCCCGGAGAAGCCCTTCTGACCCGTCCGTTCGGCTGGACAGGGGAGTTCTGGGACTCGAAGCATTCGATGATCTCGATCGCATTCAAGGAGGAGACCATGCGGATGATCTATCTTGAACACGATGGCATTTCCGCGCCTCCGCTGCAGCCGGATGCAGTTTTTTATCCGGACCATCCGCAGTCGCGCTGGGGGGCGCAGATCCTGTCGGCGCTTCTGTTTGCTCCGACGGAAAACCGGGGAGTCTGTTTTCTGGTCCGCGCGCTGCTCTGGAGCCTTCTGGAGGATTTGAAAAACGCGTCCTCCTGCCGGCCGAAAGATGACATCGACTGGGAACGTCTGGCCGATGTGATTGACCTGAACTGCAATTCCGCTCTCGCCAGAGAGGATTTCGCCGCGGCGGCGGGGATTCATTCGGCGCGTCTGCTCCGTCTTGTGAAGAAATACACGGGAATGACCTTCCGCGACTACCTGACCCGGGTGCGGATCCGGAAGGCGGGGCATCTGTTGAATGAGACGAATCTGTCCGTCGGGGCGATCTCGGAGGCCTGCGGATTTTCCTATCTCAACTATTTCTGCCGCTGTTTCCGACGGACTTTTCACTGCTCTCCCGGCGAATACCGGGAACGTCTGCGAAGCGGAAAAGAGTAAGTCTGTTAAAAAAATCTCCTTGAATGTAAAAAAAATACCGTTGCCCCGTGCGAGGGAAACGGTTATATTTTTTCCAGAAAAGACGATCAAGGTTTTTGACTTCGCCGGAAACGGAAAAGAGGTCCGGAAAAATGGAAAGGCAGAGAGAAGATGAACCGTTATCCCCGTCCCCAGTTCAAACGAAACGAATGGCTTTCTCTTAACGGAACATGGAGCTGCTGCATTGACAATGCGGAAAGCGGCATGGCCAGGGGATTTGCCTCTTCCGGAGGATTTGAAACGCCCATCCGGATTCCCTTCTGCCCGGAAAGCAGACTTTCGGGACTTGTGCACACGGATTTCATCAACAGCATCTGGTATCACCGCCGCGTTACGATTCCGGAAGAATGGAGAGGGAAAGAGGTGCTGCTTCACTTCGGAGGGGTGGATTATCAGTGCGAAGTGTTTCTTGACGGGATTTCGGCGGGGAGTCACACCGGGGGAGCGGTCTCCTTTGAACAGAATATCACCGATCTGGTTTCCGCGGGGAAAACCCATGATCTTGTTGTATATGCCGTGGATCATATCCGAAGTCACATTCAGTGTTTCGGGAAGCAGTCGGTGAGCTATGCCAACGAGAAGGCCAACTATACCCGGACAACGGGGATCTGGAACGACGTCTGGCTGGAACCGGTTTCCCGCGGAGGACTGCGTTCCTGCGCGGTTGTGCCGGATTATGACGGAGGAACCTTTCTGTTTACGCCCTCGTTCCGGGGAATCCGCGAAGGCAGCCATCTCCGGATCGGGGTCTATGACGGCTCCTTCTGCGCGGGAGAGCGGAAGGTCCGCTGTGCGGAAGGAATCCCCATTGCCATCGAGCTGAAGAATCCGAAGGAGTGGTCGCCGGGACAGCCGTTTCTGTATGATCTCCGCTACACGGTGACGGATGCGTCCGGAGCGGTCATTGACGAGGTGAGCTCCTATGCCGGTCTGCGCAAATTTCATGTGGAAGGAGGACGCTGTTTCCTGAACAACCGGCCGATTTTTCTGCGGTTTGTCCTGGATCAGGGATTTTATCCGGACGGCATCTGGACCGCGCCCGACGACGAGACCATCCGCCGGGATATCGAACTGGCAAAGCGAGCCGGATTCAACGGAGCGCGGCTGCATCAGAAAGTGTTTGACGAACGGTATCATTATTATGCCGACCGCCTTGGATTTCTGACCTGGGGGGAATTTCCCGACTGGGGAATCGGATTCTGGCGGCAGTTCACCGATCATCCGGTGGACAGCTATCATGCGTTCCGGGACTACTTTCCGCAGTGGCGCGAGGCGGTCTGCCGGGACAGGAACCATCCTTCGATCGTCGCCTGGACTCCGTTCAACGAACGCAACAAACCCGCGGATATCGCCGAGCATCTGCGTTTCATTGCGGACATCTATGATCTAACCCGTTCGTTGGATCCCACGCGACCGGTCAACGACACCAGCGGACTGATTCACTCCAAAACCGATCTCTGGACCGTGCACAATTATACCCAGGACGCCGCTTTGCTGGCGGAGCAGCTGAAACGAACGCCGGTCTATATGTACAAACCGGAAATCGAAGAACGCGCGTGGAAGGGTCAGCCGTTCCTCCTGGACGAGTTCGGGGGCGTGACATACATTCCCCCCGGAACCGACGACGAAAAGAATCTCTGGGGGTACGGAACGCCCAGCGCCTCACCGGAAGCGGCCCTCTCGATCATGAAGGACCTGACGCGGACCGTAATGGAGTGCGGACTCGCCGGATATTGTTATACCCAGCTTACCGATGTGGAACAGGAACGGAACGGGCTCTATCAATTTGACCGTACACCGAAATATCGCGAGGAGGATCTGAGGGAGATTTTCTCCCGAAAACCGGATTGGAGCACGGAGTGATTTTTCTTCCGGGAGGATGCCAGGAGATTTTTCGAATTGTCGCGTCCCGGATTCTCGTCCTCGGAAGAAGTTCCGCGGCAATGCGATGCCGACGCGGATGCCGGCTGGGGATTCCTCGCGAGAAGTGCCGCATCGGGCCGTCCTGTTCGGAGATGTTGAATGAGTTTCTCCGGATCCGTTGAAACGATCGGAGAAATGACGGATCTGCGGGATCGGACGAAACGATTTGCGCAGAAAAAGACCTCGCCTGAACCGTTTGCATTTTACGTAAGTGGTTTTATATTTATTCAAGGCTAAGGAGAGAAATGAACTGCGACGAAAATACTTCCGTTTCTTTTGGAGAAATCGTGTGGGGCGTGATGAAACTCGCAATTGCCCTTCCGCTGATCTGGAGGCTGTTCCCTACCCTTCCGATTGTCCGGGATATCATTGCTCTTTTCCGCTGACGGATCTTCTGTTCGACCAGCGAGGTCCGGGGAAACAAGCGCAAAAAAGCGTCCCCGGCAGTATCAGAACTGACGGGTGTGCGTCGATGGGCCAATCAGCGCCCGGATTGTTTCAGGGAATTATTCGCGCTCCTCGCGCTTCGGACATTTTTTCTTATTATTCCAGAGGTCGTAAGGAATCATTTTCAGGTAAACGGAGCAGGACGGAGCGACATAGCGTTTCCGGTGTTTACACAACCAGCACAAGGAATCATGGCTTTCAATCCAGTATCCTCCGTAGTCGCAGAAGCACGGAAACCGTTTCTGTAATATCCACTGCCCCTGGAAAAACCTCTTTTGCTGAAGGAAAATCGCGGAAATTGTTCTTCAAAAAAGATCAATCCGGTCATGATTCAAATTATTTTTTATCATTTCTTGATTTTCAGTATTGAAAAAGCAAGAAAGAGACGCTATCCTACGGAAGAATTCGATTCACACAACCAACCGGAAGGAAAATCAGCCATGTCGAACAAACCCGTTCTGCCGAGCAAGGAACAGACGGAATGGCTCCGTTCTGAGGTCGGAGTCATCATTCATCTTGATCTTCAGGTCTTTGAAAACACCTATAACTTCCGCGACCAATGGGGATATACCCCCAGTCCTCAAATCTTCCAGCCCACAGAACTGGATACCGATCAATGGATCTCCACCGCGGCAGAAGCAGGTGCAAAATATGCCATTCTGGTGGCAAAACATTGCAGCGGATTTTCTCTCTGGCCGACCCGGGCTCACTCATACAGCGTGGCAAGTTCTCCCTGGAGAGACGGAAAAGGCGACATCGTGGCGGATTTCATTGCCTCCTGTCGAAAATATGGAGTCAAACCCGGAATCTATTGCAGCGCTTCCGCAAACGCCTATCTGCATGTGGACAATCCGGGAGTCGTAGTCGGAGGGACTCCGGAGGACAACCGAAAATACAACGAAATCGTCATTCAGCAGCTTACGGAACTCTGGAGCAATTACGGTCCCCTGTTTGAACTCTGGTTCGACGGAGGCGTTCTTCCTGTGGAAAAAGGGGGACCGCCGGTTGCGGAACTGAAGAAAAAACTCCAGCCCGACGCCATCGTATTTGAAGGGCCCCGTGGATGTCCAAACCGAATCCGGCATTCCGGAGCGGAAGACGGATCCGCCGTGCTTCCCGCATGGGGAGCCGTCGATTCCGCGCATTTGACCCGGGAAGGAAATCCGGACGGAGATGAATATATGCCCATCGAATGTGATCTGGCAAACCGCAATTCGGTTCGAGCCTTTCAGGGCGGATGGTTCTGGCATGAGGGACAGGATGATGCCGTGCATCCCGTTTCCAAACTCGTGGACTGCTACTACAAATCCGTTGGCAGAAACTCCAATTTCCTCATTGGAATGGTGATTGACAATCGCGGACTGGTTCCCGAAGTGGATCGGGGGGTGTTTCGCGGATTCGGAAATGTCATACGCCGCATTCAGGAGCTTCCGCGAGACACCGTTTCCGGAAGAGGAACCCTTTTTGAACTGAAGATCACACAAAACAAGGAAGTCTCGGAAGTTCTTCTCCGGGAAGATTTTGCACAGGGTGAGCGGATTCGGAAATATCGAATCGACGCCTTTGACGGGCAGAGCTGGGAAACGGTTCTGGAAAGTGAAGGGATCGGTCACAAGCGGCTGCTGAATTTTCCAAGACGTCGTGCGGAAAAACTGAGGCTGGTCATTTTGAGTTCCGAGGGAACGCCGCTGCTGGAAGAGTTCTCCGCCTATCTGCGTTCGCCCATTGTTGAAGCGCCGGGGATTGTGCGGGACAAGGAGGGACTCATTACAATCACCGTTCCGGAGGAATCAGAAGTTCGTTATACCCTTGACGGATCGCTTCCGACGGAAGAATCCATGTTATATACGGGGCCGTTCCGGGTGGAGGGGCCCGGATTTCTGCGGGCGGTCACCATTCCTCTTTCCGGATTTGATCCGGCCTTCCCGGAGCTGAGGACCAATCCGATTGCGGAGCTGCATTTCGGGGTTGTTGATACCGACTGGGAAGTGCTGTCCGCAGACAGTGAATATGATGAACAGAATCGCAAGGAGAACATTCTTCTCAACAATCAATATCCATGGATCAGCGGGAAAACGGCGGAGCTGCCGCATGAGTTTCTGGTGGATATGAAACGGGATTATGAGGTTCGGGGATTCATCTACACGCCGGCGTGGACGCCGGGACACATCCTCAAATACGAGTTTTATGTAGGAGACTCGCCAGACAATGTCAACACTCTGGCCGGGAGGGGGTCTTTCGGAGATATTCTGAATATGCCGGTTCAGCAGGTCGTGCGATTTGAGAAGAGTTTCCGGGCGCGCTATTATCGATTCCGGGCGACGGCGAATGCCAGTGGACGACGTTACGCTTCGGTTTTCCGCATGGAGATTATCACCGATTGATTGCATTGCTTGAAGAGCAACTGAAACGAGCAAAAATAAAATACAGCCCGAAGGGCAGGAGCCGAAGGCTCGGTGCAGGTCCGTGACCTGCTTCGGTCCAGCTGAACAAGCTGGGCGCCCAACGGGCGAAATAGCCTGCACGTTTTCGTGCCGCGCAAGACCAGATACTTCGTAAGCGCCCAGCCAGCCCCATCTGGATTTGAGGCAGACAGCGTGGTATGTTCTTCCACAAACCGTAATAATGGGAGAACGGCATGGGACGCGAAGGACGAGATTATTGGGAGGCGCAACTGTCAGAATAT
>CALXRL010000031.1 GCA_944390735.1 uncultured Victivallales bacterium | reverse complement strand
TTCGCGATGCTGTATCCGCCCAGAGTCGCTCCCGACTCCTGTTCCCCGACCAGAAAAACCAGTGTCGGACTCTTGACCCGGCTCCGAATCACATAGACATTGCGGGAATACCCCCACCAGTTGAGGTACCCGGCATAGGTATTCATGTTGTAGGTCGTGAATTTCACTCCGTGTTCCCCGGTATCCGCGGGACAATAGATTTTTGCCGTCGCGGTGAAAATGTGATCGCCGTTTTTCGGCATTTGTATCCCGGACTTCATCAGCGGATAGACATGAAACTGCCAGCTTTTCGTATTGTCAAACGGCCTCGGAATGCGATCATCATAGGCATTGGCATAGAATTCAAATCCCATCCCCACCTGTTTCATCATGGAGGCGCATGAGATCTGCTGAGCCTTCTCTCTTGCCGACCTCAGGGCCGGAAGCAGCATCGCCGCAAGAATTGCTATAATCGCTATGACAACCAGAAGTTCTATCAATGTAAAACTTCTCCCCATCCTTCTTTTCCGGATTCCGTTCTGACACATCATCTGCTCCCTGTTGTTTAGAAATCGTTTTCTAAAAATATATTATAGTCAAATTGATGAAAAAAGCAACCCCTGTTTTTCAAAAAAAACTGTTTTTTCCGCTTTTTTCTGAAAAAGAAAAAGCGGACCCGGCCGAAAAAGCCGGATCCGCGGAGATGAGTCGCAATGGAAATCAGCGGATGACAACCATGGTGTGACAGGTGAATTCCCCGATGGTGAATTGAACTCTGCCATCTTCGTATTGGAACGGGAGAGGAAGGCCTTCCGGTTCACGAGTCACGGAGGAGACCGGTCCCGGGACTCGGACCGAGAGAGAGACATTCTGAAGCGGCAGCAGCTCTTCAATGACCTCCGTCGGAGTGGCGGGATGCTGGAAATTAAGGAGCTCCTGATCGCCTCCGCGCAGAATGGTGTTGGCATAGAGAAGATGCAGAACATGACGCTTCTGAGCGGGCTGACGCATGAGCGTGACACGCGCGGTCGAGGGGAAGTTCTCCGCAATCACCTGACGTTCATTTCCGAGGAAAAGTTCCAGGGCCTTCCCGACGTATTTCTGAAGCACCACCGCCCCGGTCGCCCGGTAGAGGGAAAAGACCGGATGGGCAAAATAGAGGATGTTGCCGCTGATCACCGCCGCATCATATCCGGAGGGCTTCGTCTCGTAGGGGGTATACTGATGCGAACAGAAATGGCGCACATCGCGGTTGAAATACGGATCGTAGATCTGACCGAGCGATTGTCCGCCGGTCACTTTCATTCTGCGCGAGGGCATCCGCATGACAAACGGGGTTTTGACAAACGACGCCATCTCCGTCGAGCATTTCACGAAATCCGGGCAGAAGGGAGAACGCGGTCCGAACTCCGCCTGGAGCTCGAACACCGGTGTTTCGCTTTCGCGGTCGAAGAGACTGTCTCCGGCAAAGACCACCTTTCCTCCGTTGGAAAGGAACATCTTCAGTTTCATTTGAAGCGCCTGGGAAAGCTCCGTCTCATCCGCGACGATCAGACACCTGTATTTTCCGAATTCCATGCTGGAATCGACAAAATCGAACGGCAGATGCAGTTCGAGCAGCAGACGCGAGACCCCTACGTTGCTGTGCTGCTTGTGATCGGAATTCTCATCGGCGACCACGGCGATTTCGGCGGCGCTTTCGGCATCCGCGCACCAGGGTTCACACTCTTCGACGTGAGCGTAAGCTTCCCCGATGATTTCATAGGTGCTCTCATCGAGTTCTCCCGAGGGATGCAGCTGGTCGCCGACGCTGCATTTTGAACCGTTGGCGATCATTGCCGCGCATTCGTAGCGGAGGGCATTGGGATGTTTGAACCCGCCGAATTCGCCCCAGGTCTTGTGAAATTTTCCGGTCATGCCGAGGAAATCGAGTCCGAGGCTGCGGCTGTATGCCGCGGTCATCGGATAATGATCGTAGCCCCATCCGCCCGTCGGCAGGGATTCGAGTTCGAGATGGCTGAAGTAGGGGAGAATCTCATGGTCGCCGATGCGAATGTCGCCGCTGTTGTGGAAAATCGGCATTTTCGGGTCGACGCTCCGGACCGCTTCAAACGTCCGTTTGTAATAGTTCAGCAGCACCTTTCTAGCGTGCGCGATTCGATCCGCCTCCAGCTGGGGATCGAATCCCTCCCGGTACATGCTCCGGAGGCACCACGGGCAGCAGCACGGCCCCTGGGAGATGATATCCAGGAAGATGCCGTCCGCATCGGGAAACATCGTGACCGTTTCCCGGATCATCTCGCAGAGATAGTCCAGATACGGGGTATTGAAGCACATCTTCATAAAGCCGGGTTTCAGGGGACTCTGGACCCATCCGGCGTAGGTGCCGTCGCTGTTGATCTCGCGCCATTCCGGATGGATCGAGGCGGCATAATTGTTGACTCCGGCCGTCAGATAGACGGGCACATTGACGTCGATCTCCTTGCAGGCATCCATCTGGGCCCGCAGAAGATTGAATTTCAAATTGGGGTGCATCATTCCGACCTTCGTCGGATGATAGCTCAATCCGTGGTGGCAGGAGGAAAAGCAGGTAATGGAATTGACATGCGCTTTCCGGAGTCGATCCTGCCACTGTTTCCGATCAAATTTCACTCCGATTTCCGGGATGTCCGGCGAGGTGTGAAAATCAAGATGAACCTGGCGAAAACGGAGCTTATACATAGTAAACAAATCCTTCGTCTTTTTTCCTTGGTGATTCTAATTCAGTACCACTGTAACAGTACTCCGGAAATGCGAAATTTCAAGGGAAAATCATTGGAAAACTCCGGAACAAAACCTCTTCTTCCCCCTCCTCCCGGACGGAAAAACCATCTCCGGAAACAGAAACTCCCCCCTCCGGCAGAGCACCCCTGCGAATCCGGAAGACAGGAGGACAAAAAAAGGGCGGAACCGTTTCCGGTTCCGCCCTGAAAAACAGCCTGAAATCAGGCGGGGATCAAAGTCCGCCGAGCGCCTTGAGAAGCACGCCGGCCGCAACTGCGGATCCGATCACGCCCGCGACATTCGGTCCCATGGCGTGCATGAGAAGGAAGTTCTGCGGATCGTATTCGAGACCGACCTTGTTGACGACGCGCGCCGCCATCGGGACAGCGGAAACACCGGCCGCACCGATCAGCGGATTCATCTTCTCCTTCGAGAAGAGATTCAGGATCTTCGCGAGGAGAATTCCGCCCGCGGTTCCGACGCAGAACGCGACGCATCCGAGCACCAGAATCCCCAGCGTCTGAACACTGAGGAACTGATCGGCCGAAAGTTTCGACCCGACCGAAAGTCCCAGGAAGATCGTGACAATGTTGATAAGCGCATTCTGCGCCGTGTCGCTCAGACGATCCACCACACCGACTTCCTTCATGAAGTTTCCGAGCATCAGCATACCGATCAGCGGAGCCGCGTCAGGCAGCAGGAATGCGCAGAGGAAGGTGATGAGGATCGGGAAGCAGACTTTCTCCAGTTTGGAGACATTCCGGAGCTGTTTCATACGGATGACGCGTTCGGATTTCGTCGTCATTGCCCGCATGATCGGAGGCTGGATAATCGGAACGAGCGCCATGTAGGAGTATGCCGCGACCGCCACCGCGCCGAGCAGTTTCGGAGAGAGGCGCGTGGTCAGGAAGATCGAGGTCGGGCCGTCGGCACCGCCGATGATTCCGATGGATGCGGCATCCTTGATATCGAAGTCGATCCCGCATTTTGCAAGCACGAGCGCGCCGATCAGGGCGAAGAAGATGCCGAGCTGGGCGCCGCCGCCGAGAAGAGCGGTTTTCGGGTTTGCAATCAGCGGACCGAAGTCGGTCATTGCTCCAACGCCCATGAAGATCAGCAGCGGGAACACGCCGGATTCAATTCCGACATTGTAGACCATTCCCAGCAGACCGTCCGGACCGGAAATGCCCGCAAGCGGAATGTTGGAAAGAATCGCGCCGAATCCGATCGGCAGCAGAAGCAGCGGCTCGAACTCCTTGAAGACGGCCAGATAGAGCAGGACCAGAGCAACAAGCATCATCAGCACGCGTCCGAGTCCGAGAATCCAGGTCTGGCTGAAATTCGCACTGGTCTGCTGAATGATGTCGTAGATTCCGGTGCTGGTCCAGAGATCGTAGAACATCCGTCCGATGGTCGGAAGGGGTTTGAGCTTCTTGCCGTCCTGCGAGACGGAGTCGTGCACCAGGAGTTCCGGAGCCATATAGGCAAGGATTTCTCCCGGTTCGATCGTTCCGGACGCCATCAGCGCGGGGCTGAATTCCAGCGGCAGGAAGTTGCCCATGTTTTTGACCTTGGCTTTGCTGCGGCCGGGAATGTTGAGAACCATGATTTCGCGGCCCGGCGTGATTTTCTGGCGCTCCTGCATGGAGACCGAGTAGATGGTCGCGGGCTTGTTGGTGTCTTTGTAGACCATGGCGCAGCGGCCGTCGGGCAGGCGATACCATTCAAACACCTCGTCCTCGTATTCGGGGAGGAAGTGCCATTTGGTCATGTCGATCTCGCCTTTTTTGTACTTGCCGATTCTGGGCAGACTGGCGAGAGGAGTTCCGATTCCGTAGTCCGCATCCTTGGCGAGGACCGCCTTCGGGTCATAGGAAAGGCGGTTGCTCTTGTCGGTCTTGTCGACCGCTGCCTTGGCCTTGGCGACGGCGGAGGAGGCCTTCCCCTCCGCTTTCTCCACCACACGGGCTTTGACGGTATTGGTTTTGGTGTCGGTCGTCACAGAGACCGTTTTCGCCGCCTGCGCGGCAGCCGACACTGTCAGCGCCAGAGCCGCGAGAGCGATCGCACAGGTTTTGATTTTCGAGAACATGGATTATTTCTCCTCGATGACGACAATCGCCTGATCGGCGGTAATCACTTCTTTCGGCTCAACGAGGAACTCGACAACCGTTCCGGCTTTTTCCGCTTTGACGGGGGTTTCCATCTTCATGGCCTCGATGATGAGAAGTTCCTGTCCGGCTTCCACTTCATCGCCCGGCTCCACGCAGGTGCGGACAACCGTGCCCGGCAGCGGAGAGGTGACTTCGTAGGTCTTGCCGGAAGAAGCGGCACCCTGTTTCGGAGCGGCGGCTGCGGCACCGGTGGCAACGTTGACCTTGAAGGTCTTGCCGTCGACCGTGACCGTATCCGCGGAAACAACCTGAACGTTGAAGGATTTTCCATCGACCGTGGCGGTATAGGACGCGGGCAGCTTGCCGGCGGGAGCGGCTTTCTTCTTCTCCTCGTTGTAGCGGATTCCAAGCGGACGATCGCCTTTGAGATAGGCAAGGCCCTTGTCTCCGCAGGCGGCGATGATGAAGATGTTCTCATCGGTGACAGGCAGATTGTTCTTCTGCAGCGTTTCCGTGGCGGGCTTGATTCCGAGCGCGGGATTCGCATCGTTCAGTTCGACGACGGACTTCGTGGTCGGTTCAAGACCGAGCTGCTCGGACGCCCATTTGACGACCTGCGGATCCGGAGCCACCGGCGTTTTGCCGAAGTAGCCGAGAACCATTTTGCCGTAGCCTTTCGGATCGAGTTTCCAGGAGCCGTCCGCGTTCTTGCCCATGACGGCGTTGCGGAACGCCTGCTGGAAGTAGAACTGGGAAACCGGCGTCACAGAGGTGCCGAATCCGCCCTTGGCCACGACTTCGCGCATTTCCGCGATACAGGCGTCGTATTTGTCGAGGCAGTTGTTGTCGCGCATCATCTGGGTGTTGGCCGTCAGCGCTCCGCCGGGCATCGGGCTGAAGATGATTTCCGGGGAAACCTGCATGGATTCCGGCGGCATGAAGTAGTTCTTGAGGCACTCCTTGAAGATCTTTTCCACGCCGAGGATCCGTTCCGGATCGATGTCGAGCGTGTAGTCGGTGCCGCGAAGTCTCTGGTACATGGTGAGGATATCCGCTTCGCAGGTTCCGCCGGAAAGGGGAGCCATGGCGAGGTCGATCACATCCGCGCCCGCTTCGATCGCGGCCATGTTGCAGGAGACGGCCATTCCGGCGGTGTCATGCGTATGGAACTGGATCTCCTTGTCGTTGCCGAGAAGGGCGCGCGCCATTTTGATGGTCTCGTAGACGGTCGCCGGAGTGGAGGTTCCGGACGCATCCTTGAAGGCAAGGCTGTCAAACGGAATGTCGCTGGCGAGGATCTCTTTCAGACGGTCGATGTAGAACTGGGGCGTATGCGCATAGGGTTCATGCAGGTTCGGCGCAAGTCCCATCATCGTGATGGTGATCTGGTGCTTGAGGCCGTGACGGGCGATGGCTTTTCCGGAAACATCCAGATTGCGCACGTCGTTGAGCGCATCGAAGTTGCGGATGGTGGTCATGCCGTGTTTCTTGAAGAGTTTGGCATGCAGATCAATGATGTCGCTGGGCTGGGAGGAGAGTCCGACCACGTTCACGCCGCGGGAAAGGGTCTGAAGATTGACGCCGGGTCCGACCGTCGCGCGCCATTTGTCCATCATTTCAAAGGCGTCTTCCTGGCAGTAGAAATAGAGGCTCTGGAAACGGGCGCCGCCACCGATTTCAAGGTGATTGATCCCCGCTTTCACCGCAGCTTCAAGAGCGGGAAGGAAATCGTCGGTTTTGACACGGGCGCCGAGGCAGGACTGGAATCCGTCACGGAAAGAGCAGTCCATGAATTTGATTTTTTTTGGCATTTGTCGTCCTTTCAAAGTAATATTTCGTGTTTATTTGCCTGATTCATACGCCTGAAGCGCGGCGGCCGCGGCTGCCGCTTTCAGAGAGTCGTCGCCGGTCTTTTTTGCTCCGGCTTTCTTTTTCGGAGCGGGCGCTGCTTTTTCCAGAACGCCGGCAAACGGAGCCAGAGCCTTCGCGAGGAGATTCATGAAGAAAATCATCACGACCAGGAACACCAGCACGGTGCCCATGCCAAGCACCATCAGTTTGATTCCATCCAAGATCATAACTTGCTTCCTTTGGTTGTTGGGGTGTTTCTTTTCGGGTGTATTCCGTCAGATTCCCGCGACAGGCCGCCGTGAGGATCTGACGTCACGCACCGTTTTCCATGCCGGGAAGGAGTTTCACATCGCCGCAGGCAAATTCCTGCTGGGAGCCGTCCTCCTTTTCAATCCGCAGTTTGCCGTCGTCGGAAATATCCCTGACGAGGGCTTCGCAGGCTGGTCCGTGCGGCGGCTGAAGCGTTACGCGCCGGCCGATGATCCGGTTTTCCCGTTTCCATAAGCCGAACAGACGTTCCCGGTCGTTAATCCCGATAATATAATACCAGTTCAGATAAACAGCCAGTTTTTCCGCAAAGATTTTTAAATTAATTTTGCATTTTGTCTGGATCAGGAGCGAGGTTGCCGGCTGGCCGATCCGTTCCAGCTCCTCTTCGGGAAGATTGACGTTCACTCCGATCCCGCAGATAATCCCCGCCAGCGCTCCCTTCCGGAGCACGCCTTCGCAGAGAACTCCGCTCAGTTTCCGGTTCCCGATGAAAATGTCATTCGGCCACTTGATGTAGGCCCCATGCCCCGGAACCAGATCGTTCAGAACCGACAGAACCGCCAGGGAGGAGACCATCGTTGCATGAAACGGCTCCCCGAACAGATCCTTCATGACAAAGGAGGCATAGATGTTGCCCCGCGGAGAGTGCCATTTTCTTCCCAGTCGGCCATGACCGGAACTCTGGGTTTCGGCAACGATCAGCGTTCCATCAGCCAGCGAGTCAAAGTGGTCGGCCGCATAGGTGTTTGTGGAATCGACGCTTTCCAGATATCGAATGTTCGTTTCCCGCTGCATCTGCTGTATTTCTTCCCGGAATCGTGGTTGCCGGACGATGCGGAACTGGTTCCGGTGAAGTCCCGGCATCGGGAAAAACAGCCGGCGGAATTTCTGGAAAAATTTCCTGTCCGGACTCCGGAAAATGGTTCCCGGCGATCTGCGGAACGGGAAGTGTGAAGGGAATCCTGCTCTGTCGGACGGGGCCGGCTTTCCGCGGATTCAGTCCGCGGTTGTTCCCGCCAGATTTCCGTCATCCGGACCGCGTTGTCCGGAGTGCGGAGAGAGAGGAAAAAGCGGGCTGCCGGTCAGAATCCGGCAGGCCCGCTGTTGCCGCAATTGCGGTATTATTTTTCAAGACGGGCTTCAAGAGCCTTGAGCTGATTGGCGAGTTCCACCGGAAGACGGTCGAACTTCTTGTAGTGCTCCTTGATCATCTCAACTTCTTTCTTCCAGCCTTCCTTGTCGAAGTAGAGAAGCTCTTTCATATCGGCTTCGGTGACTTCGTTTTCGATGCCGGTGCGGTCGATGGCATCCAGGGTCGGCATGTAGCCGATCGGGGTTTCCACCGCTTTGCCTTCGCCGTCGCAGCGTTCGAAGATCCATTTGAGGACACGGCTGTTGTCGCCGAATCCGGGCCAGAGCCACTTGCCGTCGGCGGTCTTGCGGAACCAGTTCACGCAGAAGATCTTCGGCAGCTGGGCTCCCGGATGTTTCCCGATGTCGAGCCAGTGCTGGAAGTAGTCGCCCATGTTGTAGCCGCAGAACGGAAGCATGGCGAACGGGTCGCGACGGACCGTTCCGGCCTTCACGTCGAGCGCGGCGGCCGTCACTTCGGATCCGACCGAGGAACCGATCATCACACCATGTTCCCAGGAGAGCGCCTGATAGACCAGCGGAAGCGTAGAGGGACGACGTCCGCCGAAGAGGAACGCATCAATCGGAACGCCGGCAGGATCTTCCCAGTTGGACGCGATCGCCGGGCAGTTCTTCGCACGGGCGGAGAAACGGGCGTTCGGATGCGCCGCCTTCACCGGTTTGCCGTCCGCATCGGTCTGACCCATTTCCCAGACATTGCCCTTCCAGTCGATGAGCTTTTCGCCCGGCTCCAGCGGAATGTCGATGCCTTCCCACCAGATGTCGCCGTTGGAACGGAGAGCGCAGTTCGTGAAGATTGTCTCTTTTCTGCAGGAGAGCATCGCGTTCTTGTTCGAGTGCATCGAGGTTCCCGGCGCAACACCGAAGAAACCGTTTTCCGGATTGATGGCATAGAGTTTGCCGTCCTTGCCGAACTTCATCCAGGCGATATCGTCGCCGATCGTTTCGACTTTCCAGCCCGGAATCGTCGGAATGAGCATCGCGAGGTTGGTCTTGCCGCAGGCCGACGGGAACGCACCCGTGACATATTTGACTTTGCCTTCCGGATTCGTCAGCTTGAGGATCAGCATGTGCTCGGCCATCCAGCCCTCTTCGCGGGCCTGAACCGACGCAATACGCAGCGCAAGGCATTTCTTTCCGAGAATCGCGTTTCCGCCGTATCCCGAACCGAACGACCAGATCTCTTTCGTTTCCGGGAACTGGGCGATGTATTTCTTTTCCATCGGAGCGCACGGCCAGACGCCGTTGTCCTTCGCGCCGTTTTCCAGCGGCTTGCCGACGGAGTGCACGCACGGAACGAATTCCCCATCCGTGCCGAGAACATCCAGGACCGCATCACCGACGCGCGTCATCACATGCATGTTGATCACAACGTAAGCGGAGTCCGTGATCTCCACGCCGATTTTCGCAATGTTCGAACCCACCGGGCCCATCGAGAACGGAATCACATACATGGTTCTGCCGTGCATGCAGCCCTTGTACAGAGCGGTCATTTCCGCTTTGAGTTTCTTGGGATCAATCCAGTGGTTGGTCGGGCCGGCGTCTTCCTCTTTTTCGGAAGCGATGAAGGTACGGGCTTCGACGCGGGCGACGTCGGACGGATCACTGCGGAAAAGAACGCAGTCCGGACGGAGCTTGCTGTTCAGTCTGGTCGCAAGGCCGGACTGAACCATTTCCTCGCACAGTCCATAGTATTCCGTGTTTGTTCCGTTGCACCAGTAGATGGCGTCAGGCTCGCACAGGGCGGCCCATTCCTTGACCCAGGCCACGAGTTTCGCGTGGTTCGGGGCTGCATTGATTTCTTTCATTCGTAACCTCCGGTTAGAGTTGTTTGTACCTTAAATACATACTATACCACCAATCCGGCTTTTTTTCAAGTTTCCGCGCATTGGAAAGAATGGGGGACCTTTTGATTGTGAAACATTTCACTTCAAAAACGTCTCTGCCGATCCCTCCAGCCTCCTTTTCCTGTTCTCCGTTTCCGTGCGCAGGAAAATGCGAAAAAAAAGAGGCCGGCTCCGTTTTCCGGCTTGATTCCTCCGGAATTGCGCAGTATGATCCCGTGACATGGGAAAAACTCTCTTTTCCCGCGCTTCAGACAAAAAAGGAGATAACGGTCATGACCGATGCCAATCCGGTTCTGCTTTCCTTCGGTGGAAATCTCGGCAATGTGGAGAAAACGTTTGATTCCGCGCTGCGGAATCTGGAAAAAGGCGGATTTCATCCGACCGCATGCTCGCGGATCTACCGCAGCGCGGCGATGGGATGCGAGCCGGGAGCGCCCGATTTCCGGAACCGATCTGTTCTCGGAACCTGGAACGCGGCGCCGGAGGATCTGCTGACTCTGATTCAGCGTCTGGAAGTGGAGGCGGGACGTCCCGCAAATCATCCGCACTGGGTCTCGCGCCCGCTGGACATTGATATTCTGGTGATGGGAAATCTGATCCGGAAAACCGAGCGCCTGACCCTGCCGCATCCGGAGATCACCAGGCGCGATTTCGTGATTCTGCCCTCCGCGGAAATCGCTCCCGATCTTCCGCTTCCCGGACTCAATATGACCTTTTCCGAACTCGCCGACATCTGGAGGCGGTCCCGGAAAATCGAATGCGTTCCCTGCAGCGGAAAATAAAAAAAAACGGACGGCGGAAAAGCCGTCCGTTCGAACAAAGCGCCTCTCTCAGAAGCAGACATTGAGAATCGGAAGAAACGGAACCTTGCTGTTCTTGATGTAGTTGACCAGACCGATCTGGAACGCCGCATCCTCGGAAAGATTCACCAGCCCCAGCTGCAGACCATACACCTTTTTCGCATTGTTCACAATGGAAAACTGAACGCCTTCCACCCGGTCCGCCGTGACAAACAGACCGGCCGACTGAAGTCCGTAAATTCCGGAGGTCATCGCGGCAAGCACCGCCAGTTCCGCACCCGCCACAAACGAATGATCGCCGAAGGAGACGGGCGCACCCAGTCTCACTCCATACACATCCACATAGTCCGGCGAGGTGGAAACCCCGGGGAAGAACGCCAGCGAGAAAAATTCATAATCGCTCCCCGTTTTTTCCGGGGCCTGCGCGGCGGCTTTCTGCGCCGTCTGCGCATAAACGGAAGTCAGCAGAGCAAACACCGTCAGAATGGAAAGAAAAAATTTCATGTTTTTTTCTCCTCTTTGAATGGGACGTTATCTGGCGGCCTTTTCCGGCGCCGGAGCATAGTTGAAGAACGGAAGAACCGGAATCAGCGCATCGGGCATGATGTTGATTCCGCCGACCTGGAAGCCGCCCTGCGTTGCAATATTCACCACGCCCACCTGACAGCCTTTGAACGAACCGGTCACAATGTTGACTCCACCCACCTGGCAGCCCCGGAAAACCTCATCCACAATATTCACCACGCCGAACTGGAAACCGTCGAGCTGGTTGTACGCCACCGTAACCGCGCCGGTCTGGAATCCCTTGAAACGGTTGGCAATGGAGGCCGCACCCGCCTGACAGCCGTACCCGTACTCCAGAATCACCGGAGACGGCGACGCCTGAAAACCGATCAGCTGTTTGACAAACGCCGGTCCGGTGGCCGCCTGCATTCCTTCCACACGGATCGCAATGGTCGGCCCCGCCAGAGTCGCCTGACAGCCTTTGATATGGAACGTTCCGCTGTAAAGGACCGACGCCTCCACACCGTAAACCCAGTTGTAGCCGTCAACCATCGGCGCGCCGATTTTGAACCCGTAGACATTGTAATACTTGGTCGAGCCCGGAACCCCCGGAAAGAATCCGATCTGGAAGATGGATCGTTTTGCCGGATTGGCCGCATCGTTCTGCGCCTGTTCCGCCGCGAAGGAAACTCCGCAGGTGACCGCGAGTACTGCCGCAAGAAAAGCCAGCATTGCTTTTTTCATAATTGAGCCCTCTCTTTGCTGTTGAATCGTTAAGACGTTCCTGATGATCTTCTCTGTAAGATACTTCCGGATTGTGATTTTTCAAGTTCGAAAATCCGCTCCCGTTGTTTCTTCCGTTTTTCCGATCCAAGCGCAGGGGGTGTTGCGCAGCGTCAGAAAGGACTGCGGAACTTCTTCTTGTAGAACGCCGGAGACATCCCGGCGATGTTCTTGAACCAGTTGGAAAAATAGAACTCATCCTTGAAACCGGTCAGTTCCGCGATTTCGGCGATTTTGCAGTCCGTGTTTTCCAGATACTCCCGGGCGAGGCGGTAGCGCTGTTCCTGAATGTAGTGATACGGCGTGGTCCGCCAGTCGCGGCGGAAGATCCGGATCGCCTGCGAGCGCGAACGCGAAATCTGCCTTCCGAGTTCCTCCAGGGAAATGTCCCTCCGCCAGTTCCGGTCCAGAAACTCCTTCAGTTTCAGTCCCTCCGGCGACTTCCGCGTCTCAGGATGCTCCTGGCGCCATTCATTCAACGCCGCGAAGATCCGATGCAGCGCAAGGGCCAGTTCCGTATAGGCGCCCTTTTCCCGCTTCCGCACGATTTCCAGCGCCGCGCGGAACTCCCCTTCCAGCGGACACCGGCGGAAGAGCGTGATGTTCTTCAGCTGATAAGCGTCAATCAGATTCTTCACAAGATCTCCGTTCAGATTGAACCAGATCTTCTCCCAGGGACGGGAGCGGTCGGACCAATAGTCCTGACAGGTGTAGGGGTGCAGAAGATAGACATCGCCCGCGGTCACATCGTAACGCAGACCGTCGATCTCCAGATGCCCCTCTCCGGAAACCACATATTCCAGAACAATCAGATCCGGCTTCTCCCGGTGGATCCGGTAGTTCGGATCCGGATGCGTGATGCCCGCCGAATAGAGTTTCAACGGTGTCGGAAAGTTCGATTCGGGAAGCTGGAAGAGCGTTTCAATCAGTTGCGGCATTCTGCGGAGGATCCTCCACGGGAACCCTGTCCCGGATAACCGGTCAGTCCACGTTGATTTTGAAGGGTTTGCGTTCGAGTGCGCCGGTGAAGTCGTTCAGAACGCCGCGGATGCACTCGGTGACGGTCGTCGGCGTACAGTTCATGTACTCCGCCGCAAAGCGCAGCGCTTCGCGGAAGTTCAGGCAGAGCGGGAGCGGAAGCGCCACCGGCAGCTCCTCCGAACGACAGAAATGATCGGCCTTTTCGCAGAGCTCGTCGATTCCGGAAAGAAGACGGTTCCAGGAAGCAAGCAGCGCCAGCTCCGATACCGGCTTGGAGAGCTCCATCGCATCGGCAAAGCACGGAAAGGAGACGTCGATCCGCAAAGCCGGAAACAGACGGCTGATCCCGTAAAGACGAAGCGAGCCCCCCGCAAAAAGATCCTTCAGGTTCAGCGACCCCAGCTCCCGGAAATCGGACTGCTGAAGAAGCAGAATGTCTCCCCCCGGTTTCAGCGGATGGGTCTTGAGCGCCAGCGGCGGAAGGACCGCGGTCTCCCGGTCGCGGAACTGCCGGGCAAGCTCCAGCATCAGACGGGGGGAGCAGCGGTCGAATCCGATCGCGCGCAAGGCCGCTTCCACTTTGGAAACAATCGTCTCCAGTTTCTCCCCGGAGAGGGAGAGACTGGCGGCCACGGTGGTCCGGATCGACTTCTCATTCACCGGAAGGTCGGAAGGCGGCGCAACCGGGGCGCTCCGCTTGAACTCCGCCGCCACATGAGGATATCCGGAGTCCTCCAGCGCCCGGACAATCAGATGATTCAGATCGCTCTCCTTGATGAATCTGCTCTTGGTCGAGAGCAGCGCGAACTCCACGGAAAGCGAAATGTCGCCCGCAATCCATGATTCGGTCTCGCCCGCCGCAATGCACGCCCGGATAATCCGGGTCTGGATGTCCTCCACATCGAACGGAATCGAAGAGGAATCCGGCCGGACAATCATTATCGCGGTATTGCTCAGTTGAATCATGATGCCTCCTCAGAAAAGCTCCTTCTGATTTCTCAGCAGTTCCCGGTACTTGTCGAAAACGCCGGTTTTCGAGACGAAGCCGATATACCGCCCCTCCCTGGTGACCGGCACCAGCCAGGTGTTCAGACTCTCGAACAAACGGGTCGCCGCGGCAAGGGTGTCGCTGGCATCCAGCACAGGCGGCGCGTTGGACATCACATCGTAAACCAGCGCCACATCGTACAGATTCGAATCCAGCAGAAACGGCCGCACATCGTCCAGCGTCACGATCCCCACGATTTTCCCGTTCTCATCCAGAACCGGAAAGATGTTCCGCCGGGAGGTCATCACATCTTTCAGCAGCGTCCGCAGATTGTCGGAAACCGAAACCGGAAGGTAGTCGTTTTCCACCAGGTCGCCCACCTTGACCCGATCCAGCATCAGCGCCGTCGGATTCGGCTCCGGTGCGCCCCCGCGAAGCTGAATCACCGATTTGTAAACGTTGTATTTCGCGATCTTCTTCGAAATGAAACAGGAAAGCGAGGCGACGATCATCAGCGGAATGAACAATCGGTATCCTCCCGTGATCTCCGCAATCAGAAACATTCCCGTCATCGGCGCGTGCATGACGCCGGCGATCACGCCGCCCATGCCGACCGCAATGAAGTTGACTTCGCTCAGCTGATGCGACGGCGCCACCATGTTCACAAACCGCGCCAGACAGAACCCCGTGAACGCTCCAATGAACATCGACGGAGCAAAGATTCCGCCGTCGCCCCCCGATTCCAGCGTCGCCGACGCCGTAAACACCTTCAGCAGAACCAGCAGCACGCAGATTCCCAGGAAAAGCCAGCCCGTGCCGATATACTCCCCGAACGGAGAGTATTTCATAATGACGCTGTCATTGCCGTCCACAATGGCGGAAATAAAGGCGTACCCCTCCCCTTTCAGCGCGGGAAGAAACAGGAACAGGACATACAGAATCGCTCCGCCCGTCAGAGCCTTCAGCCACGGATTTTTCAGGACTGCCCACCGCTTTCCCAGATAGATCGACCCCTTGATGGTATAAGCCGAAACCAGTCCCGCAAGAACGCCGAGCACCACATAGAACGGAATGTTCACCGAGCTCCAGCCGCTGCTGAGCTGAACAAACGGCTGATTGTCATACAGCGTTTCCGAAAGCACCGCCGCCGTGGCCGATGCCAGAAGCAGAGGCACCAGCGCCGGAACCGAAAAGGAGGGAAGAAGAATCTCGCAGGCGAACAAAGCTCCCGCCACCGGACTGTTGAAAATGGCGGAAATTCCCGCGCCGCCTCCGCATGCCAGCAGCAGAGTTCTGGTCTCCAGTCCCGTGCGCAGCACTTTGGCGACGT
Source organism: uncultured Victivallales bacterium (assembly GCA_944390735.1). GTDB lineage: Bacteria > Verrucomicrobiota > Lentisphaeria > Victivallales > UBA1829 > UBA1829. The sequence goes on along the minus strand of CALXRL010000031.1, from coordinate 62,629 downwards.
TGGATCCGATGGCCGAACCGGTCAGCGCAATCGGCGCCTCCAGTCCCGCCGAACCGCCGAGCCCGACACAGATCCCGCTGGTGATGATATGGGAATAGGTCTTCTGCTTCGGAATATCGCTGGTGCCGTTCGTGGTTGCGACAATCACATTGGCAAGGCTTTTGTCGTAGGAGCCCTTCACAAACAGTTTGACAAAAATCACACAGAAAAGAATGCCGGCCGCCGGCAGGGCCGGAGCGATCCATTCCACCCAGTTGCCTTCCGCCTGACGCGCCAGATGATGACAGGATTCCGTGAGTGTTTTCAGCGTGACCGCCGCCAGTCCCGAAAGCAGTCCCACCACAACGCTGAGCAGAAGAATATATCCCTGATTGCCGAGCCACTGGCGCAGGAAATCCTCGCAGCGGACAAGGCTCAGGCCGGCATATCTCAGAAAGCGTCTCTTCCGATCGCTCATTATTTGCCGCCCAGCGCTTTTTTCTTGACCCGGTTCATCGTTCGGATCTCCTTGATGAACTCGTCCAGATTTTTGAAATCCTTGTAGACGGAGGCGAAACTGATGCAGGCCACTTCGTCCAGTTCGCGGAGCGCCTCAATGGCGCGGGCTCCGATCTCCACGGAGGAGACCTCCCGGTCGTAGTCGTTTTCGATCGACGAGACCAGCTTGTTCACCAGAGCATCGACCTGTTCCTGAGTGATTTCGCGTTTCCAGCAGGCTTTTTCCAGTCCGGCGCGGAGTTTTTCCCGGTCGAAGTTTTCCCGCTGTCCGCTGCGTTTGAGAACCTTGAGTTCATTGGGAATGATCTCCTCGCACGTAGTGAACCGATATCCGCATCCGGTGCATTCCCGCCGTCTCCGGACGCCGGCTCCATCTTTAATGGAACGCGAATCAATCACCTTGTCATCCTGGCATGCGCATCTCGGACATTTCATTTTCACGGACCTTCCGTGTTGGTTTCCAGTTCAAAGAGTCTCTGAAAAACCGATTCGGAGCACCTCTCTGAGCTGATTTTTCAGAAAGTGGTACTATACTGTCAGTAAAAAAACAAATCAAATCGGATTCGGGGAAAATATAGAAAGGGCGGCCACATCTTCCGGGATATGGCCGCCCTGAATTTCAGCTGAAAAATCCGCCAGACGGATTATTTCACCTGATCCGGCGTTGCCGCTTTGACTTCGAATTCAAACACATATTTCTTTCCCGCTTCCACCTTGACATTGAAGGAAAGACGGTTGTCATGGTTGACAAGAACCGCGGGAGTGCCTTTTTCCCCGGCCGTCGGCAGATATTTCGCCTTGCCGGAAAGCCAGAACCCACTCGGAATCACCTGACCGTTTTTGGTTTTGAAAGTCTTGGTGAAATTGCCGTTCGGGTACAGTTTGTCGTTCAGTTCCACCTTGTTGACAAGAACCCATGCGCGGGCAGCCTGCGTTTGTGCCCACTGACCGGCGACCGAAATCCCCACCGTTCCGGAGGTTTTGGGAGTGAAGCTGATTTCATAATCTTCCCAGTCGGAGGAAGTGACCTTCTTTTTCGCCCAGTAAGTGATGGTGCATTCCTTGTTCTGTTTGACCCAGCCCTGGGGAGCTGCGTTCATCTCCTCGTTCGGGTGGATCGTGAAGCTCACTTTGTCCTTGACGCCGTTCACGTCAACCCGGAAGGTCGCGTCCGCCGCATGGAGCGCAACGAATCCGGCTGCCAGAAGTGCAAGAGCCAAAAGTTTTTTCATGTGTTTCTCTCCTTGTTGATGTTGAATGGTTGTTTTTCAGGCGGAAACCGCTCCGCCGATTCTAATCATACCATAAAAAAAGAAAAGTCAACCACGTTTTCCATCTTTCCCGAAGAAACTCCCTCGAGAGGATGGAAGGAGCGGATGAGGTTTGGAATCCGCGGAAGATCCCGGAATCATTTTCTCCATATTTTTGCATTGGAAGCCGGACGGGTCCGGCTTGTAAAAAGGGAGATGAGATGATAAACTATGCGTAGTGATTTTCCAAAACAAGGAAGGAGAATAAAATTATGTTCATGGAAGAATCGTTCCGCTGGTACGGACCCAAGGATCCGGTGCCTCTGGAGTATGTGCGGCAGACGGGGGCGAAGGGTGTGGTCAGTTCGCTTCATCATATTCCCTACGGAGAGGTCTGGCCCGTCGAGGAGATTCTGGCTTACAAGAAGAAAATCGAGGATGCGGGACTGATCTGGAACGTGGTGGAGAGTCTTCCGGTTCACGAGGACATCAAGGTCCGCTCCGGAAACTATCTCCAATACATTGAAAACTACAAAACGTCTCTGCGCAATCTCGGAAAATGCGGCGTGAAGATCATCACGTACAATTTCATGCCCGTGCTGGACTGGATCCGGACGGATCTGCATTACAAGCTTCCCGATGGGTCCGAGGCGCTCTTCTTCAATCAGAAAGAGTTTGCCGCGTTTGAAATCTTTATTCTGAAACGCGCCGGCGCGGAAATGGATTATGCGCCCGAAATGGTGAAAAAAGCGGAAGAGTATTTCAAAAGTCTCTCGGAAGAGCAGCGCGATACGCTGACTCGCGGCATCATTGACAACTTCCCGGGCTTCAAGGGCGTTACGCTGGATGACATCCGCGCGATGCTTGCCCGTTATGCCGATGTGACCCGAGAGGATCTCAAGGCGAATCTCCGATATTTCCTTTCCGAAGTTGCTCCCGTGGCGCAGGAGGCGGGTTGTGTGATGGTGATTCATCCGGATGATCCGCCGCGTTCCATTCTCGGACTGCCGCGCATCTTCAGCACGCAGGAGGATATCAAAGTTCTTCTGAATATGGTCGATATTCCGGCCAACGGCATCTGTTTCTGTGCGGGAAGCTTCAGCGGAAGACTCGACAACAACATCGTGGAAATGTTCAAATCCTGTGCTTCGCGTGTCGGCTTCATTCATCTTCGGAGCACTCAGCATGACAGCGAGGGCAACTTCTTTGAAGCGAATCATCTGGAAGGCTGTGTCGATATGTACGGCCTTGTCAAAGCGATTATTGAAGAGCAGCTCCGCCGCAAAAAAGAGGGTCGTCCCGACTGGCGGATTCCTTTCCGCCCCGATCATGGACACACCATGCTGGATGATCTTTCCAAACCCCCGTGTCCGAATCCCGGTTATACGGCGATCGGCCGCCTGAAAGGTCTTGCGGAAATTCGCGGTCTGGAATTGGGAATCATCAAATCGCTGTATCCCGAGGCGTTGAACGCCTAATATTTCCATCCCTCCTGGAAAACGGAACACGAAGTGAGAGCCTTTGCGGATGATGCAAAGGCGTCAGAAGTTTCGGGAAAGAGGGGAGCGCGAGGGGAGAAGAACCGCTTTTCAAAGCGGTTTTCTTCTCTCGCATTCCTTCTTGAAAAACAAGATTCCGTGCTGCGCATCTTCCCGCAGGCGCATTCCTTCTTGAAAAACAAGATTCCGTGCTGCGCACGGCCAGCGTCTCGCCGCTGGACCGCGACAAGTACATCGTCCTTGACCCGAGAAAAATGCTCCCGCATTTTTCCGTTCTGATTCCTCCGGCAGACAAGTACCGGAAGTAAAACTCTCATTTCCCATGCGGGAAGATTTTTTTCGTTTTTTTACGACTGTTCAAAAGATTCCGTGCTGCGCACGGCCAGCGTCTCGCCGCTGGACCGCGACAAGGACACCGTCCTTGACCCGGGAAAAATGCTCCCGCATTTTCCCGTTCTGATTCCTCCGGCAGACAAATACCGGAAGTTTTTCTGCAAATAAAAAAGAGCCGTTCCAGTTTTCATGGAACGGCTCTGTCTTCAGCTTTCAAGCAGGGGAAAGAAGTCTTACGCCTTCTTCATTGCCTGTTCGACAGCGACGGCGACGTCAACAGACGCACCGACCATCGGGTTGTTGCCCATCCCGATCAATCCCATCATTTCGACGTGGGCGGGAACGGAAGAGGACCCGGCGAACTGAGCATCGGAGTGCATTCTTCCCATGGTGTCCGTCATGCCATAGGAGGCGGGACCGGCAGCCATGTTGTCCGGATGAAGAGTTCTGCCCGTTCCGCCGCCGGAGGCAACGGAGAAGAAGGGCTTGCCAGCTTCAATACGCTCTTTCTTGTAGGTTCCCATGACAGGATGCTGGAAACGAGTCGGATTGGTGGAGTTTCCGGTGATGGCAATATCCACATCCTCTTTCCACATGATGGCGACGCCTTCGCGGACATCGTCAGCGCCATAGCAGCGAACCGCGGCACGGGCACCGGTGGAGTAGGCTTTTTCCTTCGTGACCTTGAGTTCTCCGGTCTTGTAGTCGAATTTGGTTTCGACATGGGTGAAGCCGTTGATGCGGGAGATGATTTCCGCCGCATCCTTGCCGAGGCCGTTCAGAATGACGCGGAGAGGCTCTTTCCGCGCTTTGTTGGCGGATTTTGCCAGTCCGATGGCGCCTTCCGCGGCGGCAAAGGACTCATGACCGGCACAGAACGCAAAGCATTTGGTCTTGTCCTGAAGAAGCATGGATGCGAGATTTCCATGTCCGATACCGACTTTGCGGTCATCGGCAACGGATCCGGGAATGCAGAAGGACTGAAGCCCTTCACCCAGAGTCTTGGCGATTTCGGATGCAACCGTCTGACCGCGCTTGATCGCGACAGCGGCACCGACCAGATAAGCCCAGCAGGCATTTTCAAAGCAGATCGGCTGAATATCCTTGACCCGCTGATAGATGTCGAGGCCTTTGTCCTTGCAGATTTTTTCCGCTTCTTCAATGGAAGCGATTCCGTTATCATTCAGAAATTTGTTGATCTGTTTGATCCGGCGTTCATAGCTTTCAAACAATGGCATGATGACTACTCCTTATGCTTTGCGCGGGTTGATGACTTTCACAGCGTCGGCGAAGCGTCCGTAGGTCTTCTGGAACTTCTTGACGAAATCCTTGACCGGCATGTTGAGGACGTCTTCCTTGCCGGAATTGACGGCTTCCATCATCTTGCCGAGATTGACGAATTCATAGCCGATGACCTTGTTTTCCTCATCGAGCGCAAGCCCTGTGACATACCCTTCGGCCATTTCCAGATACCGGACGCCCTTTGCACTGGTTCCGTACATGGTTCCGGTGATGGAACGAAGCTGTTTGAGGTCCTCGAGTCCGGCGCCGATGGGCAGTCCGCCTTCGGAGAAAGCCGTCTGGGTGCGACCGTAGACGATCTGAAGGAAGAGTTCGCGCATGGCCGTGTTGATCGCATCGCAGACCAGGTCGGTGTTCAGCGCTTCCAGAATGGTTTTGCCCGGAAGAATTTCCGCGGCCATGGCGGCGGAGTGTGTCATGCCGGAGCAGCCGATGGTCTCCACCAGAGCTTCCTGAATGATGCCGTCCTTGACGTTCAGCGTCAGCTTACAGGCGCCCTGCTGCGGGGCGCACCAGCCCACGCCGTGGGTAAGACCGGAAATCTGATTGATTTCCTTAACGTGGGTCCATCCGCCTTCCTGCGGAATCGGAGCGGGAGGGTTTTTCGGCCCCTTGGCGACGCAGCACATCTGCTCGACTTCATGAGTAAATTGCATTTTTCTACTCCTTGGGTTTGGTTGGGTTGAATGTTGCCTTTCCTCTTCGCGAAAATATACACGGAAAAATGCAAAATTACAAGCTGGACCCCGAAACTTCGGAATCGAATTTTCTTTTTCCGCATTCCATGCCGCTCTCCCCTCTGGACGGGAATGGATCCGGTTTTCTAAATTACACCAGTGTAATTATTTTTCTAAAAAACTACATCTATTCTATTGACATTTTTTTTGTTTTGGAGTATAATGATACCTGCGAAACACAAGGAAGACAACACATGGAGCACCTGCTGTTACAGACGGAGACGGGAAAGGGACCGAAGTACCGCCGGATTGCCGATCAGCTGATCAGTCAGATTGCCGCGGGCAAGCTGAAGCCCGGGGAACGTCTGCCCGGAGAGAGGGCGTTTGCAAAACAGACCGGTCTTTCCGTGGCAACCGTGATTGCCGTCATGAACGATCTGGAGTCGAAAGGATACGCAGTCCGGAGGCGCGGATCGGGAACGTACATAGCGAATCCGGAACCGCTGCGCCGTCCGCGAATCGGATTCGTCGCGGAGCCTCATGATTACAGCAAGCGCATTTTCGGGGAGCTCTGGACCTTCTGTCATCGGAACGAATGTGATCTTCTGCCGCTGATCCGAACCTTTGACCAGCTGGAATCCGCGATTGCGGAATATCGTCTGAACGGTCTGCTCGTTTACAATCAGGGAAATTTCTCCCGGGAGGCGATTCAGAGGATTCATGCAAAGGGGGTTCCGCTTTTCCTGCTGAGCACGGTTCAGGAGGAGCTTGCCGATTACTCGTTCGGATACTCCAACGAGGAGCTGGTTCATGATGCGGTCCGGTATCTGGCCTCGCTGGGCCATACGAAGATCGGATTTCTGCTGGATCGCGACAACATCATTCCCAATCGGTTCCGGCGGGAATTTTTCCTGAAGACGATGTGGGAACTGCGTCTTCCGGTCAATCCGGAATGGGTGGTGACCAACGGTCTGGAGGAGCAGCTGCCCCGGTATTTTGCTTCGCGGGAACGGCCCGATGCGGTAATTCTCGGGAGCGGACTGACACAGCCACTTGTCAGCCGCGGACTCGAAGCCTGCAAACTCCACGTCCCCGGGGATCTCTCCGTGGTGGTGCTGGACGATTATTTTGAACTTTACAGCAGGGAAACGCTCAAAATTGTCAGGGAATACACCTGTTTCCGGATCAATGTGGCGGATTTCTCCGTGCAGGCGGCGGAATATCTGTTACGGAAGATCCGGGGGGAAAAACCGGAGAAACCCTGCGTCCGGAATTATGAATTCGTCGATGCGGGCACCTGCCGGCCGCCGTCGAAACCAACTTGAACCCGTATGCGGAAGTTTGCAAACCAATCAAATAATGAGGATGGAGAAAATGAAACAGAAACGAAAAAACGGCATATCCCTTTTTTCATTCCGAAACGCGCTGAAAAGTTTTACATTAATTGAACTTCTGGTAGTAATTGCAATCATTGCCATTCTTGCCGGTCTTCTGCTTCCCGCCCTGAGCAGCGCCCGGGAGAAAGCGCGGGAGATCCAGTGTGCATCGAATCTGAAACAGATCGGAGTGATGATGACAATGTATGTTTCCCAGAACAACGATGTGGTCCCCGCCGTCAGCCGGAATCTGCCGACGGCGGAAAATCCTTATGCGGCGAAGTGGCAGGATGTGCTTGCGGGCTCCTTTCTTCCGGAAGCGGGCGGAGGAGGAACGATTTCCGACAACTGTTCCCTGAAGGCGCTGAATCCGGGCAGTTCCTATGAGTCACAGCTCTATCTGCCACGGAAAGTGTTTGCCTGTCCGTCCAGCGGACCGTTTTCCCCCACCTGTTCGAGAATCCACTACGGGATCAATGCCGGAAGCGACGGAAAGCGCAGCGGATTTGCCTCCGCCGTGGGAGGGCCGGAGATGAAGATCACCAGGATCAAGCGACCTTCGGCAAGAGCGGCGTTTTTTGATGTCTCCATCTGGAAGACCTACTCGCCCGATCCCGGAGCGATCGAACGGGCGCAGATGGTCATGTCCGCGACCACCGGGACCGGAAGCTGGCGGCATTCCGGAAAAATGGGGGCAAACGTCGCCTTCGCCGACGGTCACAGTGTTCTGATGAAGTATCCGGTCATACCGGAAAACTTCTGGTACAATTCGACTCTCGGTTATTTCTGGTCCACGGCTGCGAACAATTGACGAATGGAGGATTCTTTTCTGATGAAAGCGAAATTTTGTTTCATTCTTTTTGTCCTTGTCACACTGGCGGCGGAAGGAGCGCAGAGGAAATTTCCGGAGGGGCCCGCGCGGGAAGATGAATGGGGATTCCATCCGGCGACGGGAGAGGTCTGCGAAGTGACCCCGGCGCCCTTTGTCTGGAAAGATCAGACAGGCGCAGTCTCCTATGAACTTCAGTATGCCCGGACCGGCGATTTTCAGAATGCACAGACCGTTTCCAAACTCCGCTGGAATGTTTATTGTCCTTCGCGGGAGATGGAGTCGGGACGCTGGTTCTGGCGAGTCCGGTTTACGGGGAAGGACGGACGGAAATCGAACTGGAGCTCCGTCCGCCGGTTTGAAATTTCATCCGACGCGCTTTCCAATCCGAAACCGGAACAGCGGGAACTGCTTTCGCGCATTCCGTCGGAACATCCCCGGATCTTCATCCGTCCGGAACAGCTTCCGGAGTTCCGCCGGCTGGCTGAGGGGAAACTGAAGCAGGAGACCTCCCGCATGACCGCGGTCTGCGAAGCTCTGCTGAAGAATCCGCCGGAGACCTCGGAACCGCCCCGATATCCACCGGACGTGAAAAGTCCCTCCCGTCAGTGGCAGAAGATCTGGTGGGGGAACCGGATGCGCATTCTGAAGACGCTCGGCGGAGCCGCCGAACTGGGGTATGCGTGGCGGATCACCGGCGACCGGCGGTACGGCGACGCCGCCAAAAAGATTCTGCTTGAATGCGCAAAATGGGATCCCCGCGGCTCCACCTCCATCCGCTACAATGACGAGGCCGGAATGCCGTATCTTTCCCGCTTCTCCCGGACATACAGTTTTGTTCATGATCTGCTTTCGGAAGCGGAACGCGAACAGTGCCGGAACGTGATCCGCATTCGCGGACAGGAGGCGTACCGGATGCTGTATCCGAGTCATTTCTATCGTCCGTACAACAGTCATAAAAACCGGCTGTGGCACTTTCTCGGGGAGGCGGGCGTGGTCTTTTACCGCGAGATTCCCGAGGCGGCCGACTGGATCGACGGAGCCATGAACGTCTATTTCTGCGTCTATCCCGTCTGGGGCGACAACGACGGCGGCTGGCACGAGGGCATCTGGTATTGGCGGGAATATCTCGACCGTTTTTTCTGGTGGGGCGACATTCTGGAAAACACCTTCCGGATCGACATTTCCCGCAAACCGTTTTTCCGCAGAACCGGCGATTACGCTCTCTATCAGATGCCCCCCTTCACCCGGGGCGGCGGATTCGGGGATCTGGCTCACAAGGAACGCCGCCAGCACGCATTGACGATGAAAAGTCTTGCCTCGCTTTCCAACAATCCGTATTACCAGTGGTATGCCGAACGGATCGGACCTGCGCAGAAGGAGGTCTGTTATCTTGAATTTTTGCGGGCGTCGCGTCCCGCCGTTCCGTCCAGGGCTCCGACCGATCTTCCGCTTTCGCGTCTGTTCCGCGGGAACGGACTGGCCATTCTGAATACCAGTCTTACCGATGCGAAAGAGAACACGCAGATTCAGTTCAAGTCATCGCCCGCGAACGGGACAACCAGTCATGGATACGACGCCAACAACAGTTTTCTTCTGAGCATGGGCGGGGAGCGTCTGCTGATCCGCTCCGGAGAGCGGGACAACTGGGCCAGCGAGTTTCATCGCAACTGGATGTGGGAGACCAAATCCGAAAACAACATTACGGTCAACGGAATCGGGCAGAAAAAGATGTCGCGTTCGGCAAGAGGCGCAATCACCGGTTTCTCCTCCTCCCGGGAAGCCGACTACGTCTGCGGCGAGGCCGCGGAATCCTATGAGGGACGCCTCCGTTCCTTCCGCCGTCAGATTCTTTTTCTGAAACCCTCCGTGATTCTGATCGTGGATACGCTGGAAGCAAAGACTCCTTCGATTTTCAACTGGCATCTTCACGCGCTGAACCGGATGGAGATCAAAGATCAGCGCGATATCCGCGTACACAACGGCGATTTCCACTGCCGTGTGGAGTTTCTCCATCCCGCCGGACTTCGTCTGAGTCAGACCGACAGGTTCGATCCTCCGCCGATGCCGTATCTGAAACTCGTTCAGCACCATCTGACCGCCGATTCCCCGGAAAAAACGGAACACGGGGTGTTCATCACCCTGATCCGTCCGTACCGGACCTCGGAGGAGTCCGAAGTCGGGAAGAGCGCGTCGGTCCGGGATGCGCGCGATGCCTGGATCGTCCGGGTTCCCGACCGGAAGGGCGAACTGCTTCTCACGATTGCGAAACGGGACTTCTCCCTCCGGGCGGAACGGGCGGGGAAACGGATCTTTCCGGACCGGTAAGCTTTCGGCTTCAGAGATTCTGTCTGAGTCGTTCATACGGGATCCGCGCAGGGGGCCGGTTTTCCCGCGCGGACAATGCGGCCAGAACGCCGGCGGCCTCTCCCAGCGGAACCATGTTGCCGGTGACACGGTAGCTGGCATGAGCGTAAAAATCGCCGCTGATGCACCGTCCGGTGAGGATCAGGTTCGGGACATCCGCGGAGATCAGTGACCGCAGGGGGATGTCGTAGGGCTTCGACTTGTATTTGTGGTCGGCAAATCCGTTGGAAAAGGAGGGATTCAGCGCGTGGACATCAATTCCCGCCCTGACATGACAGATGGCGTCCGGCTGACGGCGCCCCTCCAGAAGATCCGCAAGCGAAACCGAATAGAGTCCCCGGATGCGCCGGCCCTCCCGGACGCCGATCCGCTCCGCCGTGCACGCCACCGTGAGATGTCTCCATTCGGGACCGCTCCGCCGCAGCGCGGCAATCTGCGAATGGATCTCCCGGCGTGCGGCGATGGCGGATCGGGTCAGATCATCGGCGTCGCAGCCGGAAACCCGGTACTCGTGATTCGCCATCAGAAGGAAAAGCTCATCGGAAAGGAAGAAGAGCGAAGCGTCGTGATAGCTTGGTTCCGCACCGTTCGCCGCAAGAAGATCGTGAAGATTGCCGACCGCCTCCGCGCGAGGCGTGCAGCCGTTGACATACCGGAGGATCTCCGGAAGACGGATTCCGGTCAGAACGGCGAGCATCGACATCGGCTGAAAGCGTCCCTCCTCCGAACTTCCGGCATCAAAGGAGGCTCCGGAGAGAGCTCCCAGATCCCCGTCTCCGGTCGCATCAAGGAAGAGTTTCGCTCTCCAGGCCTCGCGTCCCGATTTGGATTCCGTAAGGACGCAGTCGATGGCGCCGCCCTCGCGGAGAATCGTTCCCGCAACCGTCGTATAAAGCCGGAGATGAACGCCCGCTTCCTCGCAGAGCTCCTCCAGCAGCAGCTTCATGCACTCCGGTTCAAAGGCGAACGATCCGGAACACGGAGGGGAACCCGCTGCGGAACAGCGCTTCCGAAGTTCCGTTTTCAGACGGATCAGCAGACGGCTTTCGGTTTTATCGTGGTCGATCATCCATCCGAGCAGTCCCGCGGTCCACATGCCGCCGAGACATCCGTTCTGTTCGATCAGCAGCGTTTCCGCTCCGCACTCCGCCGCTCTCAGCGCCGCGGAGACTCCGGAGGGACCGCTTCCCGCGACAATGACATCAAACGTCCCTTTGACAGGGATTCTTCTCGCCTGCTCCTGCACGAAATCCATGGATGATCTTCTCCTTTCTGTTCAGAACCTTGCTCCCGATTGCCATTTTAGCTCCTGTTTCCCGATTTGACAATTTCTGAAACGGTTGTATTTTTATCAAAAACGGCTGAAAGAACGGGAAAATGGAATTTTTCAAACTTCGGGAACCGCCGGAGGGGATTTCCGGTCCGGAACGTCTCCTCCGGGGAATTGAAGCGAGGTACGGAGTCCGCCTGACGGTTCATGATCTTTACGGGAAGCTGCGCGGTCCCGACGGCTCGCCCCTGCTTCCGGCCCGGAACCTCCATGCGCATGAGTGCTGTTCCCGGGGACGATATCAGCTTCCCTTCTGGAATACGCGGTGCGTCGAAGAGTGCTTTCGGGAAACGGAGGCGCTGCTGGACCGGGAACCGGTGCCGCATCGGAAGCGATGCTGGAAATTCCTGACGGAACTGGTCGTTCCGGTCCTCCGGAAGGGAAGCAGACAGCTGACGATGTTTGCAGGCGTTTTCCGGTCGGAGAACGTCCCCCCGGAATCCCTGCCGGGATTTCTGCCGGAGTGGTTCCGAATCCGGTATGCGGAGCTGCCGGAGATCAACGAGACGCGGATCGCCGAACTGACGGATCTTCTGCGGACGGTCGGTCTGGGACTGCTGGAGGAGTGCGAGGCGCATCTCTCACTTCCGGCAGCGGACCGCCGGATGACGCGGATTCTGGAAGTGATCCGGAGATCCGCGCATAAGACGGTGACGTTGAAGGAGCTCGGCGCGGAGCTCTCCCTCTCTCCGGAGCGGGCGCGGCATCTGGTCCGGGAGCTCTGCGGAAGGAGTTTCCGCGACCTGCTGGAAGAGGAACGGATGCTGCGCGCACGGGCGCTGCTGCTGGGAAGCGACCGGAAACTCTCGGACATCGCCGGGGCCGTCGGATATCCGAACGAGTTCTGTTTCAACCGGGCTTTTGCCCGCCATTACGGGATGCCTCCCGGACGTTTTCGAAAAATGACGGATAAAATTTCAGTTCAAAATCTGAAATGACGGATCCGTGACGGGCGGAATCCGTCACAAATCCGCGGAGAAGGAAAATCGACGGAATCCCCTGCCGGATTTGCAATCTGCCGCAGATGGTGGTATGGTTTTCAGAAAACACAATTCTCCGGAGAGTGTCCATTGAACCAGAACTGGAAAACCACATTTCTGAAACAACTGCCCCTTCTGATTCTCGGGGTGCTTCTCATTCTCTATACCCAACTTCTCCTGACCTATATGGTTCCCGTGACGGGAGGGACCGATCAGAACGGATATCATGTCTGTGCGCGGATGCTGAATCTGAAGGGAGTCTGTTATCAGAAACCGGTGGATGATCTTCAGTTTATCGGGCATATGTGGGTGGTGAACGAGCGGGGGGAGTATTATCCGAAATATCCGCCGTTTTATCCGGCGGTGGCGGCGGGAATGAACTGGCTGCTGGGAGAAGGAGGAGGGTTTTATGCGACCGTCTGGGGCGCGGTGCTTGCGGTCGGAGGAATGTTTGTGCTGGGACGCTTCTGGGCAGGAGGATGGTGGGGACTGCTGGCGGCGGGGATGATGGCGCTGTCTCCGGTGGTGGCGATCCTGGGCATTGCGAAGAATTCGCATACTCCGAGTCTCGCTTTTTTTCTCTGGGGGATGGCGGCGGTGGTGTCTGCTTCGAGGTGCCGTTCGCGAACGGCGCTGTTCCGGGCCGTTCTCGGAGGAGCGCTGATCGGATTCACGGTCGGGATCCGATACACGGATTTTCTGCTGATTTTCATTCCGCTGGCGTATGGGCTGTTTCTGATCCCCGGACGGAGAAAATGGAGTCTGACACTGGCGGTCTGTCTGGGAGCCGCGATTCCCTATGCGGCGCTGGCATGGTTCCATACGCAGGCATACGGGGCGCCATGGAGAAGCGGATATTCGCTAACCTCCGAATCCAGCGCGTTTGAATGGAGGTTCATTCCGGCGAACTTTCTGATCTATGTCCCGGAATTTTTCACGGGTGTGATCGGACCGCTCGGAGTGTTTGCGCTGGCGGTCTGGCGACTCCGGTGGCGCAGAGCGGTTTTCTGGAGCATCTGGATTCTGCCGACTTTTGTCCTTTACCTGATGTATTACTGGGCGCCCGATGGAGAAGGAACCGGAGCCATGCGGTTTCTCTGTCCGCTGATTCCCGCGGTGATCCTTCTGACGATTCTTTCGCTCCGCCGCCTGAGGACGAAAATTCTTCCGTATCGCGGAGCGTTTTTCTGTTCGCTGACTCTGCTGCTTCTGCTGCAGGGGACCTGGGGCTGGGCGCGGATCACAAAAATGGGAGAACCGAAAGCGGCGGGAGACCTCCAGAAGGCCGTGGTGGTGGAAAGTGCCCGCCAGCATATTCCGGAGGGTGCCGTTCTAATTGCCAATGCGGGACTTTTGAATGAACTGGATTTTGAAAAACGCTGGCATCTGTATCCTTCCTACATTATGAATCCGCGCGAGATCCGGAACATCGTGAAGCGTTCGCTGGATTCGCAGGCGGCGGGACTCCAGCAGAGCCGCGCCAGAGCGCTCGACAAACAGCTGGGGGCGTTCAACTACGGACAGTTGTACAAGTATTTGCGGGAATTCTTTGAACGTCAGCAGAAGGAGGGGCATCCGGTTTATTTCCTCGGACGAGGCTGGGAGGTGAATCAGTTCCAGCGGGTCTTCTACCGGTATTTCGAGACGGAGAAGGCGGGCGGCATCACAGGAACCCGTCCGGCATGGCTGCTCCGGGAGCTCAAACGGGACGCCAGCCGCTACCGTCCGAGAAAAGAGCCTGTCCCGCTCACCAGTTATGAAATCATCCGTCTTGGACCGAAACGGGAAAAGGTGCTTCCGATTGCCGACAGCCGGAATCTTCTTCAAAGCGAACGCCGCGAGATTCTGAACCGGATCAATCCGGAGAACGATCAGCTTCTTCAGAGTGATCTGACCCGTCTGGAGACGATCCGCGACGATCTCGCCGCCCTCCGTCGTGCCGCTCAGGACGCCAAACGGCGCGAGGAAGCCCGTCGCAAAGCCGCCGAAAAGCGCAAGGCCCGTCAGAAACTTCTCCGAAAAATCTCCGAAGCCAGCCGACGCATGGCTGCCGAAAACTCCGCCAACAGGGCCCGTATGGAAAAACAGCGCAAGATTGAACAGGAAATTCGCAGAAAAGCGGAGAGCTCTCCCGTCTTTCCTCCCGGACCTGCGATGAGAAAAACGGGACCGTGATCGCATCCGGTCCCTTCCGCGCCGGAGGACCGGATCGTGCTATTTTCCGACCTGCGGGAAGCCGGCAACCGCTTCCGCCGCACATTGCAGAAGGAATCCGGCATCCTTGTCGCCGATGTCATTGGGAATGAACTTCACGTCTTCAGGCTTTTTGTCGAACAGGAACAGGAACCAGGTGCAAGCCTGAAGATATTTTCCGCGGCAGTTGAGGTGAAAGGTGTCGCGGCGGATCTCCATTTCCCCGGTTTTTGCGCTTTTTCTCCAGTGCATGTTGCCGACGACATCCCCGGCCTGACTCGGAAGATCCGGGAAATTCAATGTATCCAGAATGGCCGGATCGTACAAGCGGAACTTGACCGGCGTGTTTTTCCGGCTCAGCTCAATGGCATATCCCACGGGAATGATCCGGAAACGGTACCGTTTCGCCAGCTGAATGTAATTTTCCGTCAGTCGGTCGTACATCTCCTTCTGGCTGATTTTCCAGGCGGGGTTCTCCGGCGCGATCCGGAAATCGTCGGCCCGGTACGCCCAGGTCTGATGAACGACAATTTCCGCCTGCGGCGCATACTTCCGGACGATGCGGATGAGCTCATCGGCGTGGGTTCCGAAGGATTCCGGCCGCCAGCTCTGATGGCTGCCCTGCTGAATGGTGACAATGTCCCACTTGTCGGCGGTCAGCAGTTCCTTGAGGTTCGCCTGATGGTTCCTCGGCTGTTTCGGATCAAACCGGAGATTGGTCCAGTAGGGACGAAAAGCCGGATCCCGTTCCGCCTGCCGGAACACTTTGCAGTGGTGTTCAAAGGTGCAGCCGCCGATCATGGCCTGGCCGAGTTTCAGTTTGCAGTCGGGCGCAGACGCGGCGATTTCGGGCAGATAGGTGAGAACACTCTGGGAGAAACTGTTTCCGATCATCAGGACCTTGAGCTCTTTGGCACCGCATGTCAATGCAGTCATTACGGCCGCCGCGAATAAAAATGCTTTCATGCACTCTCCTTTCGAGGGGGGAAGAAAATAAAACGGAAACGATCCTGTTCTGGGTGGAACGGGAAAGAAAGGGAATCCGCCGGAAACGGGATCGTTCCCGGCGGAAGCGGAGAGGGGGTTATTTCTTAACCTGCGGGAATTTGGCGACGGCCTCTTCCGCGCATCCGGCAAGGAATCCGGCATCCTTGTTGCCGATGTTGTTCGGGATGAATTTCACGTCGGCGGCCTTTTTGTTGAAGAGGAACATGAACCAGGTGCATCCCTGCAGATAGTTTCCGCGGTTGTTGAGATGGATGGAGTCGCGGCGGATCTGCATTTCTCCGGACTTTCTGTCCTTTGTCCAGTACATGTTGCCGACGACGTCGCCGGCCTGGCTCGGAAGATCCGGGAAGTTCAGCGTCTTCAGAAGCGCGGGATCGTAGTTGCGGAATTTCAGCGGGGATTTTTCCCGGGTCAGCTGAACGGCATATCCGACCGGAATGATCCGGAAGTTATGCTTTTTCGCAAGATCGGTATAGTTTTTGGTGAGACGGTCGTACATTCCCTTCTGTTCGAATTTCCAGCCGGGTTTTCCGGGTGCGATACGGGGATCGTCGGAGCGGTACGCCCAGGTCTGATGAACGACGATTTCCGCCTGCGGCGCATATTTCCGGATGATGCCGATCAGCTCTTCCGCGTACGGACCGAACTTTTCCGGCATCCAGCTCTGATGGCTGCCCTGCTGAATGGTGACGATGTCCCACTTGTCGGCGGTCAGCAGATCCTTGAGGTTGACTTTGTGGTTTTTCGGATTCTTCGGATCCAGCGAAAGATTGGTCCAGTAGGGTTTGTAGTTCGGATTCTTTTCGGCCTTTTTGAATTCGCTGCAATGACGTTCCATGGTGCAGCCGCCGATCATGGCCTGTCCGAGTTTGAGTTTGCAGTCGGGTGCGCCCGCCGCAAGTTTCGGCAGATAGGTCAGCACGCTCTGGGAAAAGCTGTTCCCGACCATCAGAACCTTGAGTTCCTTTGCCCCGCATGTCAGTGCGAGCATTGCGGCGGCAGCGAGAAGTAACGCCTTCATCTAATCTCCTTTCCATTCGATTTGTTGAAAAACGGATATCATATAGTATAGAGACCATCCCGGGATTTGTCAATGGGGGAAACGGAGCTTTTCCCTTCTCCGAATGAAAAAAAACATCTTTTTTTGCAAAAACGCTCGAAAAAAACAAATTCTGATGTAATATTTCTTCGATTGACAAGAGCAGAATATCGACTGGTGGTGGTTATGGCATTGAAAGGAAGAGATTTTTTCACAATTGTTGAATTCGGAACTTCCAAAATATGCGCGTTGCACGGCGGACGCGACAAGGGCGGCACTCCGACGGTGTTCGGTTCCGGCAGCCGCGATTCCGCCGGATGTATCGTCAAAGGTGAAATTGTGGATCTGCATGCCGCAACCGCCGCCCTCGCCGGCGCCCTGGAGGATGCGGACAATTCCGCAGGCAGCACCTTTGAGCGCGAACGTGTCTACTATCTGGTTTCCGGAAGGGGGATCACGTCGCGTCAGGGCGAGGGAAACGTCATGCTGTACGGTCCCGACCGCCATATTACGGAAGAGCATGTGGAGGAGGCGATCGGAAAGGCTTCAAGCATTTCGCTGGCGCCGGAACAGATGCACATTGAGTCGTTCACCTCCTATTTCATGCTGGATATGAACACGCGCGTCAAGGATCCCGTCGGTCATTCGGCGAGCCGCCTGGACGCGTTCATTCACATCATTCTTGCGGAACGGAACCGCCTGGGCACCATGCAGACCGCCATCCGGGAGCTGGGTTTCGAACAGGAGATCATTCCCGTGTTCGCCGGAATCGCCGCCGCCTACGGAACTCTGACTCACGATGAAAAGGAACAGGGAACGCTGCTGATCGACATCGGAGCAGGAACGATGGACTATATCTTCGTTCACGACGAAGGGGTGTTCCTCAGCGGAGTGCTGCCGGTCGGAATGGACAATCTTGTCAACGATCTTGCCGTCGGGCTGGATCTGACTCAGGAGCAGGCGCGGAAATTCCTTCTGGAAGGGAAGATCGATCAGCTGAAACGCAGCGGGGAGGCGTTTCTGCGTCTTCCGGTCTCTTCGGAACTGTACCGCAACATTCCGGTCGGTTCGTTTGAAAAGATCATGGAGCTGCGGCTCAATGAGATGTTCTCCATCCTCCGGCAGGAGCTGGAGGCGCGCAAGCTCTCCCCTTACATGAATGGCGGCGTGGTCATCACGGGCGGGGGCGCCAGGATTCCCGCGGTGCTGGAGTGCGCACGGGGCGTGCTGCGAACCCATGTGCGGCGCGGAGATCCGCTGGAATTCAGCGGCGCGGTCACGGGACTTGACGATCCGCGCTACGCGGCTCTTCTCGGAGCGCTGAATTATTCGATCCAGATCGAGGGCCGGGGCGGTTCCATGATCGGAATCGAAAAAGTCGCGGACGCCCTGGAGGGGCTCGGCGGAATCTTCAACAAACTCAAAGATGTAACGAAGGCCTTCAAGATATGAGCAAACCGGAAGATGTTCTGATTTTAGGAATCGGCGGCGCGGGCTGCCGGGTGATTCGCAATCTGCTCTCCTCCGGGACGTGCCCGTTCGCGCTGGGCGCAATCGACACGGACCGCGAAGCGCTGGCGCCGCTGCAGGAAAGCGCACGGACCGCCTGCATCCTTGCCGGATCCGGATGGACCTGGCGCGAAGGAAGCGGATGCGGAGGAGATGTGATCCGCGGGGAACAGGCGGTGGCCAAGGAACGGCACGCCATCACCGCTCTGATGGAGGGGAAAAAACTCATTGTGACGGTGGCCGGACTTGGGGGAGGCGTCGCCACCGGCGGCTGCCGGACGATCGCCAGCGTGGCGCGCGCTCAGAAGATTCCCGCCGTCTTCCTGCTGGTGACCCCCTTCTCCTTTGAATCGTTCGCCCGGAGGAAAAACGCCGAAGAGTGCATCGACGATCTGCTGCCGATTGCGGATATTGTCATGCGGATCCCCAACGATCTGCTCTTCTCCATGCTTCCCTCCGAAACGCCGTTTGAGGAGGCGTTCGCCAAATCCTGCGAAGAGCTGGCCAGAAGCGCGACCGGAATCTGCGGACTGCTCAACTGTGAAAACTCCCTCGATTCCGACTACGCCGGTTTCATGGCAATGCTGAAGGGGAAAAAATGTTCCTGCGGACTCGGCGTCGGATGCGCGGAAAATTCCGAGGGACTCGACCGCTGCGGAATCGCGGTGGAACGCATGCTCGAATCGCCGTTCCTGGGAGGAAGCGGAAAACTGGAAAACGCCGATGCGGCAATCGTCACGGTGACCGGAGGAGCGGATCTGCAGATCGGAGAGATCAAGCGGACTTTGGAAATCATCGGCGGACTGCTTCCGAAAACGGCGTCGGTGCTGACGGGAGTGAACGTGGGGTCCACGGCGGAGGAGCGACTTCAGGTGACCGTGATCTGCATCAAATATGAACAGCTTCCCCAGCCGGCGCGACGGGAAACCGCCTGGACCGCGCCCGTGACGGAACCGCCGCAGCCCTCTTCCGCGGCGGAAGCGGCATCCGTCCCGCTGGAACAGGGTGTTTTTGAACTGCAGATCTTCAACAAGGGCGCGTTTGCCAATGTGGCGCCCACCCTCTTCAAAGGGGAGGATCTCGACATCCCGACCTACCAGCGGCGCGAAGCGATGATCAACAAGGGAACCACGTCAAAGTGAGGCGGGAACCATGCGTGCGGGACGGATTGTGAAACTGCTTTCTGCGCTTCTGCTGACGGGAGGGCTGACAGCCTGTCCGGAACGGGAAGCCTCCGTGCCCTGTCCGCATCCCGACCCGGCCTTCGCCTGGAATCAGACGGTTGCGATTACGGAAATCATCCCCCGCTTTTCCGGCTCCCCGGGGGCGGAAAAGAGCGCTTCCCGGATCGCGGAAACGGCCGGAAGCCTGCCCGGATTCCGCGTCCGCGTGGACGTCTTCCGGGATCAAACCCCGGAAGGGGAAAAGACCTTCCGCAATGTCATCGCCGAACGGCCGGGGAAATCGGAGGAGTTCCTGGTGATCGGCGCCCATTACGATACCAAGAAACTCGCCACCGTCCCCCGGTTTGCGGGAGCGAACGACAGCGGCTCGGGTGTCGGCGCGCTGCTCGCGGTGATGAAGGCGGTCTCCGAAACGAAACAGACGCTCCCGCTGACGCTGAAATTCGTCTTCTTCGACGGAGAGGAGGCGCTGATCGACTATTCCGAAAACGACGGATTCCACGGCAGCCGCCGCTGCGTTGCCGAACTGAAACGGAACCGGCGGCTCCGGAACTGCCGCGCCATGATTCTTCTGGATATGGTCGGCGACCGGGATCTCTGTCTGAAACTGCCCTCCGATACGGATCCTGTTCTTCAGTCGCTGGTGCTTCGTTCCGCGCGCGAACTCGGATACGGATCGCATGCCGCATCCGGCGGACCACTCATGCTGGACGATCATACGGCGTTCGCAAAAGAGGGCGTTCCCGCGGTGGATCTGATCGATTTCTCCTACGGACCCGGGAATCTCTACTGGCATACGGAGGGGGACACGATCGACAAAATTTCCGCGGAGAGCCTCGGGATCTCCGCCGCCATCGCATTGAAAACCATCTGGAAACTGATGAAACTGGAACCTTGAAACAGGAAAACACACAGTCGGAAGGAGGCTGCCATGAAAAACTGCATTTTCTGTAAAATCATCGCCGGGGAGATTCCCTCGGTCAAACTCTACGAGGACGAGCTTGTTTATGCGTTCCTGGACATTTCCCCGATCAATTTCGGGCACACGCTTGTGATTCCGAAGGAGCATCACACCAGCGTTGCGACGGTGCCGGAGACGATTGCCGGACGCATGTTCCGCGTCGGCTCTCGCCTCGGCGTGGCCATGCGCCGCGGACTGGACTGCGACGGATTCAATCTTCATCTTTCCGACGGAACGGTCGCCGGACAGGTGGTCATGCACGCTCATCTCCACGTGGTTCCCCGCTGGACCGACGACGGATTCCACTGGAACTGGCGCCAGCTGAAATATGAGTCCGACGACGCCCGGGCGGAAATCGCCGAAAAGATCCGGAAACATCTCAAACTCGACAATCAGCCGGGAGACGCTCCCGCCGAAGAACCCGAAGTTTAAGCGCATTTTCAGAAAAGTGTCCGCACCGGCCGGTCCGGAACCGACGATGCGGACTGAATTTGAAAAAGATTTTTTCCGGACGGATTTGCCAAAGCTCCCGAGCCATGGTATTTTTCCAAAACAGAAAAGCATTTACAGAAGAAGGATGAAGAGGTTATGAAGCTGGGCATCATCGGAGGAAGCGGTCTCTGCTCGATTGATCATTTCACGCTGAAGAAGGAGGAGTTCGTGGAGACTCCGTTCGGGACGGCGCCGTCGCCGTTTCTGCAGGGAACGCTGGACGGTGCGGAGATCGTGTTCCTCGCCCGGCACGGACGGGAACATTCCATTGCGCCCCATGAACTGAATCACCGGGCGAACATCTATGCCATGAAGAAGCTCGGCGTGACTCACATTCTCAGCATTTCCGCGGTGGGGAGTCTGCGCGAGGACTACGCTCCCCGCGACGTGGTCATCGTGGATCAGTACTTCGACCGGACCACCCGGACCTCCGCGCACACCTTTTTCGGGGACGGCGTGGTGGCGCACAT
Organism: uncultured Victivallales bacterium; assembly: GCA_944390735.1. Classification (GTDB taxonomy): domain Bacteria; phylum Verrucomicrobiota; class Lentisphaeria; order Victivallales; family UBA1829; genus UBA1829. The sequence continues at coordinate 41,332 of CALXRL010000031.1, read as the reverse complement.
CAGTTTTGCCCATCCGGTCTGCCCGAATCTCTCGGATCTTGCGTACCGGGCGGCGGAAAGGGCCGCGGTGCGTGTGGCGTCCATGAAGCGCCCGAAGGTGCACCGGGGAGGAACCTATGTGAACATCGAAGGACCGGCGTTTTCCACCAAGGCCGAATCGCAGATCTACAAGGCATGGGGACTGGATGTGATCGGCATGACGAATCTGGCGGAAGCGAAACTGGCGCGCGAGGCGGGCATCTGCTACTCCACGGTCGCCATGGTGACCGATTACGACAGCTGGCATACGGATTTCGAAGCGGTGACCGTCGAAATGGTGGTGGAAAATCTGCGGGCCAACGCGGTGCTGGCCAAGGAGATCGTCCGGAATGTCGCGACGGAATTCGATTCGCTGGACCGGAACTGCGAATGCGCCCATGCGCTTGACTTTGCCATCATTACGGAAAAATCGGCGATCCCGCGGAAGCGCAGGGAGGAACTGGCGCTGATCATCGGAAACCGTCTGGACTGACCATGCGGAAGCTGCTGCGCAACTGGAAAACCCACCTGCCGCTTCTGCTGGCGGTGCTTCTGCCGACGATTCTTCTCGGCGCGCTGCGGATCGGATTCACTCCCTACGGCCAGGAGAGTTCGGAGGACGCCTTCTGGCACGCCGCCGCGGGAAGACGGAGCACATCGGAAATGCTCGCGAAAACCTTTCCCCTGACCCTCTCCGTCTGGCGCGATCACTATGCGGACAAGGAGCTTCTGTTTCATTTTCTTCTGAAGGGATATTGTGAAATCAAGGCGCTGTTTCATTCGGAGCTTTTTCCGCCATTCAACGGAGCCGCGGTGTTTTTCATTTTCCTGTTTTTCCTTGCGTTTGTGACGGCGGCGAATTCGCTGGGGATCTCGCCGCCGAATGTTCTGGCGGCCTCCCTGCTCTGCTGTGCGTTTCTGCCGAATTTCACCTATCGTCTTCTGATGATGCGTCCGCATGTTCTTTCGATGGCGCTGATGATGTTCGGCGTGGCGATTCTGGCGGACGGGCCCGCGCGGAAACGGACCTGCGCGTGGATGTTCGGCCTCTCCTTTCTGTATTCGTGGAGCTATTCGAGTCCGCATCTGGTCTGTGTGACGGCGTTTCTGTTCGGCGCGGCGTATTTTTCCCGGGACCGGTGGAGGACGTTTTCCGCGTTTGCGGCGTCCGTGGCGGGGGTGTTCTGCGGACTTCTGATTCATCCGCAGACGCCGAACACGCTGCTGATCTGGAAAATTCAGGCGCTGGACGCGCTGCTGGCCCCGATTGCCGGAAGTGTGACCCATATTCCGTTTGCGCGGGAACTGCTTCCGCCGCGCTTCCGATGGATTCTGCTGGCGCTTCCGGCGCTGATCGGGATGTATTTCTGTCTGATGATTGTGATCCGGGCGGCGGAGAAGCACTCCCTGCGCTCGATTCCGCCGAAGATTCTGGCGCTGACTCTTTCGGCGTTCTTCTGGATCTGTGCAATGTGTTCGGTTTCGATCCGTCCGGTGGAATACGCGGTGCCGATGCTCTGTCTTGCCGGATTTCTGCTGATCCAATATGCCGGGGAGGAGAAGCTTTTTGCGTTTTTTGAGAAGCCGTGGAAACCTCTGCTTCTGGTGTCGCTGGCCATTCTGATCTGCGGATTTTTCACGCTTCGTCAATGCATGACGAATCTGCGGGACTGGTGCCGTCCGGCGCCGGTCGAACTGGCGGAGGCTCTGCATAAGAATGTGCCGAAGGGATCGCGGGTGGTCAACATCATCTGGAGCGATTTCCCGTACCTTTATTTCACGGCCCCGGAATACGAATACACCTGGGCGCTGGATCCGATGTTCGGTTATGCGTTCGATTCCGCAAAGGTTTCCGCCATCGGTTCCATTGCCGCCGACGGAAAACGGCGCAGTCCCTCGGAACTCCATACTCTTACCGGTGCCGATTATGCCGTCGTTCTCTTTGAAAACAACTACTGCGGCCGGTTCCTGACGCTCTGCGGCTGGCGTCCCCTCTATCAGGGAAAGGACGGCTGGATTTTCAAACTGACCCCTTAACCCCCCTCAAAAACCACCTGAAACGATGAACCGGAAAGGAACGGCGGAATGTCAAATGTTCCCCGTTCCCTCTCTCTCCCTGCATAAATCCCAGCTCATTTTCCTGAAAAAAAAGAAAAACCATATTAAACCCTCTTGACAAACCGGAAGAAATCTGCTATAATTAGGTTGGTGGTCCGATGGTGGTCCGAATTATTCAGGGAAGCGCTAATGATGAAAGAGACTTTGAGAATCCGGCATTATGTGATGGGAATCCTGTATCATGCGGGGAATGCGTCCGTTCAGATTCTCTCCTCCCGGGAGCTTGCCGCGCGATTCGGAATCGCCCGAAGCACCGTCTCGCTGGCGCTGAAGGAGCTGATTGACGAGGGTTTTTTGATTCCGAAACACGGAATCGGCAATTTCACGAACCCGAAAATGTTTTTTTCGCCGCAAAACGGAAAAATGCCAAAACTGATCGGAGTTGTGCTGGAAAGCGGAAGAAGCTACTACATCAACAGTTCCGGATGGGAAAGTCTGCGGGCAACCTGTGACGCGGTCATTCAGGAAGGATACAATCTGCGCATCATTTCGCTCTCCGGGATGGATGAGGATGAGATCTCCGAGGAGATTCTGAGCAACAAGGTGGATGCGCTCATCTGGATCGATAATCTTATGCTGAAAGAGTCTCTCATGAAACGCCTTGCGGATGCCGGTCTGCCGGTAATCTGCGACAATTCCGGTTTTTCACAGGTGGATACCGTGGTCTATGATACCGACACCGCCTGCTATGAGATCGGAAAAGAATTTGCAAACCGGAATGTATCGGCCATTTTCTATGATTTATCGGAGTGGTTTGTCCGGCATGATCTGAGGATGATAAAACAGGCGTACCGGGATGCCGGAAAAAAGTGCCGGATTACTCTTGCAAAGGAGTGGGAAAAATCCGGAGCTTCTCTGGAAGAGTATTTCCGGATGGAAAAACGTGGAGTCATCATCAGCAACTACAAGCGACATTCCCATCTCTCAATGCTTGTCGAACAATGCCATGCAGATTTCTCATTTTTTTACCGTTTGGAGACGTTTTCCGGGAAATATTTCTATCCGCATGAGGAACGGGCGCGCATCATGGTAGTCCGTCTGAAGGAACTTTTCCAGGGGAAACAGAAACCAGACCAACAACTTATTCCATTGAAATTCCTAAAAAAATAAACCAAAGGAGGAATCATGATGATGAACAACGGATATGCTTCTCAGCAGACAAAGAAATTTTTTACATTGATTGAGCTTCTTGTTGTAATTACTATTATAGCAATTCTTGCAGGACTTCTTCTTCCTGCTCTGCACAGCGCCAGAGACAAGGCTCGAACGATAAGTTGTGTAGGAAACATCAAACAATTGACAACAGCTTTTATCCTTTATGATAGTGAAACCGGAAGTGCTGTCCGAAATATCACATCCGGAACTCAGAAGTCCTGGTGGAGGCAACTAGCAGAATATAAATATATTTCGCAACCGGATTCACAAACAGGGACTTGGACGCCATATGGAGTGGCAAAATGTCCAGCCGGAACCATTGGTACTTATGGCTACAATCAAGCAGGAAAACTTGGGCATGTGGAACTTGAGTATACAGCTCTAAAAGACTTTGTCCTTCCCAGTCAGAAAGTACTCATCGGTGATGTAACAGCCAAAAACGGAATTATTGGGATGTATGCAAAATGGTATGTTGGAGATGTCGAAGAAGGATTGAATAATGATAAACTCATGCGGCGTCATAACAACAATATGTTTTTCAACATAAGCTATGTGGATGGACATGCGCGAACCTTGCGATTCAATGGAACAAGTATTTACGATCCGGGGTCTTTTTCTCCATCTTCAAAAATACCCCCAGTTGTGCAATACCGATAAAAAAGGAGTATGAGAGTGATGAAGAACAAATGGTCGGCTATCTGGATCTTATTGTGTGTGGCTTTGTGCGTAAATGCCGGGCCGGGAACCGTCACGGAGAAGGGCTTTATCCGCGACTGGCTGATCAGCGGCCCCTATCCGAGTTATCAGGTAAACGGTGAGGGAACAGCACTGGACACCGATTTTCTAGATGGGGAAGCAGAGGCAAAGCCTTATCCCGGACTCAGGGCAAAAAGCACCTTCCTTGCGGACAAGGCAAAACTGATCGCCGGAATCGGTTCCACCAACGAGTGGGGATTCACGGAAACCAAGTCGTTTGACGCCGACTGGAAAGCCTGTTCCTTTTCAGAAGACATCATTATGCTGGATAAGAAATTTCTCCCGATTGATGATTACTTTGCAACCTACGCTCTCTGCTATCTGGAGGTCCCGAATGCAATGGATGCCGTTCTTGGGGTCGGATCCGACGACGACCACAAACTTTTTCTGAACGGAAAGATGGTCGGCCGGCAATACAGTTCACAGGGGGCTGTACCGAACAATTTCCGCTATCCGGTCCGTCTGGAGGCGGGAATCAACCGGATTCTGCTGAAAGTTGTCGACCGCACGCATGGATGCGGTTTCTGTCTTACCGTCATGGACCGTTCCGGGAAACCGATTCCCGGCTTGAAGGTGCATTCCGACCATCCCGGCAGGAAGCTCGGATATGCGCTGTACAACAACGGATGTGCCGCGACGTTCCAGTTCGCCGGAACCACTCTGTTCGAAGGAAAAAACAAACTGAAAATCAAAACCAGCCCTTCCCGGAAATACGAAATTCTCTTCAACGGGAAAAAACTGCTTGAACGTGAACTTGATCTGAATTTGAAAGAGGGAACCCATCCTCTGAAACTGGAGTTCTTTGAAAAGGGAAGGAGAGTCGCCGTCCTGACGGATCAGGTGACCGTTTACTCAAAAGCAAAACTGGAACAGGAAAACCGTACTCTTGAACGGCAGATCGCCTCCATGAAACAGACCCTTCCGAAGCTGGAACAACTCGTCAAACGCCTGAAGGAGGAGGTCAAATCAGCGGAAAAATCGCTGAATCAGACGTATGATTCTCTGGAAAAAAGCTATGCGCAGGAGCGGGCGTGGAACGCCGGAAACGCCCCGAAATCCATTGCGAAAAAACTCTCTCCCGCGACCTTGCGCTCCCGCCTCTGCATCAATGGAGAGTGGGAGGCCTCGACGGATCGGAAAAACTGGCACAAGGTTCTGCTGCCGCTGCGCATGATGAACCGCTTTTTCCTCAGAGGGACTTTCCCTGTTCATCCGAAAAACCCGAAAAACGTATATGGAGCCTATGAGGTGGATAAAGGCTATGAGGATTTCCGTCTGAGTCCGGTCATTACGGCAAAACGGGCCTTTTTCCGGATTCCCTTCCAGTATGACGGGACCGGAAGCGTCGTGTTTGTCTCGGAAGGAATCATGGGCAGGGCAAAGTTTTTCTGCAACGGCACGCCCTGCGGAGAATATGACGGAAGAATCGGAATCCTGAACATCGAACTGAAAAATCTCCGGAAGGGAAGGAACGTTTTTGAGCTGGAATTCGAGGTGGGAAGAATCAGCACCCGGTACGGGATTCTCGGAGACCTCTATTTTGATTTTGTTCCTTCGGTCCGGGTGGCGGACGTGTATGTGAAACCAAGCTGGCGGAAGGCCAAGCTGGACGTCTCCGCGGAACTGGTCAACCATACCGCCGCCCCGGTCAAGGCGGAGATCCGGCAGTATGCCGCGAGAGAGGGAATCATCCGTTTGAAACTTCCTCCGGTCCGGACGGTGATTCCTGCCGGGAAAACGGCGGAAGTGGAAACGCGTTCCGGCTGGGCCGATCCGCTGATCTGGGGAATCGGAGGAAAATATGGAAATCCCGATATGTACGACCTCGTTACCGATGTCTACCTGGATGGAAAACTGGCCGATCGTCACATTCAGCCGTTCGGCTTCCGGGAGTTCTGGATCCACCGCACCGATTTCTTCCTGAACGGAAAACGGATCATTCTTCAGGGAGACGTCGGACATGCCGGATGCAATGAAGCCCGTTTCCGCGATGTCCTCTGGCCGCTCTACCGGTACGACAACATCAATATCCTGCGCTATCATGACTCCGACTACTGGAGCGCAACCGCGGCACGCACCACAGACCGGATGGGAATGCTCTCCTATGTTCAGATGTATCCGGAACTTCATGAACCGGGGACGAAAAAACCGTATGAAAAGAACTTCTCTCCGCTGGAGACCTGGCCGGAAACGGCAACACACCAGTGGAATCTGGGAAATTACCGGCGGTGGTTCCGCATGTATCGCAACAATCCCAGCGTGGTGATCTGGTCCACGGACAACGAAATTCTCACGCAGGCATGGGATACCGTCGAAAAGGCGCCGTTCAATCTCCGAAATGACAGAATCGGAGCCATGTACGAGAAATTCATGAAGACGCTGGATCATGATCTGGTGCTTACCCGAAACGGCGATGTCGGCACTCAGAATTCAAAAGGCCGCTGGTTTGAAAATCCCCCCTGCGACACGGCCAATTATCACTATCCGGATTTCAATATCGACCGTCAGGTAAGAAACTGGCAGAAGGTCTATGAATACCGCCCCGTGATTTTCGGAGAGACGCTCTACTGCTCCTATGGAGCATGGGACAAATGGATCGGCGCGATTCCGGACCAGGTTCGCAAAAAGGCGCTGCGAGTCCGTGAAGTCGCCGGTCTCTACCGCCGTCTCGGGGTGCCTGCCCAGATCTACATGGGACTCGGTCTTGACGGGTTCATTATCTGGGACGATTCCGGCAAGGGCAATCCCTGGGGCATCACCCGGAGCATGATGGATAAATACGACCGCAGCAAAATCCTTCCCCCGGGAAGAAAAGCGGATGAGTATCCGAAATTCCGAATCCCGTGGCCGGCCTATTCCGGCAGAGGCGAACGGAAGATCTCCACGTCCATCGTGGCCAAAAACTACGCCAATACCGCATTCAACTGGTTTGATGAGCGCTACCCCTCGCATATCCGCAACGCGGTCAACGACGCTTACCGGGAAACGCTGATTCCACAGCCGCCCCTTCGCACCGGAAGCGACGCGGAGTGCATTGTCGAGACCGCGCCGGCAACCGATGTCTGGAGCCTCTCCGCCACCGGGGAGCGGTACGGCGTCCGTTCCGACCGCAATGGCAAAGCCTGGTTCCAGTTCGACTCTCCCGGAACCTACACGTTCACCGACGGAACCGCATCCAAAACTCTCCACCTCGGCGACCGCAAAGGGTATGTGAATAAACCGGGATTTGGAAACATTCCGTATTACCGCCTCCGGAACGCAAACTGAATGAAAAGGAAACAACCGATGAAATCAATGCTGTTTTTTCTGCTTGCATGCCTCGCCTTGCCGACCGTTCCGGCATGGGCAAACAATCCGCTGCAACGCAACCGGTCGCTGCGCCGCGAGCTCGCGAACCTTCAATCCCGGAAAAACGCCCTTCTGGAGGAATCCTCCCGACTCAAAGAGACGAAATTGACCCTCGAAACCACCCGCGATCTCCTCTCCGGAAAACAGGAAAAACCGCCGGTCGACCAACCCGACGGAAATATCCTGTACCGTTTTGAAACAAAACAGCCGAATGTGATCGACAACACAAAAAGCGGCAAACGCTCCGTCGTCCACCGCTGGCTGAAGCTGGAACCCGGAAAGACCTATCTCTTTGAAGGAATGATTCGGCTGGAACACTCGGAAAATGTCAAAAACGTCAAGTTCGGCGGATTTGTCCCTGTCTCGGGAGGAAAGACCCAATGGCCCGCCTGCGAAGTCGGAGCGGGAAAATTCGACTGGAGAAAGTGTTCCTTCACATACCGTCTTCCCCACGGCGCAACATTCTGCCTGATCTATGGCCTGGAACAGGGGACCGGTAGGGTCCTCTTCAAAGACATCACCGTCCATCAGATCGACTAGCCGCTTCTCCGATCCCCTCCGATCTCTCTTCTTCCCGCGTTCCAGCAACTCCGGGAAGAAGAGATCAAAAAGATAAAAAAAACAAATAATTAGGATTTTTTTATTATTTGGACAATAAAACTTCTTTTCCCGCGTTTCATGGTCAACGCAGGTGCAGCAAGAAGTCCTGCGGCAACCGATGAAGAAAAGGAGTGTGTATGATGGATGCAGTAAAATTTTTCCTGGCGGCGGTATGCGGCGTTCTGGTAACCGGCAGTCTGATGGCAGGTCCCCACGGGCCTCCGCCGCGGCATCACGGGGGAAGCGACGGAGTGGTGCTTGCCACGCAGATCGTGGATCTGGTCAAGAGTGTGATTGCGCCGCCGACCGTGGTGGTGCGCGAAACGGCACCCGTGGTGGTCCAGCAGCCGGCGGTGGTTCAGCAGCCCGTGGTGGTCCAGCAGCCGACAGTGGTCTATGAACAGCCTCCCGTGATCTATCCGCAGACGACTGTGATTTATACACAGCCCTCCACGGTGGTGGTTCGTCCCGGTCCGTATAATCGCGGTCCGCGCCATCGTCCCGGTCCTCCTCCGCCCCTGCATCGCGGCAGACGCTGAGGATCCCCGATTCCGCAGCGCGAATTCCGGAAACGAACTCCTCCGGGAAAAGATTGACTTTTTCCGGAGGACCGGTATAGTTTCTGGAGAACAAACGCAAAACGCGGGAAAGGAGAACTTTTATGCCGGAATTCTCAATCCGAACAAGCCGGACCTGTGAAATTCAGGACATTACCGAACGGATCAATGAGCGGATTCCCGGAGAGATCGTCTGCGGAATCTGTCATATTTTCTGTCCTCATACGACGGCCGGAATCACGGTCAACGAAAATGCCGATCCGGATGTCAAACACGATGTTCTGGCCAAGCTCTCCTCCCTGATTCCGCAGGATGAACCCTTCTATCAGCACTGTGAAGGCAACAGCGCCGCCCATCTGAAAGCCATCCTGACCGGATTTTCCCTGACGCTTCCGATCCGCAACGGCCGGCTCTCCCTCGGAACCTGGCAGGGCGTCTATTTCTGCGAATACGACGGGCCCCGCACACGGCACGTTCAGCTTCTCTTCCAGCGCGCCGAAGAGTGATCCCCCCGAAAGAGTACGGGAAGGATCGGAAACGTCTTCACAATTCCCGCTTTGCGGGCAGAAGCAGAAGATCCGCCCAAACAATCTTTCCCGCAACATGCGGAGGAAGAATTTCCACGGCGTTGAATGTCTCGTGCAGCAGTCGTACCGGCACTTTCCAGGCCAGCGAATGCACGGCCTCCGGCGGCAGAAACGGATACGGCGTATAGAAGGAGCGTCCGGCGGGAAATTCCGAAGCCATCGGCCATTCCGCCCGCTCCACCGGCACGGTGTTCACACGGACCGGAAGATCCCTCAACGCCTCCATCGGAGTCTCTCCGGAAAATCCGAGCCGCAGATAACAGCGCGAATCGGGCTCCCATCGGCCCGCGGGAAGACGCAACGTGATGTTGTCCTCCATGCGTCCGAGATCGTACCCCATCCCCTCCTGCATCAGCGCAACGGGAAGAACGGTGCGGTTGGATTCTCCCGGAATGATCGCGGGAGTGTAGGTGACGGGAAAAAGACGAATCTCATGCTTCAGCGCTTCCGGATCCGACATGGCTCTCATCAGGTGCTGAAGCCGGGGCAGATCCTCGCTTTCGCGGTAGCACTCATTAAAAAGATAGATGTGATCCGCGCCGCAGGAAAAGGCGGCGGAGGCGGCGGCAAGCAGGATCTCGTCGCGGATGACCACGGCCCCCGGACGGGGAAACGGAATTGTCGCCGGTTCCGCATAATAGTTGATGAACGTTCCTTCCGGAAGCATCTTCCGCCAGATGGCGATCGGCGGATCCATGGAGTTGCAGTTCAGAAAGGAGGAGAGCGTGACCATATCCACGCATCTGGCCTCCCCCCAGGCGATGACATCGTATCCGAAGTTCAGGCAGGATTCCGGATGCGCGGGCAGGCGGTGGGCCAGTCGGACCGCATGTCCCAGACGCCGTTCCGCCTGATCCGCCAGACGGCGCACCTCTTTGACAAAATCCGTCAGGACCGCCTGTCCCTCCCGCTCGAATCCGGGCGGAAACATCATCCCCCACCGCATCCAGTCGAGTTCCAGTCCGAAGAGATCGTATCGTTCGAGCAGTTCCGCAACCAGCGCCAGATGATGCTCCCTCACTTCGGGAAGAAGATAGTTGTAGGACCCCTCCCAGCTGCGTTCGGAACGGTACGGCGCCCGGCGGAGTTGCGGATTCTCCCGCCATTTCCGGCTCGGCCAGAGATGAAGACGCGATTCGGTCCTGTTGATCCGCGCCTCCTTGAGTCCATGCGAATCGTTCATGCGCATGGAGAGCCAGCCCTCGATTCCCAGCTCGGAACAGCGCTTCAGCCAGACGGAAAACTGATCGATTCCCCGTTCCGAAAGCAGCCGAAGATTGTCCGCATAGGGAAGCGGCCCGGCATGTTCAATGTCGCGGAAACGCTCCCAGACACGGCTGTCGAACAGCGCGCGCTGAAGATTCGTACAGAAGAGAATGCCTTTGACAACCCCCGTTTCCGCGTAGGAATCGACAAGGGCGCGCAGACCCTCCGCCGTCATGTCGGATGCGGGGTGGCACGCATAAAAATGTTCGTTGTCCTCATTGAAGTAGATCGTTTTCATTTTCCGCTCCATTGTGGTTGACTTTCAGCGTTGGAGGCTGCTTTTCTTCCTCCATTTCTCCCGAACCTCTTCGTCGGCAAGCAGACGGAGGAAGAGACCGCCGACCACGGACCTCGCCTGGAACCCGACCTGACGGCCATCCCCGACCGTCTCATACCAGTCGGTCATCGGAACCCGGGAAACCGTTTCCGTCATCCAGCGATGAACGGGCTCGACAAGCGCTTTGAAATCGTCCTCTTTTCCGGTCAGCACGGCGCTCCAGAGAATCCAGTCGATTTTGGTATAGGTTCTGCGGCTGTCCAGCGGAAGACCATACCGGTTCTGCACCGACCGGTAATGCGCAAGCTCCTTTTCCGCCACAGACGCGGGAAAAAGATGGAGCTCCAGAAGACGGTCCCAGACCAGATTGTACTTCTGGCTCCAGGTGCCCTTCCGGTCGAATGCAAGACGGAAACAATTTCCGTCGTCGGCGTCTCTGACCCAGCGGCGGGCATAGTCGAGGGCGGTTGCGGCGTATCGGTCCGCACGCTCCTTCTCGCCGAGCATCCGGGCCATGAGCGCATATCCGCCCAGCGCCACGATCGCCTTGATGGAAAGATTCGTATTGTGGGCAAGATGTCCGGCAAAGTCGTCGGTGCAGAGCTGGTTTTCCGGATCGTACCCCTTTTCCAGAAGATATTCCGCCCACTGGGTGAGTTTTTCCCAGTATTTCCGGATGAAGTCCGTCTCGTGATGGAATTTGGCGAGAGCGGCGGCCAGAATCAGCAGATTGCCGCACTCCTCCACCGGCATCTGATTCTGTTCGGAGCGTTCTCCGCCGCCATAGACCTGCCCGTTTGCCAGCGGATAGGTCCCCAGATCGTGCGGAGCAAACGGGAACTTCCAGCTCCGGCTGGACGCATATTCCAGAATCGGAATCAGCATCCCCTTCACAAGCTCCGGCTGACAGAGAAGAAAAAGCGGAGCCGAAGGATAGGTGACATCCACCGTGGCAATGCAGCCGTTCGAAAAGTTCTCCTTGGAAAAGAAGAGCGCAGTTCCGTCGAGATCGGCGACAAGTTTGTGCGCCCCGATCGCCTGTCGGAAAGTCCCGGCACAGAGATCGGCGTATTGTTTTCCGCCAAGGCGTTCCGCATCCGCAAGCAGTTCCGCATCATACCGGGCGCACTCCTCCGCCAGAGCCTCCTTTTCGCGGACCGCGAGGGAGAGCAGTTCCGAAAACGAGGCGGTCTCCATGGTCCAGTATCCGGGCAGTTTGCGATACAGGTATTCAATGGAGAAGGCATCATGATAGGCCAGAATGCCATACGCGGAATCGGTTCTTCCCGCTTCCGCCTTCATCGGGAGGACAGCCGCCATGCAGAGCCATTCGCGTTTTGCGGCCTGCGGCATGTTGAGATTGTCGGTCTGCGGAAGCGTTCCCGAGGAGAGGAACTGATTCCGGGTCACACGATTCGATTCCAGCGCGGTTGTCCCGTGGAACTTCCAGGGGAGCCCGAGGTAAAGATGGCCCCAGTCGATGCGCAGGTCGTCGCCCGCTCTGGAGAGAATTTTCTGTTCGGCGGAACCGGAGCACATCAGATCCAGATCGCAATGACGATAGCGGCTCCAGGTGATCTTGTCGGTGGGTTCGTTGACGGCGATTGCGCCGTCGGCGTCGAAATAGACGGCAAGATCGTGCGTTTTCCCGTCGAGCGATTCCGCGTCAAAACAGAGATAGGTGATCGGGCGCGAAAGAACGTTGAGCTTGTGAAGAAGAGCGGGCGTCAGAAAGGTCAGGCGGAAACGGACAGAGCACTCTTCAAACGTATAGATCGTCCGGGTCGGCAGGACGCGGACGGAAGTCTGGTTCATCTTCGGAGCGCCGGGGATGTCGCTCATGAAACAGAAGGCTTTGCCGTCGATCCGGATCAGTCCGGCGATGGTCTGTCCCTTCCCCGTCCAGTGACAGGTGAAGGAATCGGAAAGACGGTCGGTTCGCGACCAGATTGAAAAATACGGATCATGCACCACAAGAGGATACGCGGGATAACGAACAGATTCACAACTCATGCAACACTCCTTTTTCCGGTTGTATGAAATAGATTATAGCACAGAATCCATGAAAAAGGAATGGAAAATCGGAATAAAAACATGAGGATTTTCCGCATTTTCACACCATTTTCCGAATCCGGTACTGCTGCTGAAACCGATGCGGGGAAATCCCCAGATGCTGTTTGAAAAAACGGGAAAAATAGTATTCGCTGCTGAAGTTCAGCTGAAAGGCGACCTCCTGGGCGGTGATGTCCGGCATCCGGAGAAGCTGCGTCGCCCGGTCGACAAGAAGACGGTGGAAAAAGCGTTTCGGCGAAATGCCCGTGTCGGCTTTAAATTTGCGGGAAAAGACATCGCGCCGCATCTTCATCTGCTGCGCCAGATCCTCCACGGTGAGCAAAGCGGTGCAGTGACCGGAAATGTAGTCGATGAGCTTCTGATAGGGAGCGAATCGCGAAACAAGTTCCAGACTCCCGGGATCCATCTGTTTCAGACAGCCCGAGACCAGATCATAGATCAGGGTTTTCAGTTCCAGCGCGCCCGCCAGTCCGCTCCGGTTGGAGAACGCCGATTCCGTCCGCTCCATGACATTCTCCGCACTCCCGTGAAGAATCCGGTTCTGACGGGAAAACAGATCCACTCCCGGAAACAGCTCCAGATTGAAGTGGATGGAAAAAAAACGCACCCCCTCGTCAAAATGAAAAATGGTGCTGTGAAACGCCGGAGCCAGATAGAAGTTTCCCGGAACCATGACATGATGTTCCGAATCATCCGCCATGCAGTTCTCCTCCCCGTTCGGATTTTCCAGAACCAGAATCAGGCGGTTGACCGTGAAACGGGTGCGGGAACAACAGGGATACGTCCCTCTGGCAAAATGGGAAAACCGCATGTTCAGACTGTCTGCCAGGCGATAGATGTCTTTTTTATCTTCGACGGCCATAAGAGAATCTCCTTGCTTTCGGACTATACCGCGTTTCTCATATTTTTTCAACTGTTCTTTTTTCCGGCAATGTCACAAAATCATAATATTCTGATGGATTCGTGCATTCCATTTTCATTCGGAAAAGCTATAATAAAGAACAGAAAAAGGAAAACGGTTCTTCAGAAAACAAAGGGGAACGGAAAGGTGAAAACAAAAGGAATGTGGCTCCTTGTGCTTCTTGCCGGACAATCCAACATGGCCGGTCGCGGAGAAGTGGAAGAGGAAGACCGGGTGGAAATTCCCGGACTCATGAAGATCAATCGCGATCTGCAATGGGTGCCGGCGGTGGAGCCTGTGACGGAGGACCGCGCATTTGCAGGCGTCGGTCCGGGGCGCACATTCGGACGACTTCTGCTGGAGGCCAATCCGGACTGCACAGTCGGTTTAGTTCCGACCGCGGTCGGGGGGACTCCCATTTCCGCATGGAAACGGGGCGGATGTTCTCCGTGGAACGATCAGGAGCATCCGTATGACGAGGCAGTACGGCGGGCAAAAGCCGCGCTTGAACGGGGCCGGTTCGCCGCGGTGCTCTGGCATCAGGGGGAGACCGATGCCAAACAGAAAAATCCTCATTATGCCGAGGATCTGAAAGAGGTTATCCGGAACTTTCGCGAGGATCTGCCGCTTTCCGAAGTTCCGTTTCTCTGCGGGGAACTGGGACACTATCGGAAGGGCGGACCCTATGATTTTCCGCGGATCGACGCCGATCTCCGGAACGTTGTCACCGAACTGTCGGATCTGACCCTGGTCTCCGCGGAGGGCCTGACGGACAAGGGCGACGGACTGCATTTCTCCTCCGCATCCGCACGCGAACTGGGACGACGCTATTTTGAAGCGTACCTCCAGATGACAACATAATTACCTGGAATGAAAACGGGATTTCCTTTTCCCGAAAGGAGTGCCATTATGGAATTGTTTGATTCAGCCAGAAAACGTCTGGAAAAACAGTATGAACATGTTGTCTACGATCCGGAAAGCGGCCTGGATGAGCAGGGAATCCAGACGCTTTTTGAAGCGCATTGCCGGGAGAATCCCGGAGAGGAGCATGTCCTGACCAAAGCCTTTCTGCTTCATCTGGTCTGCACAAAAGCGCGGATTGCTCCGGAGCCCGACAATTATTTCGCAGGAAAAGTGGATCCCTGCGCATCTCTGTTTCAGAAACTTCGCTGGAAATGGGTCGATGAACTCTGGCCGAAGGAGTTTTCCGATCATTCCGTGCCGGGAGATCAGAAGATGTTCGTAATCGACATGGAGCATTCCATCGGCTATATGATCGACACCAGCCACACCTCCCCCGACTGGATGGCGATTCTGAAACTCGGATTTCCCGGTCTGCGCGACCGGGCAGCGAAAGGGTCCACCGCTCTGCACCGTGCCGCGGTGATGGTGTATGACGGAGCCATTGAACTCTGCCGCCGTCTGGGGAAAGCCTCCGGAAACGAGGCACTTCTGGCTCTTGCGGAACGGCCGCCGCAGACGCTCCGGGAGGCGTTTCAGCTGGCGTATCTGTTTCATGATCTTCAGGAAATCGAGGGAGAGGAGGTCCGCACCATGGGCTGGTTCGACCGCCTGTACATCGACTTCTACCGCCGCGATCTCAAGGCCGGACGCCTCACCAGGGAGTCGGCGGAAGAACTGATTCAATATTTCTGGATCGCCTTCTATGCGAAATGGCAGGGGACACGCTTCGGGAAGAATTTCTGTTTCGGACCGGAAATCAACGAACTGTCGTATCTCGGGATGGAGGTGTATCACAAGATGAACACGGTTGATCCGAAACTCTCCGTCCGGGTCACGCCGGACACGCCGCAGGATTTTCTGGAGCTTGCCGCAAAAAACATTCGCGACGGCCGCAACGGAATCGTCTTTCTGAACAATGACGTCGTGATTCAGGGACTTGTCCGGCATGGACGGACCCGCGAGGATGCGGAAAATTTCATTCCCATCGGCTGTTACGAACCCGCCGTGCTCGGCAAGGAGATTTCCACCTCCGGAGCGACCCATCTCTACCTGCCCGCGATCCTCCTTCAGGAGCTGCGAAACGGAAAGGAGTATCCCACGTTTGAAGCGTTCAAACATGCGTATTTCGAGATGATGGAGGAGGATGTTCTTCTTCTGCGGAAGCAGCAGTGCCGCTGCGAGAAACTCTGGAGCGAAGTGAATCCCTCGCCGTTTCTCGCCGGCTCCTTCGCCCACTGCATGGAGACCGGACGGGATATCTCGCAGGGCGGCGTGGAATACAACAGCACCGGATGCGTCATCAGCTTCTTCGCCGAGGCGGTGGATTCGCTGGCGGCCGTGGAATTTCTGGTGTATCAGGAGAAGCTCTGCACGCTTCCGGAACTGCGCAAAGCGCTTGCCGCCGACTGGAACGGCTGGGAAAAGCTCCGGATGATCGCCCGGAACCGTGCGCCGAAATGGGGCAACAACGATGAAAGGGCGGATCGGATCGGGCGCGAAATCGCCGAATTTGTCTCCCCGCTGGTCAACCGTCAGGAGAACGCGCGCGGCGGACATTTCTTTGCCTCTCTTTACGGACAGTCCGTCGTGGAGCGCGGCAAACAGATCGGCGCCCTTCCCGACGGCCGAAAAGCCGGAACTCCCGTTTCCAAAAACATGGACGCCTGCATTCCGATGGATAAAAACGGAATCACCTCCCTGATGAATTCCGTGCTGAAACTTGATTTTTCCGCCTTTCCCTGCGGAACCTGCCTGGATCTGATGCTTCATCCGAGCGCAGTCCGCGGAGAGGAGGGAATCGAGGTCCTGACCGCGATCATCCGGGCCTTCATCGCCGCGGGCGGAAGCGGACTTCAGTTCAATATCTTCGATGCCGAAACGCTCCGGGATGCACAACGGCATCCGGAAAAGTATACCAATCTTCAGGTGCGCGTCTGCGGCTGGAACGTGCGGTTCACCGACCTGCGTCCCGAGGAGCAGAACACCTTCATTGCACAGGCGGAGAACATCGCATGAAAACCGAAGGATTCATGGTCGAATGGAAACGCTTCGCCGTGCATGACGGACCGGGAATCCGGACGACTCTCTTTCTGAAAGGGTGTCCTCTGGCATGCGTCTGGTGTCACAATCCGGAGAGTGTCCGCCGCGAGCCGGAACTCGGCTTCCGGAAAAACAAATGCGTGCTCTGCGGAGCGTGTGCGGGAGTCTGTCCGCGCCACTGCCATTCGTTTGCCGGGAACGAACACCGGATCGACCGCTCCGAATGCATCGCCTGCGGAAAATGCGTCTCCGCCTGTCTGTACGACGCTCTGGTTCTGTACGGACAGCCGATCTCCGCGGAAGAGGCCGCGAACCGGATTCTGGAGGATCGCATTTTTTATGAATATTCCAACGGAGGAGCCACCGTTTCCGGCGGCGAACCGCTGCTTCAGGCGGAATTCTGCGCGGAACTGTTCCGGATTCTGAAGAAGGAAGGCATCTCCTGCGCCGTCGATACCTGCGGCAATGTGCCGTGGGAGGCCTTCGAGCGCGTGCTGCCGCTGACGGATCTCTTCCTCTACGATTTCAAGGAGATTGATTCCCGGAAACACAGGGAGTTCACCGGGGCGCCCAACGAGCGGATTCTGGAAAACCTGACCCGCCTTTCCGAATGCGGAGTGCCGATTGAAATCCGGATGCCGCTGATTCCGGAATACAATCTGTCGGATCCGGATCTCATCGGGGCCGGAACGTTCCTTTCCCGACGGAAAAACATCACTGCGGTCCGGCTGCTGGCCTATCACTCCCTGGCCCGTTCCAAATATGAGACGGTGGGACATGCGGACACCATGCCGTCCGTCCCCGCGCCCTCCGCGCAGGACATGGAACACGCCGAACGGATTCTCTCCGGATTCGGTCTGAACATAATCAACACAGCAAAAACAGAACAGAACGGAAAAAAGGAAAAATGGAAGAATCCGAACGCTATCGAAAAGGATGGAACCGGCTCAGGGAGATGAACAACAACAGCCCCATCGGAGCGAAACTGTGTGAGATCGCGCCCGATCTGAACACCTACATCAAGGAGTTTGCGTTCGGGGATGTGCATTCCCGTCCGGGACTCGGCAAGCGGGAGCGGGAACTGGTGATTCTCTCTTCTCTTGCTTCCCTGGGGTATGCGAAGGAGGAGCTGAAATCGCATATCAATATGGCGCTGAATGTCGGCATCTCGAAGGAAGAGATTCTGGAGGTGTTTATTCAGCTTGCGGTATATGCGGGATTTCCCGCCGCGGTCAATGCGGTCTTTCTCGCCAAGGAGGTGTTTGACCGACAGACGGACACCCCGGTGTAACAGGGAATGGAACTTTCCGGATGTGACACTTCCGTGACCGCATCCGGATGGAAGGCTTCAGCTTACAGTGACAGCACCGGGGTTGCCGTTCCGGATGCAGATGTCTTTTTCCGGAACAAACGGAACATCGAAATGATTGTTCACGATGCGGACATCCGCGGTTTTTTCCAGCAGGAACAGAAACCGGTTCCGATGAAATGGCGGAAAATCGTGATTGTGAAGGATGGTATTGTCCGAGAAAATAAGGTGTTCCGTTGATTTCGCGTAAAGGACCTGCGCATCAAAGATCTCAAAGGTATTTCCCGTAATGGTGATGTTCGAATGGAAGAACTGTTTCTGCGCACTCAGGTCCGGAATTTCCGGATAGATGGAGATCACGGCCTCCGTAAACTGATACATGGCGGTGAGCGCGTTCCGGAAGCGGTTGTTCCGGATGAAGACCTCATGACAGGCTCCGGTTTCGAACCAGCCGTTGCAGTCCCCGCAGAGCAGAATGGCGGATCCGTGGGTATGATCGAAGAAGTTGTTCTCGCAGACCACCCGTTTCGGAGTGCTGAACAGAGCCCCGCGAGCACGGTTGTTCCGGATGATGTTGTTGCGGAACAGGACTTCCGGAGTCCAGGTGAGGTTTTCGATTCCGTACGGTTCCCCGGGAGCAAACGGGGGAAGATCCTGCTCGAAGACGATTTCAAACACCTTCGCCCCCGATTCGGTATCGGAATCCACGGGCCGGATGGAGGCGATGCGGCGTTTCTCCGGTTCATATTCCATGGTGCGCGAGCGGAGGAAGCAGACGACATTCCCCTTTTCCCCCCAGTCGAATCCCCAGGTTTCGCGGTGCATATAGGAGGCGCGGATAGTCCGGCGGTCCCGTTGTTCCAGAATGCGCAGATAGATTCCGTGCACATTGATGGCGTCATCGGCCATGCCCTCGTAGAGACCGTTTTCGGAAAGGATCCGGCCTTTGCATCCGGAGAAATGGGTGGCGTCCGCCTGAGTGGTGAAGAAGCGGGGATCATCCGGACTCCTGCGCCGGACGGAGAAGGAACGGAGAGTAATGTCTTCGGTCATCTGGGCGAGAAGTCCCATGCCGAACGCATAGTGCACGGTGACCTGTTCGATTTCTGTGCGGTCGGCGTGATGAAGAAAAATTCCGGGAGTCGGGCGCAGCGCCGGACGCAGGACCAGTCGGCAGCCGGGCCGGAGTCCGGAGAGACCGCAGGAGAGGAGCCGGAGTCTGCCGCTGCCGAGATCGACAATCCGTTCCGGCTGAAATGAGAGATCCGCCTTGTTCCAGCAGAGTCTTCCGTTTTCCTCAAAAGGCATGATTGACTGAAGGGAATACTCCGGATTGTGTTCGTGAAGAAAGCGGAGGCGGCAGCCGTCCTTGATGCGGAACTCCTCCCGGGGCAGGAGTTCACAGACAAGCTCGTCATGGAGCTCATCGACCTCCCGGATGACAAGCTGATGAAGCTGCGGAAACTCATAGTCGATGGAGAGATTTTTCAGCACGCAGTTTTCGGTCCGGAGAAAAGCGACCGGAATGAGCGTTCCATGAAACAGGAACCGGGCGCCGTTGCCGTTCAGGATGACATTTCTGCGGTTTTCGATCAGCAGAGCGATCTTTTTCCGACGGGTTTGCGTATGATTGGAAATGTAGCAGACGCGTTCGAAGGCGCCTTCTTCATAAAAATCATACCTTCCGGGCTCGAAGTGAACGGAGACGGGAGAGTCGCCGGGAAGCCCGGCAAGCTGTTCCGAAAGGGCTCGGAAGGCGGCGGAAGCGTCCTCTTTGGTATCGGGGCGCAGAAAGTCGCGGAAAGCGATCCGGATCGAATTCATCGGGATGACCTCTCTGTTTTCGGCATCTGGGTTCCTTTTCATTTCAGGGGAAAATCAAAACGGGGTAATGAACGGGAGACTTGTCTTTTCCAAGACCGGGAGCGATCTGCAGCCATCCTTTCCGTCCATCGCCGTCATTGTCGTTGACCAGCAGATTGAAGCGGAATCCGCAGGCGAGATCCCCGCGTCTGATTCCGAACAGGGAAAAGGGAATCTCCGCATGGTAACATGTCCGGTTGCCCTTCCGATCCGTCGAGAGTCGAACGGCGGATGGATCCGCCTTCCGGGGAGCGTCCCAGAAAAAGACTTCCGCCTTCCCGGAATCAAGGCGGCTCAGACCGATCTCCCAGTTCCCGGTCTGATTCGGAAACCGGAACGCCGCCTGAATGTTGTCCCCCTGCCAGACCATGGACCGGGCATAGGGCTGAACATGCCGGTCATCCACCACTTCCGCCTCGAGGATCAGGGAATCCTTCCGGAGACTGAGCCGGATTTCCGCGGAAAGATCCTCCGGCCCTTTCCAGGTCATGTGCCGCATCAGGGGATTGTTGGGAAAGAGCTCCACCCGGTTCTCATCCCGGTTCAGCACAAAGTCCGGTTTCCGGTGCGCTTCCGCTGAAATCACACGGGCCCGGAGAAACGAAACCGGAAGCGTTCCCCGGAAGGAGTCGCCCAGCTGCCAGCAGAACTCCGGAGAATCGGTCTGAATACGAATCCGCTGTTCCGCCCCGCCTTTCAGCGGATACACGGCGGAATGTGATCCGCTTCCGATCCGGAAGGAACGCTCTTGCGGGAACGGATTCTGAAGAACAAAGGGCAGATAGGCCGGAGTCCCCGGAATTTGAAGTCCCGGCTGAGTGAATTGAACCGCGAATCCGGCAAACTCCACTTTTTTCGCTCCATGGAGAATCAGCGTACAGGGAATCTGTTCCGGAGTCGCCAGCACGAATCCGGCCTCCATGGCAAGCGCGGTTCTGTTGCCCATCAGGTCCACCGCCTCCGCTTTCCGGGCATCCGTCTTCCATGCCAGGACGGAGGGCAATGATCCCTCGTCGCGCCACATCGGGAGAAGAACTGCCCCGGGCGTCTCGAACTCATACAGATAGATTCCTCCGCCGGGATTCCTCGTTTTCCGAAAAGAGGCCGGAGCGAACAATCGTGTCAGCATCCCGTAAACCGGATAGACCGCTTTCGGCTGGAAATCGCGTGTCAGCATCCCGAAATTATGTTCTTTCTCATAACGATCATATCCATCGTTCCGCAGATCGTACCAGTTGTAGCCCATGGCTCCGTTTGCCCAGCTGAAAATCAGTTTCTGAAACAGCGTGACAGCCTGATGGACCTCTCCGCGAATCGAATGGTCGGCGGTCTCATTGGCATACCATGGCGCCGAGATCCTGCCGTTCCTCCGCATTTCGAGCATGGCGGGAATCTGCGGCCGGTAATGTTCGAAGGGACCATGGCCGTGAAACGCATGGATGTCATAGAAGCCTTTTCCTTCGATGAGTGTCCGGCGCATCATTCCTGGTTTCGGAGGCACATCGCTCAGCGGCATATAGGTGAAACCGCCGGTCATGACGACGGCTTCCGGATTCCCCCGTTTGACACCTTCATATCCGGCACGGAGAAGTTTGAGGTACTGCTCCGTTGTAAAATTTCCGAATGAGATATCCGGTTCGTTCCAGATCTCAAAAAAGCGCAGCTTTCCTTTGTAGCGTCGAGCCGTTTCCTCTGCGAAAGAGGCATAGGCATCGTAATCGGGGAGTCGGAACATGAGCCTGCGGTCCTTGGGATAAACGGGACTTCCTTCTCCGGAAACGGCCCAGCGGGGGGTGAATGCAAGAAGGACCTGCGTTTCAATGCCATATTTCAGGAACGTATCGACAACGCGGTCGAAACGGGAATAATCGCGCTTTCCTTTTTGCCGTTCGAGACTTTCCCAGGAGATTCCCGTGCGCAGATACCGTGCTCCGCAGAGAGAAGCCGCAAGAGCCTCCAGCTCCTGTTCTTCCGGCGGAATTCGTCCCGGATGGGAACAGACGCCGAACAGAAATTCTCCCTGCCGAGCCTTTTTTTCTCCGGAAGAAAGAAGGAAGGCAAACGAGCGTCTGCCGGACGTTTCTCCGGAACCGTCCGTCATCTTCAGTCTGTAATCGACATAAAAGATTCCCAGTGGAAATTTCCCCGGAATGGGAACGGCGATCGTATTTTCCGGCGGCAGATTCATCCGTTTCCGGGAGGCCGCCAGCGTTTTGCCCCGGAAATCGGAAAGCTTCCATTCCGCCAGAAAAGAGACCGGCCGATTCAGCGTGTTCCGGAAGGAAAGACGCGGATTCCCATGTTCGGAAAGCAGCAGATGAAGCGGATGCCCCGTATCCGTCCTGACCTCCACGGAATCCAGAAGACGATCCGGATTCAGAGTTTCGATGGATTCGAAAACGACCCTTCCCCGGCCGCTCTGGGGAGGAAAGGAAACCGTCATGCCGAACAATCGCAGCGGCCAGTCGATTTTCCGGTTCTGTTTCGTTCCCCAGGACGGAGGAAGTTTTTCCGCATCAAAAAGCAGCGCGATTCTTTGATTTCCATTGCTTCCCGACGTCAGTCGTTCCGAGGAGATCTGAAAGATTTCCCCTTCCGCATCCCGGAAACGCAGTCCGAACTGGGAAACCCTGCTTCCCGGTTCCACAAACACATTCAACATCAGTTCCATTTTCCGGAATTTCTGAAACTCCGGAAGCGGGTTCCTGAGAATTCCAGTCTGCGTGTAATGATAATGTTCCGTCTCCCAGGAAAGGGAGACTCCCGTTTTTCCTTTTCCCGGAATTTCCGATTTTCCGATCCGAATCCGATCCTCCGGATGATTCGGAAGCGGATAATGGATCAGCGAATCTTTTGAGAAATCCACAGCGACGGCGGCGAAAAGTGTTCCGGAAATTAGAAGACTGCAGAAGACGGCGGAAAGAATGCGGAAATTCATTGTTTGCTCCCAATGCTTTTATTTCAGTGTCAGATACCATTCGATTCTCGGCAGAATCACCCGTTCCACATGCAAATCGAACTGAAGGGAATTTTTTGCCCCCAGATGCCGGAATGAGGGTAAATTTTCGCCGCCTCCGATGTAGAAATCATAATTCCGGATGGCCGGATGCGTATACCCCTTTTCGTCGCTGACGTTCCGTCCCAGTTCACTGACAAAAATGACTTTCCCCGGCGAATATTCCTTGCTTCTGCTGGAGGATTTTGTATAATACGGCGTATAAAGAGTGGCCGGTGCGTCCAGAGCACTTGCAGGCGTAAATGCTTTGTAGGAAACCAGATAACCGAAGGAATTCATGGAGTAGGAGAGCGTGTCTGAAAACCCGCTGTCATTGTACAGAATGTCCGTGGACGGACAGAAAAAAACTCCTTCCCGCCGGAACAACGACGCTTCTGTCCAGTTTTTCGGAACCCGCTGATATCCCAGATAGGGCCTCACCTTGAAATGCCAGTAGTTCTGCGTATACGTTTCCCCGGTTTCCGGACATGCCGCCGGATAGAAGTCGTAGTCGTTTGCGTACATGGCAAGGCCCGTTCCGATCTGTTTCAGATTGCTGACACAGGAGATGTTTCTTCCGGATTCCCGCGCCTTGCTCAATGCGGGAAGCAGAAGTGAAACAAGAATCGCTATCACAGCAATCACAACCAGAAGTTCTATTAATGTAAATTTTTTTCTGCACCGTTTCATTTTACATCTTCCTTTTTCGTTGTTCTCTCTGGAAAAAGCGGAGAGGTTCTCCGTTTCCATGCTTTCATTATACGATACCCCGAAAAAAAATTCAATATGGATCGCGGGAAAAAAACGGGAAAAAGAAAAATCAGTGAAACAAGTTTTAACAAGTCTCACCCGGATACATCTCTCCACAGAACAGAAAGTGAAACGGAGGATGCAGAATTCCCGTCTTCCACCCGTTCAGAAAATAAATACCCCAGGATCCGATATCCCGGACAGGAATGGTAATGGTGCTGATGCCCCGTCGCCGCGCCTCTTCACAGCCGTCGAACCCCATGATAGCCATCTCCTCCGGCACTCGGATTTTCAACTCCCTCAGACGCTCCTGAAGAAGAATCGCGCGCCGGTCGCTGATACAGTAGACCGCATCGGGCCGGATCTCTTCCGGAAGCGCAAGCAGTTTGTCGATCTGCTTGCGGATCTCCCATTCACTGCTGTCCGAACGGAAGACCAGTTCCTCATGGAAGGGAAGACCGGCCGCCTCCAGCACATCCCGGTACGCCTTCACCCGGGAGTGATACGCCGGGAGGTCAATCCCGCACAAGCAGGCGATCCGCCGGTAACCACGCTCAATCAGCCGGGAGACAACGGTCCGCGACATCGCATAAAGATCCGCCGAGATCCAGCTCTCCCGAATGGAAAAATCCTCCGGCGGACGAGAGGACAGAAACAGAACCGGTTTCCGGGTCATTTCCGAAATAAGCTCCCAGCGCACAACCGTGGTCGAACAGAGATAGGCGTCACAGGGATCCCCCCTCTCCGGAAAATGATCGAACAGCGTGTACCGGAACCCGAACTCCTCGCAGCGCTGCACCGCTCCTTGAATCCACTCATCCATCAGATGATCGATATACCAGGCCGAATGAATGTCCCCCGTCACATGAAAACCGGCTTTGTTCTGATGAATCAGCCCCACATGAAAGCTGCAGTGAGCATTCCGGAAGGCCCGTTTCTCCTCCTCCCCGGGAGACGAAACAAAGAGTCCGATTCCGGGATATGCCTCAACCAGTCCCCGTCGCTTGAGTTCGCCGATGCTCCGGCTTGCAGTCACCGTCGAAACCTGATAGAGTTTGGCAAGCGCCCGCGTCGTCGGCAGCTGCCTCCGAACCGGAAGTTCTCCCGAGAGAATCCGGCTGGCCAGATCCTCCGTCATGAACTTTACTCCCCGCGGACCGTTTTTCTCCTTCCCCATCCGTACAACTCCACCTTTTCTTCTGACACCATCCCCGTCGGCCCCTTCTGATCCGACCGGACATTCAAATTCCTCCTCCCCTCACAGCGGCGGATCCCCCCATGAAAAATGCCCGGATCTTCCAGGCTTCCCGAAAGACAGAAAACTGTTTTCTTGATTACTCAAAGGATGAAGATAACATCGTGGATTACATAAAAAAACTTCATCCTTTGAATTCACAACAAAACAGAATTCCCTCCATGCGGAAAGCCCGGAAGATCCGGGCATCCTGCAAGATCATCACCTGTCAAACATCCTCAGAGCGGCGGACCTCCGCGAGCCGGCATTCTGCCGGTTTCCGCGCGGCGCTTCCACATGTCCTGAAAGAACCTCTGTCTGGCGTCCCGGACTTCCGGAGGAGTCGTTTCCAGCCGGGTCTTCCGCATCGCCGCTCTCTGTTCTCCGGAGGGACGGCGTTCCCGCGCCGCCCCGTCCCGGCTTCCATCGTTTTCCCGTTCCGCGCGCCGTCTGGCGAACTCGGCCATTCTGCGGTCCTGTTCGGCGATCTTCCGGTCCAGAAACTCCTGTTTTTCCGCTTTCGACAGTTTGAAATATGCCCGGAGCTCCTCCACTCTTCTCTTCTCGTGAAGAATACGCATGTTTTCAAACATCGCCCTGCGCTGTTCGTCGGTCATGGCCGCGGCGACCCGGCGGAACTCTCCGCGGTTTTCCCGCGACGGACGCATCCGCTTGAGATACTCCTCCTGTTTCGCCTCCGGCAGTTTCCGGAACGACGGCGATGCGAGAAACGCGGCCAGATCCTCCAGCTTGTCCGACTTCGGCTCAGGCGTCGAAAGGAGCACAAGGGAAACGGCTGCCATTCCGATGACTGTCAACAGAATAACCGCAATTCGCGGAAATTTCAAATGATTCCCGGGAAAATTGACCATTTTTTTACAATCCTTATTGAAGATCCCCGACATGACCGTCGGCGAAAAGATAGTTTGCCGCCCCCGGCGTTCCCGCCGTTCCGTGATAAGGACGGTAATCGTGCATCAGCATTGCGCGGCTCCGGTCGTTCACCCGGAGCATAAAACCGTTGAATTCATAGCTGGAACCCTCGCGTTCGAAATCGCTGGCGCCATCGCTGACGGAGTAATCGGCTCCGGTGTTTTTCACGGAGTCGTCATCCTCCTCATCGGTGTAGAGACCGATCGGATCTTCCGCCGCGCCGCGGTCGGACGGGCAGCGGAACACATTCCCGCCGCCGGCAATCTCGTTTTCCAGCAGTTCCCGGATGCTCGGGAGATAAGAGGGATTCCCGAAGGTTTTTTCCGCCTCGCTCCGTTTGGAGGGCATCACACAGACCGTCGGAATCCGCCTGTAATCGCCGCTGTATGTCTTGAAGGCGATTCCCAGCTGCCGGAGATTGCTCCTGCAGCTGACGCTCTGCGCCTTCGCCCGCGCCGAATTCAGCGCGGAAAGAAGAAGTCCTGCCAGAATGGAAATGACAGAAACAACGATAAGAAGTTCCATCAATGTAAAGTTTTGTCTTTTCTGAAGAAATTTCATCTTTTGCTCTCCCGTTTTGCGCATAAAACGCGGGAAAGAGGGATTTTATTGTTCCATCCGGCAAAAACATTTTCCGGGAACACCTCTCTTCCCGGAGAAAAAGAACTCCCGCATGAAAAAAATCCGCTTGGAGAGATTTGATTTTTCGAGGAAGCAGGCTACATTGACGGAACGTAAATGCGCCGCATGTTCCGGAAGGAATCGGAGCGGGAATGCGATCGGACAGTGGATCCGCGGTCCGCCACGTCCGGAACGGCGCGGAACTTGTCTGGACCGGAACCGGGAGCTGTTGCCATGTCTATGCTGGGATCCATTATCAAAACGTTTCTGAAATCAGAAATCGACAACAATGTCAGAAAATATATTTCCGTTCTCTCCGGAGAGCTGGACCACAAGGATCTGAAACTGGATCTGAAAGTCAAACTTTCCGACATCGAAGTGAAGTTCTCCGGAACCGGCCTTCTCGCAAACAAGGAGGAGAAGGTGAACACGGAGCATGTCAACACCTATACCTATACGGAAAACACCGGGGACGGCAATCACCGGAGCGTCCTGAACAATCCCGATCACTTCACGTTGAATCTGAACCTGCAGGGGGACAACACCCTGAACGGTCTGAAGTTCAGCAAGGAGTTTATGGGAATGGGCGTCAAAATTCTCTCCGTCTCCTACAAGTTCGATATTCAGGGGAAGGCCGAATTCTGACGCAGGCCTCCCCCTTTTCCCCCTCCTCCCGCCGCACTCAGAAGAAAATCAGCTTCAGCGCGGCTATGATCGAGAAAATCACCACAATCTTGTTGAACCACTCCTGCGAGATGTGTTTCAGCATGACAATCCCGATGACTGCGCCGACAATGATAAACGGCAGCATGACCAGATCCGCGATGGCCGACTGCATCGTAATGCGCTCCTGCCAGACAAAAATCGGCAGTTTCGTCCAGTTCATCAGCAGAAAGAACCATGCTCCGGTTCCCACATACTCCTTCTTCTCCAGTTTCAGCGCCAGGAAATAGAGCGCCATGACCGGGCCCGCCGCATTCGCGATCAGCGTAGTAAATCCGGCCAGGAATCCGGCGGCCGATCCAAAGGCCCAGTGCGTCGGAATCCGTTTGGCATCCTTCAGAACATAGTCCTTGACAATGCTGATGCCGCAGAGGAAAAGGACAATGATTCCGATGGTCACCGCCATTGTCCGGTCGTTCAGCTGATTGACCAGAAGGGTCCCGGCGAAAAGGCCCGCCGCTGCCGCCGGAATCATCCGCAGAATCAGGCGCCAGTTTGCGCTGCGGCGGTACCAGATGACCGCAATCACATCCGCCATGCAGAGCATCCCGAGCTGAAGTCCCGTGGAAAGGCGGGTCGGAAAGGTCATGGTCAGAAGCAGAACCGGAAGCAGTCCGATTCCGGGAATGCCCGTTTTATTGAGTCCGATCAGGAGCGCGGAGGCGATCAGAGCTCCCGTGTTCCAGATCGTGAATCCGTCCAGAAAAGAATCCATGAATTTATAATCTCCGAAAATCAGACAGGCGGCCCGTCATGCGCCGCCTGTCCTGTACAGGAATCCGATGGGATATGCGGATCAATATCTGTAATAATCCGCCTTGTAGGGCCCGTCGATTTTGACGCCGATGTAATCGGCCTGTTCCTGAGTCAGACGGGTCAGTTTGGCTCCGAGCTTTTCCAGATGCAGCGCGGCGACTTCCTCGTCGAGCTCCTTCGGAAGACGATAGACCTTGACCTCGTGCTTTCTGGTCGCAATGGCAATCTGCGCAAGAACCTGATTGGCAAAGGAACAGCTCATGACAAAGCTGGGATGGCCCGTCGCACAGCCGAGATTCACAAGACGGCCTTCCGCAAGAAGATAGATGCAGTGACCATCCGGGAAGCGGTACATGTGCACCGGACACTCGTGCCCTTTGATTTCAACAATCTGAATCCCGGGAATCGCCTTGAGTCTGGCAACCTCGATTTCATTGTCGAAATGACCGATGTTGCAGACGATCGCCTGGTCTTTCATCTTCTTCATGTGTTCCGCAGTGATGATATGGCAGTTGCCGGTTGTCGTCACATAGAGATCGGCGGTCGGAAGCGCGTCTTCCACCGTGGCGACGGTAAAGCCGGCCATGCACGCCTGAAGCGCGCAGATCGGGTCGATTTCGGTCACGATCACGCGGGCGCGCTCGTTTTTGAGCGCCTCGGCACAGCCTTTTCCGACGTCACCGTAGCCGCAGACAACCGCCTGCTTGCCGGAGAGCATCACGTCAAGAGCGCGTTTGATTCCGTCGGTCAGGGAGTGACGGCAGCCGTAGATGTTGTCGAATTTGGATTTGGTGACGGAATCGTTGACATTGATCGCAGGGAAGAGCAGTTCGCCTCGCTCGGCCATCTGAATCAGACGATGCACCCCCGTGGTGGTCTCCTCGGAAACGCCTTTGACGCGCGCCGCGACTTTGCTCCAGCGTTTCGGATCCTCTTTCAGCGTCTTTTTCAGAAGATTCAGGATCACGCGCTCCTCTTCGCTGGAGGGCTTGCGTTTGAGGAAGGAGGGATCCTTTTCCGCCTTGACGCCCCAGTGAATCAGAAGGGTGGCGTCTCCGCCGTCATCGACGATCTGATCGGGCCCGGATCCGTCGGGCCAGGTGATCGCCCTGAGGGTGCAGTCCCAGTACTCTTCCAGCGTTTCGCCCTTCCATGCGAACACGGGAACGCCGGTTTTGACAATGGCAGCGGCCGCCTGATCCTGCGTCGAAAAGATGTTGCAGGAACACCAGCGGACGTCCGCTCCGAGTTCACGCAGAGTCTCGATCAGCACCGCCGTCTGAATGGTCATGTGGAGACTTCCCATGATTTTGACGCCCTTCAGCGGCTTCTTTTTCCCGTATTTTTTCCGGACGGCCATCAGCCCCGGCATCTCCTTTTCCGCGATGTCGAGTTCTTTTCTTCCGGCCTCTGCGAGGCCCAGGTCGCGGATCTTGTAGTCGCTGAATACGGCTCCGGCTTTGGATGCGGTTCCCTTTTTCTTCACGGATGCGGTGGTTTTCGCCGCGGTTTTTCTGCTTGGCATGATTTCGTTTCCTGTGTTAAGTTATTTCAAGATCAGATTTTTAAATCGTGTTTTAATCGGCTCCCAGCGATAGGGCGGAATGGTCGCCCCAATGACCTGCACAACCTCCGCACCCAGAATCGCCGCCATTTTTCCGGCGATTTCAAGCGAGTATCCATTGAGCCATCCATAGAGGAAACCCGCCTGCCAGAGATCCCCCGCCCCGGTCGTATCCACCGCGGTGACCAGCTCCGCCCCCGGATAAACCACCTCGCCGCCGGAACGGATGCACGCGCCCTTTCGGCCGAGTTTGACGGCGGAGATCCGGCAGAATTCACAGAGTTTCGCGGTTGCGGCACTCGCGGAAAGCTCCCCGGTCTCCCCGAGGAAGGCACGGGCCTCGTCCTCATTGGCGAAAACGATGTCCACATAGCGTTTCAGAATGTCGTCCAGGCGGTCGCGGAAAAGATTCACTACCTCAAAGGAGGCGAGATCAAGACTGATGGTCGCTCCGGCATCCTTCGCCAGTTTCAGCACATGCAGGAACACGTCGAAATTGAACATCATGTAGCCTTCGACATGAACATGCGTCACGCCCTCGAAATCCGCCGCCGTGATCTCCGTGACCTTGAACGTGGAGGCGGCCCCCAGATCGGTCCGCATGGTGCGCTCGGAATCCGGAGTAATCAGGCTGACGCAGCGACCGGTCCGGCATGCGGAGGTCGTTTTGAACCGGGAGACATCCCCTCCGATTCTCGCATATTCGCTCCGGTAGAAATCCCCCTCGGCATCGGTGCCGACCTTGCCGAGCATGGTGGTCGGCACGCCGAGTCTCTGAAGTCCGAACAGCGTGTTCGCCGCCGAACCGCCAAGCATTTTCTGACAGGAGAGCAGACGCGCAACAAGCCGGTCGGACGTTTCCGCGTCGATCATCACCATTCCGCCCTTTTCCCCGTCGATGGTCGAAAGAAACTCCTCCTCCACATTCGCCAGAATATCAAGAATCGTGGAACCGAGAGCCAGAACTTTTAGTTTGCCGGATGCCATTATGGTATCGTCTCCTTATTGCGTGGTTGGAGAGGGAGACGCCGCAGCCGCGGCGTCGGAAAAAAACGCGGATGCCGTTCCGCGGCATCCGCAAAAGCAGAATCTGTTATCGGGCAAGATATTCCGCTGCCGCCGCCTTCAGCGCTTCGGTCATATCCGTCTTTTCCCACGGGAAGATGGAACGGCCGAAGTGTCCGTACGAGGCGGTCTGACGGTATGCCCAGCCGTTTTCCGCCGGATGCTTCAGCTGCAGCTTTTCCAGAATCGCGGCCGGCCGCAGATCAAAAACCTTTTCCACCACCTTCTCCAGATCGGCGTCATTGGCGATTCGGCCGGTTCCGTAGGTATCCACATTGATGGAGAGCGGTTTTGCCACTCCGATGGCATAGGCGACCTGGATTTCACACTTGTCGGCAAGTCCGGCAGCCACGATGTTCTTGGCGATGTAACGACACATGTAAGCCGCGGAACGGTCCACTTTCGAAGGATCCTTGCCGGAGAACGCGCCGCCGCCGTGAGACCCGACTCCGCCGTAGGTGTCCACGATGATTTTGCGTCCGGTCAGTCCGGTATCCCCGTTCGGTCCGCCCACGACAAAGCGTCCGGTCGGATTGACAAAATATTCGATGTCGTCATTCAGGAACTCCGCGGGAATGACCTTCTTCACCACATCCTTCACGACCTGTTCAAAGACCTTGATATCCATTTCAGGCGCATGCTGATGGGAGACGACAATGGTCGTCACCGCCACCGGCTTGCCATCCTTGTACTTCATGGAAACCTGGCTTTTGGAGTCGGGCCGCAGATAGCTGTACTTTTCCGGCTCCTGCTTGCGGAGACGCGCAAGCTCCTCCACGATTTTGTGCGCGTAAAGAATGGTGGCCGGCATCAGTTCCCTGGTCTCGTTGCTGGCGTATCCGAACATCATGCCCTGATCGCCCGCGCCTTGCTCCTTGAAGAGCCCCTGCCCCTCCGTGACTCCCTGGGAGATGTCCGGCGACTGGGAGTGAATGCAGAGAAACACTTTGCAGGCCGAAGCCGAAAATCCGACATCCGGCGAGGTATAGCCGATGTCGGCAATCACATCACGCACGATCTTTTCCCAATGCACCTGAGCTTTCGTCGTGATTTCTCCGGAAACGACAACCAGATCCGTCGTGCAGAGAGTCTCGCAGGCGACGCGGCTCTCGGGATCCTGAGCCAGGCAGGCGTCGAGAATGGCGTCGGAAATCTGATCCGACACCTTGTCGGGATGACCTTCGGAAACGGACTCCGAAGTAAAAATATGTTCTGCGCGAATCTTGCTCATTCTAGGAAAGACTCCTTCCGTATTAGAGGTTTGTATGTTTCACCATCCTTATAATTTACTATCGGAAAAGCAAACATTCAAATTTTTTATGGAAAGTAATGAAAAGAAATCACTCCCGATCCACACTGCGGTAAATGCAGCGGGCGCCCATCCGCTTCCGTTTTTCCGGAAATGTGGATTTTGCGATCCCGCAGAGTCCGATTTCCGCACACACAAAAAAAGGGGGCGGAGAATTCCGCCCCGGTTCCGCGCGCTGTTATTTCGCGTAGACTTCAAATTCCCAGAGGGAGTAGCCGAACTTGGTTTTCCGCTGTTCGCCGAACATGCGGACATATCTGGCCTCTTCCTGCTTGAACGAGAACGTTTCCTTTCCGCCCTTGCCGTCTTTCTTCACAGCGACATCCTTCCAGGTTTTTCCATCTTTGGAGACCTGAATTTTGAAGTTCTTTCCGGCAGCGGCTTCCCAGCTGAGAACCACTTTGCCGACCTTCTGATTCGAACCGAGATCCACCATGATCCACTGGGGATCCTTGAACTGGGAGGACCAGCGGGTGCCGCTCTTGCCGTCGACGGCGTTTTTCGCGACCATCTTGTTGTCCTGACTGGAGCTGGCGGAGACCGTCTTGTTCAGTGCGAGGTTGGCTTCCGCGGCGGAGAGTCCGAACGCGGCGGCAAACATTGCCGCAAACATCAGTTTTTTCATTTCTCACTCCTTTGAATTGGTTGTTGGGGATTGTTTATTTTTCAAACACCTGGAATTCCCAGAACGAATACCCGTTCCAGGAACCCCGGCTGTCACCGGCAAAACGGACATAACGAGCTTCCTGCTGCGGAAAGGTCAGCGTTTCCTTTCCGCCGATTCCATTCTCTTTGAGGAGAACATCCTTCCAGTGCTTCTGATCGCTGGAAAGCTGGATCTTATAGCGTTTTCCAAAGGCTTTCTCCCAGTGGATCACCACTCGCCCGACCTTTCTGACGCGTCCCAGATCCACCATGAACCATTGCGGATCATTGAACTGGGAGGCCCAGCGCGTTTTCAAATTGCCGTCGACCGCGAGTTCCGGTTCCAGCGTTTTCCGTTCCACGGAACTGGCCGTGACCGGTTTTTTCAGAGCCAGATTTTCCTCGGCGGCAATCCCCAGGACGGCGGCGGAAAGCAGAACAGCGAAACAATACTTTTTCATACAGGACCCCACAAATTGTTTGAACTCCCCGCGGGATTCCGGACGCGGCATTCGCAGAGAGAAGAGACGCATCGCATTGTTTTCTCAATAGAATACCATCATTTCCGTATTTTTCAAATTTTTCCAGGAGAAAAGTTTCCGGCCGCACCTCTCTTTTCCGTCCGAACCGAATCTCCGGGACCTTTCCGGATTTCTTTTCCCCCCCGGCTTGAATCCATGCGGAATCCGTGATATCTTTACAAGATAAGGAAAGGGTTTGGAGAACATGGATGAACTGCTCGGTCAAATCAGGGGCCCCGAGGATGTAAAAAAACTTCCGGCGGACCAGCTGGAAGCTCTCTGCGAGGAGATCCGCAAAAAGATCATTTCCGTCGTTTCAAGAAACGGAGGGCATCTGGCGCCCAATCTGGGAGTGATCGAACTGACGGTGGCGCTTCACCGGGTGTTTCATTCGCCGGGGGACCGGATCGTCTGGGACGTAGGTCACCAGACGTATCCGCACAAGATCCTGACCGGGAGATATGAAAAGTTTGACACGATCCGCCAGTACGGCGGACTCTCCGGTTTTCAGAACCCCGCGGAGTCGCCGCACGATCCGTTTGTGACGGGACATGCCGGAGCCGCGCTCTCCTCGGCCATGGGACTGGCCGCCGCTCTGGAACAGCGGGGCGACCGCGATTCCAGAGTCATCGCGGTGGTCGGGGACGGCGCCCTCGGAAACGGAATCTCCCTGGAGGCGCTGAACAATGTCCGCGGCCACAAGCGCCACTTCATCCTGATTATCAACGACAACAAAATGTCGATTTCCAAAAGCGTCGGAACCATTTCCACCCGTCTGACCAAGTTCATTACGGGACGGCGCTACAACCGCCTCAAGACCCATGTCAAATTTCTTCTGCGCCATCTGCCGGGCGGACTGCATCTGATCCACTTCATCAGCCGGGTGGAGGCGCTGACGAAAAACCTGCTGGTCTCCAGCGCGCTCTTCGAGGAGATGGGATTCAAATACGTCGGCCCGATCGACGGACATGATCTGCCCAGCCTGATCGAAAATCTGGAGAAGGTGCGGGACCTGAACGGCCGTCCGGTCGTGGTCCACGTGATTACGGAGAAGGGACACGGATGCAGCTATGCCATTTCCTCGCCGGAAAAATTCCACGGGGTTCCGGCGTTCGATCCGGAAACCGGAGTGATTCTGCCGCCGCCGAAAAATACGAAATCGTTTTCCTCGGCGTTCGGAGAGAGTCTTCTGCGTCTTGCGGAGGACCATCCGGAAGTGGTCGCGCTGACGGCCGCCATGGCAGGTGGAACCGGTCTTTCCCGGTTTGCAGAACGCTTTCCGGACCGCTTTTACGACGTCGGAATCGCCGAGGAGCACGCCGTGGTGTTTGCCGGAGGACTCGCCGCCGGGGGGCTTCGTCCCGTGGTGGCGATCTATTCCACCTTCATGCAGCGGGCGCTGGACTGCATCTTCCACGACATCTGCCTTCAGAACCGTCCCGTGATCTTCTGCGTGGACCGCGCAGGCGCCGTGGAGGACGGACCGACTCATCATGGAATTTATGATCTCTCCTTCCTGCTCGGGATGCACAATCTGGCGATTCTCTGTCCGCGCGACGCAACGGAACTGGATCAGATGCTTCAGGCGGCATACCGGCATACCGGAGGACCGGTCATGCTCCGCTATCCGCGCTCCAACGGGGCGGATCTGGAACTTCCCCGCGCGACACTATGCTGGGGAAAGGCGGAAGAGGTGCTGGCGGGAACCGATGTCGCCATCTGGGCGGTGGGGCGCGAACTCTCGACCGCGCTCGCGGCGGCGGCGCGTCTCCGGACAAAAAACATCAGCGCGTCCGTGACAAACACCCGCTTTCTGAAGCCCTTCGACGAGGAAAAACTCCTCGCCGACGCACGGACCAGACTCATCGTCACCATTGAAGACAGCCGCGACGCCGATGGGATCGGCCGGATCGTCGACCGTCTTCTCCTGAATTCGCCCAATTGCGGAGCGCTTCACTTCAGCTGGCCGAAGGAGGTGCTCCCCCACGGATCCGTGCCCCTTCTCCGCGAACGATGCGGCCTGCTGCCCGAACAGATTGCACAGCGGATCGCGGAGCGCCTGAGCAGGAGAACGCCGTCATGAGGAAACTCCTCCCATGTCTGCTGATGACCGGATCACTCGGAGCGATCCTGATCTCCTTTGTTTTTGTCTACTTCAATATGATCGGGCTTGAGCCCGCGTTTTACAAGGCGTTCTTTACGGATCTTGTTTCGTTTTCGGTTGTTCCGCAGCTTCTGGCGGTGTCGTTTCTGATTTCCGGGGTGACGGTTCTGAAGAAGGAGCGCCTCTCCGGAGAACTGGCAAAGGCGCTGCTGCCGGGCTGGCTGCTCTGGGGACTCTTTCTTTTTCCGCTCTGTTTCACGTCGATTCTGGTTTTTCTGTTTCTTTTCATGATCTGCGTCTGGCGGACGGCGCTGGTGTGCAAATGGACCTTTCCCGCGGTGCGGAACCGATTCACCGTTCCGGCGGCCGTCACAATCTGCGCGATAGCGGGCTGCCTCTGGGGAATCCATATGCAGTTTGAATCGTACGACCGGCTCTGGTTCACGCTGACGGACTGGACGGAATATTATTTCGGATACCGGAAGATCGCGGGCGATCCGCTGAATCTGCTGCTCTGGCTCTACAATGCGGGCCATTTCAATCCGCTTCCGAATCTGATTCTGACGCCGATTCTTGCCATGTTTCCCGATCCGCGGACGCTGTTTGTTCTGAACTCGTTCTTTCTCTATCTGACCATTCCGCTGTGGTATCTGCTTGCGCGGGAACTGGGAATGCGGCGCTTTCCCGCGGGACTGCTCGCGATTCTTCTGATGTTCCATTTCACAATTCCGAATCTGAATCTTTCGCTGTTCTACGGGTTTCATCCGATTGTCCTGTTCCCCGCGATTCTGACGGGCTTTTTCCTGTTCTACCGGAAAGGGAACCGCACGGGATGCGCGGTGATGTTTGTTCTTTCGCTGCTGCTTCAGGAGACCACGGCGGTGTTCTGGTGCGGCTGGGCGCTCTTTCTGATTCTGAAACGGCACTGGTGGAAGGGGATTCTCCTGGCCGCGTTCTCCTGCGCATGGTTCACCTTCACGGTCAAAGTGATTTCGCCGAGGGTGAAGAAGATCCTCTACAACATGCCGGACGCCTGGAACGACAATTACGTGCAGACCTTTCATTACGGACAGATCGGCAACTCCATTTCGGAGATTCTGCTTTCGCCGCTGACCAGAACCGCGGTATTTTTCGAGCAGCTGACAAGTCCGCTGAACTTCTATTTCATCGCAGTGCTTCTTCTGGGATTTTTCCCGCTGGCGCTGGCGGAGCCGTTTCTGCTGGTCACCGCGATTCCCCTGCTGACCGGACTCTTTCTGATGGGAGGCAGCGACGCCCTGAACATTTCCATGTGGTACCAGACGGAAATCTTCACGATTCTGGCAATCGCCACTGCCGCCGGCTACTGGCGATTCCGGAGAAAGGGAATGGCGCTTTCGCCGCTGTTTCTGGAAGCGCTCCCGGGAAGGAATCGCCGGAGAGACGCCTCTTCGGCGATCTTCGCGGTCGCTGCGGGTCTGCTGCTCTGCGGACTCTTCTTCGGACGGCTGCCCATCGGGAAATATGCGTTCAGCCGCATTCAGGAACGTCCCGACTGCACGGAAATCATCACCACCATCCGGCAGCTGGTTCCGCCCGGTCAGCGCCTCCTCGGGACCAAACAGATGCTGATGCACTTTCTGGACCGCCCCATCGGAAACATCATGGATGCGAAACCGCCCTTCAACGCCCCCTATGTTCTGCTCTATCTCGACGATCTGCATGTGGATTTTGAACGCAATCAGGCCCTCTTTGAAATCCTCCGCTCCGATTCCCGGTACAAATTGATTTTCCAGCACCGCGAAAAAGGATGCAATGTGGAACTGTATCAGAAGATTCTTTGATCTTTTTTCCATTTTCCCCCTTTCCCCCTCTTGACAAAAACAGGAGAATCGCTTATAATGTAAAATGGTCAGAAAACTATACCAACGCCGAAAAAGAGGGATGGATATGCCGAAAATCAAAGCCGAGCTGATGACAACGCCGATCAAGTTTTATCTGCGGCAGTTTGTCACGAGAGCGGGATGCGAGCCGAAGGCGATTCCGAGCGAACGTTCTTTGTGTGCGCGATTCAATGTCGCGCGCGGTACGGTCCGCGATGCGATTCAGCAGCTCGAAGGGGATGAGGTTCTGATCCGTCTCCCGGACCGCAAAGGAGTGTTCAGCAATCCGCTGCTTTACTCTCCGAATCTTAAGCTGATCGGTTTGATTGCTCACGGCAATGGCGGATACGCTTCGGAGTTTCCGTTTGAAGTCGGCATTCTGCAATCCGGTTTTTTCCCGGAGATGCCGCGGAATTCTTTTTATTTCAACATCATGTTTCCGGAACGTTTTTCGGAAGAGGAGCTGGTCCGCTTCTTTTCCAATCAGAATCTGGATGTCCTTGTCTGGTTCCTGCCGAGTGATTTTTATGCCGGTCTGATCATCCGTCTGCGGGAGAATGGAATTCCGCTTTTCACGGTGAATGTGACAAAACAGGTCAAGTTCAGTCTTCCTCCCTCTCCATGCGATTTTTTCCCGGAAGAGACTGTCTTGGATCTTGTGATGCGGAAGGTGAAGGAGATTGCTCCGAAAAAGGCTCTGTTCTGTTTTCAGAAGGACAAGCGGCATTTCTGCCTGTGGGGACAGCGGGTGGTGGAAGAGGCGGAACTGCCCGGAATTCAAAAGGAGATCCGCCATCTGGATGCCGGACAGACGGATCTGCTGGCGGAATGGTTGCGCTCGGATCCGGAGATTACTGTACTCTATACGGTCGGCAACTGGTATCTCCGCCACCCCTTTATCTTGGAGGCAATTGAAA
Source organism: uncultured Victivallales bacterium (assembly GCA_944390735.1). GTDB lineage: Bacteria > Verrucomicrobiota > Lentisphaeria > Victivallales > UBA1829 > UBA1829. The sequence continues at coordinate 3,502 of CALXRL010000031.1, read as the reverse complement.
AATCCGGACTCAGGGATCTTGTGATCGTTCTGGAAAATAACATATATTCCATTGCGCTGAAACAGAAGCATCCGGAATTGGATATCCGGATCGTCGGTCCAGTCTTTGATAAAATACGGGAAACAGGTGAGAACGCGGCAAAAGCAATCGTTCAATATTTAGAAACCAGACAACAGGAGAAGAAACAATGAAATCGGATAGATTTTTCACACTGATAGAGCTTCTGATCGTTGTGGCAATTATCGCGATCCTTGCCGGAATGCTTCTTCCCGCGTTGAACAAGGCGCGGGGGGCGGCATTTTCCACACAGTGCAGAAGCAATATGAAGCAGATCGGAACGGCGGAAGCAATGTACAGTTCCGATTACGACAGCATCATTCTGCCCGGAGCCGCAACAGCCGGCTATTTTTCCGAGTGGACGGAGAATTGTTCTGCGGGACATTTTCTCGGAGGCGGAGTGGGGAAGAAGTATCAGAAAAAACCGTACGGGGTTGCGCTGGACAATGAAAAAAATTCAAAGTGTGCGTTTGTCTGTCCGGCGTTTCCGAATGCGGATCTCAGTTGGGGAACAGGAAAGTGGAAATTCGGTCATATCCTGCCGAGTCCGGTGCTGCATCCCTGGCTGGATCTTGTTGCGGAGAAGAACAGTATTGTATTCGCTCCATCGACCGCAATCAGTTTCGGTGAAATTTATCAAGGGGCCTCTTACGCAGGTACAACTTTATTCTGGGATGGAAAGCTGGATACCTGCTATCTTGGATATCTGGGATTCCATCATAACGGAGACGATATTTCGGGACGGAACAAGGACAATACCGAAGTGCTTCTTTCCAGCGGCAGGACCAACCTCCTGTATTATGACGGACATGTGGGCAGCGAGACTGCAAAGAAACTCTATACGGCCGTCTATACAAAACATGATATCCTCGGAAATACGGATTTGAAGAAAGCGAATGTTTTCTTCAACGGTTTCCGGAGATCGAAAAAGACACCGACAGAATAATCCATTCAAGGAAAGGACAGATCTACGATGAATCGAATTTTGAGCGCGGCGCTGCTTGCCGCATTGCTGACGGGACCTGCACTTCTGGATGCCGCTCTCCCGAATCCGGAACCGTATCTGGCATCCGGAAAAACCGCGCGGGTGACTCCGCGGCTCGTTGTTCAGGATTTCACGGTTTCGGGCAAGACGCTTTCGATTCCCTCGTTTGTCGCGGGGAACAAAAGTGTGACGATCTATCAGGACGGCAACCGGAAAAATCTGTCGAAGGCATGTTACATCACCATTCTGGTCAACGACAAGGAGGCCTTGCGTCTTTTCTGGTGGGGCGACAACAAAAACGGCTACGGCTATCCGTTCCGCGACCTTCCGGGAAAACTGCCGATGGTTTCGGTCGATTCGAAAAACGCGTCGTTCACGGTCCGCAAACCATACCTTGATGCACAGAGCGTGGAACAGGAGTTCGTGTTTACGCTGAAAGCGCTGCCGGAGAGCCGGATTGAACTGACGTGGAACGCCGGAGCACTCTGGATGACTCCGTACAATTTCCTCGGAAAGGAACTCGCCTGGAAGAACTGGAACATCACACCCGAAAATTCGATGCTTCCGAAGCACAAGGAGCAGAAACAGCAGTTTGTGAAAGGCTCCTTCATCTACAACGGAAGCAATCCGCTTGAGGGATTCCGTCTGGAACTGCCGGAAACGGAACAGGGAAGTTTCGTTCTCTCCCGTGTGATCGACAACCGCTGGAAGATCAACCGTCTGGACGGCATTGTCCGATACGGGGGCAAACTGCGGAAACTGGTCATTGATCTCGGGGAGTGTGCGCTCGGAAAAGCTGGAACGCCGCCCCCGGTGGGGGGAATCGACTTCTGGAAGGAGGACCGTCTTCATGTACCCGCTCCGGTGACGCGGAACATCCTGCCGAATCCGAGCTTCGAACAGGGACTCCGCTTCTGGAGCTGGAACGACGGCGGCGCCGCCTATACGCCGGAAAAATGCCGGTACGAGGTGGTTCCGGAAGGGCGTTTCGGAAAACATGCGCTGGCGATCCATCCGACTCAGCCGCGTGTTCCTTCCATGCGATCCTTTCCTCTCGCGCTCCATCCGGGGAAGACCTACACCTTGAGTTTTTATGCGAAAGCGGAAAAGCCCTGCACGCTTTCGCTGGCACTGGCGAGCGTGACACGGGCAGGAAAATTCATCGGCAAATACGGTCCGGTCTCCGGCGACGCGGGGAAACCGGGAACCTCTTTTCAAATCACGCCTGAATGGAAACGCTATCAGCGCACGTTCACGGCCGACTCCGCCGGAGTGCGTCTGCTTCTGAACGGAGCCTACAACAGCTCCCGGATTCTGGTGGACGGAATGCAGCTGGAAGAGGGGAACCGTCCGACAGACTTCATTACGGCGCCCATCGAAGGAAATTTCATTACCGCCTCTCCCGACAACGATCTGGTCAAAGGCAAACCTTTCGGAAGCGCCTTTCTGTTTCAGGGCGCGCCGGGAACGGCGGGACAGGTCAATGTGACCGTCACGAATGCCTATCAGGAAGTCCTGATGAAAAAAACGCTCTCCGTGAAAATCGGAGCCGATGGAACGCAGAAAGTCAATTTCCCGATGGATCCGAACGTAATTCAGGAAGGAATCTTTGTGGTCCGCGCCGATTACAGCGTCAACGGCGGAACCTATACGAATTATTACCGTTTCAACGTGATGACTCCTCTTCATAACACGCACCCGACGAAAGACATCTTCGGAACGCTGCATGCCATGGCGATCTATTCCCGCGGCGAGGACATCGGCCGCAAATACCGGGACTGGGGATTCGGCTCCACCAGCTGGGGATACAATCCGCAGGGGGGAATCAAATCGGTTCTGGAAAAGAAATACGGAATCCGGAATTATCTTCATGTGCTGGCGGAAAAGGAGAAAAAATACGGGCCGCTGATCCGGTCGATCCACTCCGTTTCACCGGAACTGGTGAAGGAGGTGGAGGAGAGCGCGTTCCGGGAGGTCTCCAAATACGATCCGGAACAGGCGTTCTCCTGGGCGCTCTACAACGAGGAGGAGGGATCGCCGCTGCCGACCTCCGGAAAATACGACGACTACTTCAAACTCCAGCAGGCCTTTGCCCGCGGAGCCAGACGCGCAAATCCGAAGGTGAAAATCGCCCCGACTCACGGCACCAGCGGATACAGCAATCTGCGCGGATACGATGCCTATGAAGGGTATCTTTCCGCCGCGAAAAAACAGAACTTCCGGTATGATGCCATCACCATTCATCCCTACGGAGCGGTGGACGGAAACTCCCTGGGATCGCAGGATCTGGACTCCGCCCTCGCGATGCTGACCGCTCAGACGAAGCGTTACGGATACGGAAAGGAGACTCCGATCTACGTCAGTGAAATGTTCATGTATCCGTTTGTCCGGATTCCGCAGTGGGGGGCTCTGATCAACGGCGACGACTGGAGAGTCAACGGAACCGTGACCTATTCGCTC
>CALXRL010000030.1 GCA_944390735.1 uncultured Victivallales bacterium | reverse complement strand
AGGTCACCACCACCGTTCGATTCGGTCTCCGCGAACTCGGATATGAATGCGGAAAGAAATTAATTGCCGAGGGCCGCAGGAATCTCGTGTTCCTTCCGACGGATCCGCCCTGGAACATTCCCCTTGCCGGAATCCGGAAAGCCTATGAGGAAGCGGGAATCCCGCTGAACGAAAATCTTTTTCTGAAAAATATGCAGACCTGCCTGGAGGATCTGCGGAAACTGCTCTCCTTCGGCGTTTCCGTCGATGCGGTCTTCAACTCGCTTTATCAGCAGAACGAGGTCGCGGACATTCTCCAGGAGTTCCATATCGACCTTCAAAACCTGTGCAGACTCATCGAAAGCGATCTCTGCATCCCCGGAGACAAGCCGTTTTGCGGATATGTCTATCATTTCGAGTTTCAGAAACATGCACAAGACATTGCCGCTCTTCTGAAACGGACTTTCGAAGGAGAAAAACTACCACCTGAGGAAGTTCTCACCCGCCTCAGACTCGAATCCAGAGGACTGCCCGATTGCAGATCATAACGTTATGAGAAAGGAGAAAAAAACAATGATACATTCCCTGGAAAAACAAAATCGCCGATGGAATTTCACATTGATAGAATTGCTGGTGGTTATTGCAATCATTGCGATTCTGGCTTCCCTGCTTCTGCCCTCCCTTCAGAAGGCGCGGGAGAAAGCCTATGCGATCACCTGCACGAACAATCTTCGTTCCATGGGAACCGGATTTGTCTCCTATTCCCTGGATCATGATGATTATGTTCTCAATCCTGTCCGGGGAGCGCCGAGCCTGTTCAGCGGCACCAGCTACACCCATGATGAAAACGGATTCTATTTCGGAACCTGGGTCAATGCCATTGCGCCGTATCTCTGCAACTACAAACGGGGTGAGTGGCCCAATCAATCTCCGATCGGCAACTGGAAAGTCTTCCGGTGTCCGATGGACACCCGGCCGGACATGATTCTGGGCAAGAATCCAATTCTCTCCTATGCCGTTCCCCCGGCCTATGTGGCCAGCAATGACCGTTACGGGATCAAAGTGACCGATCCAAAACTGAAATTCGCCTCGCGGACAATCCTGGTCGCGGAACCGAATGAAAAGCATAACAATTACACGGATTCCTACTGCGGGAACAATTTCTCAAGCGGCCTTGCCTACGCCGCCTGGAATGCCGGCAAAATGACCGGGGACATCACCAACGACCGGGAACACGGAAGCAAATACACCAATCTTCTTTTCCTTGACACTCATGCCTCAAGAGTCAGCTTCTACTCGTTGACCTATGAGAAAAGCATCTGGTACAACAACGATTTCAATGCGGACTCGCTTTACAGCCCCATTTTGAGAAAATAAAGGAACCAAAGGAAATTTCATGCGACATCATCTCACCGTTCAGCTTTTCCCGCTGCTCCTCCTTGCCGCGCTGCCGCTGCGCGCAGCCTATGTCCCGGGGGAACTGCTTTACCGGAACACGTTCACCCAACAGGAGCTTCCCCTGAAAAACACCCCCAAAGGCATTGTCCGGGAACGGGGCTGTGCCCCGGGAAAGCTCGACGCGATCCGATTTTCCAGCAAAACATATCAGGATCTCCTGCTGAAAATCCCGCTGGATCCCCGGAAAATCAAAGGTCCGATCCGCTTTGAAGCCTGGACGAAAAGCAGCACCGAAACCAATCCCGGAAAGGCGTACTGGGGGACCAAACTTCAGCTGGTCGTCAAGGCAAAGGGAAAATACACGTATCCGGAAACGCCCCGGAATGAATCCGGAAGCTGGAAAAAGGTCTATAAGGACCTGGTCATCGGACCGGATACCGAAGAGCTGACTCTGCGATTCGGTCTGGAACAGTGCAAAGGGAGCTATTCCGTGGCGGACTTCCGCATCTACCGTCTGGATTTCGTCGCGGACAGCAAAATCTCAATCGACCGGACCTCCCACTGGAAGGCGGCCGACGCGCTCCCGAAAGGCTCCGGAGCACGCACAAAATACCGGGGATTCATGAGCGGGAACGACCTCTCCGAACAGGCCATTGCCACGTTGAAACAGTGGAACGCCAATCTGCTTCGCTTTCAGATGCTGCCGGGAAAACGGGACGTCTCCACCGAAGCAAAGTATCTGGCCTGGATCGATGACGAAATCCGCGAACTTGACCGGATTCTCCCCCTGCTCGGACCCGACTTCAAGGTCATCATCGACCTGCACCGCGGACCGGGAAGCCGCATCAACAACGTCGGCGGCAATCTCATCGGCAAAGACTGGAACCAGCCTCTGCTCCTGAAAACCTGGAACAAACTCGCACGCCACTACCGCGGCAATCCGCAGATCTACGGCTACGACATCCTCAATGAACCGGCTCCCGAATCCCGGGTGGAAAATCCGGCGGACCACCCCTGGCCCGCCATCGCACAGGAGACCGTCGACAGCATCCGAAAAATCGATCCGGACACCCCCATCATCATCGCCTGGCACGGAATGCCCCCGTTTCTCCTGAAAGGCAGGAATCTGATCTACTCTCCGCACTTCTACACCCCGCTGGCATATACGCATCAGGGGATTCTGAATCAGTTCAAGGTCTCTTATCCGGGCATCGCGGAACACGTCTATTATGACCGGAACCGTCTGAAACTCTCTCTTGGGGAGATCATCCGCTTCTCGCAGAAGCACCATCTGAAAATCCTGATCGGAGAATTCAGCGTCATCAACGACGCGCCCGGTGCGGAGCAGTGGCTCCGGGATGCCATATCCCTCTTTGAAGAATACGGCTGGGACTGGTGCTATCACGCATTCCGCGAATGGCCCCCCTGGAGCATTGAACACCAAAACCGTTATCAGCCCTCCGCCGACAATCCCAGAAAGCAGGTGCTGCTGGAAGCCCTTTCCAGAAACGCCGCATCGGGGAAAAAGTAAGCGGGAAATCGAGAGCGGAATTTTCTCCTGATTCTCCCCGTCTTCCGCGCCAGGTCTTTCTCTCCTCCCGCGGACGAGACGCCGTGCCGCCGCCCATCTCCGGGGCGGCGGCCGCGTTTTCCGCCCCGCACTCCAGCTTCCGCTCCCTCCACGGCGGCGGCCGCGTTTCCCGCCCCGCGGACTCCTTCCGGGCGATCCTTACTTGAGAATCATGCGCGGCCAGAGATGCGGATTGTGATCCGCCGGCTTCCCCGCTTCTGAAGTGATGGTGACACCTTTCCCTCCGGTCTTGTCGGCAAGCGAATCCTTGTCGTGCAGGAAGAGACAGAATCCGGCCTGCGCTCCCGGCTTCAGCTGGAACGGCTCCAGATACCGCTGCGGAAACACAAGGTCATAGCGATATCCATTCCGGGTGCGCGTGAACTGACAGCGGATCTTTTTTGCCGCCTCTTCCGCGGTTGGCATATCCAGTCCCCCGGCCAGCTGCATATGCGCGGCGGCGCGGCGGTGGACCAGTCCGGGACCGGATTCCATGCGGGGATTTCCGGGGGCGAAATCATAGCGGTAGTCGTCATCGTCGTAGCCGCGGATCCGGCTGCCGATCCCGTTTGCCCCGCAGTCGAAATAGACCTCCAGACAGCCGTCAAAATAGTAGAGATCCCGATCGAATCCGGCAAGCTGGAACCGTTTCGGATCCCCCTGAAGGACATCATCTTCCACCTCCACTCGAAGATGAAGAGCGTTCTCGCTCCACGCCGCACGGAACACTCCTTTCAGATCCCCCTCTCCCCGGAAGGAGATTCCTTTTGCGCAGAACCGGTTGGAAAGCGGAATCGCCGGAATTTTCTTCCAGTCGGGCGTTCTGGATACGCGGGGAACATAGAAATAGTGCATGGTCCAGTGCTTGTCCAGACGGGATCCGTTTTTCAGCGAAAGCGAAAGATCATCCGAGAAGCGGTACATGGTTCCGAATTCCGCTTTTCCCTCCGTCTTCAGGGGAAGCGGAAAACTCTGATTCGGCGGAATCGAAAACGCAAGCTGCTTTCCCTGCCCCGTTTTCAGAGTGCCGGACTGTGTACGGCCCGTCAGGTTCAGCAGTTCGGCAGAAAGCGTTCCGTCGGCACCGGGCACGACTTTCAGATCGGCGTTGACTTCTCCCCCGACCGCCTCGCTCTGTTTCAGCATCTCCGCCAGGAGTGCGGGACTCTTCATGCGCAGGAAGACCGGCGCCGCGTTCAGCGGCAGACTCACGGACCCGTTCTTCCGCTCATAAGAGCGCGGATTTCCCATGAGGTCGATGAACTCCAACTTCTCTGTTCCGGGCTTCAGGGTCAGAGACGGCGCGGCGATCAACCCCTGCTCGACCTTTTCGCCGATGTACCAGACGCCCGCGATCCCCTCCCCCTTCTCATTGCGGAACACATACGCCCGGATCCCCGCCGCGGGACGGATGTCCGCATAAAATTTCGGATTCCCGAACAGATTTCCCAGCGTGTTGACGGCATTCAGCATCGCAAACGGCGCCAGATGCAGATCGAAAAACGGCGAATTGCGCCAGAAATCCCAGTGCTGCACCTTCGGCCAGTATTTGAGGGCGATCAGATAGCCGCGGGCGATCCATGCTGCCTGATTGTACTCCCGCAGCCCCCAGTCGTAACCGGGTTTTCCCCCCTGCCACTTGTCGCCCCACCAGGTGGCGCCCCATTCGGGGACATACGCGGCGATCAGATTGAACGCCTCGACAAAGTAGATCGGCTCCTTTTCATAGCCGTACTTCTTCAGCATGGAGATGAAATGGGCGCAGACATCGCTGTCGAAATCATCGGGTCCCGCCGCGGTTCCGTCGAGCGATCCATACGGGTGGGTCGCAAACGCATCCCAGCGGATCATTCCGGACGTAGCGCGGATCTTCTCCTCCGTTTCGCGCCGTCCCCAGATTTTCTTATAGGCCTGCGTCCCGGCATCGGGGAACACCTCCGCTCTGGGATTCGCGCGCCGGACTCCGCGATGAAACGCGGCAAGCAGTTTGGCATACTCATCATACCGATTGCTGCGCAGCATGGCGGAGGCTTTGTCGATCTCACCGGTCAGCGCCCAGCGGGTGGCCTCCGGAGCGTCCTTGGCGCAGACATACCCCATCTCCTCGACTTTTTTCAGAGCGTCCGGCGCAGCACGCTCCAGCTTCCGGAAATCGTTTTTCAGATAGTTCCGGTACTCCTGAAAACGGGGATCCGCCCCCTCGTGACTTTGCACCATGTACAGCAGATTCTCAATGCCGTACTTGTCCAGAATATGATTGTCGGGACCGTTGATCCTGCCATAGACGGTCGCGCCGACGCCGCTGACCATGAAAAGACGGCCGAGGTCATCCGCACGGGAAATTCTGCCGATGGAGCGCATCTCCGTGCCGAACAGATTTTTGGTCGCATGTTTGTTGCGCAGGAACTTCATCCGGGAAAAGCGATAGTAATCGTAATACGGCTCTCCGCGTTCCGGGATAAACTTCGCCCGGACGACAAAATTGCCGAGTCCGATCTCCGGCTTGTCAAACGGCAGAGGTATCGAGTCGCCGCCCTTCCCGGAAAAGGTCTGCTTCCAGAGGATCTTCCGATAATAGTCGATCAGGGCGAGCTCCACTTTTCCGCGTCCGCCGAAAAGCTCGAAACGAGCGTTGACAGGCGTACCGGAATTCAGAAGATTGTCGGGATCGGCTGTCCTCAGCAGACCGTCGAGAGGAGGGGCGGAAAACGCCGTTGCGGAACTTCCCTCCTCCAGCTGAAGATCGTCGATCCATACGCACCCGTCGGAAATCGCCCGCAGCATCAGTCCGACGCCGCCGTGATCGTAACGGAAACTCATGGAGTAACGCTTCCACTCCCCCGTCAGATTGTGAGTCGTCTTTTCCGCATGCTGCGAGGAATACTGATGGCGGAACTGGGTGCCGGAAAACGAAAACGGAGTAAACACGAGCTGTCCGCCTTTTTCGCTCTTTGCATAACAGCTCATCGTATAAAGCTGACCCTTTTTCATCGGGATGGCAAAGGTGGCGATCGGAGCGGATTTCCGCTGCACCGGACGGATCAGCAGACATTTTCCGCCGCCTCTTCCGTTTTTCGCATCAATGGAATAGCGAGGCTGTTCCGAGGGCGTGTAGCGCGCTCCCCCGGAGATCCAGCGGTAATACCGGAGATTCTGATCGAAACGGGGATTCGAAAGCAGATTCCGCGTCGGCTTCTGCGGAATATGAATCGCATCGTTCTTCCAGAAGTCAATTCCGGCGACCGGCGGAGGCGAGTTCCGTTTCACGCTCCCGGCCCCGAAATCAATCCGGATCCTCCGCTTTTCCCCCGCCGGATCACAGCGGAACTGGAAAACCGCCTGATACTGTTTTTCCCCGGCGGCGCTCTCGTAATACGATTCGTACAGGGAGCCCCCCATCTTTCCGGGCAGCCGGACCGTGATTTTCTTTTCCGGCGAGAAACGGTCGAACTCCACGGTGGAAACCGTTCCCTGAAAGCTCCGGACCGTTTTTTTCGCGCCCGATCCGGAAAAACGCTCCGGAGCCTGAGGAACGAAATCAACGCCGTCGATCGTGATTTTCCGCATCCGGTAGCCGGTGGAAAAAGGGAACTCCAGCCAGGGAGCCAGCGTAAAGCCCTTTTCGCGGGCGATCCGTTCCGGAGAAACGCCCGGATCCCAGATCACTTCCGCGCAACCGTCCCCTCCGGAACGGATCGTGAAGGAGAAATGCGCCGTCGTTCCGTCGGAAAGTCGATAGGGCTTGCGGTACGTGATCGTTCCCGCGCCGCGGTCCACCGCAATTCTGCCCCCCTCTCCGGGCAGATCCCGGAACGGCCAGCCGGAATTGCCCCCGGGAAGCGAACCCCAGAATCGGATATGAAAGACATCGCGCCCGTCCGCCTGAACGCCGATGATGAAATCGCGGTCGATGCGGTCCTGCCCGTAGAGACGGCGCAGACCGATGCGTTTGCCGCCGATCATCAGACCGGGCTGCTCGCAGGTTCTCCCGTCCCGGAGAAAGGTTCCGACTTTCAGCTCCGGCGGCATGCGCCTCTCCGGTTCGGCCTGAAACGGCGGCTTGTACTCCGGAAGATCGGCCAGAAGAACTCCGGAAAGACAGCACAACAGAAAAATTCGAATCATAAGACGACATCTCCTTGCATGGGTAAATCTTGTTATAAAATCATCATGGAATGGGGGTTCCGGCGTTCACCTGGAATCCGGTCCGCAAAGCGGCATTCGAGGGAGCGGCGGCGCTGTCCGGTTTCGGCATGGAAAAGAGGGTCGGGAACGAAACGCTCTGCGCGTGCCCGTCCAGATAGAGAAGATTCGTTTTCGAGTTCCCGGGATAGTTGCTGCTGTACTGATTGGAGGAGGCGGGATCGCCGTCGTCGCGAAGATCGCTGCCGTCATGACGGTAGGAGAAGCGGTAGATCACCTCGCCCGAGGTGCCGCCGGCGTTGGCGGCGTCGCCAGCGAAAATCGTCGAAGAGGGCGCCCGGACACTCCCCGTCTTATGGGAAAACAGGTACGAACTGCCGGAACTGCCCGTGAGAATCGCATTCACCGTGAAGTGGGTGTATTTATACTTCTCGATTCCATACCGGGAGCCGGGACAGCGGAAACTCGACTGATTCGCCCGGCTGTCATAATAGGCGTAATATTTGACGCCATACGGCGGGACACCGGGCATATCCGGATTTCCATCCCGCTCCTGCACGCCCGCCAGCTTGCAGTACCAGGTGGAGTAGGCATGGGAGGTGGAACGCATCGGGACAATCCAGTTCTCGTAATCATCCGAATACATCGCCTGCGCGCTCCCGATGGATTTCAGATTGTTCACGCAGGAAATTTTCATCGCGGTCTGCCGGGCTTTGTTCAACGCCGGAAGAAGAATTCCGGCGAGAATTGCAATGATTGCAACCACGACCAGGAGCTCTATCAAAGTAAATTTTCTTCCGGAAATTCCGAGTTTGTTCCGGTTCGAACGGGGTGTGAAATGATCGATGTTCACGGTTTTTCCTCCTTCAGCATTCCTTCGGGAATGCAGCTGCGGTAAAAATGTTTTTTCAGATCCAGACGTTCCAGGGTTTCCTCCTCGGACGCGTGATAAAATTTCCAGTTTTCCAGAAGCATGGAAAACATGGCGATCTGTCTCATATCGAAGAACAGGCGGGGATAGAGGATCTCTTCCCCTTTTGCGGGGAAGAAATCGGCACAGCGGTTGTCGCGGTTCCAGAAATATTCCGTCGGCAGGATGTCGTCGGCGGCGGAGATGGTGCCGGTCAGCGAGCAGAAATCCAGCTGGAACTCGCGGGAGACCATGATTTTCATGAGCTCCCAGATCCGCAGCCGTTCATCGGGCAGAATGTCGGGCCGCAGATAGGCCTTGAGACAATTCTGGTCGAAGATGGAAAAAGGCGTTCCATCCGGTTTCCGGCAGGGCAGGAACGCTAGTCCGTCGACCGCTTTGTCCGGCCGTTCCGGCGCATGATTCTGCACCGTGAGCCAGCTTCCGCAGCGCCAGGTGAAAACAGCTCCGTTGCGATAGAAGCTCCGGGGATCGGAAAGCGTTTCCGTGATGGTCTCGGTATCCCGGACGATCTTCAGGAAACGCCGTCCCTCCGGCGTGCGGAACAGCGCGGTGGCGGCATCCCGGTTCTCCGCGGCGTCGGGTCGAAGCATCGGAAGAAGATTCTGGAACTCCTGAAAAAGCAGCGCTCCCTCCCGCACATAATCGGCGCTGGCGGGCAGGATCCCCGCGCGGCGGCAGGATTCCACAAAGGAATCCCACCAGAGAAAATCCGGCGTCAGATCCTCCATGCGCCATCCGGCTTTTTCCAGCAGCGTCCGGTTGACTCCGATCAGATAGGAATTCTGGTTGAACGGAAGAGAACATTCGTAATCCACGCCGTCAATGACATTGAGATTGTCCAGCACCTTGCGGTAATCGGGAAACTGGGTGAGAAGCGCCGCCGGAAGCTGCTCGTCGCTGACGCGGATCGGATGAATGGAGAGCGCCGCCTTGAACTCCCCCGCGGTCCGCCGCCGGACCGCCGGATCGGCAAGCTGCTGCACCGGACGGATCACAAAATCCAGATGAAGATTCGCATTTGCCAGATGCTTGTTCAGAAGACGCCGCATGGCCGATACGGAAATGGTCGTCGGCTGAATGTTGAGCAGCACCTTCAGGGAGTTTCCTCCGGCAAGATAGGAACCGCTGCCCTTGCGCGTTTCGACGAGTCCCTCCTTGGAGAGTTTGCCGAAAATGCTGGACACCGTCTGATAACTGATCTGGAACATCTCCGTAAATTCATTATAGGAGGGAAGCCGGTCTCCGGACTTCAGCTTTCCAAGTCGTTTCTCCCGTGAAATATAGTTTCTGACCCGCTCCAGATTCGTCATTGCAAGGACTTTCTGTCTAGATTGATTTTCCAAAGTTATCCATATATCTTTTCTGACATTATAAGCCTTTTCGCAGAAAAAGTCAATAGGGGAAGTGAAAAAAAAGAGAGAAAATCGCATGTCTGCGCATCGGAAGAGGGATTTCATGCGCGCGAAAGGGAAGATCCGGTCATTTTTGCGGATCTTTCCTCTTCCACGGCCTCCACCCGCGCGCGTTAAGGAAGATTTCCGCGATTTCCTTGAATTATTTTTGGCAAAAAACTTGCGAAACCGGGAAAAAGAGGCTACTTTACAAGGATGAAATCGTTCAACGGAAAACGCGAAAAAGAAGGAGATTTCCAATGGTCAGCAATGTTTCCGCGCTGCAAAAGGCAAGATACAGCTACAATCCCAAACTTCCGGCGGCCCTGCGTGCCGGAGCGAACGTGAAATGCATCGAAGGGGAAAAACTTCAGGCATTCGCGGATGTGGAAAAAATCAACGCACTTTTCCCGTCGACCAGCAATCTGCCGGTGCTGAAATTTGAAAAGGCGGATTCGCCGGCGCCGATGAAACCCATTCATGTCGGCGTGATTCTCTCGGGCGGACAGGCACCGGGCGGACACAATGTCATTGCCGGACTCTACGACGGCCTCAAGAGCCTCAACAAGGAGAGCCGTCTCTTCGGATTCAAAGGCGGCCCGGGCGGACTTGTCGACAACAAGTACGTGGAGATCACCGACGAATTCATGAACGATTACCGGAACACCGGCGGATTCGACATGATCGGTTCCGGCCGGACCAAACTGGAACTCGTGGAACAGTTTGACAAGGCCGCGGCCAACTGCACGGCGCTCAGCATCACCGCACTGGTCATCATCGGCGGCGACGACTCCAACACCAACGCCTGCCTTCTCGCCGAATACTACAAGAAGCAGAACATTCCCATCCAGGTAATCGGCTGCCCGAAAACCATCGACGGCGACCTGAAGAACAAATTCATCGAAACCTCGTTCGGCTTCGACACCGCCTCGAAAGTTTACAGCGAACTGATCGGCAACATCGAGCGCGATGCGAACTCCGCCAAGAAATACTGGCACTTCGTGAAGCTGATGGGCCGCTCCGCATCCCACATCACGCTGGAATGCGCGCTGAAGACGCACCCGAACATCACGATCATCTCCGAAGAGGTCGCGGCGAAGAAGCAGACCCTTGATCAGATTGTCACCTACATTGCCGACACGGTTGCGGCACGTGCGAAAAACGGCGAAAACTTCGGCGTGGTTCTCATTCCGGAAGGGCTCATTGAGTTCATCCCCGAAATGAACACCCTGATCAGCGCCCTCAACGAGCTTCTCGCCAAGGAAGGCGACGCGTTCGCGAAGATCGAGAACAAGGACGAAAAGATGGCGTTCATCACCGACCGGCTTGACAAATCCCTTGCCGCGGTGTTCTCCTCCCTTCCGCAGACGATCCAGCTTCAGCTCACCAACGACCGCGATCCGCACGGCAACGTGCAGGTCTCCCTCATTGAAACGGAGAAACTGCTGGTCGAACTGGTGAAGGCGAAACTGAAAAAGAGACCGGAAAAGGTCAAATTCTCCGCGCAGACCCACTTCTTCGGCTATGAGGGCCGCTGCTCCGTGCCGTCGAACTTCGATGCGGACTACTGCTACAGCCTCGGGTACAATGCGGCGGCGATCATCGGAGCCGGAAAGACGGCGTACATGTCCTACATCAGCAACCTGGTTGCTCCGGCGGAACAGTGGGTTGCCGGCGCGGTGCCCCTGACCGCCATGATGAATGTGGAACGCCGCCACGGCGCGGACAAGCCGGTCATCAAGAAGGCGCTGGTCGAACTCGACGGCAAACCCTTTGCGGAGTTCGCCAGAAACCGCGACAAATGGGCGATCGAAACCTCGTTCACCTTCCCCGGACCGATCCAGTATTACGGACCTGCGGAAGTCGCGGATGCCACCACCGAAACCCTGAAACTCGAACAGGCGGGAAAATAATGAGCAGCGGCGGAGGAGAGAATTCGTTCAATGCGGCGAAAGTCGCTCTGCTCGCGCGGCTGGAGCTTTCTCCGGAAGCCCTGGAGAAGCTCCAGGGCGAAATGGAGGCGATCGTCGGCTACGTGAACCAGCTTTCGGAGCTGGATGTGGACGGAATCGAACCGACCGCCCATGCCATTCCCAGAAACAACGTTCTGCGCGATGATGTCGCCGAAGTCGATTTCGACCGGGCGACCATGCTCTCGAATGCGCCGGCGACCATTGACGACGAACTCATTAAAATGCCGCAGGTTCTTCCCGGAGAAGGAATGTCATGAGTGATTTGACACAATTATCGGTTGCACAGTGCGCGGAGCTTCTCAACGGGAAACAGATCAGTTCCGTGGAGCTCTGCAAGGCGTTCATCGACCAGGTGAAACGCGTCGATCCGACCATTCAGGCGTTTCTCGCCCTGGAGGAGGACCGCGTGCTCGCCGCGGCCGGAGAATCCGACAAACGCCGCGCCGCGGGCTCTCCCCTGAGTGCCTGGGACGGTATTCCGATCGGAATCAAGGACTGCATCTCCGTCAAGGACGAACGCTGTTCCTGCGCCTCGAAAATTCTGGAGAACTTCAAGGCGGTCTACGATGCGGGGGTCATCAGAAAACTGAAAAGCTCCGGCTTCATTCCGTTCGGCAGGACCAACATGGATGAATTTGCCATGGGTTCCTCCTGCGAAAACTCCGCGTTTCAGAAGACGCGCAATCCGCGCAATCCGGAATGCGTTCCGGGCGGTTCCAGCGGAGGTTCCGCGGCGGCGGTCGCGGCAAACGAGGTTCCGGCGGCACTGGCTTCGGACACCGGAGGATCCATCCGGCAGCCCGCGGCCTTCTGCGGAGTCGTGGGACTCAAACCGACCTACGGACGGGTCTCCCGCTTCGGGCTTGTCGCCTTTGCCTCCTCGCTCGATCAGATCGGCCCGATCACGAAAACGGTGGAGGATTCCGCCATTCTGCTGGATACCATCGGCGGGCATGATCCGAATGACTGCACCAGTCTGGAAACCGAATGCGGCGGATTCGCCGAGGGGCTGAAGAACGCCTCCGTCAAGGGACTCCGGATCGGACTTCCCAAAGAGTATTACGAGCTTGAGGGCATGTCCGACAGCGTCAGACGCTGCGCGGAAGAGGCGATCGAAACCTTCCGGAAACTCGGAGCCGAAACGGTGGAGGTCTCCCTCCCCCACACGAAGTACTCCATGGCGTGCTACTACATTGTGGCGACCGCGGAGGCCAGCGCCAATCTGGCGCGGTTCGACGGCGTCCGGTACGGCTACCGCAGTCCCCACGCCCGCGACGTGCTTGAAAATTATATGAAATCGCGCGGCGAAGGATTCGGAACCGAAGTCAAACGCCGGATCATGCTGGGGACCTACGTTCTCTCCAGCGGATACTACGACGCGTACTATCTCAAGGCGCAGAAGGTCAGAACACTGATCCGCCGCGACTTTGAAAACGCCTACAAACAGTGCGACATCCTGCTGACACCGGTAACGCCGGCGACAGCATTCCGGTTCGGGGAAAAGTCGGATCCGCTTCAGATGTATCTGAGCGACGTCTTCACCACCTCCCTGAATCTTTCCGGCAACTGCGGAATCAGCATTCCGGCGGGGAAGGACCCGAATGGCATGCCCATCGGCATTCAGCTGATGGCTCCGGCGCTTGCCGAACAGCTCCTCTTTCATACGGCTTACGCCTTTGAACGGCGCTGACGGACGAGGGAGCCGTCGTTCGGGCGGACTCCCCGGTCTTCCATTTTTGAATCGAATGCGAGGTGTTTTATGAAACTGCTTTTTCTGTCACTGGTCTTAACTGCCGCGGCGCTCTGCGCCCAGGTCCCGTCGCTTCCGCAGAGAGACTCGCTGCCGCCGGGCTCCAGAATGCCGGAGATCAGCGCCCAGTGGATCAACGAACCGGTTCGAAAGACTCCCGGAGAAAAACAGAAGCAGATTACGGTTCTGACTCTGGTCGACATCCTCTCCCCGAATATCTTCCAGACGCTCCGGATGATTGAAAGTCTGGAAAAAAAATATGCGCTGGAAACCAGAGGGGTTGTCACGCTGGAAACGGTTGCGCGGAACGATCTGAACCTTGTGAAAAAAATTCTCAAGTCGAATGACAGTCCCTTCGTGCTCGCAATCGGAGTCGATGACAAGGGACGGACATTCAAACGCTTTGACACGACCGTCGGCACACTCCCGTTCACAATCATTGCTCAAAACGGGGCGATTGTCTGGAAAGGGCATCCCGTGGAGATCGAAACGGTAACGGACGCCATCCTCGCGGACGAATTCTCCCTCTCCAGACAGAAAAAGATCACCGCGCTCCGCCAGCAGCTTCAGTCCGCGCTCAAAGCCGGTCTGCCGGATGTCGTGGCGCAGACCGCGGAAAAAATTCTCGCCATCGCCCCGCTCGACACCATCGCCATGCAGGCGCGGCTCTATGCCTTCGAACAGAAGGGACAGACGGCGGAAGAGGCCAGGTTCCTTGCCGAACACATCCGCCGTCATCCGGCGAACTCCCTACAGATGCGCATGCTTCTGCTGGATCTTCTGCAGCGTCTGGACGACGGAGCCGCCTGGAACAAAACCGTCGCGGAAACCGTCGCGGAGGCCGCGAAAAAACCGGAGGACGCTCTGAACTTCGCCGCGTATCTGCTCGACCGTTCCGCCATGGCGGACATGCCGATTCAGGCGATCCTCTCCCTGTCGGATTCCGCGGTCCGCAGCTTCCAGTCCTCCCCGCGTCAGGACATGTATGCCGATGCGCTGGAAATCGCAGCCCGTGCCCAGTATGCGGCCTGCCGTCTTGATCCGGCGATCGACCTTCAGAAAAAAGCGGTTGCCGTCCGGGAAAAAAGCAGGAGTCCGTTTCTGAACCGATCACGGAAAAGCCTCGCCTTCTTTGAATCGCTGAAAACACTGAAATAAGGGAAACGCCGGAACCCGGTCCGGCCATCCGGCGATTTTCCTAGACCGCTTCAAACTCGTGTCGGAGAACCCGCAGACGCTTCAGCGCCCGGGTCTTGACCAGATACACCATCCCGGGAGAAAGCGAACTTAAAACCGCCGCTTCGCGTGCGGGCTTTCCTTCCACCACATAGACCTCGAACGCCAGATATTCATCCGGCGTCATCTCACGCCGGAGTTTCAGCAGAGACTGGCGGAGGACCTGTTTTTTCCACTCCTCGTCCCACTTTGCCCGGTCGGGCATCCGGTGTTCCCCGCGGCGGCGGACACAGCGGCAGAGCTGTTCCAGCAGAAAATCACCGAACGCCCCCTTTTCCGGATCGTGACGATAAAACGCATCGTTTCCGAAAAGAAGCGTATCCAGTTCGGCCAGCAGCTCCTCCACTTCCGCGACAGAAAAACCGGAAGAGAGAAGAACCGTCGAAACAGTTTCATCGCAACTCTCGTGAAACAGGGCGCGAGGAACCGGGGAACCGTTCCGCACCGATTCCATCAGAATCAATTCAGGAGTCATGTTACATCAGTTTCAGTCCGGGAAGATCCTGAATATCGACGACTCCGACGACTTTTCCCATCTTGTCCGTCACCAGAATATCATCGATTTTACGCGCCTCCACCAGCTTGAGCACTTCAATGGCGAGGGATTCGGCGTTGATGGAGACCGGATTTCTGGTCATGACATCGGAAATTCTCCGGTCCAGAATGGAAATATCGTTTGCGCGTCTGCGGAAATCCCCATCGGTGAAAATACCGATCGGATGGTGATCCGCATCCACAATGGCGGCGGAACCGCTTTTGCACGCGGTCATTTTCAGAATGGTGTCCCGCACGGTGGCATCCGGCGGAACCAGGGCGAGACGATCCCCGGAACGCATGGCATCGCAGACCCGCATCGTCACGGCGCGCCCGATCGCACCTGCGGGATGAAGTCGCCCGAAATCCTCCTTGGTAAATTTCCGGAGCGCCAGAAGCGTCATGGCCAGAGCATCCCCGACCGCCAGCTGCGCCGTGGAGGTGGTGGTCGGCGCAAGATTGAACGGACAGGCCTCCCGAGGCACCGCCGTCTCCACATGAATGTCGCTCAGCTGCGCCAGCGTGGAGTTGCGGTTGCCCGTCAGGGAAGCCACTTTCACCCCGAGCCGTTTTGCGGGAACAATCACCCGCACCAGTTCATCGCTCTCTCCGCTGTAACTGATCGTCAGAAGCAGATCCCCCTTCTGGATCATTCCGAGATCTCCGTGCATGGCCTCCACGGGGTGCATGAAAATCGTGGGGGAACCCGTACTCGCCATCGTCGCGGCAATCTTGCTTCCCACATGTCCGCTTTTCCCGAGTCCGGAAATCACAATCTTTCCGCCCGCGTCCAGCGATTCGCAGCATGCCTCCACCAGTTTGACAAAATTTTTATCCAGATTCTGTTTAATGGTCTCAAGACCTTCTATCTCAATCGAGAGAACCTCTTTGGCTTTTTCCAGAATTGTACGGGAATCCACTTTCACCCTCCATGTTTCCCATAATATAGTGCGCTTTCCGCAAAAGTCACCCGACTTGACAATAAAATTCTTTTTTTTCTCTCTCCTCTTGACAAAATAGAAAAATCTTGTAAAATATATACTACAAATAAATCAAGAAAAGAATTATAAAACAAAATATGGATTGATTTTTCAATATTAATCCTACAAATACAGCAAAAGGAGTCCTATGCAGACGGAATTCATTGCCGACCGCTGGATTGAGACGGAAAAGCCGGCGACCTATCACGGCTGGCCGACGCTCATCAATGCGGGAAACGATCATCTCATGCTGGTCTGTTCCGGCAACCGGCAGGAACACATCTGTCCGTTCGGGCGGGTCTACCTCTACACCTCCGAAGACGGCGGAAACTCCTGGAGCACTCCGGTCCGGCTCTCGAAAGGACCGCTCGACGACCGCGATGCCGGAATCATCAGGGCGCAGGACGGCTCCCTGCTGGTCAATTATTTTACCAGCCTCCATTTTCTGGAGTCTCCCGATCAGCCCCCCTCCTGGAAAGCCGTCGAAGAGAAGACAACGCTGGCGCAGGTGAAAAAAGAACACGGCTTTTTCATGCTCCGCTCCACCGACGGCGGAAGAACATGGTCCGAAAAATATGCGGTTCCCGTCAACAACGTGCACGGACCCGCCCTTCTGAATGACGGCACCCTTCTCTGGGTCGGAAGAGAGATCGGAAACGCGTTTCGTTCGGACCGGAAAGGCAGTCGTAACATCGCGGCACGATCGACGGACAACGGGCTGACCTGGCAATTCGTCTCCGAACTCCCGGTTGTCCCCGGACAGCTCGCAACCGACTATCACGAGTTTCATGCGCTTCAAGCGGCGGACGGCACCATCGTCGCCCAGTTCCGCAATCATACGCCGCCCGAAATCACGACCGGACAGACGGAATCCCGCGACGGCGGACTCACCTGGACCCTCCCCCGCAAGATCTGCTCCGGATTTCCGTCCCACCTGCTGAATCTGCCCGACGGCAGAATCCTTATGGTCTACGGCTACCGCAGAAAACCGTACGGCAACCGCTTCCGCATCAGCTCCGACCACGGGAAAAGCTGGTCCGACGAAGCGATTCTCTCCGACGACGGGGAAAACTGCGATCTCGGATACCCCTCCACCGCCATGCTGAGCGACGGAACGCTCGTCACCTCCTGGTATCAGAACCGGGGCGGCACCGCCTCCCTTCGCATCAAACACTGGAGACTGAGATGAATTCACCGGAAAACTCCATCGCGGAACGCATTTTTCATTTCATCCGGGAGCACCGTCTCTCCGTCGGGGACAAGCTGCCCACGGAAAAAGAACTGGCCGCCATGTTCGGCACCAGCCGGGTCGTGGTCCGGGAAGGACTCCAGGGGTTGAAATTTCTCGGCATTCTCGAATCGTCCACCCGGGGCGGAACCGTCATCCGGGAGGTGAACTATCCGCTTCTGAGCAGAAGCATCCAGTTTCAGATCGCCATCAACAATGTGGACTGGAACCAGCTCACGGATGCCCGTCTGACCCTTGAACTGGGCGTGCTGGACTCTCTCTGCGGAAACCTCCCGCCGGAACAGCTCGAAGCCCTCCGCGAAAAGGCGGACTGCACCCGGACCGGCAATACGCCGGAAGAACTCCGTCACGCCATCCGGCAGGATCAACAGTTTCATCATCTGCTGTTCGAATACAGCGGCAATCCGGTCCTGCTGGCATACTCGCAACTGCTGGAATGCTTCTTTGACGGGCATCGGCTTCCCGGAAAAATTGAGGAATCCGTCGAAGTCACAGGGGACCATCTCCAAATACTCTCCGCGCTCGAAACGGGAAATCTTGAACTTGCACGCGGAACCATGCGAAGACATTTGAACAAATACAAACTCCATTCTTAAAACGGAGGAACTGAATATGTGCGATTGCCTCCCCCGGAGAAGTGTAGTTCTCGACAAACTGCGTTCAGGACGGAAAGCGCTCTCCTTCAAGACCAATTTCTCCTGCGCCCGAGCAACCGAACTTGCGGCGCTCGCCGGATTCGACTGCGTCTGGCTCTGCGGCGAACACGTCCCCATGGACAATTCCGAAATGGAAAAACAGATTCTGGCGGCCAAGACCCGCAACTGCGACACCATCGTTCGGGTTCCGAAAGGTTCTTACAGCGATTTCATCCGGCCGCTCGAAGCCGACGCAACCGGAATCATGATCCCTCACCTCATGAGTGCGGACGAGGCAAGGGAAATCGTCCGGAAAACGCGCTTTCACCCCCTCGGCCGGCGTCCCGTCGACGGCGGCAATGCCGATGGACTCTTCTGCCGTCTCCCCCTTCGCGACTATCTCCGATTCATGAACGAAAACCGCATGATCGTCGTCCAGATCGAGGACCCGGAACCGCTCGCGGAACTGGAGGAGATCTGCCAGGTCCCGGGCATCGACATGATCTTCTTCGGTCCCGGGGACTTCAGTCACGCTCTGGGCATTCCGGGAGAACTCGATTCCCCGGAAGTAAACCGGGCTCGAAGACGGATCGCGGAAACCGCTCATAAGCACGGGAAATTCGCCGGCACCACCTGCAGCATGGAAAATATGAAAGCATACTTCCAACTCGGATACGATTTCCTTAACTGCGGATCCGATGTCAGTGCCATGAACGACTACTGCGACCGGATCATGAAGCTCTTCCGCAACTGACAGTTCCGGGAAACGGGTCAGAGTTCCTGCTCCCAGTCCTCCGGAAGCGCCATCAGCTCCGGGAAATGAAAGACAAAACGCCGGATCGCCAGAAGATAACTCCGGATCTGTCTGCGGTGTCCGCAGATGCAGAGGGAGCCGGCATACCGGCCGTTCTCCGTCCGGATCTTCACGGACCCCAGGGAGAGAAAGCCGTTGGACTGAAAATCCGTCAGCGGACTGATGAACATCTCCGCATCCCGGATCACCGAAAGTCCCATTGTCCCGACGATCTCATGCAGATCATGCGGGGCAAGCACACTTGCCAGATGGTAGAAAAACGGATGCAGCATCGTGCAGAGGGAGAGAAACTCGTGACTCTCCCCCCGACCGAGACGAATATCATTCATCCGGAGATTCATCTCCTTCTGAAAGTTCAGAAACTCCTCCAGCGGCGATTTCTCCGAGGAGTAGAAACCCGGCCGAATGAACAGCAGTCCCAGTTCCCGTTCCCCCTGCGCACTGATTCCCGCGTCCACCGGCAGCAGCATCTTCTTGTCATGGAACGCCTCGTGCCGGGAGAGTCCCCACATCAGAAGCCCCGCCAGCGACGCCGTCCCGTTCATCCGCGCCAGATACCGGCTGTTCAGCCATTTGCGCAAACGCAGAATCCGCGTGAAATCCAGATAGAGGCGCGTCCGGAAAATCTGGTCCCCGCAATCCATGGTTTCCGCCAGCGCGACGGGTCCGTGCAGCGGCGGATAGCGCACCTCTCCGGCGGCTCCCCAGGAACGTTTCAGCTCCGTCAGCATCTCCTGCATCGGGGCCCCGTCCGCCGTAATATGATGAAACTGAAACCAGAGATCCACCTCCCGGAAGTCCGCCGTGAACCGCGCACTGATGCAGCTCATTCCCCAGCCGGGATGCCGGCGCGTTCGAAGATCGGGCGTTCTCATCCGCTCCCGTTCCCGGGATGCGGGCTCCTCCGGAAGCACCGAAACATAAAGGAACGATGCGCTCATCACCCGCTCCACCAGACGATGCAGATTCCGTCGGGAGAGAAACGAAAACCCCTTCGCCTGTTTCGACCAGCGGTGCAGCGCCTGCCGGATCAACTGAGGCCGTTTCTTGTCCGGCGCATCCCGGAACTGATTGCAGATTCGAATCATCTGCTCCAGCGCCGCCGTTCTCTGCTCCTCCGAGAACGGAATCCGTCCCGGATTGCGCAGGTCGAAGACCGGATGCAGTCCCACGAGGCGTCCGGTCTCATCCGCCTCCGCCACCACGATGTTGCAGAGCGTCGTTCTGCGCCGGCGGAACGACAGGACTCCCGGCTCCACCGACCAGTGCAGTTCCGGTCTCGTCAGCAGAAATTCATACAGATGTTCGGTCAGAGCCTTCTCCGCCTCCGGGAGCGATCCCGGCACCCGCTCCCCCGCGTAATTCAGACGAAAACTCGCCAGCATGAACTTGGAATATTCTCCGCGCAGGAAAATCGACGTCACCTTCCGCCAGCCATGCGCCTCCGCCCGCACCCCGAGACGGCGAAAACATTGCAGAATCTTCAGGATCAGAATCAGCACCACCGCCCCCGCGCTCCAGCGTTCAAACAGCGACGCAAGACGCATCTTGCGTCCGGGCACCTCCTGCCGGACCGCCGACGGAGAATCCGCGGGACTCCTCTGCTCCGGCAGATGCGGCCTGCGCCGACGGAGGAAATCCGCAATCAGTCCGGCGGTCAGTTCCGGGAACTCCTCCTGCGGAAGATGTCCGCAGTCCGGAATCCGGATCTCCGTGGAGTTCCGGAGAATCCGGGAGAACACCCGCATATCCTCCTGCGGGACAATCGAATCCTTCTCCCCCCAGATCAGCAGGACCGGCAGTTCAAACCGGCGCAGTCCCTCCATGACGCTCTCCCGGTCCGGCGCCTTGTATTTCTTCGCGGCCCGGATGATGGAATCCAGCCGTCCCGGATGCGCCAGCATTCCCGTATAAGCCTCCAGCATCCGCGGCGAGATCCGCGCCGGATCGCAATACGCATAATCCAGAAGCAGTTTCGCCAGAAAACGGGAACGGGCAAAACGCAGCACCCGGCCCGTGGCAATCGAAGCGATTTTGCCGATGTATTCCGGAATCTCCTTCAGAAGACTGCTGCATGAGAGCAGAATCATCCGGTCCATGCGCGCCAGGACCTCCGGCGAAAGCGCCAGAAGAAGCGCGATCTCCCCCCCCAGTCCCTGTCCGATCAGCGTCAGACGCCGCAGATCCAGTTTCAAAATGAACTTCCGCAAAAGCTCCGCCTGGTCGAAGTTGGAGACCACCTCCCCCGGGCCCGGAAGCGAAAACCCGAACCCGTTCAGATCCACCCGGATGCAGCGGAATCCCTCCGGAAGATAGTGCAGAAGCTCGTTCCAGCTTCCCGAAAAAGAAGCGAAATCATGCAGAAAAAGAAGCACGGGCCCCTCGCCGCCCGAATCCCGGTAGGCAAGAATCTCCTCCTCCCCGAGACGGAGATACTGATATTTTGTCCGGAACTCACTGGAGACTGCCGTCGTCATCCGGAGCGGTCCTGCAGTTGAGAAGGTCGGAATACTCCGCCATGTGTTTTCTCTGATAGGGCGTCGGCGCAGACAGAAGAACGTGGCGGAGATTCGTCTCGAACGTGTCGCTGTTCATGATCCCCATGTGCCCGCCGTGAAGATAATAGACCGCGGTCCAGTTGATCGGAGAAACGGAAAACGGAAGCCAGTGATCCGGCGTACGCAGATCGTGACAGGCGCTCATGGCTGTGATCTTTCCGTCGCCCGCGCCGCGCTTCACCACCGCAAGTCTCCCGTCCGGATGAACGGCGACCTTGTCGTTGGTCAGCAGAGCATCCCCCGCGATCAGATAGAGCGCGACATTCTCCGGAGCAAACGTCGCAGTCCGAAGCGACCGCTTGAACTGACGCGCCCGAGCAAGACATTTCTCCAGATGATCCAGCGCCACCTGATACCGTTCCTCGGGCGTCGGAACATCCGGGAGCATTGCCGAGAGCCATCGGTCCTGCTCCGGATCGGCCAGCCCCCAGCCGTAGCGGATCCAGGTGTCGAGCGAGAAGCAGTCGACCGCTTCCTCCTCCTTTCCGGCCAGAAGAACGGATTTCGTCTCCGGATCCGGCAGCATCTGATAGTACGAGGGAAACGTCCCGATGATCGTTTTCGGATACGCGGGCGCCGCCGGCGACAGCCGGAGCCCATCCGTCAGTTCCACCAGCGTATCGACATATCCGGCGTTCGGGGTGGCGATGATGACCACCTTGTCGATCCATTCCGCGCCCTCCCATGTGAGCTCCGGAATCTGTTCGGAATCGTCTGGCAGCGGCGTTCCGCCGTAGCGCATGAAGTAGCGGGCCACAAGCCCACCCATGCTGTGGGCGACCAGATCAAACTTCACATTGTAATCCGGCAGTCCGTACAGCTCCCGGTAGATCTTCCGGAGCTCCTCCCGGCGTTCCCCGATGAACTCCCGGAGACGCGCGGCGTTTTCCGAAATGTCCCGTCTCCAGTCATAGTAAAAAAGAAACTGCGACGGAAAATGCCGGTTCGCAGGCAGTCCCTCCGAATCGGGAAAATAGCCGGAATCCTTCAGACAGCGCACAAGAATATCATAACCGCTGTAATCAAAGGAGAATCCGAGAATCCGGATCTGCGACCGGTCCAGCAGGCCCGTCGGCGTCACCGACGAGGTCAGATTCCGCAACGGCACTCCCCGCTTCATCGGATGTGCGAGTCTGGCAAACTTGTCCCCCGTCAGCATCTCCCCGAACGAGAAATTTCCCCAGATGTTCTCCGACGTTTCAGAATCCTCCAGCCTGGAACCGAGCAATCCGTGAATCACGATCACCGGATTCCGTCCGGGACCCTCGTATTCAAACGACTTGCGCATGACCTCGCTGTACACCGTCTTTCCATGCACCTTCGCATCCTGATAGGAACCGGAGTCCGTGGAGCAGGAGTTCAGAAAAAGCAGCGGCAGAAGCGAGAGGGAGAAGGCGTGATCTTTCTTCATCATGGGATCCTGTGTATTCCTTGCATTCAGCTTTCATCCGGGAAAGGGGTTCATCCAAGGAAAATATACCACTCCGGATCCCGTTTTACAAATCGGGGAACGCAGGAAACCCTCCTCAATATTCCAGGGAGAGGTCCTCCATTTTCTCCTTCACATCGAAAAGCACTCTGCCGTGTTTGACGACAAAGAGTCCCCAGGAGTTCTCCGGAAAACGCGCCGCTCCCGCCAGAGGACGGAGATAACGATTCATCCTGCCGAGCAGAAGATAGTATTCGCATCCCTTCGCCGCCTTCTCGACGGGCATACGCACCATCTGCATCCGGCGCGGCTGTTTCTGAATGCCCAGCGGCACAAACAGATAGGCGTCCCCTTCGGGCAGATCCTGAATCCCGAACCGGTTCAGGTAGAAGGGATAGAGCGTTTCGCCGAACTGCAGGGCGGGATAGGGTTTCTCCAGCACCCGGACCCGGGAAGGAAGAACCGTATAACGGCTGTGACGGATGGTGTAGGCGGAGACAAGACGTTCCTGCCGGGGACTCCGGGCCAGACGAAGGTCCGAGCCGCTCTGAAGCAGACTCTCCCCAAGCGGAAACACATAGTTGTGTCGGACGCCGAGAAGCTCCAGAATCGTCGGAGCCAGATCGAAGGTCATTCCGGGCGTGCTCACGCGCCCGGTTCTTCCGCAGTTCAACGCCATCACCACCAGACGGCGGCGGGGATTGTGTTTCAGTTCGTCATGCAGAATTCCCCGCGGCATGAGGTGATCGGCCGCCAGAATCACGCAGGTGTTCTTCCAGGCGGGAGTCCGTTTCAGCCGGTCCAGAAAACTGCCGATGCGCTCATCCATGGTATGAACGGCGTCCAGCATCCTGTTTCCGCTCCGGTTCTTCCGGTAGCGGATGGAGTCCTCGTAGAAGAAGCCGTGAGGCGCGTGCGTATCCAGGGTCAGAAGCGTGAGGTTGAAGGGCTTTTTTCCGGCGGAAAGCTGCTGAAAGGTCTCGAACGCCCAGTCGAAAAGGACCGCGTCGCTGCAGCCCCAGGAGCGGGACCGGCCGGGAAATTCGGTTTCATAGGCGGCCATCCGGTCAAAGCGTTCGCGCCCGAGAAACACATTCATTCCCGCAAAGGAGAGATTGACTCCGCGCAGAAACACCTGCTCATATCCTGCCGAGGCCAGAATCGAAGGCAGAGAGGGCAGTTTCTCCCCCACGCCGACCCGGATCCCCGAATTGACAAACCCGCTGCGCAGCACCTCCTTCACCAGGGGGAGTCCCATCATGGATGCGTAAATGCCGCCGAAGGTGTAATCCGCATTCAGCGCGGGTGCAACGTCGTCGAACACCAAGGCCTCCTCTGCCAGCGCGTTCAGACGGGGCGTCAGGCCGGGGAAGCGCCGCTCATCCAGAAACGTGCTTTCCATCGACTCCAGATAGATCAGCACCAGATTCTTTCCCGGCGACGCGGTCACATCATCCTTGGAAAGGGAGGAGATCTTCAATCCCCCCTCCCGGTACTCCTGTTCCGTGAAGGTCGGATTCCAGATTCCGAAGTCCAGAAACGCCTCCCGGGCCGGAGAAAACAGGAGCAGCAGAAGAGATGCCAAAAGACCTCCCGCGCTCCAGCGTTTCGGAACCGCCTTCCATTGAAATTTCCGATACGCCAGCACCAGTGCGGAAAGAAGCACGCCATACAGAAGAATGCCGATCAGAATCTCCTCCGGAAACAACGACAGAATCATCGGAACGTTCGCCAGACGGACATGATACAGAAGTTCAAAATTCAGCTGCTTGCCCGAACAGAAGAACACCAGGTCGAAAAAAAGCTGAAAGAACAGCAGAATCCCGCCCGCCAGCGCCGCCGCACGAACCCGCCATGCCGTTCCGCGAAGAAGTTCCGACAGAAAAAAAACACAAAACGTCATCCCGGCGGTCCCCAGGAAAAGCCGGATATCAAAAATGCCCGCCGCAACGGAATTGACAATCGGCGCAAGAGTAAACAGAATGTAGGTTGTCAGAAGAATTCGATACACAGAGCGTCCATTTCCATTGAAAAGGATCAAATATGCCCGGGGCATAGGCATACTCTTCCCCCTTCGTCCGGGAGAACAATAGAATGCAAATCTAACCGAAAGATGATCTGAAAATGATTTTTTGGTCATCAAACTCCTTCCGGAGAGCAGCTTCCGCTTTTTTCCGCGGGAAAGTCGCGCGGAATGCTTGAAAAATGTTTCCTTCATGATATTTTGAACAGAGGAAGAGAGATCAAAAAGAAGGGGAGTTCCATCCAATGAGTACCGAAAAAAATTCGGAAAAAGTCGCATTGTGCGTTGCGCTGATCGCATCCATTTTAGCTCTGATTCTCATCCTTCTCCAGTCGGTGTTCCCGCCTTCCGGGGGACTGTTTCCCGGAATCGGGGCGGGAAGCGCGCCGCCGGTGCGCGTTCCTGGCGGAGCCCGCGGCCCCGGCGGAAGACCCGGCGGCGGGCCCGGACCCGGAATGATGCGCCGATTCGCGCCCTCGCAGGAATATGTTCAGAAATATGAAGAACGGGTCCGCCAGCTCAAAACTCTTTCGGATGAAGTCAAGGCCCGCTGCGACGCCGCAGGCGCCGGAATCGAAGAGCTCCTCTCCGCCCGGACCCGATGGCTGGATGCAAAACTGAATCTGATGCGTCTGAAAAAAGGCCGGAGAATCCAGTCCGGATCCTTCGCCAACACCTGCATTGCCCTCAAAAATGCCGAACAGCAGCTGCAGATGGCAAAGGCAAAGTTCGATGCGGGAGGAATCCCGCATGAAAAATTAACCGAACTGCGTCTTGCCCTGAATGAAACCGAACTGCGTCTTCTGGAAGCGGAACGGCGTCTGGATCCGGAAAAAGTCGCGGAGGCAAAGGCAATGCTTCTGAAAACACCTCTGGAACAGCTGACGGATCAGGATCTGGAAAAACTTCTCGCGGCGGAACAGCGGTTTCACGGACCGCGCTGATTCCCGCTGATCCCCGCAGACCCGTGCAGACCCGTGCGAATCCGCGCGGGTCCCGGTAGCGGCACTCCGCCGGAATCGCCGGAAAATCCGGATTTTTCTTTTCTCCGCGGATCGCGCGTTTTCCGCGGACCGCGCGCAATCGGAATGGAACAGGCGAAGTTCCGGGAATTTCCGTCCCGCTTCCGCTTGTCCTTTCAGGAGCGGACCGCTTTCTCCGCAAGAGTCCGGCAGCTTTGCAGGCGCTTCAGCGCCGCTCTTTTCTGAAGATAGATGTCCCAGCCGATCAGCAGAGAAATCAGCACGAAACAGACCGGAACGATAAAAAAGGAGAGCCGCAGTCCGACGTGATCTCCAAGGATTCCCATCAGAGTGGAAAAAATTCCACAGCCCGGCACTCCGGATGCGGAAAGGATGATGAAGATCATCGTATCATCCCCGTGCACGGTCTTTGCGCAGGCCGACTGAATGCTCGCCCAGAACGGTCCCACCCCCACTCCCGACAGGAACAGCAACGGAAACAGCAGATACAGCGACTTCAGATACGGGAAGAACAGCGAAACCAGCGCCGCGCCGATGCCGCAGCCGACGATCAGCCGGCAGAGATTCTTTTCCCGGACAAAATATCCCGCTCCCATTCGGCTGACGATCATTCCGAGCGCAAACGCTCCCGTCCCGACCCCCGCCGCCCATGCGGATCCCGCATAGGACATCTGAATGAAACTGGCGGTCCAGAAGGTCAGACAGAACTCCCCGCCCCCCGCCAGAAAGATCGCCGCGAAATAGATCCAGAAGCGCGGCGTGCGGAACAGCTGTCCCGCGTATCCGCAGACCGTGGTCCAGTGCACGGAATGCTCTTTTTCCGGAAAGGGATTCTTCCTGCTGGGAAACAGAAGCAGAAGCGCCGGGATCAACGCGATACATCCGAACGCCGCCGCAAGAAATCTCCAGGAGACGCCCCAGTAGAGCAGAGCTCCGCTCACCAGCACCGTCGCCAGAACGCCGATCGACCAGAAGGAATGGGTGAAATTGATATACCGTCCCGCTTCTTCCTCATGCAGATCATTGACCAGCGGCGTGGCAAGACCTTCCAGCACCCCCTCCCCCAGTCCGGCGATGGTCAGCGCGGCGAACAGGAACCAGTAGCCCGGTGAACCCGACGCCAGCAGAATCCCCGCCGCCATGAACAGCACCGCGACTCCCACCGAAATCCGGTTTCCCCATCGCGCTCCGATGAATCCGCAGAGAACCAGCATAATGGTCATCGGAATGCTCCGGCCGAGCTGAATGGCTCCGCCCATGCCCATGCCGCCCTGATCCAGAGGGAAATTCAGGTCCCTGGCCAGCGGCACCAGACACATCGGAATGACAATGGAGCACATCGCATACGAAGCAAACGTCAGGAACGCCGCGTAATCGTAGCGGCCGAACACCATTTTTCTGCTCATGATCTCAAGACCCTTTCCTCGTTGCAGAGTTATCCGGAAAGTATAGCGTTATTTTGAGAATTGTCAATCGGGATTCGGAAAAATCCGGAGAGGAATGTCCGCCCGAAGAGGTGGATTGAAAAAAGAACCTCCTCCTGAACCGGACAATCCGCCGAGTTTCCTCTCCGGCGGGAGCGTCAGATCACCTCCGGACGGTTTTTCCGGTACTCCGCGGGCGAACAGCCTTTCCAGCGCTTGAACTCGCTGGAAAAATGGAACTGGTTGCAGTAGCCGAGACGGAAGGCGGTTTCCTTCACGGAACAATCGGTATTTTTCAGGAGGTATTCCGCGGATTCCATTCTCCGGCGGAAGCGGTATTCCATGGGTGAACAGCCCAGGTGCTCCCGGAAGAGCCGTCCGAGAGTGGAACGGCTCACATGAAGCTCCCGCGCCATTTTCGCCAGCACACCCGGCATCGCCAGATTCGATTCCAGAAACGCCTGGGCTCTCTGCAGCAGCGCGGGACGCTCCGGCGCGGGACACGCCAGCATCGAAAAGGTCACCAGAAGCTCCTGCGCCTTTCCCATGATCCGCGGGACATCGGCGGTCCGTCCCCCCGCCAGCAGGGAACCGATCCTGCGGAACTCCCGGATCGTCCGCCCCGGATCCGGAAGCGGATAACAGGAAAAACGATTCAGCCTCAGCGATTCCGTCAGAAGTTCCAGACCTCCCCCCCTCATCTCCAGCACCAGTTTCCGATATGCTCCGCCGGTAGAAAACGACTCAAAAGCATATTCCACGGAACGGGGCACAATCAGAATCTCCCCGGGCACAAGCGTATGCGACCGCGCCCCCGCGGTGTATCGGAGCGCCCCGGATTCCAGCACCACCAGAAGCAGAAACGGATTGCAGGAACAGCGGAATCCGCGCGGCAGCGTCCGGGCAGTCTCCTCAAAACAGTAGACATAAAAGGGAAGTTCCTGCGAAAGTTTCCTGTTCCAGTAGTGAACCTGAAACGAGGTGCATCCATCCGGAAGGGACACTGACCGACGATTCGCCATGATTGTGTATTTCCATATCTTTTCTGACTGATTTCCGTATATCATACCACCATTGCGCCCTTGTTTCAAGAATTCTTCCGGTGTATTTTCCGGAAACTCCAGAGAAAGAAAGGGCTGTGTTATGAGACTTGCATGCACGAACAGAGATGCGGAGAACAAGCGCTATGTCCCTCCCCCGCTCGGAAACGGGGATCTCTCCTTCCAGATCGACTTCGAGGGGGGAATGGGACAGCAGGAATTCTGCGGAATGGTCCCCGGAATCCATCGCGCGGGATTCCGGTATGACACCTACTATTCCGAGCTGGTTCCGTTCGGATACTTCGAGCACACCGTCGCGGGATGCGGAAAGCCGACGGCATGGAAACAGACGCTCGATCCGGAATGCGGCGTCTGCGAAACCTGCTGCAACTACCGGAACGGCATCCGGATCGAAAGCGAAGTCTTCTGTCATCTGGAACACAACATCATCGCCATCCGGAAGCGGATCTCCGGAGAGGGGGAGATCGACTCCCGATTCACCTACACGCTGAAGGCAAGACGAATGAGCGTCCGAATCTCCGGCGCGTTCCGTCTGGACTACGCCATTGACACGGTGGGAGAGCCCGCCGGTTCGATCTTCCTTCTCTCCCCGGAAAAGAACGAAA
Organism: uncultured Victivallales bacterium; assembly: GCA_944390735.1. Classification (GTDB taxonomy): domain Bacteria; phylum Verrucomicrobiota; class Lentisphaeria; order Victivallales; family UBA1829; genus UBA1829. The sequence goes on along the minus strand of CALXRL010000030.1, from coordinate 42,731 downwards.
CACATGTGATCGACGGACACACCTTCGAACTCCGGAGCTCCGGACGGGAACTCACCTTCTTCCTCGCCTTCGGGGAAGCCGAGGCGGAACTGGCCGGAACTCTCGGGTATGAGGGACTGCTCAAGACCCATCTGGCGGCCTGGAAGGCTTTCCGGGACGACTCCAAAATCCGACTTCCCGAAGGCCGTCTTCTGGAGGTCTGCCGCACCGCCGAATACCATCTGCGCATCAGTTCGACAAAGTGGTCGATTCCGGTCGGACTCTTCCCCTCGCACTGGCAGGGCCGCTATTTCGGATTCGACGAATACTTCGCATTCAGCGGACTCCTGCTTTCCGGACATGCGAAGGAGGCGAAAAAGGTTCCGCTTTTCCGTCATTCGATTCTGCCCGCCGCCATGAAGCGCGCCTACACCTATTTCGGAAAGACCTCCACCTTTGCCCGCTATCAGTGGGAAACGGTGGAAACGCCTCTGATCGAAGGAGCTCCGCAGGGATTCTGGCTGGAACATATCTTCCACATGGCGCACATCGGTCTGGAGTCGCGAAAATATTACGATGTCACGCGCGACCGGCAGTTCCTGCGGGAAAACGGCTATCCGGTCATCAAGGCGTGTGCGGAGTTCTTCCGCATCCAGGCGGCCTGCGAGCTGGGCGACGGACGGGTCATCATCGGCAAATGTGTCGATCTGGAGCGTCTCGGTCCGGCCCGGGAAAACGCCTTCATGACCACCTGCGGCGCCATTGCCACTCTGCAGGCGGCGGCGACATCGGCGGAAGAACTTGGAACGGATCCCGATATGATCCCCGTCTGGCGCACGCTGGCGGAACGGCTGCTCGAAACCCTGCCGGAGGAGAATGGAAAATACGTTCCCTATCCGGGCTGTGCGGAAAAGAGCATTGCGCTTCTGAGCGGCGTCTATCCCTACGCGGTTCTCCCGCCGGATGATCCGAAACAGCTGGCCGCCATCCGCGATTTCTGCGAAACGGAGACCTCGTTCGGCAACATGTATCCGGTCGGAAAATCCATCTGCGCATGGTATGCGGGCTGGAAGTCGATCGCGTTCACACGGCTCGGGCGGAAGGAGGAGGCGCGAATGATCCTCGAAGAGTGCGCCGCGGATACCGGCTGCTTTTCCGAACTCTTTGAAATTCATGAAACCGGCTCCCATCCCTGGTTCACCACGGCGGAAGGGGTTTTCCTCGAAGCCGTCATGGAACTGCAGAACGCCCGCTGATCTCCGGACTCCGGCCGGAATGCGCCGGAAGAAACGGGAACAGCCCTCACGCTCCGTTCGCGTCTGCTGGACGGAGCGTTTTTCGTTTTCCGGCGTTCCGCCGCGCCCTCCTGCGGAAAATGACGCCTTGAAAAGGAAACGCTTCCGGGATATATTATCGTTTCAAACGGAAAGTATTGCGGATGAACAACCAACTGACCAGTCAGCCGCGGGGAAAAGTTCTGTGGCTGCTGTTTTATCATTTTTTCAAGATTGCGCTGTTTGTGGTCGGCGGCGGCTATGCCATTCTGCTGGCGGCGGAGGAGATCTTTGTCAAACGTCTCCACTGGCTGAAGGAGGGCGAGCTTATGGATATGCTGGCCATCATCCAGACCATCCCCGGACTGCTGGCGGGCAATGCGGCGATCTATGTCGGATACCGCGCCGCGGGACGGATCGGAGCGCTGGTTGCCCTGACCGGAGTCGCGCTGCCCTCCTTCCTTGTGATTACGTTTGTCGCGATGGGATTCTCGTACATTCCGATGAACAACGGATACATCCAGGGGGCGTTTGTCGGAGTGCGGACGGCGCTCGCGGGACTGATGCTCGTCACGCTGATCCGCATGTGGAACAAAACGGTTCATGACTGGATTCAATACCTGATTGTTCTGGCCTGTTTCATCGGGGTGGTGTTTCTGCGCTGGAATCCGGGACTTCTGCTGATCGGCGCCATGGCGCTCGGCATTCTCTACTGCATGGGAATCTGTGACAAGCTGCCGGAAAGCGCCGGAATCGGCGACGGGGAGAAGGAGGTCAATCGGAAATGATGCTCTATCTTTCCATGTTTCTGATTTTCGTCTACTTCGGCGCGATCTGCTTTGGCGGAGGAAGCTCCCTGATGCCCTTCTACATTGACATTCTCGTGGAGAAATACCACTGGCTGACGCTGCATGAACTCGGAGACTTCGTTGCGATCTCGCAGGTGACTCCCGGACCGATCGGAGTGAATCTGGCGACCTTTCTCGGATATCGGCAGGGCGGAATCGCCGGCGGGCTTCTCTGCACCGTCGGACTTCTTCTGCCCTCCTGGATTCTCATGACCCTGGGAGTGAAATCGCTGGACAAATGGGAGAACAGCCGTTTCGTGCGCAGTCTGATGTACGGGGTCAAGCCGGCGACCATGGGACTGATCGCAGCCGCGTTCATCGCCTATCTGGAGATCTCCCTTTTCAGCGACCGGATCCCGTGGGATTACTGTCTGGAGATTCTGAAACTGCACCTTGTCCCCTATGAGGGCGCGTTTGCACTGCGCTGGGACATGCTGCCCATCTTTCTGTTTTCCTGCTGGGCGCTCTACCGGAACAAACTCAGCATCATGGGCGTGATCTTCCTTTCCGCCGGACTCGGCGCCCTGTTCCACGCGGTGTTCTGATCCGGTCCGGTCAGAGCTGCACGGCGTGATCGGCGGGAAAATCCTCCCCCGACCAGACCCGGACAGAAGTCCATTTTTCCGCCGGCGCGCTCCAGAACGCATTCTCCGCGGGCAGTCCCAGCGGCAGAAACGCCGCGGACGCCAGATACAGACTCCCCGTGGATATGTAATTTTCCCCGAGCCCGGGCTGATGCCCGCAGAGTCCGATTTGAAGCCATCCGCGGGAATCGAAGGTTCCGGGCGCATTCAACGTCCGGCGGATCACCGCGCTGAGCGCCTCGCGCACCGCCGCCGGGGAAAGAGAGTCCGGAAGCTCCCCGCGAAGAGCCGTCTGCGCCAGCGCCTGAAACGCGCCGCAGCGATAGGCGATGGAACGGCCGATCACCGGATAGGAGCCATCCGGACCGATCAGGCGCTCCTGCACGGCGGCATAGCGGCGCATCCGGGCGCGGATGCGTTCCAGACGCATGGAACCGTCGCTGAAATGCCGCGCATTCTGTTCCATCACATCCAGGAGCATCGGCTGAATGACAAAGCTGTTGTAGTAATCCCAGGCGAAGCGGGGACCGTCCCCGTAGACGCCGTCGCCCTTGAACCACTGTTCATGCTGCCGGAGAGCGTAATCAATGCGCATGAGATCGCTCCACTGCCCGAGTCTGCCCAGCGCCGTTTCGACCATGGCCGAAAACAGAAGCCAGTTGTTCGCCCCGGGAGTGATGGCGCGCGAGCGCCGGAGAAGCTCCACCGTCTGATGCAGCGTCCGCGCATCCAGTTTTCCGATCAGCTCGTTCGGAGCGCGGAGCAGTCCATGTGCAAAAAACGCGGTGTCCACCAGAAACTGCGGATGCGGAACAGCCTCGGTGCTCCAGAGATAGTCGGGAGACTCGGGATCGACCGCGGTGGCGATTGCGCGCCGCACCCTCTCCGCGTATTCCGAGCGGAGTTGCCCCTCCTCGGAAGAGTCGCCCGGCAGCTCCACCCAGGGAGCAATTCCCGTAAGCAGACGGCCGAACGCCTCCATATGCGCGCAGAGAGTCCGATCCTCCGCTCCGGATTCCACCGGCATGACACGCTTCAGCATTCCCTGTTCCAGCGCATGAAGAACGGGATCGGCAATCCGGCGCAGCTGGCGGATCCATTCCTCCCGAATCGTTTCCATTCTTTTCATTTCATCATCTCCGTCCAAGTCTGAATTCCAGGAAAAAGCGGGCACTCACGCCTGTTCCGTCTGGAAGAAGCGGTCCGCAAAATCCAGATAGCGCAGCCAGTCGTACTCGGTGATGTCGTGTTTTCCGGGGCGGCAGTGATAGGCGCAGTCGCCGGAAAGCACCTCGCCGACCGGAGGCATCTCATTGCCGGGCACTCCTTCGCTGCCGAAGAGGGCGTAGGCGTCCCGCGCGGCCGCAAGTCCCAGGAACTCGCCCCTGGGATCCGCCCAGAGATCCTCCGACGCACTCGCCACATAAAGGGGACGCGGAGCAATCAGCGACAGCAGAAAATGCTGATCGAACGGCATCTCCTGCGACCGGAACGCATAACGCGCCATTCCGCAGCAGAACCAGTGGGGGAACGGAGAGAGCATCACGCCGAGCGTCTCTCCGAAGCATCTCCGGGAAAGCGCCGCGCCTCCGCAGCCGGAGTCGTTGGAAATCACGAGAGCGAAGCGTTCATCGTTCGCCCCCGCCCAGAGCGCCGTTTTTCCCAGCCGGGAGTGACCGGTAACGGCCACCTGACGCGCATTCAGTTCAGTCTCCGTTTCGATATAATCCATGATGCGGGAGAGTCCCCAGGCCCACGCGCTGATCGCGGGCAGTTCCTCTTTCCGTCTCCGCAGCTCCTTCTCCGAAAGGAACAGAGAATAGATGCTTTCCAGAGAACCGCCCTTCTGATCCAGATACAGCTGGTGGTAGCAGGCGGTGACGAGAGCATAGCCGCGTTTCAGCAGAAGTTCCGGCTGCCATCTGGCCTTCTGGAAGCCGGGTTCATGAAGACCTTCCCCTTCGGGGAACGGGAACGCGGGTAGCGGAAGATCCGTCTCCGGCGTGGCGGTGTGGTTGCCGCAGAAATTCAGCCCGATGAAAACCGGCGCTTTGCCGCGGATTTTCTTCGGCAGATACACCAGAAGATCCAGCGTCCGGGAAATGCCGGAATTCATCTCGAAATGAAGACGCACCAGCTTCCGCCGTCCGAGTCCGCCGAAGACATTCTCCCGCACCGACAGCTCCTTCACACGCATGGAATCGGGCCGCCGGGGAATGGGACCATACAGATTTTCCTCCAGAATCTTCAACAGATACCGGCGCTGAAAATTCATCCACTCGAACGCGTTCCGGACACGGGACCCGTCGGGACGCTCCAGGGCGGATGGCAGGGTGTAACGGGGCACTTTGGATTCATCGTAATTGATTTCGCGGCTGTCTTCCGGCATTTTTTCCTCTTCCCGGGTTGCGGTTTTCATTTTTCTGATCTATATTGTTGCGGAAGTATAGATCAAATTTCCGGAAATGTCAATCCCGTTCCCGGGGGAAATCATGAAAAAGACCAGCGAACTTTATCTCTCAAGAGATCATTTTGAATCGCAGTACTATTCGACCAACTACCGGGAATGCTACATGCTTTCGGCGAACGAGGCGCTTTCCCTTCCCGTCTGGCCGATCGTCGTTCTGCGGTCGAACTGGAAATCCCAATGGTTCCGGCATGAGAACTACTCGTATCTGGCACTGGAAATCCCGCTGGACGGGGATCTGAAAATCGAGCAGAGGGATCATGAAATTCTGTTGAAGCGCGGAGATGTGGGACTGATCCATCCGGGGGAGGATTCGCTGCTGAAATGCGGACCGAGTTCCAGCTGTCTGAAGCTCTCCATCGTCTTCACCGGAGCGCTTCTGCCACATCTTCTGGCGACGACGCGCCTGACGACCCAAACGCGGATTCATCCTTCCGACTTCGACACCGTTCTCGCTCTGGTCGGAGAGATCGAACAGCTTCTGAAATCGCAGGATCACCGGAACATTCCGGAAATCGTCGGAAAGGCCATGCACCTGCTCATGCTTCTGGCGGCCGAGGATCCCACCCCGGCGGACGATCTTTTTGAACGGGCGCAGGATCTTCTGCGCAACAACATCATGCACCCGTATCCGATTGCGGAAATTGCCAGAGTGCTCGGCATTGACTCCTCCACACTTTACCGCATGTTCATGCGTCATCTGCAGATCAGTCCGGGGGAATACGTCCGGCGATTCCGCATTCAGAAGGCGAAACATCTGCTGAAGAGCACGCGCTATCCCATCCATCTTGTCGCCTCGGAGACCGGCTTCCGGACCGCGGCCGCCTTCTGTGCCGAATTCCGCAGAAGAACCCGGACCACTCCCCTCGCCTACCGAAAGAGTCCGGATGCATAAAATCCGATATCTTTTGCAATAATTAAACTATTTTCCATAGAATTTCCCTGTTGCGTTTTCTCTGTTTTTATCCTATAATGTAAAAAATGGAAAGCAATGGATTCATCGAACAGGGAGATCAAGATGCAAAGAGTCAACAGATGTCTGCTTCCGGAGTTCCGGAAGCGTTCCGGCGCATGTCTTCGGAGAGGAAGAAGCGGGAACTTCACATTAATAGAGCTCCTCATCGTGATTGCGATCATTGCCATCCTGGCCGGACTGCTCCTGCCTGCGCTGAACAAGGCGCGGAACGCGGGCGAAAAGGCCGGATGCATCAGCAATCTGAAGCAGCTCGGAAACGCCATGACCATGTACCGGGGCGACAACGAGGACTATATCGCTCCGAAATATGACGGCATCAAACACATGTATTACTGGGACTTCGTATACGGCAATCAGTATCTGGGCGGGAAATTTGCCAACGGATGGATCAAGAGTCCCTCCAGCTGGAAACTCTTCCAGTGCCCGGAGGACAAAACGGTTGTCAGCTACCGGAGAAGCTATGCGATGATAAAAAATCTTTTCATTCCGCTCACAGACGACACGACCCTGGTGAAAGGTTCCGCCTACAAACAGCCCTCCCGGACCTATGCGATTGCGGATACGGACTTTCACGAATATCTCACAGCCAATACGTATTATGCGGAGTCCAGTGTCGGCGTGGCAAATTCCAAGGGACAATGGTATTTGGCACTCTCCCGGCATATCGGACCGAACCACAACAATGCCGCAAACATTCTGTTCCTTGACGGTCACGCCGCCTCCCGCGACCGCTGGAAAGGACGCGACGTCAATTTGTACTACGACTACATCCACGATACCAATCTTGCACTGCGAAGCGACGCTTTCACCGAATAACAATCAGAAAGGAATCGTTCTATGAACCGGAAAAAATATCTGGCCGTTCTGCTGGGACTGAGCACCCTGCTCCCGGTCCATGCGGCCTATGTCAACGGAGAGATGCTCTTTGAAGAGACCTTTGCCTCGCCGGAATCGCTTTCCAAATGGAAAATCAGCGGGAAAGTCACCCGTCTGGAGAAGGGAGGTCCGGACAACGGCCCCTGTGTGAAGCTGGAGGTGCCGAAACACGGAAACGCCTCGATTTCCCTCTCTCTTGATCCGAAGAAGATCACCGGAATGATCGCTTTTGAAGCCATGGTCAAGGGGGAAAATCTGCGTCAGGGCATCAAACCCTTCTTCGGGCCGAAGTTCATGCTGTTCCACACGAACGGAAAAAAGAGTTCATGGCCCGAGCCCATGCTCCAGCGCGGAACCTATGACTGGAAACCGGCCCGCAAACTCATTCTTCTGCCTTCGGACACCAGACGGATGGTCCTTTCGACCGGAATTCAGGAGGCGTCCGGAGCTTTCTATGTTTCCAGGATCCGCATTTACCGGGTGAAGGAGGTCCCCGACAGCGAAGTCAAGGCTCCGCCGAATCCCGAAGCCGCGCGGATTCCCCGCGGAACGTTCCGGGGAACAAAATACCGCGGATTCATGAGCGGGTCGGATCTGAGTCCGGAAGCATTTGCGGTCCTGAAGCAGTGGAACGCCAATCTTCTCCGCTATCAGCTGAATCCGAAGCGCGGAAGGGATGTCTCAACTCCGGAAAAATATCTGGCGTGGATTGACGATGAAATCAGGAACATCGACGCCATTCTGAAACTCTGTGAAAAGAACGGAATCAAAGTGGTTCTGGATCTTCACCGGGGTCCGGGAACCTCGATCTCCAAAGTGGCCAGCAACATTCTGAGCAAGGGAACCAGTCTCGAAACCCTTGATGAAGCCTGGCGAAGACTTGCAAAGCACTTCAAGGGCGACAGGAGAATCTACGGATACGATCTCCTGAACGAGCCGGTTCCGGAGCAGTACGGATTCCAGCGGACGAAAAAAAATTCATGGCAGCAGATTGCCGAACGTCTTGTGAAGGTCATCCGGGACATCGATCCGGACACGCCGATCATCGTGGCTTTTGAAGGAAGCAACTCGTTCCTTGTCAACGACAGGAACATTATTTACACTCCGCACTTCTATTCTCCGCACGCCTACACGCACCAGGGGGTTCTCGGCAAACTCAAATGGAGCTATCCCGGAGAGATCGACGGCATCTACTGGAACAAGGATCAGCTCCGGGTCGCCATGAAGAGCATCATCGAGTTTCAGAGAAAGCACAATGCGCGCATTTTCATCGGGGAATTCAGCGCCGTCAACACCGCGAAAGGGGCGGATCAGTATCTGAAGGACTGCATCGAACTCTTTGAGGAATACGGCTGGGACTGGACCTATCACGCCTTCCGCGAGTGGCCCCCTTGGAGCATCGAACACGAAAACTGGAGCAAACCCTCCCGGGACAATCCCCGCAAACGGGTTCTTCTGGAAGCGCTGAAGAAAAACCGTCCGCAGAAATGAACGACTCCTTCCGCGGAAGGGGGGGAGGATCACGTCGGAGTCGCGAATCATTCCGAAGGAGTTTCGCGGCTCAGTTCTTCGAGCACCGCGGCCGCGCAGTGACAGCCGAACACCGCGGGCAGATAGGAAATCGTCCCCAGAACAGAGCGTTTGTTGTTCTCCATGCGTCCCGGGTCCAGCACCGCGCTCCGAATGGGGGGTTCGATGGAAAAGACTGCGCGGCAGCCGCCCTTCCGCCATCCCAGGCGGTGCAGATGCTGCCGAACGGCCTTGGCCAGTGTGCAGTTGAATGTCTTCTCCAGATCGTCACAGCGGACGCATTCCGGATTCCGTCGCGCGCCCGAGCCCATTGAGGAGACGATCTTCAAACCGCGCTCCAGACAGCCCGCAATCAGATGCACCTTCGGTGCCAGCGTGTCGATGGCGTCGAGCACGCAGTCATACGGAGCTGCATCCAGGATTGCCGCAAGGGTTTCGTCCTTGAGGAAGTCGTTTACGACATGAAGTTTCAGGTCCGGATTGATTGTCATCAGCCGCTCCGCCATGACCTCCGCTTTCGGACGGCCCGTGGTCAGAGTCGTGGCGATGATCTGCCGGTTGCGGTTGGAATCCTCGACGCAATCGCCGTCCACGATGGTCATTTCGCCGACCGCGGTCCGGGCGAGGAGTTCGGCGGCGAGCCCTCCGACTCCTCCGAGTCCGACGCACAGCACATGAGCCTTTTCAATCCGGCCGAGCGCCTCGTCTCCCAGCAGCAGAGCGGTCCGGTTCTGCCAGTCCGCGGGGTTCATGAGCCGAACACCCGCTCGAAGTTCCCGCGGATCCGCTCGCAGAGATACTCCACCTCGCAGCCGCAGAGATGCGCGGCCGACTTGTAAATGGACTCGATCGGCATGGTGCTTTCATCGGTTTCCAGGAAGAAGGAGTCGTAATCGAGCTCTCCGATCACGGCGCGCGCCTTCGACTGCTCCTCCGTGATCGCCTCCCCGAACGAAAGCAGAATGTTGTGACGGATCAGGGATTCCGCCGCTTCTATCGAACTGCGGAACCCGTGGACGATCCAGGTCTGTTTCCGCGCATGGAGTTTTTTCATCCGGATAATCTCCTGCCAGGAGCGGACCGAATGGATCACCATGGGGAGTTCATATTTCAGCGCCAGATGGATCTGAGCGGCAAAGACCTGTTCCTGAGTGGCGGAATCCACCAGGGAAAACTTGTCGAGTCCGCATTCCCCCACCGCGACGACGCCGCGGGAGCGGTTTTCCGCGAGCACCCGGTCCATGATCGCCAGATCGCGCTCCATGTATTCCGGATCAATGTTTTTGGGATGAATTCCGATGGAGAAGTGTTCCGGCAGGGAGCTCTCCCCGGATACATCGGGGAAAATGTTCTGCACCCGCAGAACGCCGTCGCCGGTCATGAAAGAGTGGGTGTGAAGGTCGATATAAGACGGAGGTTTGTCTTCGGACAGCGAATGTTCTTCCTGCAGCATAATCATCCTCTGGTTGAGATCGACCGCATCCGGGCGACGAAGGACGCATCGCAGTCCGCGGACCAGGGCAGAGTGCGAAGCATCCCATCCGTTTTTCTCCCCGTCGCAGGGTCCGGAAACGGTTCCAATACATATTCATGGTGTTTTTGTAAAAAATCCTTGACGATCCGTTCATCCTCCCGTTCGAACAGCGAACAGGTTGCATAAACGAGCACACCCCCCGGCTTCACGCCGGCGCAGGCAGCCTCCAGGATCCGGCTCTGAATTCCGGCCAGCTCTTCGACCCGTTCCGCGGACGCGCTCCAGCGTCCGTCCGGATTGCGCCGCCAGCGGCCCGATGAGGAACAGGGCGCGTCGATCAGGACGCCGTCAAACATCCCTTTTTTTCCCCTGGGCGGCGCTTCCCCGTTCCATTCCGCACAGCGGATGTTCGGATACGCGGCCCGTGCGGCACGGCGTTTCAGATCCTCCAGTTTGTATGCGCGGATATCGGTGGCCAGAATCGTTCCCCGGCGCTGCATCATGCCCGCCAGCTGGAGCGTTTTGCCTCCGCCTCCCGCGCAGACATCCCACCAGCGCTCTCCCGGACGCGCCATGCACGCCATTCCAATGCACTGGGAGGAAAAATCCTGAAGTTCAAAGAGTCCCTTCTGGAATTCCGGTGTCGCATAGAGACTTCCCCGCGCATCCGCCACCTTCAGCGCCCCGGGAACATGGACATGCGCCTCCGCCGAGAATCCGCTTTTCATCAGGTCGTTCACCAATTCCGTAATCTGCTCCGTCTGCGCCCGCAGCCACATCGGAGGACGCTTCTGAAGCCAGAGCGGCAGACGCTCCTCCTCCTGAAGTTCCCGCGGCAGGAGCTTGTCCGCCCAGTCAGGGATCACCTCCCGCAGAGAAAAAGTCCCATGATTTCCCGTATGCGCCGCCGCAAGAACCGCTTCAAAGCGTTCCGCCGCGGAAGAGTGTTTCAAAGCGGCCCGGAACTCCTGTTCCGGAATTCCCGCACTCTCCGCCCAGACGACCGCCGGGCCTCCGCCGATCCCTTCCGCCGCAAACGCCGCCGCAAGCGCCAGCTCCATTTTCCCGGCGATGCCGGCCTTTCTCAGCCATCCGTACCAGCGGAAATAGGCGAAGAGCGCATTACTGAGGAAACGACGGTCGCGGGAGCCGATCCGGCGGTCGCGCTTGAAACGGAGCGCGGCGGCATTGTCGGCCGCCTCTCCGCGCGTCAGAACCCCCTCCACGATCTCCTGAACAAACTGGGTGCAGAACCGGGCGCGTGCACCGGATATGCCATCTTGCGTCGTACTCATACAGGAACGTGTTCTCCGTCAGGCCTTCTTCCGTTTCAAAATCACCGCGCCGAGCCACGGCAGACGCAGAGTGACATGCTGTTTCTGACCGTGATAGAGGCCTTCGCTCGTTTTCATCGGAATCGTGTTCAGCAGACCGGTGCCGCCGTAACAGGAGTTGTCGGTATTGAGCACCTCCACCCATTCGCCGGGCAGAGGCACGCCGGTCGTGTACGGATCGCGCACAACCGGAGTCAGATTCAGAATCACAACGACCGGTTCCCGATGCTCCCGGTCCCAGCGGATGAAGGAGAGTACCGACTGCCGATAATCCCCTCCGTCGAGCCAGGTGAAACCGTTCGGCGTGAAATCATCGCTCCAGAGCGACGGATTCTCCCGATAGAAATGATTCAGATCCCGCACCAGAGTCTGCATGGCCCGGTGCTGCGGATAGTCGAGAAGATTCCAGTCCAGTGTCTTCTTTTCATTCCATTCGATCCACTGGGCGAATTCCCCGCCCATGAACAGCAGTTTCTTCCCGGGATGCATCGTCATGTAGGCATAAAGGGCGCGCAGATTTGCAAATTTCTGCTGATAATCCCCGGGCATCTTGTCCAGCAGCGAGTGCTTGCCGTGCACCACCTCGTCATGACTGAGCGGCAGAATGAAATTCTCTGAAAAGGCATAGAGCAGGGAAAAGGTGAGCTTGCCATGATTGTAGCTGCGGTAAATCGGATCCAGCGCAAAATATTCCAGCGTATCGTGCATCCAGCCCATGTTCCATTTGAATGTGAATCCGAGTCCGCCCAGATACACCGGTTTGGAAACGCCGGGCCATGCGGTCGACTCCTCCGCCACCATCGCGATACCGGGATACATCTCGTGAGCGATTTCATTCAGATGCTTCAGGAACGCAATCGCATCCAGATTTTCATTTCCGCCATACTTGTTGGGAATCCACTCGCCGGGCTTCCGCGAGTAGTCCAGATAGAGCATCGAGGCCACGGCGTCGACCCGGAGTCCGTCCACATGGTACCGGTCGAGCCAGAAGAGCGCGCTGCCGATCAGGAATCCCCGCACCTCGTTGCGCCCGAAATTGAAAATATAAGTCCCCCAGTCCCGATGCTCCCCCTGACGCGGATCATTGTGTTCATACAATGCGGTCCCGTCAAATCGGCCGAGCGCAAAGGAATCCTTCGGAAAATGCGCGGGAACCCAGTCCAGAATCACGCCGATTCCAAGCGAGTGCATATGATCGACGAAATAGGCGAAATCCTCCGGTGTTCCGTACCGCGCGGTGGGCGCGTAGAACCCCGTCACCTGATACCCCCACGACTGATCCAGCGGATGTTCGCAGATCGGAAGCAGTTCAATGTGGGTGTACCCCATTTTGACGACATAATCGCCGAGCGCATGGGCCAGTTCGCGATAACTGCTGAACTCGTCCTCCCCACCGGAGTGATTCCCGGTTCCGGGACCGCCCCAGGACCCGAGATGCACCTCGTAGATGTTCATCGGCGAAGCCTGAATATTGGTCCGGGAACGTTTCTGCATCCATGGCTCGTCGGTCCAGTGGAACGGCGCGGGATCCGCGACGATTCCGGCGGTCGAGGGGCGCAGTTCCGTCCGCTGCGCATACGGGTCCAGTTTTGTAAACACATCCCCGTTCTTTGCGCGGATCTCATACTTGTAGATTTCGCCCGGCCGGAGCCCGGGCACAAACAGCTCCCAGATTCCGGAGGAGCCCATCAGACGCATCGGCTCGCGGCGCCCGTCCCAGCAGTTGAAGTTTCCCACCACGGAAACCCGCTCCGCATTGGGCGCCCAGACGGTAAAGACGACTCCATCGGTTCCGTCGATGGTCCGGAAATGCGCCCCCATGCAGTCGTAGACCCGGCGGTTTTCGCCGGCGTTGAACAGATAAAGATCCATCTCTCCGATTGCCGGAAGAAAGGAATAAGGATCCCGCGCGGTAAAGGTGGTTCCGTTGGGAAACGTCTTGCGCACCTGATATCGGAAGAACTCGCCGCTTTCGAATTCCGCGGCAAAGAGTCCATCCTTCTGCACCTTTTCCATGGCCTGATAGGAGAGATCATCCTCACCATACAGAATCGCGACGGAGTCCGCCATGGGATCGAACACCCGTACAAGCACATTGCCGTTCTTTCCCTTGTGCATTCCCAGAATGGAATGGGGATCCCGGAGACGCCCTTCCAGCAGGGCGGAGAGCGCCTTGGCATCCGGCAGCAAATCGGAGTTGGTCTTTTTCATCGGGCACATCCAGTCTGTTTCAATGGAAAACTACGCATCATCCCCCCGGACCGCGCCTTAGGGATCGACCAGAGCAAACATCATCTGCGTTCTGGAGACCAGTTCGCCATCCACGGACATGGTTCCCTCTCCGCGTCCGAAACGGGATTTCGTATCGGGAATCTCGACATCCAGCACCATCTGGTCGCCCGGCAGAACCGGCTTTTCATAGAAATCGGACTGGTCGATCGCCATGAATATGGCAAGTTTTCCCTTGTTTTCGGGTTTGGAAAGCATGGAAATGGCACCGACCTGCGCAATGATTTCCGGCTGCACGGATCCGGTCAGCACGGAATAGTGATCGGCATAGCGGCGGAACGCGGGCTCCTCCGCGGTGGCATTTTTGATCCCGGTCACGTGCGGTCCGTCAATTTTGGCCACATAGTCGACAAAGAGGAACGGATACCGGTGCGGAATGAACGAGGCCACGCCGAGAACATCCATCGCGCTCTTGGCGCTTTTGTCGAATTCATTGAAGCCGGCGGGCAGGTGCATGGGGACCTTCGGCCGGATGCCGAGCGTCAGCTGCGCCTGACAGGCGGCGCCGGAGTTGTTGGTGGCCGTGGCGATGAAATCAATCGAATCGGAACGTTCCTCGGCGATCTCCACCTGGAAGAAAATCCGGTCGCCGGGGTTGTTCGGTTTGCGGAACTTCACCTTCCGGAGGGACTTGATGTAGAGATCGCCCTCGCGCTTCGGATCAAGTTTTTTCCAGACGAGAAGTTCGGCAAGCTGCGCCATGGATTCCACCAGCAGCACTCCGGGAACGATCGGATGGTTTGGAAAATGGCCCTGAAAATACCATTCGTTCATGCTGACGCTTTTCAGTCCGGCGATCTTTTTTTCTCCGTCGAACGCCACGCGGTCGAGCAGGACCATCCGGTCGCAGCAGGGCAGCTGCTCCATGATTTGAGAGTGAGTCAGAACTTCAGACATTGTATTGATCCTTTCTTGAGTCGAAAATCATTTCTGTTTGGCGGCATAGCGGGCCAGCATCTCCTGCGCCAGCTTCACATGGGTCGGATGCCCCGATTTGACGGACGAAATCTTCGCATGAACACGCATTCCGGTCAGATAAAGATCACCGACCATATCCATCATTTTATGTCTTGCGAACTCCTCTCTGTGACGCATCCCCTCCTTGGAGATGATCGCGCCGTCATGCATGACGACGGCGTTGTCGAGACTGCCCCCCTTCACAAGCCCCGCCGCAATCAGCTGTTCCAGTTCCCGGAAGATGCAGAACGTTCTGGAATCGGAGAGTTCGCGACCGAAGGACTCCGGCGTCACCACGCAGGAGAAATCCTGTTTGTCCAGGGGCGTCGCCCCATATTCCACATGAAAGGAGATCTCCAGACGGTCCGAGGGCTGAAGATGAATATGAATTCCCCGTTCCGGCTCATCGACATGAATCTCCTCGTCCAGCTCCCAGACGGCGGCCGGCGCGGACTGCTGCTCGATCCCCGCCTTCATAAGCGCGTCAAAATACGCTTTGGCGGATCCGTCGGCGATCGGCGGCTCCGGTCCGTCCATTTCCACGACGGCGTTGTCCACCTGCGCGGCGTGAAGCGAGGACATGATATGTTCCACCGTCACCACGAATCCGCCCGTGGTGCGGGAGGCGATTGTGGTTGCGCGGCGGACATCAACCACATTTCCCGCCACGGCCCGAACCTCCGGTTTCCCGGGCATGTCGATCCGCCGGAAGACGATTCCCGTGTTCTCCGGCGCGGGCAGAATTCGGAGATTGGCACGAACTCCCGTATGAAGAGCGATTCCGGAAACAACCGCTTCCTTTTTTATCGTATTTTGCAGTTCCATCCTTTTTCTGGTCCTAAAAAAACTAATGGTTTCTAACGAATCCAAACCACAGGAATTATAACTCCATTTCCCGGGTTATTCAAGTTTTTTCCAATATTTTTCAGCCAAAAATCAAATCATTCCGGAGCGGGGGCGAAAGAAAAAAAACAAATCCGCCGGAGATTCCGTTTGCAATTTTTTTTCCGACGGGGTACTGTATTTCCCATCAAGTCAACCGAGTCACGTTCAAGGAGATATGGCCTCATGAAATCCTTTCCCGCGGCAACGATGCGCGCCCTCGACCGGAGAACCATCGACGAATACGGGATTCCCGGAATCGTCCTGATGGAAAATGCGGGAACCGCGCTCACGCATGAAATTCTCCGGTTTGTCTCCGGCATGCGGAATCCGGAATTCATGATTCTTGCCGGAAAGGGGAACAACGGCGGAGACGCGCTGATCGCAGCCGGACAGCTTTTTTCAAAGCAGTATCCCGTCACGCTGTTCATGGCGGCTCGCCCCGACGAACTCACCGGTGACGCGGCGGAGGCCTTTGAGGAACTTCCTCAGAAACTCAAAGAACAGATTCAGTTCGATTTCACGGCCGATTCCATCGGAGAAAACGCGGTTCTCGTCGACGGACTTCTCGGCACCGGGATCCGGGGTGCGCTCCGGGAACCCTTTGCCACCTGGATAAGAATCATCAACGACTCCCGCAATCCGGTGGTCTCCATCGACCTGCCCTCCGGACTGAATGCGGACGACGGTTCCGCGGATTGCTGCGTCACGGCGGATCTGACCGTCACCATGGCCGCGGTCAAGACCGGAATGCTTGTGGGCAAAGGGCCGAACGCATCCGGTCGAATTGTCGTAGCGCGCATCGGCATCCCCGACCGCTGTCTGGAGGAGGCCGGCGGCGATTACGAGCTCTTTACCAGGCAGGACGCGCGAAATCTGCTCCGGCGCGAACCGTTCAACACCTATAAGAACCGACGGGGCCATCTGGGAATCGTGGGAGGCTCCTCCGACTACGGAAGCGCGCCGTTTCTCTCCGCCGAGGCCGCGCTCCGGACCGGCGCGGGGCTCGTCACCGTTCTGATTCCCGCTTCCGCCGAAGTGCTCTGCAATGTCCGGAAAGCCCTCATCGTCCGCCGGGTGGAAGACCGGGCGCTCGGATGCTTCAATTCCGTTTCCATTCCCGCGCTGGAACAGCAGATTCTGCCTTTGCGCGCGCTTGCCGTCGGTCCCGGACTCACCCGGCGCGAGGAGCTGCGGCCCGTACTCGAATGTCTGATCGCCTCCGGAAAACCGATGGTCCTGGATGCCGACGCCCTGAACATTCTTGCCGAAACGCCCGCTCTGCTGAAGGAAAAACGTGACGGCATTCTTCTGACCCCCCATCCGGGCGAGATGGCCCGACTGCAAACCGCCTTCGGTCTCGACGGAAGCAAACACCGCATTGAACAGGCACTTGATCTGGCATACGTCACGGGAGCGGTTGTCATTCTGAAGGGCAGCCGCAGCATCACCGCTTCGCCCGAGGGGGATTACTGCATCAATATGAGCGGATGCGCCGCTCTCGCCACCGCAGGAAGCGGAGATACGCTGACCGGCATCTGCGGAGCGCTGCTCGCACAGGGTTATTGCGCCTGGGATGCGGCACGTCTGGGAGCGTTTCTCCACGGACTCTGCGGAGAACTGCTTCTGCCCTATGGCTCGCGCGGCATTCTCGCGGATGATCTTGCCGACGTCATTCCACAGGCGCTCAAACGCATTCTTCCCACCGCCTGACTTGAACGCAGGAACAAACCGTCCGGAGCGGTTGAAGCGGCGCAGCCGAATTTCCGGATTCTCAGAGATGCTTCAGAAATTTCTCCTTCAGGGAAATCTTCTTCAGAAGCTCCTTGATCCGCGCGGTGGAGGTGTCCTTGCAGACAAGAGTGACATCCTCGGTCCGGATAATGACCAGCCCGTCGAGATCAATGCCGGAAACCAGATGGTCGCCGTCGGAATAGACGATGCAGTCGCGGCAGCCGAGAAGCTCCGCGTTTCCATGCACAATGTTGTTTGCCTCTTCCGCGGGAAGATGATTGCGCAGGGCAGTCCAGTTTCCAATGTCATCCCAGTCGAAGGTGGCGGAAATGACCAGAATATTCGAGCTTTTCTCCATGACCGCGTAGTCGATGGAGATCTTCGGAGCGTTTTCATATTCGCGGCGCAGAAGCTCGGAGAAATCGGCACGATCCGCGGCGTCGGAAATATGGTCCGCAAGCTCCGCCAGTTCCGGAGCGTTCTTTTCCATTTCCGAAAGGATCGTTGAAACGCGCCACGCGAACATGCCGCTGTTCCAGAGGAAATTGCCGGACCGCAAAAACTCTTCCGCCGTGTTCCGATCCGGTTTTTCCCGGAATCGGCGCACCCGGAACGCCCCGGTGCCGCCGATGGGCTCTCCGCATTCGATATAGCCGTAGTCCGGACTCGGGAAATCCGGTTTGATGCCGATGGTGACGATGGAATCCGAAATACGGGTCAGCTCGGAGGCGGTCCGGAGATCGCGGATCAGAGCATTGACATTCACGATGCAATGGTCGGACGGGAGAAGCAGCATCACCGCATCCCGGGAGCCCGCCCTGGCCTTGACGATGCCCGCGGCGAGAGCGACACACGGAGCGGTATCGCGGCCCATCGGCTCGCCGATGACGTTTTGCGCGGGGAGCTGAGGCAGAAGATTCCGGATCTGCTCCACATAGTTCCGATTGGTCACGATCAGAATGCGTTCCAGCGGCAGCAGCAGCTGCAGACGCATAACCGTCTGTTCGATCAACGACATTTCGCCGAACAGATTCAGCATCTGTTTCGGGCGTTTTTCACGGCTGAGGGGCCAGAAGCGTTCTCCTTTTCCCCCCGCCATAACAACGGCAAAAACCAAACTTTCCATGTAAACCTCTCTCTGTTAAACAGCTCTTCTTCCAGCACGCACCGACATTCAAAATATCAGCTGCACATCCAGGAAGGAGACAGCGCACTCGAAACGGCACACTTTCCTCAACGATATTCCACCGATAACAAGCGGACCCCCAGATTGCGGAAATCGTTGTTTCCTTTATATACCTTTCCCGGGATCATCGGATCCAACGGCAAAAAGGACAGCGGAATGGATGCGGTGACCGCAGGCAGCTCCAGAGTAATTTCCTGAGTCACTTCCTGAGGCCCCCTGATTTTCCACTGGGAAATGGATTTCCCTTTGTAAAAAACTCTCACCGTCTTGACAGAAGGAACCGTCATAATTTGAAATACAAGTTTCACCTTTCCACTGACAGCAGGCATCAGTTCAACAGCCGCAAGTTGACTGATGCTCCAGATTCCAGTTCCTTCCGGGACATGAAATCCGGCAATCCGCTGATAAAATTTCATTTCTGAACTGGTGTCAAAAAGGATTTTTGCCGGGATAATTTCCATGGACTGCAGAAAAAATCCTAATTTCCGTAAGTCTTCGGAAACGCCGTAATCTTTGGGAACAGTCAAAGGTTTTTCCAAGGCCAAATCCAGTTCAATAAACCCGTTTTTCATCAGTTCCTGCGGCAGAAAAAAAAACCGGCATTCCTGCAATGAAGTCAGAGACTGCGTCCATTCATACAAAATGCGACCGTGGGAGGAAATCTTCAACGTCTGTTCCGGCAGCGCCTTATGAAGGAACGCCCATCCTTTGAACTTCAAAAAAACCCCTTGCTTCTGCGGAGAAACCGGCACAAGAATTTTTGCAGTCGATTCTCCCATCCAGCGTCCGGATGCTTCTAGATCATAAAAACCCCGGCACACGATTCTTTCATCCAAAGGAAGGGCAACCGGCAAAGAGAGTTTCTTCATCCAGACAGGCCTGGAGGAAATATTCATGGCGGATGGAATATTGATGTACCTGCACCATTTTCCACTTTTCTTGAACGCCTCCAGCGAAGTCAACAGGAAATCCCGCTCCTCCTGCGTCTGACAGTTGAACTCATCCAGAATGGGGACAAAACATCCACGGTTCGTCAGCATGATTTTTCTGACCCGCCCCTCGGAATCCGTAAAATGAGGATAAGGATCAACCGTCCTGGGATGGCAGAAAAACCAGCAGTAACAGCGTTTCGGACAATTCTTCAGAATAAAAATATCCTCCGAAGGGTTGTACAATGCCGGATAGTTTTCCAAAACTTTTCTCGCCAGTCTGTTGTGAGAAAAATCATCCGTTCCCCAAAGATAGTTCTGCTGCAGCAAAAGAGATAAAAACAGAATTCCCAGGAGATACGGAAAAAACCGTACTTTGTATAAACTGAAACAAACAAATATCACCGGGACAAAAATCCAGCTCAAGTAACGCGAAATTCCGACCCCGGTGTGCGAAATCACATTGGCACTGACTCCGACCGTCAGCAAAACCGCTGCAGCCGCAATGGACAGCATCTTCCAATTTCTGTTTTTTACGCAATAACAGACGGCCCCGATAAAAAGGAAGGGCAGTAGAAAAGACACCAGAAACAACCCCTGATCCAATCCGAACCACAGATCAAAAACCCGGGCAAAGGAAATATAATCTTTTCGAATTGCATCCTTGACCAGGCTCCATTCTCCAAAAACAACTTTTGTGTAAATCATCGGCAATAAGACAACAAAACCGGCAAAAAAAGCTAGAACTCCATTTTTCCATGGAATTTTTCCGGTGGTTTTCCATTCTCGGATTAAGACATACAAATAATAAAGGCCCATGAAAAAAGGAAGAAGCGAAGCCGCTGTATTTGTCCAGGAAGCAAGAGCTCCCACCAAAATTGCCGTTTTATACCATCCTCTGCAATAGAGGATCATGGAAAGCCCCAATCCTGTCAGCAGAAAAATTTCCGGATGAATCCATGGCAGATAAACCGTGACTCCGGGTGAATACAGGAATAACAATGAAAGCAATAACCGCTCATAAAATGGAAGAGGCATCCACAGTAAAACTGCGACAATAAGGGAAAAAAGGAAAAAAGCATTTGCCCAGACGAAACTGACTGCGGCTTCTTTCCCGAATATTCCGGCAATCCATTTGACAGGTACTGTGAAAATGGGATAAAGCATACTGTGATAGGCATAGGCCTTGCCCTGGTATAAGGTAATACCGGCATTTCCACCTCCGGTACTGTTCGGAAAAGACGGAGGAGGATAAGCATAACGGAGTGTTTCCGGCATTTCCTTGCACGCATCCTGAACCGCATCCAAAGGAATCTTCGGGGAGAAAGTCTGTTCAGCCCCCCTCTGCATGATAAAATATTCAGGAGCATCACATCCCCAGAAAGGAGATCTGACGGCCTGTCGACAACAGAAAGCTGCAACAAACAGAAGAAACAAGAAAAAAATTATTTTCTGCGTTTTTTTCTGCAGGCAGAAAGAAAACAGAGCATCCTGTTTTTCCCTGTATAAATGAGAAAAAGATCCCATTAAATCAATCCATCTCATCGTCCGTATTCCTCCCGAATTAGCTTTTTTCATACATCCCAGCATGAAGTCCGTATGATCTCTCAAAATAAAAATATGATTCGGAGAGGTGATCAGAAATCCCGTATTTTTTTCAAATCAACTTCATCGACCCAAATACGGCTTTTCATCACATTCCCATCCGCTCTAAAGTCATCATGAAAGCGGGGCTCGTTTCCAAACAACATAAACATGATGCTTTTAAAAGTATTGTCGAAGTCCATTGAGGCTCAACTCATTCTTCCTCTATTCTTATCTTTTTGAAAAAGAATCCCAGTTTCCGCATATCCGGCATGCCGAAATCAAAAGGACTCTTTACCTCTTTGAAGAGGAACATGATGTCATTGCGACCCTCTCGAATCAGTTCCTTGGGAAAACGAACCTGGTTATTCCAAGATTTCCCAAGTTCAAACACAACTTTCTCCACTTTCTTCCCATTCAGGTAAACAGACATTTCGTTGCGGGAAAATTTCTCATGTAAAAAAGGAAAGCCTTCAATGGAACAAATTAAGTCCCTCGCAACTTTGCCCGCGAAAAATTTCACATGGACTTCTTTCTCTCGACTCCAACGACCGCTGAGTTCCGCGTCATTGAATCCAGACAGATCAGAATATTGAGACATGACAATTTCAGAATTTGCAAGCTTCTTTAATTGTATTGAGGATAAATAGAATCCCAGTTTCCGCATATCCGGCATGCCGAAATCAGAAGGACTTTTTAATTCCTTGAGACGGAACATAAAATCATTAATCCCGTTAACAATCAAGTCTCCGGGTACAAGAAGTTGATTACGCCATCCCTTGCCAAGCTCAAAAGTAACAGTATCAAGCTTCTTTCCATTTATAAATATATCCATTTCATTTCGATCAAACTTTTGATACAGGAAAGGGAAACCTTCAAAAGAGAAGAATAAATCACTTTCCGGAGTTCTCAATGGAATTTTTATATGAGCTTCTTTTTCATTGATCCACCGTCCCGTCATTTCGGGCATGCCGAACCCTAATAATGCCACAGACGAGTCGTTTTGCAGCCGGATATTTACTGGATAAGAAAGAGGAACAGCCTTTGCAAAAAACTCATATGATAAAAAGCTTTTATAAAGGAAGAAACCTCGAGAAGAAAAAACATCTTTTATATTCTGATACAAAGGTTGCAATTCAGGATATAACGCTGTACTGCGATCTATTATAAAAATCTCATCAGGAAACAGATACTTCGGTATATCCTTTATCCGAATCGGAACTATAGAATTTTTACCTGTTCCGGCTCCCCCTCTATCCTTTCGCCAGTTTCCACAGAAAAACCAGACAAATTCTTGCAGACAAGCCGATTTCCACGCATTAAAATAAGGAGATGGAAGCGGAGAGTCTATTTCAACGAAATGCAACTTCTTGGACTTTCCCAGCAACTCTGTTATTTCCTGCAAACATTCCCTGTCACTTTCCTGAATCTTATGGAGTTGCTTGAGATGTTTGAAAGCACTATCGCCGAAACAGAACAAAACAATGATAAATAAAACAGGGAAAATTCCAAAACAATATTTCCATTTTATGTGCATGCACCAATACAAGAGTACAGCAAGGAAAAAAATATTGGCTGGAAGAAAATAGTATTCAGCAAATAACTTCAATGCAAAGTAACTGAGGAAAAATGCCAGAGAAGCGAAAAGCAACGAATCGGCCCATAAATGAGCACGATCTCTTTTGATTATGACAAAAAATAAACGGACACAACCGAGAAGAAACGACAACAGAAAAAGAGGATTCTGGCGAAGAATCCTAATTACATTCGACCAGATGCCATAATACCTTCCCGTATTATATGAGCCGGCTGCCCCACTATAGGAACAATAATAATACAAAATCAAAAAAAGGCAACTGTTCAGAAGCAGAAATGTTAAAAAATAAAAGTGCTTTCTAGATACCGATTTCCAACCAAAAAGGAGCAAAAAACAAGCAATCCCCATGAAAAAAATGAAATTAGCCTCTTTATAATATGTTGCAAGACAAGCCGCTACGGCTGCAATACAAAACAACCAGCTCTTATTTGTTTTTAAAGCCGCATAATAAGCTGCACCAAAAACAGACAAAAGCAAAACTGTCATTTTTTCAGCATAGATCGGCTCCAGAAAATAAAAAATAAAAGGAAACTGGAATAGAAGGCAGAGCAAACTAAGAGGAAGCGCCAACCACATATACCATTTTATCTCTTCCCCTTTGCCTTTGGAATAACGAACAATAACATATAAAAAAAGGAAAAACGCGACAGAAAACAATATCCAGATAACATTATTGATAAAATAAAGTCCTTCTGCCATATTTTCGGGAATCCGAAATTTTTCAAAGAAAGAAAGAATGTTATATTCCTGCTGATAAAGAGGCCAAAATCTTGCACCGCGGATCCATGAAGAAGCAGTTCCACCCCAAAATAATGGAAAGATTAATTTACTGCCATTCGGGATAAAATGCGTAAATAACCTGGAATTACCAAAAATAAAACCGGAAAAACTGGCGATTATCCATACAAAATAGGAAGCCAGGAGGAAAAAAGGCAATACAGCAAAAATGTAAAAGGAATGAACGGCCCAACCTCGGTCTTCTGTAATAGAAACGTTAATTTCTCCTTTTTTTATTTTACAAGGTTCTTCTGAAGTTTTCTCTTTTCTGAAAATGAAAAATTTACTTGCGACAAAATTAACGAGTGTCACGACAAAATCGGAAATCAGCTTCATCAGAAGCCCGTTCCAGCCCCAAAGATCCACCGAAACATACATGATCCCCACATCCAGAACCCCGGTCCCGAGACGGCACCCCACAAACTGAACCATCTCTTTCAGCACCAGAGCCAGTCTCATCGAACGACTTTCAAACACCCAGATCTTGTTCGCAAAAAAAGCAAACAGAACTGCAATTACCCATGCGACAATCGTTCCCGGCACATTCGCCATCTTCAATAAACTGGTGCAGATCCAGTAGACCGCACCATTGATCACCGTCGTAATCACCCCGACAATCAGATAAAGGAGGATCTCCCGGTAACGAAGCACAAGCTCCTTGATCCCGGATACGGAAAAAATCGAGGATTTCATTTTTTCAGGATCTCTTCCCTTGACATTTTCCGAATACGAAACGCTGTCTTGAAGTATGCAAAATTCGCAAAAAATCCGTTCACCGATTCCCCCTCCTGGCGCGGTTTCCATTGGGCAGGAATCTCAATGAGTTCCACTCCCAGTTTCAACGGCTTCAGCGCCGTTTCCAGGAAGAACGGATGCCGCGTCTCCTCCCAGCGGATCGAACGCATCAGATCGGTCGGGAAAATCCGATATCCATACGTCATATCCGTGTTCCGGCTCCGGAACAGAATCCCCATAATCTTCTGAAAGAAATAGTTGCACAGCCACTTGATCTTGGAATATCCCTCGAATCCGCCGCCCTTGATCCAGCGGGACGAAGTCACAATCTTGTCCGGATTCTTCTTCTCTATCTCAATATACTGCTGCACCAGCTCCGGCGGCGTCTCCAGATCCGCCGACATCATAATCAGATGCGACCCCTTCACCAGCTCAAACGCCTCCTGATACGCAGGCCCGACAAACGGTTTCTTCTGATAATAAATCGTCACCGGCACCCCGCAGTTGCTGTCCCGGATCTCCTCCGCAACCTTCACACATTCCGGCGTGGTCTTTTTGCAGAGCACAATAAAAATCTCGCACAAATCCTCTTTTTTGCACGTCTCTAAAATCACATCCACCGTTTTCTTCAGCGAGAACGTTTCATTGATCGCCGCTATGACAATCGAAACATTTTTCCAGGAACTCATCATCTCTCCTTTTCTATTACAGAGCGGACATTTTTTCCGCCAGCATCATGCCTTTTTCCATGGCAACATCGGAATTCATATGCTCCCACTCGCCCCAGCGGCCAAGCCCGATGATGTTGTGAGAGGACGCCCATTTCAGAATCCCCGCAATCTGTTCCGGTTTCCGGATCGTATTCAGCGGATACGCATACTCATTGCGGTAGTGATAATCTCCCGGCGCAACCGCACGGGAGGAGTTCGTCTCCGTCCAGAATCCCCGGGTTCCGAGGGCAAAATTCTCCCGATGCAGAATCCGGTGGTACGACAGTTCCGGATCCGCAAAATAGGTCCAGTGGGAATCGGTATTGTCCTTCTTCGCAAAATAGTCAATGTCAACAGAGGTGTAGCGCAGCTCGGCGACTTCCGCGGCAATCTCGTCCGGCAGGGAAGCGGCAAACTCCCGCCACGGAATCGTGTTAATCAGATATTCCCCCTGAAATTCCCCGTTGACCGTCAGCGTATTCCAGTTCAGGGAGCATACCGGCGTCCGGTAAATTACTTTGTCTTTCAAATCGTCGGCGATTCTCAGGAACACTTCCCCGTATCCGGCCTTTTTCGGATAATAAAAATCGGCGTGTCCCGGAAGGGTTCCGAAAGGCTCATGTCTCAGACAGCTGGTCAGAACCTCGCGAAACGAGACATTCGGAAGTTTGTAAAGCCAGTAGGTTCCAAGATCATCCAGATCGCAGGAGAAAATCTTCTTGTTGTAGGGAAGCATATACGTTTCCGCGATCTTGTCGCCCAGCTTCCAGTAGATCCATTCCGAGAAGGCCTCCGGCATCGGCGTCCCCTGCACGGAACCGGCCCGGGCAATCGACTCCAGATACTCAATCTGAAGCTCCTCCGGGAACTGCCAGATGTTGGACTCCAGAGGATATCCCACCTCGTATTTCCCGATCCGGATCTTCGTGTTCCGGTGAAACAGATTCCATTCGCTTTCCGGCAAATAGGAGAAAATAAAGTCCAGCACATGCTTCCGCCGGACATCCAGAATATGTCCTCCGCCGAAATCAACCGGTCCTCCATCAAACATCACGCTTCTGCAAAGTCCCCCCGCTTCCGCCTCCTTCTCCAGCACCAGAAAATCGGAGATTCCCCGTTTCTTCAGGAACGAAGCGAACGTCAATCCCGCCGGACCAGCCCCCAGAATCAGAAATTTCACCTTCATAAAAACAGATTTCCCTTACAGTTCAATTGTTTTATTCCCATCAGCCGACCTGCAAACCGGTCAATCAACGCGACGGGCGCGAACCCGAATGGCATACGGAATGGTTTTTTCAGAAATCAGGATCAAGTATCCGCCGCCGCCCGCGCCGGAGAGCTTCCATCCATAAACGGAATCCTTCATCCGGGCGACCGTCTGGTGCACACTGGGAGGAGCCATGTTCGGGAACATCTTCAGCTGCGCCTCGAAACATCTGCGCGTCGCCTCTCCCCAGGCTTTCACATCCTTGTTCAGAATTCCCTGCCAGGCATCCTCCGTGGAATGCGAGAGCTCCTTGATGGCATCCAGCGTCACATTGGCATTGCTGTAAACGTCATATCCGGCCTCTCTCGGACGCAGCTGAAAAAGCCAGATGTGATTTTCCACAAACGAAAGAATGTCATTGTCAATGACCGAATCAATGCTTTTCGGCCAGAACCCCTTGTCATAATTCAGCTTGTTGAGTCCCGGCATCATGATTCCCAGCTGATCCTGGGAACCGCTGATGTTCTTTGTCCCGGGAGGATTCTCCACGCAGAACAAGGTCTTCGCATGCTCCTCCGGATTCCCGACCGGCAGATTGTTTTTCCACAGATCCACCGCCTTTTTCCGGGAACTGGTCGCCATCCCGCTGCGGTCGTTGAACTCATAATCGGGTTCAATGGAGCAGGTGATGACCGATCCGGGATACTGATTGTTCAGCAGCGGCTGATCCATCCATCCCCCGCAAAGCTCCACTCGATAGGGAATGTGACACTCCTGCCGAAGCGCGGTTGTCGAACGAACCGGAAGCCCTTCCGAGGGAATCCGCTCACTGACCACCAGCTGAATGCCGTATTTCTTGCAGAACTCCTCCTTCGCCGGAGTAAACCCGTCGGTATTGACAAAAAAGATGTCCGGTTTCAGGGCGATCACCTCTTTTTCAAAATCCATCACCCCGCTTCCGGAATTGATCCAGGCATCCTTCACGCACCGGAGCGCTTTCACCATGTAGAGACGCTCCGCATTGTTGTTCACCGTCGTACGGCCCTTCAACTCCCAGATGGTGGAATCGGAACCGAGACCGACATAAAGATCCCCCAGTTTCGCCGCCTCCTGAAAAAAAGCCACATGACCGCTATGAAGCATATCATAGCATCCAGACACAAACACTTTTTTCGCCATCAAAACATCATCCCTCTTAACCAGCAACAAAAACGATACGACATCAAGGAATCATCCATCCAGAAAAAACAGCTCCGGAGCCTGTTGCAAAAGCCGTAACAGCAATCGAAAAATATGCTCTCATTTCTCTGTTTTCGCTCATGTCCTTGAACCCACTTGTTTTTACTATACAGCTGCAAAAGAAACAAATCAAGTATTTCAAATGGTGTTTTTTCCTGTGCGAAGTTCTAAAGACTCAAATAAAAACCAAATATTTGTTGATTTTCAGAAATTCCAGTTTATATTATCCTATAATCTTTGCTCCAAAGGGAAAAACTCGGGTCGTCAGCGATAAACATCATTTCAGGGAAGTTCAGCATGTTTCAGAGAATCAAGGTGGTTCTGGATCCTCTTTCAGGAATCCGGCCGTTGATCAAAAACCATTTTCTTCTGCACCAGCTGATCGTCAGAAATGTTGCAATGCGCTACCGGGGGTCGCTTCTGGGACTTTTCTGGAGTTTCGTTCAGCCGCTGATGATGCTCTGCGTCTACACGTTTGTCTTCGGATGCGTGTTCAAGGCCCGATGGGGGGTCGAAAATGAAACGAACAGCGCGTTTGCCGTCATCATGTTCTGCGGAGTGGTCTTCTATACGCTGTTCAGTGAAAGCATTCTTTCGAACTGTTCGGTGATTCTGACGAATCCCAATTATGTGAAAAAAGTCATTTTCCCACTGGAACTGCTTCCGTTTGCGCAGGTCTGTTCGACCTTTCTGGTCGGTCTGGTCTGGATTCTGCTTCTGTTTCTCGGGGTGGTTTTCATTTACGGGAATCTTTCCTGGAACATGCTCTTCATGCCGCTTCTGCTGCTGCCGCTTTTTCTGCTGACCTGCGGGATCAGTTATTTTGTGGCCTCCCTTTCCGTTTATATTCGCGACACGCCCTATGTGGTCGGGGTTCTGCTGCAGATCATGTTCTTCATGACTCCGATTTTCTATCGGGTGGAAGCCGTGCCGGAACGATATCGTCTGCCGCTGCAGCTCAATCCGATGACCCTGATTATTGATGAGGCAAGAAAAGTGTTCATCTACGGTGCCCCGCTGAACTGGTATCTATGGGCGATCAGCATGATTGTTTCCCTGGCGGCATATCATCTTGGATTTGCCTGGTTTTATAAAACGAAACGGGGGTTTGCAGATGTCCTCTGACGTGGTTTTTCAAGTAAGGAATGTCTCGAAAGTCTTTGAGATGTATTCCCGTCCGGTGCATCGACTTTTTCAAACCCTGTTTGCCGGACACAAACGTTTTTATCAGGAATTCCGGGCGCTGAATGACATCAGTTTTGACATCCGAAGAGGAGAATCGGTCGGAATCATCGGCAAGAACGGTGCGGGGAAGTCGACTCTGCTGCAGATTCTGGTCGGCACACTTCTTCCCACGACAGGCAGCGTGCACTCGACGGGCCGGGTCGCCGCTCTTCTGGAACTGGGCAGCGGATTCAATCCGGAATTCACCGGCCGGGAAAACGTGTTGATGAACGCCGCGGTCCTGGGACTCAGCAGAGAACAAGTCATGGAAAAATTCGAGGAAATCCAGGCGTTCGCCGACATCGGGAATTTCATCGATCAGCCCGTCAAGACCTACTCCAGCGGAATGATGGTGCGCCTGGCATTCGCCGTCCAGATCATGGTCAAACCGGATATTCTGATCGTGGATGAGGCGCTTGCCGTGGGAGACGCCGCCTTCCAGAGAAAATGCTATGCCCGTCTGGATGCTCTGCTGGCTCAGGGAATGACCCTCCTGCTCGTCACGCATGATACGGAAACGGTCAAGCAGAAATGCAACCGCGTTCTTTTTCTCAAGGAGGGAAACCTCTGTTACGACGGACCGGCGGAAGAGGGAGTCGTGGAATATATGCGCTATCTGTTCCCGCAGGAGGAGGACCATGTGCAGTCCTCCCCGAACGCCGCCGCTTCCGGGGAGGAGCGGAAAACGGCCGGTCCCGAAGAAAAATTCGTTTATGAACTGCTGGATGAGAATCTTCATAAAAACAAATGGGGCATTGGCGGCGGACGTTTTCACAAACTGGCGCTTCACGGGCTGGAACCGCCCAATCTTCTGCGGACGCCCTGCCGCTTCACCATCGAGCTGGAAGCCTCCTGGGACTCCTCCAAAGTGCACGAATTGATCCAGAAGGAATCGCTGGAAAACAACATCATGGTGGGAATCCGGATTGTCGACACGAGAAACATCGTGCTCTTCGGAACGAACACCTTTCTGGAAAACAAACGGATCTCTCCGGATCTGCAGCATGCCACCGTATATTTCACCATCGACTTTCCCATGCTGAAAAACGGAGATCTGTTCCTGACCTTCGCCCTTTCCGTCGGCAACATGATCTCCCATACGCATCTGGTCTGGGATGATCTCATCATCCAGCTGAAAAGCATCAGTCCCTCGATCAGCGACGGAATGGTTCATTTTCATACGGAAACGACGATCGTGGAGGGCGCAAAATGAAGGATCGTCTTTCCCGTTTTCCTTCGCTTTTCTTTTCTGCCGGGAAGAAAATGGATGATCTTTTCTCTCTTCTCCAGCAGATCGCGGAGGAACAGAGGAACTCCCGGGCAAAAATCGAGGCCATCGAAGTCCGACTCGCTCAACAGGAGCAGTTTCGGGAACAATTCCGGGAACAGCTGCAAAATCGTTGTCGTCTCATGGAAGAACATCTGGAATCTCTGAGGAAACAGGGGGACGCGCTCCTTCTGACCTTCCGGAACGGAGAAGATGCCATTGGGAAACACCTCAATACCATTTCCAATACGCAGAATGCAAATTTTCAGGAGATTCTGGGATATTTCAAAGATCATATTTCCACGGCAAATAAAATTTACGATCTGGCAAACTTCGCCCGTTCCGCTCTGGCCGCCGCTCCGGAATGGACGCAGGGAATCCGGAACCTGAAAGAGGAAACGGAAAAGCAGAAAACGGAGGGGGCCGCCTTTCACACGGCTCTGGCGAATCTCGCCTCTCTTCTTCAAAAACAGGGAACCGCTCTCGAAACCCTGCTGGCGCAGGCAGAAAAGACCCTTCATCTTTCGGAAGAACAAAAACAGCTTGCCGACGGCCACACCGACAGCCTTGCGAATACCGAATCAATTCTGCATGAGACCTCGCAGAAACTCGATTCGCTCCGGGATGCCGCGAACAAGAGTCTTGAACTCCAGCAGGAGCAGAGCAGCGGCATGAATCTCATCCGGCAGGAGGCCGCGGACTGGCACAGGAATCAGGACGCGGCCATGGAACAGGTTCTGCACACGGCCGGTGATCTGGCCCAGACCGCGGACGCCGCCTCGAAACGGATGGAAGAACTTCAGAAACGGGCCATCCAGACGACAATCCAGGCAAAATGGATGCTGGCGGATGACATTGCCGGGGAAAACGGGGAGCAGCAGGAGAGAATCATCCGCTGTCCCCTCTGCGGACATTCCGACCGGAAATCCGGCTATTCGATCAAACGGACGACCTGCATTTTCGGCGGGGGAAAAATTGAACGCTACGTCTGTCCGGAATGCGACCTGATTTTCGGTCCGCTGAAAATGCTGGAACTGTCCCCGCAGCAGCTGCAGGAGGAGTATGAACAGAACTATTCGGTTTTCCGGGAATCCGACACCACGCAGTATGAACTGGCGCTGTTCCATGCCATGAAGCCGGAAAAGGATCGTCTCTACCTGAACTACGGCGCTGGCGGATGGAACACGACGTCCCGGCAGCTGCGGGAGGAGGGATTCCAGGTTTATGATTACGAACCCTTTGCGCCGGTGCCGGACAGAAAATGGACAATCACATCGAAGGCCGAGCTTCAGAAAATGAAGTTCGACCGGATTTTCTCCAACGATCTCATTGAGCATCTACGGTTTCCGGTGGAGGAACTCCGCTTCATGAGGGGTCTCCTCAAGGAGGATGGTGCCATGTATCACGCCACAGGATGTTACGAATATGCCTTTGAATATACAAGATTTCATCTTTTCTTCTTCACGGGCCGTTCCCTGCGCCTTCTGGCGGAGAAAAGCGGATTGAAGGTCACTCTTACCGATCGGATCTATCCGGAAAGATCATCTTTGCGATATGCAATTTTTACTATCAATAAAACGGAATTACAGACAGGAAAAACATGAAACAGACACTATTGTTTATCGGACATGATTTTCATCGTCACACCAAATCCAATCGTTTTATTCTGGACCTCATTGAAAAGAAATTTGATGTGGAAATCTGCTCTTTTGTCCCGGACTACGGGGAAAACGGCTCCTGGCTTTCCTCCCTGAAGCGGAAACACTACGATGTGGTCCTCTGCTGGCAGCTGATGCCCTCGATCCGGGTGCTGAGGCAGTTCTGCTCCTTTGACTTCGGAGTGTTTTTCCCGATGGCCGACTATTATTACCGGGCCCAAAAAGACGTCACCGCCCCCATCTGGCGGGAATATCAGGACTTTCAGATCATCTCCTTTTCCCGGAAGATGCATGAGGATTTAATCGCCAACGGCTTCTCCTCCCACTATTTCCAGTATTTTCCGAAACCGGAGGAAACGGTTCCCGACGGGGATCCGGATTCCGTCTTTTTCTGGCAGAGAGTCTCCCACATCAACATTTACACGCTCCTGACCCTTCTGAAAAATTACGGGATCCGCCATCTGCACATTCACAAAGCGGTGGATCCGGGGGAAACCTACATTCCGTTGCCCTATGAGTATCAGGGACAGATGAATGTCTCCTATTCCTCCTGGTTTGAAAACAAGGAGGAGATGCTGAAATGCATGGACCAGTCCGCGCTGTATGTTGCCTCCCGGTACTGTGAAGGGATCGGGATGTCCTTCCTGGAGGCAATGGCGCACGGCCGATGTGTGATCGCGCCGAACGAGACCACGTTCAATGAATATATTGAACATGGAAAGACCGGATTTCTTTTTGAACCGTCCGCGCCGAAGCCTCTGCCGAAGCAGGAGATCCGGACCATTCAGAAGAATACCCGCGATTTCATCAGCAAAGGATACCGCGAATGGGAAAAAAAGCGGGAGGAGATCGTCCCCTTGTTCACGCAGAAAGCGGAGAAGGATTCCAGAATGATTCAAAAGCTGGCGACCATCTGGCTTCGGCGGGAACCGGAGGTTTCCGCCAACAGCGCTCCCCAGGTACCGAGCAGCTCCCTGTGCGTGAAAGTGAAAAAATATGTGGATATTCTCCGGAACCGGTCGGAGATCTACCATAACATCGGAGAGAAGAGATTCTGCGGAATCCGTTATTTTCTGAAAATGGAACGGAATGACGGAAAGAGAATTCTGATCTTCTTTTTCGGGATTCCGCTTCTGTCTGTCGAATTTTTAGAGGAGAATTAAACCATGCCCCATACAGTCACGCGCCCTCCCCTTCTGACGGTTGTCACGGTTGTTCTGAATCTGATTCAAAACCACAGGGAAATCTCTTTCCGGAACTGTGTGGAATCGACGGCCGCTCAGACCTATCCGCACATTGAACATCTTGTCATCGACGGGGGCTCCACCGACGGAACACTGGAACTGCTCTGCTCGTTGCAGAAACAGAAAAAGATCACCTGCTTCTCCGAAAAGGACCGCGGAATCTATGATGCCATGAACAAGGGAATCCGCAGGGCTTCCGGCAAGTACATTGTCTTTCTGAATTCCGACGATGCGTTTCTCGACAATACGGCGGTGGAATGTGTCATGCACGCATTGGAAAAGGAAAATGCGGATTACTCCTATGCGGATGCCGAAGTCTACTCGGCCAATCACTCGTCGCTTCTGTACACCTGGAAAGGGACGATTCTGGACATACCCTACGGCTACTATCCGTGCCATCAGACCTTTTTTGCCAAAAAGCAGGTTCTGGAAAAACTCGGCGGATTTCACGAGAATTATATGGCAAACGACAATCTTCTGATGCTGCAGATTGTTTCCGGAAACTGGAAAGGGGTATATCTTCCCCGGTCCATCATCGCGTTTCACGTAGGCGGCGCCTCCGGAGAAATGATTGAAGCAAAGGAACGCATGAAAGCGGAACATATTGCCTTTTTCACGAAAGAATGCAACCTTCCGCTCACGGCGGATGATCTTTCCAAACTGTATGAAAAGCAATTTTACCATTTGCCCTATGAACAGGTCATCCGGATCGGTTCGCATCTGGGAAAGCAGGAATGGATTGAGGATTTCTTTTCCCGGTATCTGGAATTTTCGTACAAACAGGCACAGTCTGCGAAGAAGAAGCGGATTCTGTGTAAAGTACGTCTTTTTTCCCGCCTGCCGTTTTTTGCGTTTCATCTTCCCCAGTAAGAACAGGCGTTTTCCAGAGAAAGAGGTTTGAATATGATTTCAGTAATTACAGTGACTCTCAATGCGGAAAAGACATTGGAGGAGACCCTGGTGAGCATTATCCGGCAGACCTGCCGGGATTTTGAAATTGTGGCTGTCGACGGAGGCTCCACCGATTCCACCCTGGAGATCTTTCAGAAATACAGCGCCTATATCGGCACGCTGATCAGCGAAAAGGACTCCGGCATCTACAATGCCATGAACAAGGGGATTCGAGCGGCGAAAGGGGATATTTTATTTTTTCTGAATGCACAGGACACGCTCTATTCCGAACACGTTTTCGCCCGGGTGGAGGATGCGTTCCATTCAGGGAAACGGCCGTTTCTTGTTTTCGGAGATGTGTTTTTCACGAACAAGACCTTCATTCCGCATGCCCAGCTTCTGCAAACGCCGAATGAAGTGAAGTCGTATAAGAACGCCGGATACAACGATCCCGCGATCTGCCATCAGGCCATCTTCTACCACCGGCATCTTTTTGACGTGCTTGGCGGCTACGATGAAAAATACCGGATCTATGCGGATTTCGACTTCAATATCCGGGCGTTCTACTATGCGCAGAACCGCTATGTCTACATTCCGGAAATCATCTCCAACTTTGATCTTGGCGGAGTCAGCACCATTGTCAATCCGAAATATCAGAGGATACAGGCGGAGGAAAACGCGGAACTCAGACAGAAAAAGGCGGAAATGTGGGCTCAGATTGCGAAGAGGAAATTCCTGTGTTCAAAATCGTTTTCGTCGCTGGACGGGGGGTACTATCTTCAGTTCTGCGGAGTTCGACTGGACTGGACGCCGTTCATGAAATATTTTGCACTGGAAAAAATCGACTTTCCTCTCTCCCTGAACTTTGCGGAAGAGCTGCCCAGTGAGTTTCGCATATCCGGATTTCTTCCGCTGGAAGGATGGGGCCGCTGGGTCGACGGACACGATGCGGAGATCTCCTTTTCCCTGAATAAATGGAATACGGGAGATCAGGTTCGTATTTCCCTGCGTCTTTACCTCTGTCTTCTGCACGACCTTCAGCTGACGCTTTCCCTGAACGGACAGGCGGTTGGAAGGAAAGCATTTTCCTCGGACACGGTCCGGAAGACGACGGATGTGAAGGTTGAATTTTTTGTTCCCGGAAGCTGTTTTCTTTCCGGAGAAAACAAAATCTCCTTCCATGTGGACGGCTGTTCGAATCCGAAGGAACTGGGGATCAGCGGAGACGACCGGCTCCTGGGGATTGGAATTCAGACCATGCAGGTGGAAAATCATTTCTGCATTCCGAGAGAACTGCGGCACTGGTATGAATTTGCAAAGCCCTTGACGCTTCCGTTTCATTTTTCGGGATACTACACGCCGGAAAAGTGGGGGGCGTGGCTGGAGAAGGACGCCGATATTGAACTCTTCCCGCTTTCCGGCACGGACGAACCGATCCGGATGCTGATCGCCTACCGCACGTTTCTCCCGGACAACGATCAGCGAGAGCTCACTATCTATGCCGACGGCGTGAAAATCAGGGAGGTCTGTTTCCCGAAGGATCTGCCGGACAGGGGAATCCTTGAACTGGAACTCGCAAAAGATCTTCTGGAATCGAGGACCTCGCTCCAGCTGACCTTCCGCACGGAGAATCCCGTGGATGTGCATGAGCGCTTTGAGGCGGAGGATGACCGGCTGCTCGGGATCGGTTTCGAGCGGGTCTGCTTTCTCCCGCTGGACGAGGACGCTCCTCCGCTTCCGGAGGACAAACCACGGAAAACCGAGCTTCCATGAAATCATCGGACAACGCCCCGCTCCTTTCCATTCTTCTGCCGACGCTGAATGCCAGGCGATTTCTGGAGGAGCGGATCAATTCCATCCTGAATCAGACATTTCAGGACTGGGAACTGATTATCATCGACAGCCACTCCACCGATGGAACCTGGGAATTTCTGAATCGGATTTCAAGCAGTCGGCCGATCTTCCGCTATCAGATTCCCAAAGGTCTGTATCAGGCATGGAACTTCGGGATCTCAAAGGCGCGCGGAACCTATGTCTACATAGCCACCGCCGACGACACCATGAAACCGGATTGTCTGGAAAAAATGACCGCCGCTCTGGAGGCACATCCCGAATGCGGAATTTGCGACACCATGCTGCAGCTTCTGGACGCCGACGGAAAGGAGATTGACGAATCATCGGATCAGTTTGTCGCCCACTACTGGCATTTTAACTTTCCCCGGAATTCGGTTCACATCCGGAAAAAACCGCACGACTTTTTTCTGCATCTGGGTGGGAAAACGGTCTACACCTCGATCACGCAGATTCTGATTCGGAAATCTCTTTTTGAAAAGACCGGCCCCTTTCCGGTCAATTTCGGCCGCAGTGCCGATTTTCAATGGGGAATGCGCGCGGCATTGAACACGGATGTCATTTATCTTCCGCAGCAGCTCGCCTCCTGGAGAATCCACTCCGAACAGACCACGGCCAGCCGGAATCCGCAGGAAATCAATTCCAATTTTGCCCTGATGCTGAAAATGGCGGAACAATGCATCGAAGAGTGGAACGATCCTGAGCAGCAGAAGAGATCACGATGGCTGGTCCGCCTGATGTATTTCAAAGCGAAACTGCTCCCGGCAAAACAGAACTCAAACAGGTGGTTTCTTCTTCTCCGTTGTGTTTTGCAGACAATCCTGTCCAATCCGCTGATGCTTGCGGAATTCACTCTTCGTTCACTCCGATTCTACGGAAAGGGAAAGCGGAAGCTGTGGCTGATCAGGACCTATGATTCCATGATACTGGCCCGGGTCCACCGTTTGAAGCTGTCCCATCTTATTGTTCCGGTCGAGGCGGACACTCTTCGGAGAGGCGGCGGAAAGCCTTGATGACAGGAAGCGGTCAGAAGTATTCGATGGGGCACGGAGGAATGGAATCCAGGAAACGCCGTCCATAATTTTTGGCGACGATCCGCCGGTCGAGCACGACGACAATGCCCGAATCCGTTTTGCTCCGGATCAGCCGTCCGACGCCCTGTCGGAATTTCAGGACCGCATCCGGAATGGAGTAGTCGCGGAAAGCGTCGCCGCCCTCCTGTCGAATCCGCTCCAGACGCGCCTCGATCAGCGGATGCGACGGAACCGCAAACGGCAATTTGGTAATCATGACATTGGAGAGAGCGTCCCCCGGGACATCCACTCCCGTCCAGAAACTTGTCGCGCCGAAAATGACGCAGGGGACCTTGCTGTTCTTGAATTCCTCCAGCATGGAGGAGCGCGAAAGAGCTCCTCCATGTACCAGAAGGCGGATTCCGAGGTCCCGGATCTCATCCTTCAGCTCCTCGGCACAGGTCTTCAGCATGCCGTAACTGGTGAAGAGAACAAAGGCCCGGCCGTTGGTCTTTTTCAGAAAGTGCATGATCTCATCGCAAACGGCGCCGTAATAGAGATCCTCCGAAGGCAGCGGCATGGAACGCGGCAGATAGAGCGTCACCTGGCGGGAATAATCGAACGGGGAATCCAGAATGATTCCCTTGCCGTCCGTGAATCCGATGCGCCGGAAGAAATAGTCAAGCGATCCATTGACGGCAAGCGTTGCGCTGGTCAGAATAATCGACTTTTTCTGTGAAAAGAGAATCCGTTTCAGCAGAGAGGAGACATTCAGAGGCGCGGCGGAAAGTTCAAGGATCTGCGAACGGGTCACGGGAGAGATCTTTCCTTCCGCCCAGTAGACATGCTCCTCCCATTCCATGTTGGTGAAGCAGGCGATCTCCTCCTGAAAAGCGAGACAGCGCTCGTGAAGCGACTGAAGCTCCGTTTTGAAATCCTCATCCTCCTGTTCGGCGATATACTCGCGCAGCAGCTTTGCCACCGATCCGAGCGCCGGGGAGAGGCGATCCTCGAATCGGCCGGACGAAGTGATCCGGAGAACGGCGTCGGATCGTTTCGCCACCGCCTCCTGGAACTGCGAGAAATATTCGGTTGCCGCCTCCTGCACCCTGGCGATGGTGGCGCGGAGATTCATGGAACTTTCGCCCGCGCGGAGCAGCAGGCCCTTGCCGGTCGCGGGATTGTAGAGCCGGTTCAGAAAATAGCGGACCGCCCCCGACCGCAGGGAGAGTCCCAGATGCGCGGATGCGGAATCTTCCAGCGTATGCGCCTCATCGAAAACCACCGCTCCGTAATTCGGAAGGGGCGAAGACTCCAGCTGTTCGATCTCCCGGATCTTCAGATCCACAAAGAAGAGCGCATGATTGGCCACAATGATATCGGCCTTCTCCCATTCCCGGCGGGCCTTGAAATAGAAGCAGGTCCGGAAAAAACGGCAGGAGGGACCGGTGCAGTTGGACGCCTCGCTGCAGACGCAGAGCCAGAGATCGCTGTTCA
Organism: uncultured Victivallales bacterium; assembly: GCA_944390735.1. Taxonomy (GTDB): domain Bacteria; phylum Verrucomicrobiota; class Lentisphaeria; order Victivallales; family UBA1829; genus UBA1829. Next base: position 4,918 of record CALXRL010000030.1, on the reverse strand, counting down.
CAGGAAAATGGATGTCATACCGGGTGCCGTCCTCGGTTTTATCCGCCCAGTCCGCGAGACGTTCGACGTCGGGAACGAGTCCCGGAGCCGGCAGAAACTCCTCCCGATGGCCTCCTCTTGCAAGGGCGAGACGACGTTTGCAGAGATAGTTTCCCCTCCCCTTCGCCAGCACGAATTTCAAGTCCACCCCCAGCAGTTTCGTCAGCAAAGGAAGATCCTTGTAGACCAGCTGTTCCTGCAGATTCAGCGTTTCCGTGGTAATGAGAACCGGATGCTTCGTGGAGAGCGCCATATGAATGGCCGGAACCAGATAGGCAAAACTTTTTCCAACACCGGTCGGCGCTTCGATGCAGAGATTCGCGCCCCGCTCAAAGGCGGCGGCAATCGCATTGGCCATGGCGGCCTGCTGGGGACGGGGTTCGTAGGGACGCCCCCCGTGCGCCTCCGCCTGTTTCAGAGGCCCCTCTTCCGAAAAGAAACGGGCGGTCTCCTCCAGACACCGGGGATGCAGAACAGGCAGAGGAGAATCCGCAAGTTCCTCTTCCGGATCCACCCATTCAGGATCTTCGAGATCCAGCTCTTCGGCTTCCAGTTCGTCCAGAGCGGAATCGTCTTCCGCCGCATGCTGATCGGACGGCCGTCTCGGGGCTACCATGATGAACTCCCGCTGATGAAGAAACACAACTGCTTTTCGAAAAAACGCCGGAAGAGCAGAGTTCCGGCGAAAAAAAACAAGGTCCCCGGGAAACAGCCCCGGAGACCTTCGATCAAATTTCGGTCAGATCTTGAGCCACTTGGAATCGATTCCCTCGACTTTCCAGTACGCTTCGGCCATGTAGATGGCGTCCAGAATGACGCAGCGGGTCATGGCTTCGATCACCGGATAGATGCGCGGCAGAAGAGAGGGATCGCGGCGCGTGATCGGAGAAAGAACCACATTCTCCATTTTTGCGACATTGACGGTGTCCTGCGGAACGGAGACGGTCGGAGTCGGCTTCACGGCGCAGCGGAAGCGGATATCCTCCCACGTGGTAATCCCGCCGAGAATTCCGCCGGCGTTGTTGGTTTTGAAGCGGACTTTGCCGGTTTCCGGATCCACATAGGCCTCGTCGTTGGATTCCGCGCCGAGCATATCGGCGACTTTGAATCCGGCACCGAATTCGAGTCCTTTGATTGCGCCGATCGAGCAGACCGCATGAGCAAGCATGGCGTTCATCTTGTCGAAGACCGGTTCGCCGAGTCCGGCGGGCACGCCATGCGCGATGCACTCGATGATGCCGCCGGCGGTTTCGCCCTGCTCCTTGATTTTCAGAATATCGCGTTTCATCTCTTCGGCGAGCTTCAGATCGGGGCAGTTGCGCTCGTTTTTGCGATAGTTGGCCTTTGCGAATTCATAGGAGACCTCCTCCGCCATTCGGATTCCATGGGAGGCGATGGTGTAGGCGATGACGTCAATGCCCATGCGGTCGAGGATGGCTTTGGCAACGGCTCCGCCCGCGACACGGCTGGCGGTTTCACGGCCGCTGGCACGGCCCGCGCCGACCCAGTCGCCGTACTGACCGTATTTCTTGAAGAAACCGTACTCCGCATGTCCGGGACGGATCTCGTCCTTGTAGGAGCGGTACTGGTCGATATGAACATCCTGAATATCGTTGTTCGGAATAATCATGCCGACGGGAGCGCCGGTGGTGATGTCATTTTCCATGACGCCGGAATAGATGAAGACGCGGTCCTTTTCAAGTCTGGGGGAATCCAGCGGAGTCTGTCCCGGTTTGCGTTTATTGAGTTCCGCCTGAACCATGTCCGCTGTGAGTTTGATCCCGGCGGGGACGCCGTCGACGATGACCATCAAACCGCCGTAAAGTTCGGGCGGGACCGGGAGATTTTTTCTGAATCCGCCGGCATAGGATTCGCCGCAGCAAGTAATTTTGAAGAGTCTACCGAAAGTGTTTCCGAACATAGCTGATATCTCCCTATGAGAATGGTTGATTCGGCGGTTCCTGACCGCACAGAACAGTAATATAGCTTTTTTTTGAAAATTTTCAATAATCTTTCCCGAATTTGAACCGGTTTCTTTTTTGTTTTCCGCTGTTGATTTCCCGGAAAAAGGATTATATTATCCGCAAACCGGATTCATTTTGCCGTCACTCAACTCAAGCGGAAGGATACTGTATGAACACGGAACGAAACTGGACAGGATACTGGATCAACACCGGAAGAACAATGGGGACTCCCACCACGGCAACCCCCGCCGCACCCTATTTACGAACCACGTTCGAATGCGAATCCGTTCCCGGGAAAGCCACCGTATTTCTCTGCGGACTCGGATGGCATGTCCTCTATATCAACGGGAAAAAAGCGGACGACCGCGTTCTGGCACCCGTCGTCACGCAATACGACAAACGGGTCTCCTGGATCGAATACGATATCACCTCCCTGGTCCGTCCGGGGAAAAACGCCGTTGCCGTGCTGCTCGGAAACGGCTGGTACAACTGTCAGACCGCCGAGGTGTGGAGTTTCGACAAGGCCCCCTGGCGCGATCTGCCCAAACTCCTCTGCGACATTGAAATCGACGGTGTCAACGTTGCCAAAAGCGACACCTCCTGGAAGACCCATGCAAGCCCCGTCACGTTCGACGCCCTCCGCAACGGAGAGTTCTACGACGCGCGGCTCGAAATTCCCGGATTCGCCGATCCCGATTTCGATGACTCCTCCTGGGAAAACGCCGTCCAGTGCAATCCCCCGGGCGGACGGATCGTCAGGGAGGATCTGGAACCCTGCAAGGTGATGAAACGGTATCCGTCCGTCGCATCCAGGTGCCTTGACGCGCACGCCACCATCTACGACTTCGGGACCAATCTGACCGGATGGTGCAGAATCAAGGTCAGAGGGCCGGCCGGAACCAGAATCAAAATTGTATACAGCGAACATGTCCGGCCCGTCAGCGGCGACATCGACCGGGAATACATCGCCATGTTCGTCAAAAGCGGCGAGTTCCAGACCGATGAATACACGCTGAAGGGATCCGCCGAACCCGAAGTTTACGAACCGCGTTTCACCTATCACGGGTTCCGCTATGCCAAAGTCTATCAGTGGGACGGAAAGGCGGAACTCCTCGACATCGAGGCGTGTTTCGTCCGCAACGCCTTCCGGCAGACGGGCGAGTTTGAATCTTCGGACCCGATCCTCAATGCACTTCAGCGCAACACGGTGCAGAGTTATCTTTCCAACTTCACCGGAATCCCCACCGACTGTCCCCATCGCGAAAAGAACGGCTGGACCGGCGATGCCCAGCTCGCCATGGAAACCGGACTCTGGAACTTCGACTGCGAAAAGGGCTGTTCTCATTTCCTCCAGATTGTGGCGGACACCCAGCGTCCGAACGGACAGCTCCCCGGAATCGCCCCCTCCGGAGGATGGGGATACAACTGGGGCAGCGGTCCTGCCTGGGACAGCATCCTCTTTGAATATCCCTGGCGAATGTATCTCTTCCGCGGAAACACGGAAAACATCCGCCGTCACTATCATGCCATGGAACTTTATCTTGACTACTGTGCCGGAATGGCGGAAAATCATCTGGTCCGTTTCGGTCTCGGCGACTGGTGTCATCACAACAGCCGCCGGATCGCTCCTGTTGAGCTGACCTCCTCCGCCTATTACTATTATGACGTCACACGAATGGTCGAATTTGCTGAAATCCTCGGAAACCGGAATGATGCAAAACGGTATGGGGAACTCGCGGAGCAGATCCGGGAAAGTTTCAACCGGAAATTCAACAACGGCGACGGAACCTATGCCGACGGTTCCTGGACCGCTCTTGCCGCAGCCCTCTATTTCCATCTGGCAGAGGAGGCCGACCGCGCCCGGATCGCGGAGAAACTTGTCGAAATGGTCCGCAGAAACGGACATAAAACCGATTTCGGGATCCTCGGAGCCAAATATGTCCCGCGTGTTCTCGCAGACTTCGGGTATGCTGAAGACGCCTTCCAACTCATTACCCAGACCGAGTTCCCGGGATGGGGATTCTGGATCAAAAATGGTGCAACCTCCCTCTGGGAACAGTGGAACGGAACCTCTTCGCAGAATCACATCATGTTCGGGGATATTTCCGCATGGATGTTTGAATATCTCGGCGGAGCCGTCCCGCTCAAGGAATCTCCGGGCTTCCAGCATTTCCTGCTGAAGCCGGCATTGATTCCTTCGCTTTCCCATGTCCGCATGCGTCATGAAACTCCGTTCGGAACTCTTCGCAGCGAATGGAAACGCGAAAACGGAAAAATCCAGTGCGAATTTGAAATCCCGCAGGGTTCTTCCGCCGATATTCAACTTCCCGGGACTACCGTCGAACATGCGAAAGGAATTCAAAAGTTTCTTCTGTAAAAAATCAAGAAAAAGAGGCGAGAGGCGAAAACCGCTTTGAAAAGCTGTTCTTCTCCCCTCGCGCTCCCCGTTTTCCCCAAACTTCTGATCCGCTTTTGCCTTTCATGCAAAAAAAAAAAAAAATTTGTGTTTTCAAGAGGTTTTTTTTAAGTTTTTTTCTTCCGGATGCCGAGTTCAAGCAGGAATGAGCGGAATTCTTGTTGTTCCATTCCCGTTCTGGCGAATTCCAGGAGAGGTCCGAGTTCGGATCGGCAGTTTCTCATTTCCGAGAGCATGGCACGGCGGCATGTCTGAGGGGAGGGGAGTTTTCCGTTCCGGATTGCATTCAGAATGCCGGGATTTTTCAGGAAGAAGCGCGCGAGAGCAACGCCGGCACATCCGGTTTCCTGAACCATGCGACGGGCATCGCCGGGGGACAGAATATCGCCATTGCCGATGACCGGTATATTTTTTGCCGATTCGACAGCGTTCCCGAGTCTCTTCAGTCCGTTTGCAATGGGATGATACATCTCCAGAACCGTGCGATAATGAAACACAA
>CALXRL010000029.1 GCA_944390735.1 uncultured Victivallales bacterium | reverse complement strand
AGCTTTCCAATATGACATGTTTCTTTGCCGTTTTCCAAATCGCCGATAAATCGGATTCCGGTATTTGCCAATCCGGCAAGTTGCGCCTGCGTGACCCCTTGTTCTTTACGCAGTTTCCGTATCAGCGCCCCGATTGCTTCGCAGGTTTGTAATTCTGTTTTTGCCATTTTATCTCCAACTTATAATTTCTTACCGCTCGGTATAAATATAGCGTGATTTCAGCTTTTGTCAAACGAAATCTTACCGATCGGGGATTTTTTCAAAGAAGCTTCACGCCCCAAATACTCATATTCAACTGCAACCCTGGTTGATAAAGTGAATTCGGATGTTTTTTTGCTCTCCGGCAGGCCCTTGCTCATATTCCGAATCGGATGCCCAAAATCCGGCGGATTTTGTTGTGCTGTCACAGGCAGAGAACCTAAACAGCCAACAATACTCCATGCGAATGACTCATTCAGGAAATAGATATTGAACAATTTCAAAGATGTATGGGACGGCAGTGATTTTATTTTAAAATTCTTTCGGGTCATCGACGCCATTTGCCATAGATGAGGCAAAAAACAGAAAATCAGCGATGAAGCGGAAAACGACCGCCTTGCCGCTATTGTTCAACAACCTCAAAAAACGACAGGCGGTTCCAATACCGCTCAATCTTTGAGCATGCACGGAAAACCATGGGCCGAAGCCATCGACCGCGCCGACTTCCGCCCGTTAATCGTGCGCAGAAAAAAGAGCGGCCGCAGAAGAACTTCTGCGGCCGCTCAGCCAAACCGGAAGAAAGATTACCAGTTGTGGAACGCATCCACATCGTAAAAATCCAGACCGTCGATGTACGGCGACCAGGCGTCGGCGGAATCGGCATCCTCCGCAACAACCTGAAGCGGACCGACCACTCCGCCGGCTCCCCAGCGGTCAAATACGCGGATCATGAGCGTATTCTCCTCTCCGAATTTCACGGCGTCTGCGGGAATCTCATAATTCCGCAACGCCGCATAAGAATCCGGATTCGTTTCCAGCGTTGTTTTACCGATCAGCCGACCGTTGAAATACGTCCAGTCACAGTCGTCAACCGGACCGCCGACCAAGCGCATGGCATGACTCTTCCAGCTAGCCGGAATCTTCACCGTGCAGCGGTACCACGCATAGCCGTCGTACGGACGCGGCACCATCCGTTTCGGCGGATTCACCGGAGAGTAGTGCGGGTTCTTCTGTGTGAAGCCCTGATCCTCCCACGGAATGCCGAGCTTCACCGGGACAAAGCCGTCCGTATCGGCGGGAGTTCCCTTGTTTTCCGGATCAAGCTTCAGTGCGGTATTTTCCAGCTCCGCCTTTCCGAAACGGAATTTCAGCGTGTTGTGACGCGACTTCGAGGCAGTGAAAAGCTTCAGGTCTTTGCCGAGCCCGAGATTCATATTATTGAAAATCGCACTCCAGACCCGCATCACCTTCTCCGGTCCCCAGAAACCTTTCACCATGTCCGGCGCAAGATTCAGGACAACCGTTGCCGTTGAAACACGGTCGAGTTTCGCAAAGAGCGCCGGTTCCGTCGCAACCATCCAGTCCGGCATAGAGGTCAGAACCGGCAAGTTCTGCGCCTCACGGAAATAAAGATCTGCTTCCGTGATTCCGGCGAACAGCGGATCGTTCTTCGGAAGCGCGGCGCGGAACACCTGTTTCCCGCCCGCTTTTAGATTCCCGGGCAGGACCGCCAGCGGAGCCCCGGGAAGCGCAACAACAGTCCGGTTCTCAAGGAATTTTTTCAGTTTCTCATATTGCGAAGCCGGAACCGGATTTGCGCCGAGAAGCACAACCTGCGCATTGTTCAAATACCACAGATTGTCCGCTGAACCTTTGCTGTACTGCATCCCCATCCGCTTCAGAATGGATTCATTCTTTTCATCGCCCAGATAAACGACCCGCTGCGGTCCAACCGGAACAAACGGTTTGTTCATCTCTTCCAGCATGTTGTCCACAAGAAGAGTCGCCGCCGGATCCTTTCCGTACCGGGAAGTCACATCCAGCTGACAGAAAAGGACAAGCCCGTGTTCCTTGCGGAGTTCCATAAGCGAGGCGAACATCAGATTGAATCCGCAGTCCACAACAGCAGTGAAGTTTCCGTAACTCGGTTTGCGGATGACGTTTCCGCTGACGATTCCGCCGTTTCCGCATTTCCATTTGGAGCGCGGATAGTGCGGAGAGTTTTCATCGGAAACAACAAACGCAGGAACCGTGTCGGATGCGCCGCGCCAGTTGCTGAAATCCGCATCCTTCAGCCCCCGGAGATAGAGACTCTCCGGACGGCGGATGAACGCGTTCCGGTAACTCGGCGACTCAAACACAAAGTTTCCGAGATTGCACGGCTGCTGTTCAAAAATCAGAATCTTCAGTCCGCCTTCCAGCAGACCGCTGTTTTCCATCTGTTTCAGGAACTCGGGATTTGCATCTTTCAGCGCGTTCTGTCCGATGATGAGCAGACGGCAATCCTTCACATCCTTCAGCGACTTCACTTTCCGGAACGGAAACCCTGCGGCTTTCAGCACAGCTTCGGTCTTCCCCTCCGGATCGTAGAGCCCAGCTGCCGACTTCCGGAAATTCCGTTTTGCATGACGCGGGAAGAACTGAAGCGCAAACGAATCTTTCTTATACAGCACACCGTTCTTCAGGACGAGAAGACGCAGCTCCGCATCGGTGCGCTCCAGAACGTCCGGAGCAGTCAGTTCGATCGGGAGTTTGAGAATTTCTCCGGCGGGAGCAGCCGCATCAAAGGTCCCCTGCTGAACCGCCACTCCGTTCATGACGAGCTCCCACCGGAACACCAGCTTCCGCTCCGAAGCATGATCGTTCACGACAACCGCGCTTTTCCGGACCTTTTCGCCGGAGAAGAACGCGTGGTCCTTGTTCGTAAAGTCTTCCGTCATTCCGCCGAGGAACACAAGGAGCGGATTGAACGCATCGCGGATCACATCGTAAAGGCCTTCCGGAATCGAATAGTCCGTGAGAAGATGACGCTGCGTTTCACTTGTGCCGATTCTGACATCCGGCTTGTAACCGGGCGTCTTGACATTGTCGTCGATTTCATAAACGGTGTTGTGATGATCGAAGGTTCGCGCAGTGCGGGCGAGATCGCGCTCACCGGGGAAATCGCCGAGAGCCGACATGTCATATGCGCGCCACGCCTTGACAACATGGCTGTACATCAGCGCATTCAGAGCATTGCGGTTCCGGTTGCGCGGGGCGTACGGAGAATCCAACCAGCACGAAGCATTCGGAACCGGACGGTCCTCGCGGGCGAACACGAGATCTCCGAAGTAACGTGCCGCATGCTCCGGGATCATCTCGTCGCCGCTTGCGCCGCCGCTCCGGAAATGCCAGAACTGCGCCGGATACGGAAACCCGGACTCCATCACCAGAAGCGGCTGTTTGCGTTCGGACGCCGACCACTGTGCCGGCCAGTCCTCCTGCTCCTGCAACGGAGTTCCGAACGACTGGTAGTTCATGGAGGTAAACGCCTTTCCGACATTTCCGCCGGCATGGCGGATGCACTCGCGTCCGGAATCAAGCGAACGCATGGTATCTTCCGCATACTGAGCTCTTTTCCGCGCGACCGTGTGGCGGACCGGCGCATAGGCGGTATCCGTCAGCTTCGCGGGATCCTGATTCCACGGATAGCCGCACGTGTTGAATTCGGTATACCAGATCAGAATCGCCGGATGATTTCCGTAATGCTCGAAAAAACGCTCGATTTCAGCATTGTAAAACGCCTTCTCTTCATCTTCATACGGCGGCATGGGAAAAATGTTGTAGAGTCCCTGCCGATCCGACTCGTTCAGATATTCCGGGGTTCCGATCTGCGACTCCTTGCCGAACAGATCGTAACGGACCGCATCATAGTTCATCTCGCGGATATGCGCCACATACTGTTCCGCCCCTTTTGCGGTTCCGTAATAAAAGCGCACGCGCTGCATGCCCGGACTCGACCACATCCGCATCCGCAGTTTGTTGCCGTTCAGACGGAACGCCCCTTTTTCAATCCACGCCTCCCGGAAACCGAAATTCTGTTCCGGAAGCGCATCGAGAGCTTTTCCGTTCCGCTCCAGAGCAACCCTCATCCGGTAAAGTTCCGGCGTGTCTGCATTCCAGAGAACCGGATTCTTCCAGTTTTCCGTGAAAATAATCAGCTGTTCCGGGCGGCCGTCAAGTTCAATTTCCTTTGTGAAGGACTTTTCCGTCTTTCCGTTCCGGATGAAGTCAAAACGTACGCGGGCTTTTCCTTTTTCTCCGGAAAGATTCTGAATTCTCGCACGCAGACGAACATTTTTCCGGCGGAACGACGGAGATGCGACGGCGTTCTTCAGCGAAACAGCCGACGGCGCATTTTCCAGCCAGACGTCGCCGATTGCAAGCTCGGAATGGTCGCCGATACTCGGCTCCCCCTTCCACATGCTCACGATCCGGCGGTCGATGAAAACCGTCACCACATTCCGCCCGTTCCGGTTCACAACCTCCGTCACATCCAGACGCTTCGAATTCGGAGTAGTCATGAAAGACTTGAAATCCTGACGGAATTCATGAATCAGCTTCCCATTCAGATAAACGCGTCCGGCGTCACCGTTGAGATTTGCGAAGTTCAGGTAAATCCGCCCGCCGTCCTTCAGATCGGCGGGAACCTCAAACACGCGCTGATACCAGCCCGCCTGTTTCTTCGCAATGGATTTGCCATTCCACTTGCCGTTTGCTGATTCCAGTTTGCCGTTGTTGTCGCGGTAAATCTGGAACAGCGGGGAGCGGAAACTGCCCGGGACCCGCATATACCCCCATTCCCCTTCCGGCGGAGCGTAACTGTAATCGTCGACAGGAATCACGCGCCAGTGACCGTTCAGACAAACGCCTTTCCGGATGCCGTTTTCAGCGCGTGCGGCATCGGCAAGATCCCAAAGAGGCAGTTCCGCCTTGCGCACGGAAAGATCCGAAAGTCTCTTCCGCTGTTTTGCCGACGGCACCGACGACGGCGCTGAGAGGGAAACGCCTTCCGCCCCCTCCGCCTTCACAATTTTCCCGAAAGGAACGGAGAACACAACTTTACCCTGCACACCGTCGTCCAGTTTGAAAATCAGCTCTTTGCCATTCTGCAGAAGCGTAATGCGGTGCGGCTCCGTCAGAGGAAACGAACTGGCGGTCTCCAGAGTCTTCGTCTCACCTGAATTTTCGGCAATCATGGAGAGTCTGCCGGATGCGCCCATTGCGGTAAAGGAGATTTTCCGTTTCGAATCAGTCCCGTGTAGAACCAGCAGTTTCTTCGGTCCCGCATAACGGCTTTCGGAATTGCGGAAGACCGTTTCAAACACACGTTCGCTCCGCACGGCCGAATCAAGAGAAAGTTCCTTGAAGTTCTCTTTTGCGCCACCGGAAGCAAGCACGAATATTTCCGCAGGCGTCAGCGGAATGTTGAAGATCTTGACTTCATCATAAAGTCCGTTTCCGACCTGCGCCTTGAAACGGTCGGTGCTCTCATTTCCGAGAAAGAGATTCAGCGGACGCGGCGTTTCCATTTTTTCAAACGCATTCGGGATCGAGCGTTTCGCGACCTCTTTTCCGTTGATGAAAAGGCGGACTTCCCCGTTCGCCTGATTCCAGGTAAACGCAACATGATGCCACTTGCCCTGTTCAAACAGTTTCTTCCGGATGATCTGAACCTGTTTCGGAGCACAGACGCTGAGTTCCGTGGCGCCATCCTTGAAGTTGATCATGTAAAACCGGAACTTCCACTGGGAATCGCGTCCGCTGATGATGAAATTCTGCTCCGGATCATTTTCCTTCCAATGCGGCTTGAACCAGAAAGCAACCGTTCCGCTGGTCAGATTCTGCGCAGGCAGATTCTTGGCCGTCATCACGGTAACCTGATCGTAGGCATGACGCCTCACATCCAGCGCCTTTCCGATCACTCCGGAGAGATATCCGGCGCGGCCTTCCACGATTGCGGCTCCATTTTTCTTTCCGTCCGCCCCGATCACATCGCCTGAACCGTCGAGCGGAAAGTAAAACACCGGTTCCGCCGCCGGAAGCAGAAGCGGCAGAAATGGCGCAAGCAAATTCAAAAAACGTTTCTTCATGGATTCTCCTTTTTCTTATTTTTTCGCAAGTTCCACAATCTCATCCGCGCTCAGAACCCGGTCGAACATCTTGAAATCGTCATATGCGCCATTGCCGGACCCCGTCTCTCCTTCCCGACCGAAAAATACCGCAGGACGGATCGGTTTTGTTTCCGGATTGAATGCATCCTTCACCGTCCGGGTCCGGACAGGCTTTCCGTTCAGGAAGAACTGGATTTCGCTTTTCCGCAAATCCCAGGTAAAGGCGATATGCGCCCATTCGCCCGACCTCAAGGAGTCTTTTCCGAAAATCTGAACCTGTCCGGGCATGCAGACCGACAAATCGAAATTTCCGTCTTTCGTATGGAGCAGATAGAAGCGCACCGGCTTCCAGTCCGTATCCCGCGAATTGATGATCCATGCACTTTCCCCCTCTTTCCAGGCCGGACGGAACCAGAATGCGACAGTTGCCTGAACATAATTGAAGCCCGGCAGTTTCATCAGACAGGGCGCAGGCTTCTCCGGAACGACATTCAGAGCCTGTTTGAAAACGCCGGGGACGAAATCCACGGCGTTCTTCGTCTGCACCGTCTTGATTTTCGCCTTGTCCGCGCCGAATGCGTCGAGTGAACCGTCCATCGCCACATGGTAAACGGGTTCCGCCGCCACGAGAGCAACGGGAAACGCGAGCGCCAGCCATTTCAATTGAGTTTTCATGAGAATAGTCCTTTCATCATTGTGTTATTGTTGTATTATTCTGTTTTCAGTTGCCCCATGCCCAGTAGTTTGGATTGACCTGATTGTAGGAACCGTCTTCCACGCGCTTGTACGAACGGTTTTCCACGTGACCGTCAAAAAATCCCGTGTTCATCCGGTATCCCGGGTGACGGTATCCCGCCACTCCGTCCGCCGTACCGACAGAATCCTTCTTTGCCAGATAATTTGTCAGTTTCGAGCTCCAGTAGTAAACCCGTCCGCCGTCAAGCGTTTCCAGAAACGCGAACTTCACCGACGGACGTTTTATCTTCACCAGCCGGTAAACGATATCATCCGGAGCAGCTCCCGCCAGACCGCAGGGAAGCCCGTAGATGCGCTTCATCTGCACAAAGCCTCCGTTTTCCTTATCATCCGGATTTGAACTTGGCTGATATTCCGGACACGCCGCACTCTGCTTCACCCGCGCAAACGTCTGATCCGCATCCTCCCATTTCGTTCCCAGCAGACTCTGGAACGCCTGGTTCGTATACCACCGGCTCTCAAGAGTTTGCGGAATCCAGTAGTCGTCATTTGCCGAAGCATAGCCGACTCCGGCGACAACCACCTGCTTCATTGCGGAAAGACATTGCACCTGTCTGGCCTTTGACCGTGCGCTGTTCAGAGCCGGCAAAAGCATTCCGGCAAGGATTGCGATGATCGCAACTACCACAAGGAACTCTATAAGCGTGAACATCCGGACATCCCCCTTCCGGCCTCCGGCAATCTTCTGTTTTCCTCTGCAATTCTGTTTCAAGACCTTCTCCTTCTTATGGTTATTTTGTTTCAATCAGTTCAAAAAGCGCCGTTTCCGGTTTGCGGAAAGTGTAATCAAATGATTCGCAGTTTTCCGCAATGGTCCGTCCGCTGAAGAGCTCCACGACTTTTGCCGCCCGCCGCTTCAGGCGGAACGTATGTCTCTCCGCCTCCGCACAGTGACACGAGAGCAGAGAACCCGACGCCCACACAGGAAGCGCAGCATCGCAATACAGATGAACTCCAGCCAGCTCCGCTTCCCTTCGCAGAATCTCCGCCGAAAAAACGGAGCAATCCGGAAACGCCATTCCTTCCGGAAGAACTTGAGCCCCCCAGCGGTTCCCGTCGGTCAGACCGCACGGACCAAGCCAAAGGAGACGGGTTCCGGGCAGACAGCTGCGGAGCAGTTCGCGGCGGCGTTCATCGAATTCAATCCACATCGGCAGAACCGTCAGTTTCGGAACCTCCCGCAGTTTCGGCAGGTCCGAAATATCATACATCGCATACGGAGCCCCAAGATGATTGCAGATTTTCTGAAGCGTGTGAAATATTTCCAGCAGCGGATTGTTCTCCAGATGGTCGTTGCAGTAGAACACGCTCTGCGGATCCACGACGAATGCGACTTCCGCTTCGGGCTCGCGTCCGTAATCCGCCAGGCAATCCCAAAGGATCTTCATTTCCCGGATCGCATTCTGAATTTCCGGTTCGGAATAATATCCGCCCCACATGTCGAAGAACCAGAGCGACGCTCCATGCATCAGCGAGCGGCAGAACTCACGCCGCAATCCCGCGATATCCGATGCGGTATCCGGCCAAGGCGTCCACCATGAAGCCCGCGCATACGGCGTCACCTGAAGATTGCACGTATGCGTGTGATGATCCAGCTCATGCAGAAAATGCCTGCTGTTCCGGTGAATGCAGCCGTTCAGATTCTGAAAACCACCGCCACCGCCCATCCGGCGGTCATGATAGTCACCGGGACTGATGAGAAAATCAACCGCGCCAGATGACAGAACTTTTTCGTATCCAAGATGCCCGCAGCCGACCAGATAATTTTTTGTCAGCTCCAGCACATAGCCGTAAAAAACGCCGATTTGCTGTCCGGTGCGCAGATATTTCCGCGCTTCCATTGCAAAATCGCAGATTCCCGATGCGATCAGATCGCTGTGGAAACGCCAGTAGCGGATTGCCTCACGATCCTCTTCCGGATCACGCAGAAGTCCACCGAAACGAGGCGAATGATAGCGCCGCTCAAAGTCCGGGATCGCCGGGGGAACGGGAAGCCCCTGCTCCGCACTCCATTCGCGGAAAAGACGCAGTTTATCCTCCGTTTCCGCCCCCAGAGAGTAATCCATCCACTCATCCGTTGCGCCGCACGCAAGAATTACGCATGCGAGATGCTTTCCGTATTTCTCCTGAACATGCATGAGAATATCTTTCATATATTCCGCGGTGACCTCCCGCCAATACCCGGAGGCAAGGGTTCCGGAGACCTCCGCGAAGCTGTCGGAAGCTTTCTGCCGGCATTGCAGTTTCCGCACGAGCCACGGCGGAGAATTCAGATCGAGCATGAAGAGAAACTCCGCATCCGGACAGAATGCCAGAATGTCTTCAAACTGGCGGTCGAGTGCGGCAAAATCGTATTGATGTTCCCAGAGCCAGACCGGAGGATATTCCGAATAGGGCTGTCCGAGAGCATTGATCGTATTGGCGGGAAAAATGCAGAACTGCCGCACGCCGAGTCCGGCAAATATCTCCCGTGTTTTCAGTTCCTTGCGGAACGAGCGGTAGGCAAACCAGGGTTTCGCGGTTGTTTCAGTCATGAACGGCTCCCGTGTAGGACATAACCGGAAAGTTTCCGGTGGTGAAGTCAATGAATTTTCCAGGCGCAAGCGAAATGATTCCTTCGCGCGGCACTCCCGGATCTTCGATGCGGCGGATCAGCTCCTGAATTCCGCGATGGGCCTTCTCCGCCGTGCTCGTGCGGATGCCGCCGACGATCAGCGGACTTTCCAGGAAGCAGTGAAACTCATCCACACCGAAGACCAGGTCAGGCTTGTAATCTTCCATTCCGCGGATCATGGTAAGCAGCGGATAAAGGCTCTGACCGTTCAGAAGAATCGCCCCGGGACGCTGCTCCGCGACGAAATCAAGACACGTCTGCACCGAATCTTCATACATCCGATGAACAAGATGAAAACCCGTAGCCTCCAGGGCTTCCGCCATACAGGCATTCCAAGGCAGAGGTTTATCCAGATAACTGTACGCAGTCTCATGCCCGCGCGACCGCAGGAAGCCGAACGCATCGCAGAACGCCTCCGTCACATCCGCCTGAACCGACAGCATGCCCGGAGCCGAATACGCCGGAAGCACAACCGGAAGATCCTTCCCTTTCAGAAGAGCGCATTCCGCAACACTCAACGTTGCGGAATAAATGGCGTCGACCCGGTTTCGGAGCAGAAAATCGACCGCCTCGGCAATTTCTTCCCGCTCCGTTCTGGCGAGAGCGAAAATCAGCGTATAGTCATGTTTCCGCGCCTCCTCCAGAGCCTCGTCGGCGAGATGTCCCATGTATGGATTCGAAACGTTGCCGCCGAGCATTCCGATACTCCGCGACTTCCCCGTCCGGAGCGAACGCGCCAGACGGTCCGGGCGGTAATTCAGACGCTGAATTGTCTCTCCGATGCGTTTGCGCGTCTCTTCGCTCATCCGCATCGTCTTGCTCCCGTTCAGATAGCAGGAGACCAGCGCGCTGGAAACCCCCGCTTCCCTTGCAATATCTTTTAAAGTCGCCATTTTTGCTCCTGATTTATCGATTAATTTAATTATACTACACATCTCCGTTTTTGTCAAGAGGGGGAAATGCAGTGTGGCATAGTCCGTTTCAAGAACGCTGAGTTCTTCGGGGTCATGGAGATACACCAGCAGAGCCATATCCGCCGTGGACATGGTGTCCGTCAGTTCACCGGCATAACTGCTTCTCGAAATAAAAGTCCGC
>CALXRL010000028.1 GCA_944390735.1 uncultured Victivallales bacterium | reverse complement strand
TCTGGTCGAAATACAGCAAACTGCCCCTGATCTTTGTGGAATACGGCATCCCCCATCTACCGAGCTGGAGCAGTTATCGCGGACCTGCCTTCATCTGGTCCGGACCGCAGGTCATGTCCATCTGGCTTAATGAATACATTGCGCCCTATCTGGGAGAAAAAGCATACATTCTGGACGGCGTGCAGAAATATTTTCTCAATTCTCAGGCGGCGATGTTCGGCAATAAAAAAGCCTCCTTCAGCCGCTACAACTGGCTGCTGGAAAGTCCCGCAGTGGCAGGAGTTCAAGCTATGATGCTGCGAGAAACGATCCCCTATTTCCGCGGTCACGGCCTTTCCGGACTAGCCTTCTGGGACCACTATGCCTTCTGGAAAGTGATGGACGTTCCTCTGGTCCTCAATGAAAACCGCTTCAGGAATCTGAAACGAACTGGAATAAAGCCCGACTACATTCATCTCCGTCAGCTCGACTACGGAGACGGGGAAAGTGGCATCGGTTCCGCTGTCCGGGATGCGTATCGTCCCATCCTCGGGCAGATCACCGGAAAGATCGGTGATTTCACCGAACAGAACACCTATTTCCTCCGCGGAGAATCCGTACAGAAATCTCTGATGCTCCTCAACGACACAATGCACAGGGAAGAGATTCGATACACCTGGGAAATCCCCGGACTTGAACGGAAAGAAAGCGGCACCGTCTCTCTGGATGGCGGCGAAAAGAAGTTCATCCCCATCGATTTCAAACTTTCCGGAAATGCACCGGAACACCTCACGTTGAAAGCAACCTTTCAGTACTCCAATGGATGGACGGAAGACTCCTTCGGCTTTACCGTCGGCAACCGACGTTCAGCGAAACTTCAAACGCCGCTCTACTGCTTCGATCCGGAAGGAAGCGCCGGAAAACTGCTCTCGGCCCTCGGTCTGACCATCCACAGCGGAAAGCCGTCGCCCGGCGAAATCCTCATCATCGGACGAAACGCTCTCGAAAAGTATCCGGGCGATCTTGGAGCCATGGCGAAATCCGGCGTCAAACTTCTGATCCTGGAGCAGTCCCACTCCACCCTCTGGAACCGGCTCGGAATCCGAAGTACCGAATATGGATTGCGCAAACTCTTTCCGCTCTTGCCGGAATTTCTCGGAAAGCCGCTCGAAAACTGGCGAGGTGCCGCAACGCTCAAGCCCCCCTATCAACGCCGTTCGGAATGGCTCGGAATTCCCGTTTACGGGAATATTCAGGCGGGATATCGCGGAGCCGTTGCCACGGTTCTGCCGGAAAAACCATGCGTCGGCGACTGGATGCCTGTTCTTCACGGAGGATTCAATCTCTCCTACGCACCGCTCCTGATGTTCAAAGAGGGAAAAGCGGAAATTCTCTTCTCCCAGCTGGATCTTTCCGGACGAACTGCAGCCTCACCGGAAGCAGTCGAACTCTTCGCCTCCGCCCTGGAATTTCTGGAAAAGAGTCCGGCGAAAAAGAGTCGGAGGACCTTCTATTCCGGCGGGACCGAAGGCAAAAATCTTCTTGACACCTTGAAAATCAAGTATGAAACAGGTTCCGGATACGGACCGGAAGATCTTCTCATCGTCGCCCCCGGCTTCTCCCCGGAGGGCTGCCGGGAAGCGGTCGCACGCGGCACGAACCTTCTTGCTGTCGGGCTAGACAAAAATGCGATCGATCTTCTAGTCCCCGGGAAAAACGGAGCCGGAATCTGGAAGCACACCTATTCCTATCTTGCCGGTGGGATGATGGAAAATTCCTTCTTCCGCGGAGTCTCCAACAGCGATCTCTTCTGGAGGAAACCCCTGACCAGCACCTTCTTCGACGGCGGATGCGGGCCCGCTCTCAAGCACTTCAAGCACGGCAAAGGGAATATGGTGTTCATTCAGGTTGCTCCCTGGATGTTCGAAAAGGAAGAGTTCCAGCTGCGCATTACACGCCGCCGCAACTATGCCCTGATCTCCCGCATCGCCCACAACATGGGCGCCGAGGCGGAATCCGGACTGCTGAAAAATCTCACGGCATCCAACAAGCTCGTTCTCAAAGAGTGGTTCGGGAAAGCCGATCCTGAGAAAAAAGGATACCGGGAACTCGGGTCGAAATTCAATTCATCCTGGCGGAAAGTCAAGGTCGCGACCAACTTCGATTCCGAAGCAAACGGTCTCGAAGGATATGACGGAGATTTCTTCTACCATACCGTCTTCGACCTCCCGGAAATCCCGGACAGAAATATCCAGCTCTATCTGGGACGGATCGACGACTGCTCCTGGGTCTGGCTGAATGGAACATTCCTCGGCGAGATTTCCGACAAAACCCATCCGGAAGATTACTGGACCGTGGAGCGTAAATATTCCCTTCTTCCCCGTCTTCTGAAGAAAAAAGGCAACACACTGACCGTCCTCTGCCGCGATCTCCGCGGAAACGGCGGTATTTTCGGAACGCCGCATCTGATTTTCGGATCGTCAGAAATCAATCTTTATGCGGATACTCCGGAGATCCAGGACGATCCCTACCGCTATTTTCATTGGTAAAAAACTCTCCTCACGCCGGGATTCCACAGCGATCCGGAATCCCGGCTGTTCTTTATCTTTCCGATCTTCTTTCAAATTCGCCATCCCTTTGATTTTTTCTAAAAAGAATTTGAAATCTCTATTTTTCCCGCTATATTAGTTAGGAAACTACATAATTAGGGAGAAGAGAAATGCCACTGAAACAACGGGATCTGATCGGACACATCATCCATACGGCTCGATGCATCGAACGGATGTGCGACAACTACGCCCGGCAGACAGGAGTCACCGGAAGTCAGTCGCGCCTTCTCTGTTTTCTCTCGATCGTTTCCCTCGAACAGGATGTTTATCAAAAAGATATTGAGGAGGAATTCGGAATCCGGGCTTCTTCAGCAACCGGTCTTCTGCAGGCTCTGGAACTGCAGGGACTCATCCGCAGAGAACCCGTATCCCTGGACGGAAGACTGAAAAAAATCATCTTGACGGACAAGGCTCGCGAAAGCCAGTCGCGCATCGTTGCCAATTACCGAGAATCCCTGAAAAAGCTCCGGGGCTCCCTCAGTGACCGGGACCTCTCCTTTTTCATGACTCTCTGCAAAGGATTCGCCGAACGCGCATCCAAAGCCTGATCCGGAAAGGAACTTTTCTCGCCGACGCATGTCTCTGCTTTCATCGCGGAGCCCTCGGCTGATGGAGAAAACCACCCGAAAAAAGAAACAGAAACAAACAGGAGCGATACACACAACCCGCCGCTTCCGGATCCTTTCCAGAAAGCGGAAAAGAAAAAACAGAGGCAGCAAACATGCCGGAACAACAAACAGTCGTTTGAACAGATAACAACAGATGGAGATATACGGATGAATACGCTCATTCAGAAAATTTCAATGACAGTACTCTGCGCTTCCGCGGCATTGGGAGCCTGGGCGGCAGTTGCCACAGTTCCCTCGGTCCGAGTGGAAAAGGTCTCGGAAGTGAAGAAAACGGAATCCAAGGTCTATGTGGGAACCGTTTACGCCTCCGAAACGGTCGACATCGTCGCCCGAATCGACGGAGTCATGTGGAAATCCGCCTTCCGGGAGGGCAGTCTGGTGAAGAAAGGCGATCTGCTCTTCCAGATCGAAGACACCATCTACAAGGAAAACGTCAACGTCGCCAAGGCAACCCTCAAGCAGACGCTCGCGGAACTCAACTACGCCGCCAGGGAAAAGAAACGGTACGAAACCCTCTACAAATCCAGCGCAACGGCACAGACCACCTACGAAAACGCCGTCCGCTCCAATCAGGTCTACGAAGGAAAACTGGACGAGGCGCGCGCCAATCTGGTTCTCGCCGAGAACAATCTCTCCTACACGAAAATTTATTCCCCACTCAACGGGCGGATCGGACGCAACGTATACAGCGAAGGCAATTACATCACACCGGAAAAAGGAACCCTTGCCACCATCGTCCAGTTCGATCCGATTGAGGTCCGCTTCTCCATGAGCGAAGCCGATTTCTTTAAATACAGCCGCAACGGAACCCTCTCCCCCGAAGGCATGGAGATCATCCGCGCGGACGGAAAACCCTACAAGGGAAAATTCCAAGTGGATTTCGTCGACAACCAGATCGACTCCAAAACCGGTACACTCATGATTCAGCTCAAAGGGGAGAATCCCGACATGGAACTCATTCCCGGCGGCTATGTGACCGTTCATTTCTGCGAAATCTTCCAGAAGCCCCTCCCCGCAGTCAGCGTTACCGCCCTGATGACCGATGGCAAGACCCATTCGGTTTATGTGGTCGGTCCGGACAACAAAATTGAACGCAGAACCATCGTCATCGGTCCGCAGGTGCAGGACAAGCAGATTGTTCTTTCCGGACTCAAGCCCGGAGAAAACGTCGTCACCGGAGGAATCCACAAGACGAAACCCGGCGACGTGGTCAATCCCGTGATCGGCGCTCTTCAGAAGTAAAGGAGGCGGAAGTATGTTTTCAGCAATTTTCATTCGACGGCCGCGGTTTGCGCTGGTGATTTCCCTCTTTCTGATGCTGGCGGGAATCATCTGCGTCTACAAGCTGCCGATTGCGGAATATCCGCAGATCTCTCCGCCGACCGTCATGGTCATGGCGACCTATCCGGGCGCCAGCGCCCAGGTCATCGCCGACACGGTCGCATCGCCCCTGGAATCCGAGGTCAACGGAATCGAGGACATGGTCTACTACTCCTCCCAGTCGGACAACCTCGGCAACTACACCCTGACCCTGACCTTCAAGTCCGGAGCCGACGAGGATATGGCTCTGGTCAACGTGAACAACGCCGTGAAACGCGCGGAACACACCCTTCCCACCGATGTGGTCAACAACGGACTCACCGTTGTGAAACGGTCCAGCGACATGCTTGCCACCATCTCCATCTTCAGTGAGAATCCGGAACACACCTCGCTGTTTCTCAGCAACTACACAAGCATTCATCTGAAGGACGCCATCGCACGAATCGACGGAGTCGGTCAGGCGGTGATCTTCGGCGAGCAGGAATACAGCATCCGCATCTGGCTGGATCCCTACAAAATGCGCGCCTACTCCGTCAGCGACAACGACATCCGCACCGCCGTCTCCAACCAGAACATTCAGGCGGCAACCGGTTCGGTCGGCACGGAATCCACCAGCAAATGGATGCAGTTCAAAGTCGACGCCAAAGGTCGTCTCGCCACCCCGGAGGAGTTCGCCAACATCGTCATCAAATCCGGGGAAGGCGGCCGTCAGGTGCGCCTTTCCGACATCGCACGAATCGAACTCGGCGCGGAGACCTACAACAGTCCCGGAACCTACAAGGGCCGTCCCTCCGTGATTCTCGCCGTCTTCAAACTGAACGACGCGAACGCGCTGGAACTCATGAACAACATCAAGGCCGAACTCACCAAACTTCAGGAGAATTTCCCCGACGGAATGAAATGGGAGGTCGGATACGACTCCACGGAATTCGTTGTGGTCTCCATGATGGAAATCGTCGAAACCCTGATCCTGACGTTCATCCTTGTGGTGCTCATCACCTATCTGTTTTTGCAGGACTGGCGGGCGACGATCATCCCCTCGGTCACGATTCCGGTCTCGCTGATCGGCACCTTCCTGTTCCTCTATCTGCTGGACATGAGCATCAACACCTTGACCATGTTCGCGCTGATCCTGGTCATCGGTTCGGTGGTGGACGATGCCATCTGCGTGACGGAAAACTGCACACGACTGATCGACGAGGAACATCTGGCCCCCTTCGACGCCGCCATGAAAACCATGCAGCAGCTCACCGGCGCCCTGATTGCAACCACGCTCGTGGTGGTGGCGATCTATCTGCCGATCATGTTCTACGGGGGAATGGTGGGAACGATCTACAAACAGTTTGCCGTCACCATGTGCATAGCGCTCTGTCTTTCGGCCGTCAACGCCATGACGCTGAGCCCGGCACTCTGCGCGATTGTTCTTCGGCCGAGCTCGCATCCGCGGGGTCTTTTCCACTGGTTCAACATCGGCCTGAACTGGACGCGAAACGGCTATCTGGCGGTCGGAGGACTGCTGGTCCGCCGGATGCTGCTGACCATTGTTCTCTTTGCGCTGATCCT
>CALXRL010000027.1 GCA_944390735.1 uncultured Victivallales bacterium | reverse complement strand
GTTGGCGATCACATTCTCCACAATGTATTTTTCCACGAGTTCTCCTCGTGTCACCTCTTTAATCCGCATCATTCAACCTTCCGATCATTTGTGCAACGGAGTGACTCACTCACTGTTTTTATTATACCTCATAAGGCCGGAAAAGTCAAGAGGGTTCCGCTGGAATTTTCGCATCATTTATATTTACTGGATGGTTTTATCATTTTTCGGGAAAATAACGTCCGGAAAATTGCGCACATCTTGAAAGAAGGCTCTTGAAAAAGGGCTGTTTTCTGATGGAGTATAGTGACCAAACCATAATCAAAAAAAGGAAAAACAGGCCTTGAAAAATGCAGCGCAAGAAAATCGGACACATCTTGAGGAGTGGTTCGGCAGTCGGCCGAGGATACTCTGAATGCGCTTCTGAATGCGGAAGCTGACGCGATCTGCCAGGCTTCGAGGTATCAGCGCAGTCCGGATCGGCAGATACGCAGGGCGGAAGCTGCAGACGTAACCTCCTGACGAACGCGGAAGAAGTGGGACTTCGCGTTCCCCGTTTGCGAACATTCCCCTTTGAAACGCAAATTGTTGAGCGTTATAAGACGAAGCAAAGCTTCCCCGACGCTGCCCGGGAGGACCTCGGAAGCTCTTTTTTATTTTTGCGAGGGGCGAAAACCGCTTTGAAAAGCGGTTCTTCTCCCCTCGCGCTCCCCTCTTTCCCGAAACGTTTGACGCCTTTTGCGTTTCACGCAAAGGCTCCCGCTTCGCAGAAATCGCACAAAAGGAGTTTTTGGGCAAAAAATGTATCACCATTTTCCCGGATCACTTTTCCATCCCCCTAAACATTGGATTATTTCTGCATTCCGCATGAATTCTCTGAATCAAAGTCCGGAAATCCTCCCCTAAAATAAAATTTATAAAATTCGCTCCCGTCCCCCTTGACTTTTTCCCGGTTTTATTGTATAATGTAGTATACCGAACGGTAAACCGATTTTTATAAGAAATGAGGAAAGAATGATTTCTGCGAACGGGAAAAAACATGACAGTGCCCGCATGCGGGTGCGACAGTATGTCATGGATCTGATCTTTCAGGAATCCGGGAAAGCGGTGCGCCTTCCTTCCAATGAGGATCTGGCAAAAGAAATCGGCATTGCCCGCAGTACCGTTCAATTGGGGGTGAAATCCCTGATTCAGGAGGGATATTTGGAAACCAAACGGGGAATCGGAACATTCACGGTTCCACAGGCAAAATTCGCCTCTTCGAAAGCTCCTCTCATCGCGCTGCTCGATGGCGACGGGAAAATTTTTTATCAGCAATATTACAGCTATTCCCTGCGATCCTATATCGGAATGGAACTATGTTCCCGCTCCATGGCGGTGCAGGAGGTGCGTCTCTATTCCGAACGGGGAAATGATCTGTTCGAAGAGCTCAGAAGCATACGGTGTGATGCTTTTGTCTGCATCGCCCCCCCGAAATCGTATTATGAGATTCTGCGCCGGCTCTCCGCTCTCCGTCCGGTAGTCGTTGTTGACGCGACCATTGATGGACTGATCAGCATTGAACTCGACCGTTACGAAAAAGGATATGTTCTCGGACAGGTTCTTCTGAAAGCAAAACGGACCTGTCCTCTGTTTTCTCAGGGGAAACGCTATTTTAAAACCACCTTCCGCGGCTGTCAGAAAGCATTTTCCGAAGCCGGGATCCCTTTGCCTGATTCCCTCTTTTTCTACAGCGATCAGTCGCTTGAAAAAGTCGAAGAGACATTGAAAAACGGGTTTCGTCCCAATGCGGCCGTTCTCTCCATAGAGACGTTTGAAGAAATCGCCGGACTTCTGCACCGGTATCACATTGATCTCAATCAGGAATGCCGTCTTTACACATTCATGTATATTCCACCGTCCGTTCAGGAACCTGTCGGTCTGTTTGAATTTCCTTTTCAGGAATTTGCCAATCAAGTCGCCGCAACTGTTCAACGGTTCCTGAAAAATCCGGACTTACCACGACAGCAGCAGATGTTCAATTGGAACTACCAATTTCATGAAAAACAAAATAAGGAGAAGACACCATGAATCGTCCTCTGAAAAAAAACCGGAACAGATGTTCAACCAGATTTACATTGATTGAACTTTTGGTAGTAATTGCAATTATTGCAATTCTTGCTGCACTTCTTCTTCCGGCATTGAACAAAGCGCGAGACAGTGCTCAGGCAATCACCTGCACGAACAATCTGAAACAGATCGGAATCGCCGCACAGAACTATGCCACAGACAACGACCTTTACACACCGGCAAGCGGAGGATGGGTCAATGCTGTTGGCATGGATCAGAACTTTTTGATGCAGTTGTTTCCGTATGTCAAAGGAAGAGCCCTCAAACATATCGACATTGAGAAGGAGGATCCAAAACTTTTTCATTGTCCGTCGGGCGATCCTTCTCAATACTGTACAATCGGCACCAGCGTAATTCACACCAATTATGCATGGAACCAGCTGCTCGGGGTGGCAACCTACAATTTCGTTGATGGCTTTCTGACGGTCAACGCCCGCCTTATGACGCGCTGTCGTCAACCCTCCATGACGGTCATGGCGATCGACTATGATTATCAAAATGCCGTTTCCACCGGAGGAACCCATTTTGTCTACTTCTGGAACCGCACCAATTCGGAGACGAGATCGCCGAACCGACACAATTTCCGCGACAACAATCTCGCAGCGGACGGTCATGTCTTCTCGGTCAATCCTCGAAAACTGATCGACAGCAACTATGCAAAGTATTACGCTTACGCGAACAAATGTTCCGACAACACCTTTCCTCTCTGGCCGCAATAAGTCAAACAGGAGTATTCCATACTGATGAAATCTTTTTTCTCTCTCCTCACTTTTCTGCTTTTCCTGACTGCGTCAATACCTCTTCCGGGAGCAGGCGAATGGAAATTTCCTCTTCAGAACGCCGAAGAACTGAAGACCTGGGATCAGAGCTACAATGCGGTCATTGCCAACGGCGGAGCACAATTTTCTCTCGGAGAAAAACAACGCGGCATGCATGGGATCTACAAGACATTTCCTGTTTCAGAGATGAAAGGGAAACTGATCCGAATCACAGGAGAACGCCGCGGCAGCAACCTGGCTCTGCCCGAAAAGGATTTTCTGGGCCCCAAAACCATGTTCATCATCTCCTGTACAGGTGGACAAACTCTCTATCCGGGCATCTCAGGAAAATTCGGGACCTATGACTGGGAACCTTTTGAACGTCTCTGTTTCATTCCGGAAAATGCCGAACGCATCCAGCTGTTTCTCGGCATGCAGAACGGAAGCGGCACCTTCGGGATCCGCAATCTGCGCATTGCTGTCGCGGGAACGCCTCTGAATCTGGCGCGGTATGGCAACATGGGATATGTGGACAAAACTGCGGGAGATGGCAAAGGCGGCTGGTCCGATCAGGGAGCGGGAAATGATGGACGCTTTTTCCGCTGGCCCCATCTGGCAAAAAATGAATTTGCAAACGTTCCTTTTTCCCCCGCTGTCAAGGACAAGTGCATTCTCACCATGCATTCCAACTATTTCCCCGCGGGACCGAAGCAGAAGGGGATTTTGCTGGAGAAACCGGAAAAGGCACATTTCCTCTATCTGATGCACACTCTCTGCTGGGGACTGACAAAATCCGAACCGGTCGGTTCCGTCACCATCCGTTACATGGATGGAACGTCGGAGGACATAAAAGTCTGTTCCAAAGTGGATGTGGATGACTGGTGGAAAGGAACGATGCTCTCCAACGGAGCAATCGGAGTGCGGGCAAGAAGCACGGATGGAGAATGGCGCTCCCTTTACGTCTCGAAATTCAAACTGAACTCGAAATCCCCTGTCAAATCCATCTGCTTCAACGCCGGCAATCCGAAGACGATCTGGATCATCTGCGCAGCGACACTTTCCGAAACGGAATATCAGCTTCCCCAGC
>CALXRL010000026.1 GCA_944390735.1 uncultured Victivallales bacterium | reverse complement strand
GAGTGTGTTTTAAGCACACGGGACAAAATGTTGTAAAACCCTTTGTGTCAGCGGGTTTTAGCGGCGGTTGCGCAAAGTGACTCTGATTTAAAGATTCTGATGGGGGCAAAAAAAATGGCGGAGAGAGAGGGATTCGAACCCTCGGTGAGGAAACCCCACGGCGGTTTTCAAGACCGCTGCCTTAAACCACTCGACCATCTCTCCCAATTCTCCAAGCCCCCACCCCCATAGTTTACACTCTATTTCTTATTTTTCAATCCATCCTGTCAAAAATCATTTCTCAAGAACCATATCCTGCTATATAAAAAAAGCCTCACTCGCGTGAGGCTGAATTTCTGGTGGCGGCTACCGGGCTCGAACCAGTGACCTGTGGATTATGATTCCATCGCTCTACCGACTGAGCTAAGCCGCCTTGATCGTTGTATCCCTTAATATAAAACCGTTTTCACACTTGTCAAGTCAATTTCTGTTTTTTTCCTCTATTTTTCAATATATTCCGCAAACAATTTCTTATCGCTTGCTTTCATATACGCTTCCTCTCCGGTGATAATGCCGTTTTCAAGCAGCGTCTTCAATCCGCCATCCATACTGCACATGCCAATGCCCCGGTTCGCCTCAATAATCGTTCGAATATTGGAAATCTGTCCCTCGCGAATCGTATTCGGAAGACCATCCGTCCAGAGAAGAATCTCATGAACCGCAATCCGGCCCCCTCCTATCTTGCGGCAAAGCAGCTGCGACACCACCGCCTGAAGCGATTCCGCCAGCATCGTCCGGATCTGCGCCTGTTCATTCGCGGGAAACGCGTCAATGATCCGGTCGATCGTCTTCGGAGCATTATTCGTATGCAATGTCGCAAAAACGAGCATTCCCATCGCCGCACAGGTCAGCGCAAGACGAATCGTCTCCTGTTCCCGCATCTCCCCGATCAGCACAATGTCCGGATCCGATCGCATCGCCCCGCGTAGCGCAACCGGAAACGACCGGCTGTGAAGACCAACTTCACGATGCACAATCGTACTGCGCTTGTTCGTATGAACAAATTCAATCGGGTCCTCAATGGTGATAATATGTTTGTCCATCGTTTCATTGATATAATCAATCATCGCGGCAAGGGTCGTCGACTTTCCGGATCCGGTCGGTCCCGTCACCAGAATCAAACCGCTTTTGATCCGGCAGATGTCCAGAAGAATCTGCGGAAGGTTCAGATCCGCCACCGTCAGAATCTTGCTGGGAATCTGCCGCAGAACCGCCGCCTGTCCATAATAATTATACATATAATTGCAGCGGAAACGCGCAAGACCGGGAATCTCATAGGCAAAGTCCAGATCGTGCTCCTTCAAATACGTATCCCAGCGTTCCGGCGGATAACAGATCTCCTTCAGCATCTTCTCCATGAACTCCGCTGTGATAATCTTGTCATTCGCCGGCTTGAGGTTCCCGCTCAAACGGTATTTGGCCGGATAATTGATCGAAAGATGAAGGTCGGATCCTTTCAGACTCAGCATCTCCTTCAGATACGCATCAATGAGTGCCATTGTATTGTCTCCCTTCGCCGTTCACTTTTTCTCCGCTGCCGCCGCGGCCTCGGCGGCTTCCCGTGCCGCCTTTTCCGCCATGAACTGCTGCGCCTGCTGCATGGCATACAGTTTCTTCAGCTGATCCATGATCGAGGTATCCTTCATATAATACAGCGCGGTTTCGTAGGTGATGTGCCCCGCCTTGTATTTTTCCAGCAGATTCTGATCCAGCGTGCACATTCCCGCTTTGCTGCCGATCTGCATCGTGGCGGGAAGCTGATAGATTTTTCCTTCGCTGATGATGTTGCCGACCGCGATGGTGTTAATCAGAATTTCATATGCAATCGTCAGACCGCCATTCGCCGCGGGAATGAGTCTCTGGCAGATGATTCCACGCAAAGATCCCGCTGTCATCGCGCGAATCTGAGGCTGCTGGGACGGCGGAAACACATCCAGCACCCGGTTCAGCGTATTGCCGGCGTCGCAGGTGTGCAGAGTTCCGATCACCAGATGCCCGGTCTCCGAGGCCGTTATGGCGTTCTCTATGGTTTCAAGATCGTGCATCTCTCCGATCACAATAATATCGGGGTCCTCCCGGAGCGCCCCTTTGAGTGCGGCATGATAACTGTTGGTGCAGCGGCCGATCTCCCGCTGCGTGATCTGACACTTCTTGGAGGTCTGAATAATCTCAATCGGATCCTCCACCGTGATGATATGATCCTCCCGGTTCTGATTGGCGACTTCAATCATGGCGGCGAGCGTCGTGGTTTTCCCCGATCCCAGCGGCCCGGTAACGAGAATCAGACCATTGGTATAGTCCAGCAGCCGACGGATGTTCCGGGCGTCATCGGGCAGGAATCCGAGTTCCTCCAGCGTCTGGATCCGGTCGGGCACCAGGCGGTAACTGCCGGATATGCCGTCCTTGTGATACATCAGCGCCGTCCGGAAACGCGCTTTCCCGATCTCCAGTCCGAAACTGATGTCCTGCTCCCGACGAAACTTCTCCCGCTGTTCCTCGCTCAGAAGAGCCAGATTCATCCGCTGCGCATCCTCGTCCGGCACCACCCACTCGGGATCCAGACGTTCCAGCGCCAGACTCCGCCGGATGAACAGCGGCGCATTCGAGGAGATATGCAGATCGCTCACGCCATAGGCCCGAAGTCCCAGAAGAAGATGTTTCATGCAGACCGCGACCTCCGCATCGCTCATGGAGGATACCGTGCGAATATCCGGCAGCTCCGAAGACTCCTCGTAATCGGAATCATCCAGCGAGACGGTCGTCCCTGCTGCGGCAGCTCCCGATGACGCGGATTCCACGCTTTTCGAAGAACTCTTTCCCGACTTTCCGCTTTTTTCCGTGTCTTTCCCCGAGGACAAATGCGCTTTTCTCTGCTCCACGACCTGCTGCTGGTGCGCCACAGCAAGCCGGAGCTTTTCAAACAGATTCTCCGGTTCCGCTGTCGGCTCTTCCGACGCCGTCGATTCCGCCGGTTCCGCGGACGGCGCTTCCGACTCCTCCGGATGATTCTCCTGTTCCGGAATGACGGTCTCCACCTGCTGCTGGAAGAGTTCGGGCACGGCTCCGGAAGCCGCCTGCTCCTGAGCATAGGCGATCACCTCTTCCAGCTGGGAGGCCCAGTTCCGGGCATCCTCCTCGGAAACTCCATCGCAGAGAATATTCAGGATTTCCTGCGCATAGGTCAGCACATCCGGGGATCCCCCGAGCGCATCGTTGATTTCAATTCCTTTTTCAAGCGTAATCAGCTGATTGTCGATCAGAGCGCTTAAAAACCATTCCACTTCCGACTGCATACTCAACTCCGGGATTCAATCCATTCTTTTTCCGATTGTTTCATCCTGGAATGTAAGATACGGAATCCCGCTTTTCAAATGCCGATTTCAATTTTTTTGCAAATGATTTCTTTTTTTTCACGGGAAGAGGAATGTTGCCGCAACGTCATCCCCTTCCGCGACTCAATCCTTGGAATTGGAACCCGAATCAGTATGACCGTTGAAAAACGCCCGAAACAAGGCTCCCGCACGATCGCCCTCCCCGCTCTCCTCGGGAAGCCTGCGGAACCGCCCCCACCTCTCCGGGAAGAGAATGAGCGGGATAAAATATTCGAAAAGCGGCAGAGTCGGAACCCGAAGTAACGTTTTTTTGCTCTTTGCCGCTTGAAGATTCCGCTTCCGGGAATATCTTTACCGCATCAATGCAAAAAAACAGACGAAAGGAAATCGGATTGAGAAAATGACGGACCCGCTCTATCATGTCACCCTGGTTGCGCCGGAAATTCCACAGAACACCGGAAACATCGGACGCATCTGCTGCTGTACGGAATGCCGACTGCATCTTGTGGAGCCGATCTCGTTCTCGCTGGAGGACAAATATGTCCGCCGCGCGGGAATGGATTACTGGCATCATGTGGATTTTCAGAAGCACGCCTCCTGGAACGATCTGGAAGAGTACGCCGGAAAAAGCCCGATCTACTTTTTTTCGACCAAAGCCCGGAAGCTCTACTGGGACTGCCCCATGGAACCGGGCTCCTTCCTGGTCTTCGGCAGCGAAAGCAGAGGGCTGCCGCAGGAACTGCACGACCGTTTTTCCGATCAATTCTACACAATTCCCATGCCGGGCAATTTCCATCGCAGTCTGAATCTGGCGAATTCCGTTGCCATCACGATCTATGAGGGACTGCGCCGGAAATATCAGCTGCATGGCAAAAACTGAACGGATCACAGAACGATCCGTCCGATTCGAATCGCACGGCGCCTCCATCGGCGGAGGCGCGTGTTGAGCCATAAAGCTTCCGGAATTATTCTTCCAGCCAGCGTTCCGCGTCGATGGCGGCGCGCGCGCCCATTCCGGCGGCGGTGATTGCCTGACGATACCGTTTGTCGGCACAGTCGCCGGCGGCGAAAACCCCGTCCACGGAGGTGCGGGAGGTTGCGCCCTCCAGCTCGATATATCCCGCCTCATCCATCGCAAGCTGACCGGCGAACACTGCGGTATTGGGAACGTGCCCCAGAGCGACAAACACCCCCTTGCAGGCAATGGAGGTTTCCGCGCCGGTTTGAAGATTGCGGACCTTGACGCCATCGACGTCGTCGGCGCCGAAGACCTCGGTCACAGCGGAATTCCAGACAAATTTGATTTTCGGATTTTTCATTGCGCGCTCGGCCATGATTTTCGAGGCGCGGAGAGCGTCGCGCCGATGAATGACCGTCACTTCGGAAGCGAAACGGGTCAGGAAGTTGGCCTCTTCCATTGCGGAATCGCCGCCGCCGATCACCACGACCGGAAGGCCGCGATAGAATGCGCCGTCGCAGGTGGCACAGGCGGAAACGCCGCGGTTCTTGAATTTCTCCTCCGATTCCAGCCCGAGCCAGCGGGGACTCGAACCGACGGCAACGATCAATGCGCGGCACTCCACCGTCTCCCCGGACGAAAGATGCAGTTTATGAGGTCCTCCCGCCTTCAGTTCCGCCCCCTCGACAGTCTCGCTCGCAAAATCAACATGAAAATGCGATGCCTGCTCCTGCATCTTCGTCATCAGTTCATAGCCGTTGACGGCTTCGGGGAAACCGGGAAAATTCTCGACATCGCTCGTCTGAGTGAGCAGTCCGCCCGGAAGAGGCCCCGAGATCAGCAGGGGATTCAAATTCGCCCGTCCCGCATAGACCGCCGCGGTCAGGCCGGCGGGACCGGTACCAACAATCACAACATTCCTCATGAGTAACTCCTTCGTTGAATCAAGTTCTGTTCGTTCTCCGGTAATATGGCACACAATGCTGCGTTTCGCAACCGGGGATTTTTTTTGTTCGCTCCTTTTTTCTCCGGTGGAGGGCGAACGGTTCCCGCTCTCCGATTGAAGCATTTCCCATCGTCCCCCTTCCGGACAAAGAAGCCCTTTTCCAGAACAGCTTCCGAAACACCGAAGCCGACGCTCCCCGGGAAATGCTCCTCCCCCAATCCCGGAAAATCCTTTTTCTCCGCGAAAAAAAAGATTTTTCTTTCCCCGGCGCTTGAAAAATCACAAAAAAGGGAACATCTTTCCTTTCGTTATTGTTTTAAACAGCAGAAAACAGAACCCCCGGCAATTTACGATTGCGGATCTCTTATGGAAGACGGACTTTTTACACAACTTGCGGATCGGCCGCTTGCGGATAAACTGCGGCCCGAAACTCTGGACGAAATCGTGGGACAGGAACACCTGATCGGTCCCGATGGACCGGTCCGGCGTATGATTGAAAGCGGGAAAATCTCCAGCTTCATCCTCTGGGGCCCCCCGGGATGCGGAAAGACAACGATCGCCCGCCTGCTGGCCAATGTCAGCGATATGCACTTTGTCGCGCTTTCCGCGGTGTTCTCCGGCATTTCCGATCTGCGGAAGGCATTCGACGAAGCGGAAAAACGCCGTCTCTACGGCCAGAAAACCCTCCTGTTCGTCGATGAAATCCACCGGTTCAACCGCGCCCAGCAGGACGGATTCCTGCCCTATGTGGAAAATGGAACGGTCACACTCGTCGGAGCGACAACGGAAAACCCGTCGTTCGAACTGAACAGCGCCCTGCTCTCCCGCTGCAAGGTCTTCGTCATGAAGCCCCTGGACGAAAACGCCCTTCAGCAGATCATCACCCGCGCGGAAAAAGCCGTCGGCCGGAAACTCCCCGTCGACAGCGACGCTGCGGCAACGCTCAAAAACCTTGCCGACGGCGACGGTCGATATCTGATCAACCTCCTCGAAACCATCTACGATCTCGCCCCCGAAAACACGCTTCTCAATCCGGAAGGCCTCGAAAAAATCGTCCAGCACCGCGCCCCGATGTACGATAAGGACCGCGAAGGACATTACAACCTCATCAGCGCTCTCCACAAGTCCCTCCGCGGCTCCGATACCGACGCCGCCCTCTACTGGGCAGCCCGCATGATCGAAGGCGGCGAGGATCCCCTCTACCTCCTCCGGAGACTCACTCGATTCGCCATGGAAGACATCGGACTCGCCGACCCTCAGGCACTCCCCGCGGCAATCGCCGCATGGGACGCCTATGAACGACTCGGATCCCCGGAAGGCGATATCGCTATCGCCGAACTCATCTGCTACCTCGGCACAGCCCCCAAATCCAACAGCGCCTACACCGCATGGAACAATGCCGTCAAAGCAGCAAAGGAATACCCGTCCCTCAATCCGCCCAAACATATTCTCAACGCACCAACCCGACTCATGAAGGAGATCGGATACGGAAACGGCTACATCTATGACCACGATACAAAAGACGGCTTCTCCGGACAAAATTATTTCCCGGAACAAATGCCGAGAATCCGATTCTATCACCCCGTCGAACGCGGCTTCGAACGCGAAATCAACCGAAGACTCCAATACTGGGATCGTCTCCGCTCTGAAAAAATGAAACACCGGTAGTTCTTCCGATGCCGTTCTTATCCCGTTCTCCTTTTTTTGTGCCGACGGTTTTCCGTGATCTTTCTCTTCGGCGGTCGTTCCCGATCAGTCGGGAAAGAAGAAAAACGTTTTGTCTTCGGGAAGGCAACTCGTCGGAGACGGTCCGCTTCCGGATCCTGTTTCGGGGGTTTTTCAGTTGGGGGCGAGAAGCCACCAACCATCCCCGGAACCGGAATCGGGAAACAGCCCCCCGCCAATATGAACCCCTGATCCCGAAGATGGAACAGGCGTTCTGATTGCAAAAGGAAGCGGGCCCGGATCGTTATATCACGGGGAAACAGAAAAAAACAGCACAACCAACGAGCAGAACGGAACAGAAGAAGATGTCGAAAGCGGATTTCAGACCGGGAGAGATTCCATCGAAACCGGGGGTTTATGTTTATCGGGATCGGTTCGGGGAAGTGATTTATGTCGGGAAGGCCTCGAATCTTCGGCGTCGGATGTCGCATTATTTTCAGCCGTCGCAGGCGAATCGGGCGGATCCGAAGTTGCGGTCTCTGATCCATTCGATAGACACCTGGGAGTATTTCACGGTGAAGAATGAGGATGAGGCATTGATTCTGGAGTCCCGGTTCATCAAGGAATATGCGCCGCACTACAATGTGCTTTTGCGGGATGACAAGCGATATCTGATGCTGAAGCTGGATCTGAATGAAATGTATCCGCGTCTGAAGCTGGTTCGGTTCAAGAAGAAGGATTCGAGTTTATATTTTGGACCGTTTCCGCATGGGAAGGCGCTTCGGAATCTGATGGAGTTTCTGACAAAGCGCTACGGGTTGCGATCCTGCAAGACGCAGTGTCCGACGGAGGAGGACAGGAAGCACTGTCTGGCGGGGACGGTGCGGGACTGCTGTCGTCCCTGTACCGGGGAGGCGACGGAGGAGGAATACCGCTCCCGGGTGGATCAGGTCATTGCGGTTCTGAATGGAGAGATCCGGGAGATCTCATCCGAGCTGAAAGAGCAGATGCTGAAAGCGGCGGCAGGCAGACAGTTTGAGAAAGCGGCGTCGCTGCGGGATGTTCTCTCGAATCTGCAATCGATCTGCGGGCAGCGGATTCGTTCCTTCGAGCATGCGAAACTTCCGGCGGAAGCGGGGATGGAGGCAATTGCGGATCTGCGTGAAGCGCTTCGTCTTCCGCAACCGCCGCGGGTAATTGAAGGATTTGACATTTCGAATCTGGGAACGACCTTTGCCGTTGCAAGCATGGTGCGGTTTGTCGACGGGCGGCCGGACAAATCCGGGTATCGCCGCTTCCGGATCAAAACGGTGGAGGGGCAGAATGACTTTGCCATGATGCACGAGGTCGTGACGCGTCATTTTTCACGTCTTCTTTCCGAAAAGAAGCCGCTGCCGGATCTGCTGATGGTGGATGGAGGAAAGGGCCAGCTGCATCTGGCGCTGGAGGCGCTGGTTGCCATCGACTGTCCGCCGTTTCCCGTGATCGGTCTGGCAAAGCGGAACGAGGAGATCTATGTGCCGGGACGGAGTGATCCGATCGTACTGGACCGGAGCCGTCCGGCTCTGAAGGTTCTTCAGGCGCTGCGGGACGAAGCGCATCGGTTTGCGGTCTCCTACAACCGGCAGCTCCGGCTGAAACGGATCTCGGAGTCGCTTCTGGACGAGATTGAAGGCATGGGAGAAACCCGTCGGAACGCTCTTCTGCGGGAATTCGGTTCGGTGGCGGAGCTTCGCAAGGCCCCGCCGGAAGAGATTGCCGCCCGTGTCAGAGGCATCGGACTGGAATTCGCCAAAACCGTGCACGCCTTTCTTCAGACGCACAAATAGGAATCTCTTCTCCAACCGCTCCAGAAAGGCGGAGGCGGAAAACAAGCCGCACTGTCATGCAACTCTTTTTCATTCAACGTTTTGAAAAAGTGATATAGCGATATTTCCGTCCGCTGTTCCGATTGCTGCGGTTGGATGCCGGACGAGTGATCCGTTCCGTCCGCTTGACAGGCGCGGGAACGATTCCGTTTCTTGTTTTCCGCAGTTCCCGTTCGCGCCGCATTTCCTCCAGCTTCTTCTTTTTTGCGAGTTTCAGCTCCTGATCTCTGGCATCGGCGTCGTAATCGGGTTTGACGTTGAGATACTTCAACGTCCGCTCGGCGATGGTGCGGAAAGTCGGCCCGGCAACGGAACCGCCGTAATATCCGCCCTTGGGTTCATCGGCGGTCACAAGCAGCACAAACCGGGGATTGTCCGCGGGAACAAAACCGACAAAGTTCGCAATGTATTTCGATTTGGAATACGCACCGTTCATAAATTTCTGAGCGGTTCCGGTTTTCCCAGCGACATAATATCCGCGGACAGCGGCTTGCCTTGCCGTTCCACCCTCCCCCGTCACCTTTTTCATCATGTCCACGATTTTTCCATGCGTGGAAGGATTCTTGAAAATGGAATCCGGTTTTTCCAGCGGAATTTTCTGTTCGATTCCGGTCGCCGGATTTTCAATGCGGTCCACCAGACGCAGCTTCACCGGATGCCCGCCGTTCGCCAGAATACAATAACTGCGCACCAGCTGAAGAGGCGAAACAGCAAGTCCCTGTCCGATCGGGAACCGCGTGATGGACAGCGTATCCCACTGTTTGCGCGGCCGGAAAATTCCGACGGTTTCCGGCTTCAGCGGGATTCCGGTTCTGGCTCCCAGACCGAAACTGCGCAGGACTTCGTCCAGAGTCTTTTCTCCCATAACAAGCGCGATTTTCGCCGTTCCGATGTTGCTCGAGTGCTGGATGATCTCCGACACCGTCAGATTTCCCATCGGATGAGAATCCTTCAAACGCTTTCCTCCGTAAAACCAGAGGCCCTTTTCACAGTCGAAACGGGTGTCCGGCGCGATGATTCCGCGATCCAGCGCCCCGGCCACGACCAGCGGCTTTATCGTGGACCCCGGTTCAAAGGTGTCCTCCGCGATCCGGTTGCGCCAGGCGTTCGGCTTCATGGACTTGCGGTCATTCGGATCAAAGGTGGGCCGCTGCGCCACGGCGATGATGTCGCCGGTATAGGGATCGGCCATGACCGCGTAGGCGGCGCTCGGGTTGCACCGTTCCATGAATTTGTCAAGCTCCTCCTCCAGAATCGCCTGAATGGGCTCCTGAATGGTCAGATAGACATTGAAACCATCCTTGTCCTCCTTCATGCTGGAGTTGCCGTAGGCGATGGGAAGGCCGTCACGGCTGCGTTCATAGCGTTCAAGCCCCTGCACGCTGCGCATCTTGTTGTCATAGAATTTCTCGAGTCCGATCACGGCGACAACCTGATCGCGATCCAGATTCGTAAATCCGAGCACATTGGCAAGAAGCTGTTTTTTCGGATAATACCGTCGGGTCGTCTCCCGATAAAAGACGCACTTGTAGTCCAGGCGCGCCGTTTCCAGTTTCAGACGCTCGGCAATCTCGTAATCCACCTTTCCCTTGATGATGACGAATTTTCTCTGCCGAACCCGTTTTGTCCCGTCGGCGTTTTTCGTGACGATCTCCTTGTCCATGAGTTTTTCAAAGACAGACTCCTCGCTGATCTCCAGTTTTTCCGCCAGAAAACGGGCAATGACGCGACAGCGGTCCGCATCGCCCGCGATTGAAGGATCCGCGCAGACATCGGAACAGGGAATGTTGCCCACCAGCAGATTTCCGGAATAATCGTAAATCTCACCGCGCTTTCCGTTCATGGTCTTCACGGTGGTGTATTTCATGCGGGCTTTTTTGTAGAGCTCTTCATGACGCTTGATCTGGACGGTGTAGAGCTGCCAGAGGATATAGGCAAACAGTCCCAGAAGCAGGATCGCCACTACGATCATCCGCCGTCCCATCTGAGAAAATTGTGTCATGCGGCCCTCCCGTTTTCACGCGGTCAATTTGTTCCTGCGGTCCGGGTCTCCCGGTAGAGGGCCGGAGCGCTGTGCATCGCACGCGGATGCCCGTCCGGATCCACCAGAACAATTTTACGGATCTGTTTCGAATCCGCCGGGCGCAGTCCCAGCTTAAACTGGTTGATGCGCGAACTGATGTACGGCCATGAGCTGAGCTGCTCCCTGCGCACCTTCAGGTTCGCAATCTCGCGGTTCAGCTGATGAATTTTCGATTTGGTACGCGCAATCTCGCGGTTGATCTGCTCCGACTTCTGATTGTAAATAATGCGCGCGTTCACCGCCAGAAAAATCAGGGCGAACATGAAGGAGAGTTTGACGACAAGAGAGACCATCCAGGACTTTCCGGAGGAAGTTCTGGAATAGCGTCCGATTTCCTCCCTCGTTCTCATTGTTTTCACATTTGTCATACTTCACGCCCCTCCGTTGTTAATTTTTCCGCCGCTCTCAATTTTGCACATGCCGCTCTGGGATTGTTTCCGAGTTCCTCCGCGTCCGCGGTCACCGGATGTTTCGTCACGATCTTCAAAACCGGTTTCCAGCCGCAGACACAGACGGGAATGCCCGGAGGACATTTGCATGTCTCCGCCATCTCCCGGAAAAAGTTCTTGACGATCCGGTCCTCCAGCGAATGGAAGCTGATGACGCAGAGCCTGCCCCCCGGATTCAGCAGGGGAACCGCCGAACGCAGCGCCTGTTTCAACTCCTCCAGCTCCCCGTTGACCTCGATCCGCAGCGCCTGGAAACAGAGTGTCGGCGCGGGAAGGCTCCGGTTCCGGGTGCGCAGCACCTGTTCGCAGAGTTCCGCCAGTTCCCCGGTTGTTGAAAACGCCTGTTTCTCTCTGGCGGCGACAACAGCCTCCGCCAGTTTCCGCGCGTCGCGGTTCTCCATTTCCCCGTATTCCCGGAAGATCCGCTGCAAAGACGCCGCATCATAACGATTCACGATCCGGGACGCGGACCGCTCCGACGAACGATCCATTCTCATATCCAGCGGTCCGTCGTGACGGAACGAAAATCCTCGTTTCGGGTCATCAATCTGCGGCGAGGAGACCCCGATATCCAGCAGAATCGCATCGACCGAATCCCATCCGAGTCCCGCGGCGAACTCGATCAGTTCCGAAAAACAGCCCTTCCGCAGATGCACCCGGCTCCCGGCGAACGCCAGACGCTCCCCGGCGCGTGCCAGTGCCTCGTCATCGCGATCAATGCCCAGAAGCTCGGCCTCCGGAAGTCGCTCCAGAAGCAGCGCACTGTGTCCACCGCATCCGACGGTCCCGTCGATAATCCGGCGCACCGGAGCCGATCCGCCCAGGAGAAGATCGACCGTCTGATGCGGAAGCACCGGCACATGACTGTATGCCGTTTCCGTCACAGCGTCTCCTCCCGGCTGAGTTTTTCCAGCACATCATAGCAGGCGTCCTCGCCGTTCTCTTCCCGCATCCGGTTCCAGACCTCCGGCGGATAAAGCAGAATCATCGACACCGATCCGATCAGCGCCACCTTGTCCTTCAATCCCGCATGCCCCGCAAGCGCCTGGCTGATCTGAATGCGGCCCTGCTTGTCGCATACGCATTCCTGCGCGCGTGAACCGAGACGGGCCAGATTCCGCGCATCCTCCACATTGCCAAGCGAAAGTTTCCGGGTCTTGTCCAGCACCATCTCCCGGAAGGTCTCAACCGGCATCATCTGAACCGCGTGATCCCGCGACGGCAGAAGAACAAAACGCGAACAGCTTCTCCATGCCGCAGGAATGGCAACCCTCCGCTGCGAATCCAGCGTATGCTCATATTCGCCCAGAAAAAATGTGGGTTCCACCCCGGCTGCCATCTATTCTCTCCATTCCGCTACTATTCTCACCTATTTCCCCCTATAAGACCCTAACTTATCCTTTTTTCCCTTTCTTTCAAGTAAAAAAAATAAAAAAAGTCAAAAAATTTTTCATCGGACAGAAAAGCGCTTTCGCAGGGATGGAGAGGGTCTCCGCGGAAGAAAAAACGCCAATTCAACCATGAAAATGCGAGAAAAACGTTTCTGCGGCTTTCGAAAAAATAAAAACCGCCGTCCATCCCTGTTTCCGTGACAAGGACAACGGCGGGAAATCTCCTGCAAACGCCGAAAAATAAAAACCGCCGTCCATCCCTGTTTTCGTGACAAGGACAGCGGCGGCAATTTTCCTTTCCGGAAAAAACGCTCGGTTCAGATCACTTCCAGCTGATCCTTTTCCGGCAGGGGATACGGTGCATGGGAGGGGGTATCCTGATACCAGAAGGCCACGGAGGCAATGTCATCCTGAAGCGGCAGATAGCGGCCGCCGGAACGCCAGCCAAGCGCCTGAATGGTCACGCGGATGCGCTCCCGGAAGCGGACCGGATCGCAGAGATGCCAGCGGTAAAGTCCGAACCGCTGCTGGGAACGGTAAAGGCCATCCGGACGCAGGACCTGCACCAGACCGCTGTATGGAGTGCTGAACGGCTGATAGCTCTTCGTCTCTTTGTTTTCAAAGTTGTAGGAGCCGCCGAAATAGTCCTCGGTCCCGGTTCCGCAGATTGTCGGAAACTCTTCATCGTCATCGAGATAGAACTTGATTTCTCCTTCGCCCCACCAGCCGGAGTTGTGAACGCCCCATGCAAGATAGGTTCCCACATAGTGTCCGCATCCTTCGATTCCGTCAAGAATGGTGTGCACCCTTTTATACGGAAGCGGATTGACCCTTCGGAACTGCGCATGAAAATAGGCCGAATCGACCGGGACCTCGCCCAGCGCATAGTTGATCTGATAATAGGCCACCACATCTTCCGTCGAAAGATTCTCCAGCGTGATGCGCGCGTGAGTATGAAAGGGCATCTCCCAGTAGCAGTTGAACGCGCTGCCCGGATTCACGCAGACCGGAAGACTGGAGACCGGAACGTAACTGCCCCATCCGCAGCAGAAGAAATCGCCGGCGGGACACTCGATTGCCGGAATCTCCTCGTTGTCCCAGTAAAACCGCAGGGTCAGAAAACGCCAGTTTCCCGACAACGTCATCCAGATCTGCTGAATCACCCCCTCCCCTTCGATATCCGCAAGCGGGAAGACCGATCCGGCGGGAATCACCACGCTGGGCGAGATCTTCCATCCGATCCCCAGATCGCGGGCGCACCCCGCCCCGGTCCCTTCCGTGGCACGCCCGCCTCCGCCGGGCGCTCCCGTCCGGTTCTCCGGACTGATCGACCGGGAACAGGCTTCCGATAAACGAGAAAGTGAACTCCAGGATGACGATGCAAGACGATTCATTGATCCAACTCCTTGTTTTTCCTTATCCATACAGCATTCCTCAACGGAAGATCGCAAAACGGCATTCAAAACCG
The DNA here is from genome assembly GCA_944390735.1 of uncultured Victivallales bacterium. Classification (GTDB taxonomy): domain Bacteria; phylum Verrucomicrobiota; class Lentisphaeria; order Victivallales; family UBA1829; genus UBA1829. Next base: position 17,207 of record CALXRL010000026.1, on the reverse strand, counting down.
CTCTCCAGCAATATAAGTGTTTTCCTTTTCCCTGTCAATCCGGGCCGCGGGGAAAAATTCAGAAGCAGAAAATTTTTCCATCCTGACCACTTGATATTTTCTGAAAAGAGCTTATATTGTATTTCAAAATACAAAGTTACCATTTTATATTATGAAATAAGAAATGAAATCCCTGTTAAAATCACTTGATATTCTGGAGTTTGTTCTGAACAATGAAGACAAGCCGGTAACACCGGCCGCAGTTGCGGAAGCCTGCGGACTCAATCCGGCGACCTGCACCAGAATTCTTGGCGAATTGACCCGGCGGGATTATCTTCGGAAAATATCCCGTCACGACGGCTACGCGCCCGGACCCGTCATTTACGCGCTTGCCGACCGCCGCAGTTTTTACGGATGCGCGGCCCATGCAGCATCGGAAATTCTGAAAGAACTTGCGATTCGCTTTGATCTCCAGGTGAACATTTCCGTTCTTCATGAAACCAAACGCTATATTCTCTATCATTACGCCGCGGACCGGGAATATCCGATTACCCGGAAAACTGCGCATCCGGATCATTTCTATATTCAGGGGACCGGCCGCATTCTCCTTGCGTATGCGGATCGTGCGGCACTTGACCGGATCATCGCCCGAATGGGACTTCCCGGAAAACTCTGGCCGGAAGTCCGAAGCCGCCGGGATCTGGATCTCCATCTTGCCCGAATCCGCAAAACCGGTCAGACCTCGTTCATGGCAATGAATGGAGAAATACCAAACCGTATTTTCGGAACAGCCGTAATAGTTCCCGGAAAACCGGCCTGCGCAATTGGAACAAGAATCAATGCAAACCGGGATTCCTCCGAAATCCCGACAGCTTTGCGGAAAGCGGCGGAGCTGATCCGGAATAACATTCTGATGCAACTGCAATCTTACTGACCGGAAAAGGATGAACGAGCATGGAAAACTTTCTTGAAAATGAATTTGTAAAAGCAGTCTTCAGCGACCGGGCAGAACTGCTGGAACTGATCAACCGTCAGACAGGAACCTCTTTCATTCAACCCCACGGATTATGGCGCATGATCGTCAGGGAAAAGGATAATCTGGAAGTGGAGGTGCTGCCGGAAAGCGCCATTCCGGAAATGGAAGTCTCCGGAAATGAACTTTCCATCCGCTATTCAGAACTGACGACGGAATCGAACCATCCGCTGAAAATCGAACTGGAAATTCACGGGTGTCTTCATGGGAATGTCATCGACTGGAATCTCCGGATCGCCAATCATACAAAGGATATTCAAATCAGAGAGATGATGTTTCCCATTCTCCATCTCTCTTCCGCGATGGAAAATATGCCCCTTTACCACTCCAGGCTTGGCGGAGAGGTCATCTCCAGCATCCGGGAAAAAATACTCTCCTCCACGATGAGTTACAAAGGGATGGACGAGCTCTACCGCCGCTACTGCAGTCGCTATCCGTTCCCGCTGGCGACCAACTGTTTGACATTCAATTCCGGGTCGGAAGGGATTTATCTTGGCAGTCACGATGATTCGTTTCAGGACACCCTGCATGTTTTTGAGCTTGAAAAGAAGAATCATCTGAATGCGCTTCTCGTAAAATACCCATTTCTCTCCCCGGGGGAATCGACGGAAATCAGGGGATATGCAATCTCCCTTTACCAAGGTCCCTGGCAGAGAGCGGCGGATCAGTACCGGGCCTGGGCGGAAACCTGGTTCCATCATGAGCCGCCACCGGAGCACGTCAGGCGAATGCGCGGATGGCAGAGAATCATCGCCCGGACACAGTACGGGGAAAATCTTTATCCTTACCGCACATTCCCGGGGATTCTGGAGGACGGAAAAAAAGCGGGAATCGACACCTTGTTCCTTTTCGGCTGGCATCGAGGCGGACATGACTGCGACTATCCGAATTACATTCCCAGTCCGGAACTCGGCGGAACAGAAAACCTCCGGGAAAACATCGCATCCTTCCGCAAAAACGGCGGACATGTCATTCTTTACAGCAACGGACAGCTTATCGACAAAAATACGGAGTTCTACCGCAAAACGGGTCATCGAATTTCCACCAAGGATCTGAACGGCAATGAACAGCAGCAGTTCTACGGCTTCAGCGGACGCGGCACCGCCCAGAACTTATACGGAAACCGGACGTTTGTCACAGCCTGTCCCGCATGTCAGGAATGGCTGGATGTCCTCAAACAGATCGCGGATACCGCCGCCGAACTCGGCTGCGACGGAGTCTTTTACGATCAGCTCGGAGCTTGCAGCAATATCTGCTGTGATCCATCGCACGGGCACCGGGTTCCATTCACGGATTCCACCCGAGCCCGAAGCGAAATGATCCGGGAACTCAGAAAATACGTAAAAAAGAGGTATCCCGCCATGAGCTTCGGAATCGAGCTGATCTCCGATCTTTCCGCCCGTTATGCAGATTATGTGCACAACCTGATCGGTGGAACTTCACCGCTCAATCCGGACTGGGAACAGAAGCAGGAAAAACCACAGATCGCCGTCAACGTTGAATGGTTCCGCTATACGTTCCCGGAAATCATTCTTTCCGACCGGGAAATCCGGGATGATACCGATATCGAACGCCGGGTCAACCGGGTCCTTTTGAACAATCTCATTTCCGATGTCGAAATTTACCGCTGCAAAAAGACCATCGCGGAAACGCCGCATTATCAGGAATATCTTGGGAAAGCGAACCGCTTCCGCAGCCGTTTTGCACATCTGCTGGACGGGGCGGTGTTCCGTTCAACTCTGCTGCACCGTCTGGACAATCCTGAAATCGATTCCTCCGGATATCTCGCTCCGGACGGAGCAACCGTTGTCATCGCAACCCAGTCCCACAAACCGGAACTCTCCGCCAGAATCGAAGTCCCCGGGAAAAAACGGACAGAACAGGGATTCCTGGGAGACGGAACAATCTCCGCCGACGGGACTCTCATTCTGAAAAAACACGCATTGGCAATTCTGGTGTTTCGCTGATACATCCACAAAAAAAACCGCACCGGCCGGATGGCCGATGCGGTTTCCTTCCCTGTAAAAAGTTCGCTTCGGGAAATCTCTTTTCCCGAAAGGGAACGTTCCTTACACTCCGGCAAGCGTGGACTTGTACTTCGCCACCATCTCCTCCACCGGAATCTCCACCGTTCCGGAAGCGGACCGGATGCTCAGAATTCCACTGTCATCGGTCGCGCCGACCTCCGCGAACGGAAGTCCGGCAAAGATCTCCTTCAGCTTCGGCACATCCGCCTTCGCGCAGGTAATAAGGAAGCGGCTGTTGGATTCGGAGAACAGAAGCTCCAGATCACTCAGGGCTCCCTCCGACGGAACCGCCGGGAGATTCATCGACAGCCCGAGACGCCCTCCCATCGCGGCACGCGCCGCGGCAATGGCCAGTCCCCCGATCGCCGGGGAAATCGCCGAGTGGATCAGTCCGGCATTCAGCGCCTTGTGATAAGCGGCATAGATTTTGTTCGCGGTTGCGGCGTCCACTTTCGGGACATCCGTTCCGATTTTTCCCAGCATCGCAAAATATTCGCTTCCGCCGAGTTCGCGTTTGGTCGTACCGATCACGCAGACGGCATCCCCCGCAAGCTTGGCGTCGATGGAAACCGCTTTCGAAACATCGTCGATCTTTCCCATCACGCTGAAGAGAACGGTCGGCGGAATGGAGATCTTTCTTCCTCCGCGAGTGCTGTCGTTCTTCATGCTGTCCTTTCCGGAGACGCAGGGCACCGTAAAGGCGAGCGCGTAATCGTAAAGCGCCTGATTGGCACGGACCAGCTGTGCCATTTTATATTCGCCGTCGGGCGTTTTTTCACTCTGAACGGGATCCGGCCAGCAGAAGTTGTCCAGTCCGGCAAGATGCGTCGGATCGGCGCCGACCGCGACCGCTTCCCGGATCGCCACATCCATGGTGGATGCCATCATGTGGTAGGTGTCGATGTCGCTGTAACGCGGCATGATGCCGGCGGAAAGCACAACTCCTTCGCGTCCAAGCGGTTCCACCATATAAACGGTCGCATCGGATGCGACATCGCGCTTCACTCCGGTATACGGTTTGATGACGCTGAGCCCCTTCACTTCGTGATCGTACTGCCGCGCCTTGTATTCGCCGGAACAGATGTTCAGACGCTGCAGCATGGAAAGCACATCCTCCTTGACGCTGCGGCCGGAAAGATCGGGATTGTCAAACTTTTTCGGCTCCCAGGTTGCGCGCAGATGCATCCGGGGCAGCCCCTCGTGCATGAATGCAATGTCCAGACACGCCACCACCTTGTCGCCGTAGAGCATGCAGAACTTTCCGTCATCGGTGAATTCGCCGAGCACGGTTGCTTCCACATCGCGCTCCTTCGCCACGCGGAGGAACTCCTCGATGTTCTCCGGAGGAACCGCGAAACTCATGCGTTCCTGCGCCTCCGAAACGAGAATCTCCCAGGGTTTGAGTCCGGCATATTTCAGAGGAGCCTTGGCCAGATCCATGCGGCAGCCGTTGGAGATCGACGCCATTTCCCCGACGCTGGAGGAGAGTCCCCCCGCGCCGTTGTCGGTCACGAACCGGTAGAGGTTGCGGTCGCGGATCTCGTAAATGAAGTCGGACATCTTCTTCTGGGTGATCGGGTCGCCGATCTGCACCGCCTGCACGGGACTGTCCTTGTGCAGCTCCTCGCTGGAGAAGGTCGCTCCGTGAATGCCGTCCTTTCCGATCCGTCCGCCGGTCATGACAATGAGGTCGCCCGGCTTGATCGTTTTGGTCCATCCCTCCACCTTGCCGACCATTTTCGGCAGGGTTCCGAGCGTTCCGCAGTACACCAGCGGCTTGCCGATGTAGCGTTCATCGAACCGCTCCCAGCCGATTCCGTAGGGAATGCCGCTCTGATTGCCGCCGTCGATCACGCCCTTGTGAACGCCGTCGCGCAGACGCCGCGGATGCAGAAGTCCTTCCGGCACATCCTTCGGATCGGTAAACGGCGAACCAAGACAGTAGCCCCATACATTGATGAGCAGATCCGCTCCCTGGCCCGTTCCCAGCGGATCGCGGTTCACTCCGACGATCCCGGTCATGGCTCCTCCGTAGGGATCCAGCGCGGAGGGACTGTTGTGCGTCTCGACCTTGAACACCAGATCCAGCTTGTCGTTGAATTTAATCACGCCGGCGTTGTCCGTAAACACGGAAACGAGCCAGTCGACTTTCTTCGCAATCTCCTTTGTCCCCTTCTGAATGAAGGTTTTGTAAAGAGAGGTGAAGGTCTCCTTCTTTCCGGTGGTCCGGTCCAGATATTCGACCTCGGCGCTGAAAATTTTATGTTTGCAGTGTTCGGACCAGGTCTGGGCGAGAATTTCCAGTTCGACATCGGTGGGTTTGTCGAGTCCGAACTTCGCACGGTCCTTCGCATTGCGGAAATAGTTCTGGATGGACTTCATCTCCTCCAGCGAAAGCGCCAGCGTTCCCTTGTGGGAGATTTCCATGAGTTTTTCATCGGAGACTTCAAGGTCGACCAGCCGCACCTCTCCTCCCCCGGTTCCGTTCACGACCGGTTTATTCAGCGGCATGCCGTTCTTTTCCACCTCCGCGCGGGAAAGGACCCGGACCGTTTCGATGAGTTCATTGGCCAGGATGCCGCGGGCGATTCCGGCAACCTGTTCCGCCGTCAGTCCGGGCGCCTGAAACAGATATTCGATCGAACTGTACACATCCTCGCCCCGGTTCAGCTTCCGTCCGATGATGTCCCCGACCGCCTCGCGCGCGGTGCGGCCCACGTTATCGGTCACGCCGGGACGATAGCCCACCGCAACAACCCAGTCAAAGTCAAAGACTTCGCCCGGCGCGGTCTCTCCCAGCTTGTAATACTGGAGCACAGGATTCGCCAGTTCCTTTGCAATTTTTTCCGCCTGCGCACGGTCTATGTCGGCGGAGACGGTGAAAACATCCCTTGTCCGGACGGAGACAACGTTTTCATGAAGGAAATCCGTCATTTTCTTCAACGCCGCCTCGCCTCTTGCGTCATGCCATTCCGGTTTGACGGCGATTTCGATTCTGTGATCCATCATTTTCCCACCTTGTCGTTTTAGGGTTCAAAACATGCCGGTAAGATACATCGGATTCAGACTTTTTTCAACAACTCTTCCGGAAAAAAGAACCCTCCCGTCACGGATCGCCGTCCGCGGTTCCCTCCCCTTTGGCGAACGTTTCCGTAAAGCGCTCCGCAAAATGTTCCGCACGATACTGAAGAGGGGTCATTCCGTAGCGCTTTCTGAAGAGTTTCGAAAGATACGCCGAGTCCGAAAAATTCAGGAATGCGGTGATCTCCCCGATCCGGTGATTCGTCTCCCGCAGCTGGCGCGCCGCCTCCGCGAGCTTCAGATTCCGCACATACTCCGCCGGCGATTCCGGGAAATACCTTCCCCAGCAGCGGAAAAACGTCCGGCGCGACATTCCATGCTCCCGTGCCAGTTCATCCAGATCCATCTCCCGGTTGAAACGGAACTTCAGTTCCGAGGCAATCGCCATGATCCGCTCCCGGCTTCCGTCCTCTCCGCTCTTCCGTTTCCTGCGCAGGAAGATCAATTCCTGAAGCAGCTGAAAACACGCCGTGTCGATCCGGTCCGCCACGCCGTATTCCAGAGAGTGATTCTGGTAATCGGTCAGGCGGCGGATCAGTTCCGTGATCTCTCCGCTGAGCTCGATCTCCCACGCGGTCTCCTCCGGAAGAATCTTCTGCGCTCTCATCGCCTCCAGCGACTTCAGCGAGTAGTTGAAATGAAACGAGTTGCGCGGATACGGAAGCGCATTCGAAAACGGACGGAACGGATATTTGACAAGCACATGCGGAAAGCGCGTCCGGTAGATTTTCCCGTCGATCCGGTCTGTCGCGTACTCCTCCTCCCCTGACGAAATGCGGATGCAGACTTCAAACGTGTCCGTAAAATAAAAATGGTACTCCCTGCGCACCTCCCCGACCGTGCGCCCGAACCGTTCCACCGGAAACGGAAACGGCACAACTCTCTTCAATGCGGAAAGATCCGTCTCATACAGCATATCCGCTTCTCCTTCTTTCAAAATACGATACTGCGAAACCGCCCGCGATGCAAGATAATCTGGCACAAATCTTCTGTTTTTTTGGCACAGACGTCTCTTGCGGAACCGCGGAAAACGGGATACATTCCGAAGTAAACGATCCGGCACATCCGATTGTCAACCCCTGAAAAGAAGGAAGAGAACATGACCGATCACGCAAAAAGCCTGCTCCCCGCGGGAAAAAAATGGAAACTCGTCTGGCACGACGAATTCGACGGAACGGAACTCGACCGCACCAAATGGGATTTCCGGCTGCATCTGCTCCAGCAGCGGCACAAAACCTTCACCGACGAGGGCGCAGTTCTCGACGGAAAAGGCAATCTTCTCCTGACCCTTATCGAAAAGGACGGCCAGTTCTATTCGCCGCATCTTCAGACCGGCTGCAATTTCATGGACCGTCCCGGAAAAATCTTCTATGAAGCCGATCAGAGCGCCAAAAAGGAGAAGATGTTCTGGCCGATCGCCAAACTCCAGGAGCCGAAATTCATGCACAAGTACGGCTACTACGAAATCCGCTGCAAACTTCAGACCCAGCCCGGATGGTGGTCGGCCTTCTGGCTCCAGTCTCCGATCATCGGGGCGACTCTGAATCCGGAGGAGTGCGGCGTGGAAGTCGACATCATGGAAAGTTTCGCGCCGAACGGAATCGTTTTCCACAACAACCACTGGGGCGGATACGGCGACGATCATCAGCACATCGGCTCCGGAGAACGGAAGCTCGAGGAGACTCCCGACGGATTCCATGTCTTCGGACTCGACTGGAGCGAGAACGGCTATGTCTACTACATTGACGGCAAGGAGTCGTGGCGCGTCAGCGGCCCCGTCTCGCATCACGAGCAGTTCATCCTGATCTCCACCGAGTGCATGGGATACCGGAACAGCGATCAGCCCGATGAAAAACTCAAAACCGCCGTTCTTCCCGATTTCTTCATCGTCGACTATGTCCGCGTCTACGACGAAGTGAAGGAATCCTGACCTTCCGCATGTTCCGGCCGGCTTGCGGAGAAAAGTGACTCTCTCCGCAAGCCGGTCAGCCTCGTCCTCCCCGGCATTGGCTATTCATGTGCGCGAAGCGCCCGGCGGGGCCCCGGTCCGCTTCCGGTACACGCGGATGAAGTAGTTCGGATCGTGAAATCCGCAGGCGAAGGCGATCTCCCGCACCGTCATGACGCTTCCGCGCAGCAGCTTCGAGGCATGCTCCAGACGGCGCGCCAGAAGATAGTCCAGAGGAGATATGCCGAGTTCACGCTTGAACACTCTCGAAAGATGATTCGGCGTCACACAGGCCTCCTCCGCGAGAAGAGCCACGGAGAGGTCCGGATCGCAGAAAGCGCCGTCGATGCGGTTTTTCGTCCGGAAAAACGTCCGGTTCGGATGTTTTCCTTCCGCGGGCGCATGCTCTTCCGCACTCTCCTGAAACAGAAGTCCCAGGATCTCCAGCAGAATACCTTTGCGTTCCAGCCTTCGGCCCGGCGAATCCGGATAGATCTGAAAATGGCGATGGATCCGCTCCGGCAGTTTCCGCGGAACCCGACGGCGGAACAGGGGAAAATCCAGACCGGAAGGAAGTTCCGGCACCGCTGCGGCCAGCTCCGGACGATACTCCCCGGAATCATCGGCATAGACGAAAATCAGCGGGGCCTCCCGGTGCGCCCGGCAGTCGGAATACCAGTCAAAATGAATGCACCAGCGCTCGACGGCGGTGTCGGCAATCGTGCAGTGCGTCATCCCCGGCGGAATGAGAATCGCCGATCCGCCGACACAGTGAAACGTTCCCTTTTCCGTCACGACCCGTCCTTCGCCGCAGCTGAAGTAGACGAGTTCGAAATCGTAAATCCTGCGGTTCGGCTCAATCCGGCCGCGCGGCCAGGAACCGCTCCATACGGGGCCATGGCCGGGATTCAGAGTCATCAGGAGATCAGAAAGCATGATTTGTGCTATCTTTGATAGATTTTTCTTCTGTTTCTTTTTCTTTTTTCCCTTATAATATACAGCAAATGGAACACTTTACAAAGGAGAAATCTTATGTCCTGGATGGAAAAATGCTATTCCAGACTCCTGATCGACAATCACATCACGGATCTTCTTCCGGAATTCATGAGCTGCTTTGATCCGCGCAAGTATGTGGAAATGGTAAAACTTGCCGGAGTGGAGGCCTCCATGGTCTACGCCTGCGACCACAACGGCAACTGCTATTATCCCACCGGCAGCGGGCATCCGCATGGAAATCTGAACGGACGGGACTTCTTCGGGGAAACCGTTGAACTTCTGAGGAAAGAGCGGATCGTGCCGATCGCCTACTACACGATCATCTATCACAACTGGTCGGCGAAGACGCACGAATCCTGGCGCATGCGGGACTGCAGGGGCAACACGCATGACGGGCGCTATCATTACAGCTGTCCAAACAACGCGGAGTACGGAGCGTTCTGCCGGAAACAGCTCGAAGAGGTGACCGCCTATCCGGTCGCCGGACTCTTCATCGACATGACCTTCTGGCCGATGGTCTGTTTCTGCGACTCCTGCCGTGCGGCGTGGCGGAAGGACTCCGGACGCGCGATTCCGACCGTCATCGACTGGCGGAATCCCGAATGGGTCTCCTTCCAGCGCTGGCGCGAACGGTCCATGGCGGAATTCGGACAGATGCTGACCGATCATGTCAAACACCTCCATCCGGAGATGAGCGTGACGCACCAGTTCTCGCCGGTTCTGCACGGCTGGTTCCTCGGCCAGTGCTCCGGAACGGCGGACGCCTCCGATTACGCTTCCGGCGATTTCTACGGAGGAAAGGCGCAGCAGAGAATCGGAGCGAAAATCTTTTCCGCCTACTCCCGGCACCAGCCGTTTGAATTCATGACGTCGCGCTGCGTGGATCTGCACGACCATACCTCGACCAAGTCCGATGAGGAGCTCTTTCTGCATGCGCTCACAACTCTTGCCAACGGCGGCGCCTACTTCTTCATCGACGCAATCCATCCGGACGGCACGCTGAACCGGAACTTCTATCAGCGTCTCCACCGGATTGTCCGCCGTCTGGAACCGTTCAAGGAGATGGTGAAGAAACATGTTCCGCATCTCGCCGCGGAAACCGGGCTCTATTTTTCCATGACCGGATGCGTAAACGAATCGCTGAACGGAGTGCCGCTCTCCAAAAGGAACGAGGGCGGCGGAAACATGGACAACCGGAAAAACGCGCTGGTCGACGAGGTCACCGCGGCGGGCGTGATTCTCAACAAACTGCACATTCCCTACCGGGTCGTCACGGACCGGACAGGGGATCTTTCCGACTTCCGGACCATCCTGGTCTGCGCGGCGGCCTATCTCTCGGACGAGGAATGCGAACGCCTCCGCCGCTTTGTGTGGGAGGGCGGAACGCTGATCGCCACGGGGAAAACCTCTCTGTACGATCCCGAGGGCCGATGCACGGGGAATTTCCGTCTTGCGGATGTATTCGGAGTTGCCTGGAGCGGGGAGATGAGCGACACGGTCAGCTATCTGGACATCGGAGAGGGATCCGATCTTCTTTCGGTCCGCGGTCCCCGTTCCCCGCTGGTGCGGGCGACCACGGCGGAGGTGCGCGGAACGGTTGTTCTCCCGCATTTCCCCTGCGATGATCCGGAACGTTACGCCTCGATTCATTCCAATCCGCCCGGGATTCCGACCTCCTGGGCGGGGCTCACAGTGAATTGCTTCGGAAAGGGACGATGCGTCTATCTCTACTCTCCGCTTCTGATGCACCGCCAGCATTCGCAGGAGCAGTTCGGGAAGAGGCTGTTTTCGGAATTTGCTCCGAAGTTTGTCACCGCGTCGGACCATCTTCCGGAGAGCACGGAACTCACGCTGCTGAAAAGCACAACGGAGAAGGCGTATCTGCTCGGGATCGTCAACTATCAGGAGGAATTGCCGAACATTCCGCTGCGGGATCTTTCGATCTCGTTCCGTCTTCCGGACGGATTCGTTCCGGACCGGCTGGTCCGCGCATCCGACGGCTCGGAACAGGAACACTCGTTCCAAAACGGCATTCTATCCCTTCGACTTCACACGCTGGAAAATGCGGAACTCATAGAAATCAGGGAGAAAAAATCATGAATCAACTGAAACAGGCATTCGAATCCGGAAACGGGATTCTGCGTCTGGCGCCGAACTGGGTGCCGCGCTCCTTCTGCATTCCGGGACGGCGGATCAAACTGCATCCGGACGACTACTACGCGCTCGGAGGCGAACGCGGCGGCATTGATGAACGATGGCTCGCTTCCACCACTCCGGCGGACAACGGTCCGCGGACTCCGAAGGACGAAGGAGTCAGCCGGGTCGTCTGCGAACACGACGAACTTGTCACGCTGCGGGAGGCGGTCGAGGAGCTCGGAGCGGATCTGATCGGGGAACGGCTCTGGAACGAGTATCACGCCTGGCCGGTCTTTTCGAAATTCTTCGACAATCTCGGCCCGCTGCCGCACCACATCCACCACCGGGACCGGCACGCAAAGCTCGTCGGACAGCGCGGCAAACCGGAATGCTACTATTTTCCCCCGCAGCTGAACAATCACGGAGGCCACTTTCCGTACACGTTCTTCGGACTGGAACCGGGAACGACGAAAGAGCAGGTCCGCGAGTGTCTGAAAAATTTCACGAAAGGCGACAACAAACTGACCGATCTCTCCCGCGCCTACCGCCTGGAACCCGGAACCGGATGGGATGTGCCGCCCGGACTCCTCCATGCACCGGGAAGTCTCTGCACCTACGAACCGCAGGCGGCATCGGATGTCTACGCCATGTACCAGTCGCTGGTGGACAACCAGATCGTGCCGGAATCCCTGCTCTGGAAAGACTGCCCGAAAGAGAAACTCGGCGACTACGACTACCTGCTCGACGTCATCGACTGGGAACTCAATGTGGATCCGGAACTCAAGACCCACCGCTTCATGAATCCGCGTCCGGTCCGGCCGGAAGAGGAGATGCGGGAAGAGGGCTTCCGCGAAGTCTGGGTCTGCTACAAATCCGACGCCGTCAGCGCCAAGGAGCTGACCATTCTTCCGGGACGGACCGCCGTCATCCGCGACTCCGCCGCCTACGGTCTCATCATGATGCAGGGGCACGGCTCCCTGAACAATCGGAAACTCGAAACACCCGCCCTGATCCGCTTCGGACAGCTCACGTATGACGAATATTTCGTCTCCGAACAGGCGGCGCGCAGCGGGGTCCGAATTGTGAATGAATCGCTGTCCGATCCGCTGGTCATGCTGAAGCATTTCGGTCCGGCGAATCCGGATCTTTCCCTCTGATCGGCCGGGAAAACGGGAGCTTGCTCCGGGATGGACCGGAGGAGCTCCTTTTTCGTTGTTCCGGAGCGTCGGACTCCCCCCGACACGGGCGCTCCTCGGTTTCCCCGCTCCGAAAAAAATGCCATGACAACTGGGCTTTTTCTCTTTTCCATGATATAGTATCATTCAGAAAGGATCCGGGCGATCCGCGGCGCTTTCGGCCGACGGCCTTCCCCCGCGATCCGCTTACAAGCGGTTCAACCGCCGATTCATTCATCTGTCACAGGGAGACGATCATGAGAGAGGAAGAGAAAATTCTCAGTGGAATTCTGTTCAATCCGGGGGATCCCGAACTGAAGGCCCTTAAACTGCGGTCCCATCGACTGAGCGCCGAATACAGCAGAAGCGACGAAGCGGAAACGGAATATCGGTCGCGACTTCTCCGTCAGCTGCTTGCCGCATTCGGAGAGGGAAGTTTTCTGCAGGGACCGGTGTTTTTCCATTACGGCTGCCACACAAGGATCGGGAAGCGCTGTTTTTTCAATTACAATCTGACCATTCAGGATGATGCGCCCGTCACCATCGGCGACGACAACAACTTCGGGCCGAACCTGACTATCGTCACCCCGCTGCATCCGATGCTGCCGGACGAACGCAAACAGATGCTGGACGGCAACGGCTGTCCCAAACGCTTCTGCTATGCCAAACCCGTCCGGATTGGAAACGACTGCTGGTTCGGAGCCAATGTCGTGGTCTGTCCCGGGGTCACCATCGGCGACGGCTGTGTGATCGGCGCAGGAAGCGTGGTCACGCGCGACGTTCCTCCGCTTTCGTTTGCGGCGGGGAATCCCTGCCGTGTGATCCGTCCGATCACCGAGGCGGACAGCATGAACCGAAAACCCGACGTCCTCGCGGACAACCATGTCATGCCGCGCTGATTCCCTCCTCTCCCCGGAACCGTTTCGTTTTCCGGAACGGTTCCGCCGTTTTCTCTTTCCGCGTTCCGCCGGGGAACGGAAAATCCCCGGGGAATTCTCTCCAGAAAAAGAATATAAAAAAAACGAAAACCGATAAATCATCTGAAACATCCGTTCTCCAGGATTTTGGATCTTTTCCTCTCTTTTATTGAGTGTAAATAATAAAAAAAAGAGGGATTTTTCCAGAAAGAGGATTGACTTTTTCCAGAAATATTGTATAATTAAAGTGAAAAGTTGAGTGATACATAAGAACCCCAGGGAAGCAGAAAAAAAATGTCCTCCTCGGAAAAGACAGATTTCATGATAATCCGGCAATATGTCATTAACACAATCGCCGTGAAAGGAGCGCAGCCGGTGCGTTTTCCGTCCTCCCGGAAGCTGGGAGAGATGTTCCAGGTGTCCCAGCCGACCGCCCTGCGCGCGATCCAGGATCTGATCGCGGATGGATTTCTCGAACCATGCCGCGGCGGAGGGACTATCTCCCGTCAGGTGGAATTCTCACAGGACTATTCCGGCACCAGAATCTACGGATATATTTTCAATGACGGGAAAATCTCATTCTACGGTTTTTACGCCATGCACCTTCTTGCGGAAACCGCCTGTGAACTGACCCGGAGGCACATCGGCTATCAGGTTCAGGATATTCATGTGGAAACCCCGTCACTCCTGCGGAAAGAGGTGCGGAACGCCAACCTTTCGGGATTGATGCTCCTGTCAGCCGATCCGCCGATCATGGCGCAGGCGCTGAAACTGAAAAAGGAGGGATTCCCCGTGGTTTCGTTCACCCGCGATGCGGAAGGGATCAGTTCCGTTTACGATCCGCTGGAAGAGCTGTACCGCGATATGCTCCTGAAACTTTTCTCGGAAGGGCGGACCCGTATTCTGGTCTGTTCGCATCCGCTTGCCTACATGGTTTCCGCGACCCGAAAAGCCATCCGGACCGCGTGCGAAATGGCCGGAGTCTCCGAAAAACAGGTGATTCTTCTCTGCGAAGGTCTTATCAAAGATCAGAAAAAACTTCAGGAACTGCTGACCTTCGGAATCCGATTCGAAGGAGTCATTCAGCCCAATCCCGCCCTCTGTTCCACAATCCGGGCAAAACTGGACATCGAAAACGAATGCCGGATTGTCCTTGATGAAAGCAGAATGTATGACAATTTAAATTTTTCCGGCTATGTCGTCAAATATGATTATCCGCCCGCCGTCCGAATCCTGATCGACAATCTGATTGCTCAGACCGAAACGCCGGAAAAAGCGCCTCTGCTCAAAGCAAAAATCCAATATCGTATTTTTACGGTCCGCAACGGAGTCCTATTGCCGGAATAAACCTCGTCCATTCAACTAAGGAGAAAAGATCTCATGAACAGAAAATCAAGAAAAACGGAGTCGCGGTCTGACAGGATGGAAAAGCTGAGGAGTTCTTATTTTACATTGATAGAACTTCTGGTAGTTATTGCAATTATTGCAATTCTTGCATCACTGCTTCTTCCGGCGCTGAGAAGTGCGAGGAACAAGGCCAGAGACATCAACTGCGCCTCCAATCTGAAACAGATCGGGACCTATCTGACCCTTTATTTGAATGATTTCGAAGGATTTTTCCCGCCCGCCACGCAGCGGTCCCCGATTCCCGGGAGCCGCGACTGGGACGGATGGCAGGATCTTCTGTACAGACAGTATATCAAACCGGGCTCCGGAAGCGGAGGATACAGCTGGGACGGAGTTTACAATCGCCCGCGTCGCGGAGTGTTTACCTGTCCTGCGCAGGAATCCAACAGCGAGACAAAACACTATGCACTCAATTACACGCTGAACCGCACCTATCTGAATCTGTCAAAAATCACCAGAGCCTCCGCGTTCATGATGTGCGTCGATCAGGATGCCTCCCGCGCCAGCGACAACTGGGACGGAGGCTCATGGATCCATACCATCTGCAATCCGGAGCGCATAGATCCCAGACACAGCGGCATGTCCGCCAACCTGCTGTATGTCGACGGGCACACCGCCAATTTAAAACATACAACCATCCAATACGAAAAAAACAGACGTTACAGTTCAAAATCCTCCTTCTGGGATCCCAAGATCTAATCCAATCAATGCAAAAGGAAAACAAATGATGAAATGGAATTGCATTCTTCTTTCTTTTCTGCTTCTTTCCGCGGCGAGCCTCTCCGCGGAGGAGTGGAAACTCGAAACCAAAGGCTGGCGATGGCAGGGCTCGGGAAAAGCCTCACTCACTCAAACCGACGGATTGCTGAATGTCCGTCTGAACGGGAATTACACGCTCACAAAGGCCATTCCTCTGAAAAAGGAATGGAAAGGGCTCCTCTTCACGTTCCGAATGAAAACGGAAAAGGTCATCAAAGGAAAACAGCACTGGGCGGACGCCCGTTTTCAGGTTCTCTTCTATGACCGGAACGGGAAACAGGTCGGCGGCTGGCCGCCCTTCGCCACGGCGACGGGAACAAGTGATCGCAGAAGAGAGATGTTCTATCCGGTTCCGGCAGGAGCGTCCGAAGTCCGGATCACTCCTTCGAATCTGGGAGTCTCCGGGAAAGCCGAATTTCTCGATCTGCGCCTCCATCCCATGCTGACCGACAAGATCACGGATTTCGATGCACGTCCGCCGGAAGGTTCCGCCGGGGATCATATGAGTCTGAAGGGAGCGGAAACGCTCCGGAACGGACAGCGGGAACAGATCTGTCTGAACGGACTCTGGCAGTTCTATCCGCTGAAAAACGGCGCCGATCCGTCATTGAAACTTCCACCGAAGGGAAGCGGCTGGTGCTGGTTCAAAGTCCCCGGAGCGTGGCCGTCGTGGGGGAATCAGACGGCGGAATCCGCTCAGGCGATCATCGTATCCCCCTTCGCAACGGAAAAAATCGACACGCTCAAACTCAATGAAGCCTGGTACCGCAGAATCTTCACCGTTCCCGCGGAATGGAAAAAGAAACGGATCATTCTGAATTTCACCATGCTTCAGACCAGCGCGCGGATTCTCGTGGACGGCAGACGCGCAGGCGAGGTCTACTTCCCCGGAGGAGAAGTGGATCTGACCGGGAAACTTCTTCCCGGAAAGCAGCAGGAACTGGCCATTCTGGTCACGGCCAATCCGGGAAAAAGCAACGTGCATTTCATGGCGCCGGACGTCATCATCAACACGCCTGCAAAGCTCGGGTTCCGCGGCATCACGGGGGATCTGTATCTCTCCGCGCTACCCTCCGACGGAAACATTCGCGATGTGCGCATTGTGACCTCCGTCCGGAAGAAGACCATCACCTGCGACACCGCGCTGGAACTTCTTCCTCCCGGAGAGTATCTTCTGGAAGCGGAAATCTTCGATGATTCCGCCAAAGTCAAGGCGTTCCGCTCCGAACCGTTCCGCATCACGGAGAAAAAGACGCTTCTGCGCAAAGTCTTTTCTGCTGTCTGGAAGGATCCGAAACTCTGGGATACGATCCATCCGGAGAATCTCTACCGGGCGACCATCACCCTGCGGAAAAAGAACGGCGCCGTCATCGACACTCTTTTTCCGGAGGAGTTCGGCTTCCGTGAATTCTGGACCAGCGGCAGAAACTTCTATCTGAATGGAAGCGTGATCCATCTGCGCCAGTTTGCCCACGGACTGAACTGCGGAGCGGCAAACATCTCCTGCCGGGAAAATGTGGTGAACGTGCTGAAACGAGTCAAAGAGGCGAATTTCAATTCGGTTTTCGGGGTGGACTACGCCTTCCGTCCGGGACAGGTCGGCTACATTGACCACTCCTATCGGGAAAGCTCAAAACTGGGACTTCTCACCGCCCTGACTCTGCCTCACGCCGCCCAGTACAACTGGAATCTGGATGATCCGAAGGAAAACGCCCGTTACCGCAGGCACGCGGAACATCTCATCCGCCG
>CALXRL010000025.1 GCA_944390735.1 uncultured Victivallales bacterium | reverse complement strand
CGATGGAGGAGCAGTTGACAATGGCATATCCCTCTCCTCCCTGCTTCAGCATCTGACGCAGCTCGTATTTCAGGCAGAGAAACATGCTTCGGAGATTGACATTGATGACACGGTCGAATTCCGAACTTTCCAGTTCCGCGGTCTCCACATCATCACTCATGATTCCGGCATTGTTGTACGCATAGTCCAGTCTGCCGAATGTTTCCGCCGTGAAACGGATCATGTGTTCTACCTGTTTTTCGTCGGTCACATCGCAGACCACATATGCCGCTGTACAGCCGGAAGCCTTCAAGGAATCCGTAATTTCCCGGAGAAGATTCTCCCGGCGTCCGGCCAGAACGACCGATGCGCCGTTTTTTGCAAACATTTCCGCGGCGGCCTTGCCGATTCCGCTTGTCGCTCCGGCGACCAGAACAACTTTTCCCGTCATTTCCATTTTCATTTCCTCCCTGTCATTTATTTGGATACTTCCGCCAACTCAATGCGAACATCGAAACAGCCGCGCAGTTCCGCGATTTTCGATAAAGGACAATCCAACACTCCGATGTTGATCTGATGGCCATATTGTTCCGAATGGCGTTCATCATCGAAGAGAATCGTGAAATAGTTTCCGTCACGTGCAAAGTCGATATCCCCGTTGAGCCATCCGTAGTGGACCTCCTCTTCACGATACGGCAAGGGTTGTTCCATGACTCCGCAGAAATCATGCCGGTAGCGGGTCATCCGCTGTTTGAGCGGCAGTCGGGCGATCAGGGCTCTGGCGGTTTCCGAATCATTCAGAATTCCGGGGATTACCGTATCGCCGAAATAGAGGTTGATTCGTGTGCCTTTCCGGAGAACGCGCGTCGGAAGATTTCTGTTTTCCCGCTGCATGACGGCTCCGTCGGAGGCGGTCCGCTTTCCGATCGTCTTTTTCCCCGCAGAAAATTTCACGGTGGGATTGCCGTCTCCCAGAGCCTCCCGCAGCCCGTCCGGATTCCGGATTTTTCCGAGCCTGGTATAGCGGTACGAACTGGAAAAATTCCGGTAGAACAGGACCACGGTGGAACTTCCGTAAAGCATCAGATCACCGCATTGGATGTTTCCCGGACGCGATGCGTCTGCGGGAAGATCTGTCTTCAGGTCGAAATATTTCTCATTTCCGTTCAGCTCGTTCATCCGGAACGTCATCGGCAGCTTTTCCCGGAAAGCCGCGGCCGATGCGTTCTCTTCGAGATCCATGAGGAATTCTCTCGAATTCACCGTGAGTACGACTGGCTGTTTCATGGAAGGCTCCTTCTTTCTTTGATTCGTCTTTGCTGCGGCAACCAGCGCCAGGGCAATGGAAATCCCCGCCGTGATGAAAATCCATGCTTTCCGTTTCATGGGTGGTCTCCTGCTGTTGTCTGTTTCAGATATTTTGTAAAGAACTGATTCAGCTTTTCGAACGGGATCAGTCCGACCCGGTCATACAGATCCACATGTCCGGCATCGGGGACAAGATAGAGTTCCTTCGGTTCCGACGCTCGTTTGTATGCGTCCTCGCTGAACTCCCGCGAATGAGCTTCGGTTCCGGTGATGAACAACAACGGCCGCGGCGAGATCATCTCCAGATCCTCGAACGGATAAAAGTTCATGAATTTGACATTGCTGGTCAGAGTCGGATGGGTGGTGGTCAGAGGGGACGCTCCCGGCGGAGTGAATTCGCCCCGGGAAGTCCGGTAGAATTCGAAAAATTCAATTTCAACCGGAGTGGATTTTTCCGTCAGTTTGTGAACGGTTCCGCCGGTATATTTTATGGGCCCTCCGGAGAACTCCGCATCGCGCTGAAGCGCGGCTTCCGCAATCACTTTTTTCCGCTGTTCCAATGTCAGCGATTTGTGAAGCGCGTTGCGATTCGCCTGTCCCATGTCGTACATACTGACGGTTGCAATCGCCTTGAGGCGCGGATCAATCTTCGCTGCGCTGATTGCAAAGCTGCCGCTTCCGCAGATTCCGATCACGCCGATCTTCTCCTTCTCCACAAACGGAAGAGTTCTCAGATAGTCCGCCGCGGCGCTGAAGGACTCGGCATACAGATCCGGCGAAACCGCATTGCGCGGCTCTCCCTCGCTTCCGCCCCAGAAACTCAAGTCGATCGCCAGAGTGATGAATCCAAACTCCGCCATCTTTCTCGCATACAGAGTGGCGCTCTGCTCCTTGACCGCGCCCATGGGATGCCCGACAATAATGGCCGGCAGTTTCCTTCCCTCCTCCCTCCGCTTGGGAATGACAAGATTTCCCGCGACCTTCATTTTATACTGATTCTCAAAACGGACCTCCTTTTCCATGACCTTGCGGCTCCGGTAAAAGTTGTCGGCATCCACCGGCTTTTCTGCGGCGAAAGCGGCAACGCTGAAAAGCATATTCATTAGAACAACAGATTTCAGCGACCTTCTCTTATGTTTCATTTTTTTCTCCTCCTGAATGAGTTTTCCTGCTGGTCCTGTTCTGTTTCGGAATCCCTTTTCTGCCCGGGAGCGACTCGCCGGACTTCAGGCAATACAGTAGAAAATCAAGCGAATCGATTCTTTTCTGATTCGCATGCAGCTGTTCCAGCAGGACCTTCCGATGCTGTTGGAGCAGCTGAAACTGTTCCCGCAGTCGACCGGCCGTCCGGAAGCGGAAGAACCTTTCGATGATCTCTGAATTGCAGCCGGCGTCACCCAGATTCCGGCGCAGTTGAAAATCCGCTGCATGATCCACTGCCATCACCCACCTCCTTTCGCATTCAATATAATTTTTCCACATCAAATAGCAAATACTTATTTGTTATTGTATGATATGCTTGAAAATTATATCATGAGCGGTTATCTTTTCCGGAAAAAACGGGAGAGGATTATGGAACTTAGAGTATTGCGTTATTTTCTTGCCGTTGCACGGGAAGGAAGCATGACGGGAGCGGCCAGAAGTCTGCATGTCACTCAGCCGACGCTGTCGCGGCAGCTGCAGGATCTGGAAGATGAGCTCGGTCAGGAGCTTTTTATTCGCGGCAGTCATTCTTTGAACCTGACCGTGGAGGGGATGCTGCTTCGCAAACGGGCGGAAGAGATTCTGGACATGGTTCACAAAACGGAATCCGAATTCAGCTCCATCGGAGACCATATTGCCGGGGATATTCATATCGGCGGAGGAGAAACCGAGGCGATGCGGCAAATCGCACGTCTGATCCGGGAGATTCGAAACGATTATCCGGAAATCCGGTTCCATCTTTTCAGCGGGAATGCGGAGGATGTCACCGAGCGTCTTGACAAGGGAATCCTGGATTTCGGACTGCTGATTCAACCCGTTGATATCCTGAAATATGACAGCATCCGTTTACCGGACAAAGTCACCTGGGGCGTGGTCATGCGCAGGGATTCCCCTCTGGCGGAAAAACAGGCCGTGACCCAGCAGGACCTTCTGGAACTTCCGCTGATCTGTTCCCGGCAGGTGGTCCAGCGCCTGAAACAGAAAAATGAGTATTCCGACTGGTTCGGTGAAACCGGAGAAAAATGGAACATTGTTGCGACCTACAACCTGATCTACAACGCCGCATTGATGGTGAAGGAGGGGATCGGCTATGCGATTGCCCTGGATCGCCTGGTGAATATGACCGGCCACACCGGACTCTGTTTCCGCCCCTTGAAACCGGGACTGAAATCGGGAATGAATCTGGTCTGGAAAAAGTATCAGGTGTTCTCCCCGGCCGCACAGCTTTTTCTGGAACGGGCGCTGGAAAAATTCGATCGGAAAACAGGAAGCACGCTGAAGCAGCCTCCCTCCTGCCAGGTTCTTGCCCGGACAGGAAGTGATCTTTCCTAGAGATCTCCCCTTTTGAACCGTGGCGGAAAAGGGGAAAAACAAACCTCTTCCAGAGCGGGAATGCCGGAAAACTCGGGGAAAGGCCGTTTTCATCCGTATTCAGGAGGGAGAAGGGATCCCCTTGAAGTTGTCACTGACATTTATTCCTGTTATGTAAAATTCAAGGGACTGAACCCCAGATTTCACGTTTTTTTTGTTTTTTCACGTTTTCTAAACTCATTTTTGTCTTTTGAAGACAAAAATCCACCCTCTGCAATTTCTTGCAGT
>CALXRL010000024.1 GCA_944390735.1 uncultured Victivallales bacterium | reverse complement strand
GGTCATGAGTAGAGGTCGGAAGTTCGAATCTCTTTTCTACCATTTTCGCGATGTTCAAACTCTTTTTTGAGGCAGAATGAAGTTCCAGTTTCTCCCGGAGAATTTTTCGAGAAGTGAAAATGCTCCTTTTGAGACTCGAAAAATTCGCCATTTTGAGGTGGAGAGAATTTTTCTGGAAAATAAAAAAATGGTCGAGGAATTTTGATAGCGGTGATCCTTTATGCTGCAGGAAGCGGATTGATTGAAGTTCTGGTAAGTCCGATCGTTGAAGCATGTCCTTTTGAAAACAAGGACGGTATCATGAGTTTATTGCATTCCTTTTACTGCTGGGGAGCCGTAGCTGTCATTCTGGGATCAACTTTGTTTTTTGCTGTATTCGGCATAAAATATTGGAAAATCATGACGCTCCTCTGGGCCTTGATTCCCTTGTATAATGTCCTGAATTTTATCAGCTGTCCCATTGAAAAACTTGTGGAAGACGGGAAAAGTATGCCGATTCGTCAGTTGCTGGGCGTTCCCGTATTCTGGATGATGATATTTTTAATGATTTGCGCCGGTTCATCGGAAGCGGCGATGAGTCAATGGGCTTCCGCTTTTACAGAATCGGCTCTCAAAGTTTCAAAATTGATTGGCGATCTGGCCGGCCCATGTCTTTTTGCGGCGTTTATGGGAACAGCCCGTATGCTGTATGGAAAGATGAGTGAAAAAGTGAATTTGATCAAAATAATGTTTCTGTGCGGTTTGCTGGCGGCTGTATGTTATTTACTGGCATCGTTGGCATCCTCGGCGACCTTGGGACTGCTTGGATGCTCTCTCTGCGGGCTTGCCGTTGGAATCATGTGGCCGGGGACAATCAGACTTTCTTCCCGGAAGTGTCCTGCCGGAGGAACCGCGATGTTTGCATTTTTGGCATTGGCTGGAGATCTTGGCGCGACAGCAGGCCCTGCAATTGTGGGAAATGTGGCAGAACTTGTAGGAGAAGATCTGAAAAACGGACTCTTGGCTGCAACGATATTTCCGATTTGTATGACACTGGGCCTTTTCTTTCTCTACAGGTACTCCAGAAGAAAAAATGAATTGCGAAGTATTGGCACCTTTGCAACGAGACCTTCTCCGGCTGAAGACGCATTGCTTCGATAGGAAAATGCCGCAAGGCAAATCCAATCCGATCCACTGTGCAAAATGGCAACGAGATTATATTGGAACATCGGGGAGAAATTCACGGATTCCAAGATTTCGGAAGAGAGGCCAATGCCCCCCTGATAACACAGTGCGGACAATGCTGCGTCAAGGCACATGGTGATAGGGATTTTGAATATACGCGTCTCCAGATTTTCAATCTGCCGGGCAACAAGATCAAATCATCATTGGAGGTGTGTTTTTCCTAAACGGAAGAAGAGGCGTTTTTTCGCCCTGCGGGCGACCAGCTTATTCAGCTGGACCGAAGCAGGTCACAGACCTGCACCGAGCCTTCGGCTCCTGCCCTGCGGGCGGCTTTCCTTTTTCGGATTGGCAGAAGGAAGTATTCTTTTTCTGTCTTTTCTGTGTAAACGCTTTCCTCTCATGGAACACTTCCGAAAAAAAAATTCCATCTCCTTGACAAATGAAAAAGCCATGCTTATATTATTTCTAGAACCTCCTAGAACCAAATCAAAAATCAAAAGGCTGGAGAATGAATCCGCGGAACGAACAGGACTCTTGCGGCGGTGTGCTGAGCATCCGTCATCATATTTACAATATCATCCGGAAGAGCGGAAAAAGTTCCGTCAAGGTTCCGTCCAGCTATGATCTCGCCAGAATGTTCGGAACGACACGCCGGGTCGCACAGAGGGAACTGGAGCGCCTGATTTTCGCCGGAGTCCTGATCGGGAAACCGAGAATCGGAACATTCACGATTCCGAAACCGCAGGATCATCCCCTTTTCGGCGTCACCGTTGGAAACGGCGATCATTTCATCTGGGGGGACTTTGAACTGATGGCTCTTTCCGAAATCTATCGGGAACTGGCTCAACGTCCTTGTTTTGTGCATGATCTGCGGATCATCGGAAAAAGTCCGGCTGCGTGTGTCAACGAACTCCTTTCCCTGGACCTGAACGGAGTGCTCTGGATCGGCCCGATCGAATGGGCGCAGAAGCATGGACAGGAATTCTATGAGGAAGTCTCCCGCAGACAGATTCCGTTTGTCACGTATGGCATTCCGCATCGGGAGGGACTTTCCGGTATTGATTTTTCCTATCGGACGGCTCTGGCGGAAATGGCGGAACTCTTCGGAAAGGAGAAACGAAGAACGATCCGCGCTTTTCTCGCGTCGCCGTTTGTCTATGAAGCGTTTTCCTCGGTCTGTGCGGAGTATTTCCCTGCGGAAAAATTTGACTTTGCACTCGGGAGCTGTGAACGGATTGATCAGTTTCTTCCGGAACTCGCACGGTTTCTCAACAGGGAGGCTCCGGATGCGCTGCTGGTTTCGTCGGGAAATCTGAAGGAGGCCGCCGCTTTTCTCAAAAGTTGTGACGGGGAAAATGCGTGTCGACTGGTCTCTCTGGGGCCGACCGCCGGAACAGATGCCGATCTGCCATATCTGTTTTGCGACAATCCCTACCGGGAAGCGGCTCATCTTGCAGCGGATCTTCTGTTTTCGTTTCAGGAAAATCCCGGACAGGTCATTCATCTTTTTGTAGAAAAAAAACTGCGTGCTCATGGATTGAACGGATTCCGAAACGCGGATCCGACCATATAACCTAAGCAAAGGAGAAGATCATGAAAGGAAAAAGTTTGACGGCGGCTCTGCTGCTCTGCACAACCGCGGGCGCACTGCTTGCGGCACCGATCACCGAGAAGGAGCTGAAAGTCTCGGCATGTCAGTACGCAAAAATGCAGCAGGGGATTCTTTCCCTCGACGTTCCGGCCGGAAAAGAGACACACACCGATCGGACAAAAGTCTATATGACGCTTGATTTTGCCAAGCTCAAAGCCAACGGGAAAAAGCTGGTGATTTCCGGTGAAATGAAAATGACCGGAGTCACAAAACCGAAAGACGTCTGGAACGGAGCCAAAGCAATGCTGACGTACTCCACCAATGGAAAAAAGGTTTATCCCTCCTTCCTGACCGGAAAGACCTTCGGGACAACCGATTGGACAAAATTCCGGAAAGCGGTTCTGATTCCGGCGGATGCTAAAAACGGCATCGTCTGCTTCGGTCTGCAGGATGCGTCAGGTAAAATTCAGTTCCGGAACCTGGATCTCTCCGTGGAATAACAATCGCAGGAGACCGAAACCAGAGGGAGGATATGCCGATGCCAAACCAGAAAACGGATCCATGGAAAAAAGAACGTTCTCGGTCGGGAAGAAAAACAAGATTTTTTACTCTTGTAGAGCTTCTTGTTGTCATATCGGTTCTTGTTATTCTTCTTTCTCTCCTGCTTCCCGCATTGAAGCAGAGCATTGAGAAAGGTCGTTCGGTCTCCTGTATTGGAAATCTGCGGCAGGTCGGAGCGGGGGTGCTGCAATATACAGAGGAATGGAACGGATATTTCACGAACAGGGACTCCTCCGCACGGTGGGCAAACCGGGGGGCCTACTGGTCAAAGATCTCCGAAAAGCTCGGAGGACCGACCAACGAGGAGCTTGCAAATCTCTCTGCAAAACCGGAACTGATCGAGCGGATTCCCAAGGTCTTTTTCTGCCCGTCCGCAACTTATGACAGAAGCGCCACGGAGGATATCAACAGCGCAATTGTCAGGACGGAGTATATTTATCCGTTTGTGTTTTCCGAGCAGAACGGCGGAACAATGCGGCTCCTGGAACCGGTTTATCAGGATATTTCCGTGTTCCCGCATCGGAAATGTTCTCCTTCCGCGGCGGCGATCGGTGCGGATGGTGAGGCCGCAAATCACAAGGAGGGACTGGCGGCAAATTCCGCAAACTGTCTGCGGAACGAGGGAAATCAAAAGCAGCACGGATATCTGTTCCCGCGTCATCTCGGGAGAAGCAATCTGGTCTTTGCGGATGGACATGTCGAAGCCTGGGAAGGAAAAACTTTTCCGGCTCGGCAGATTCTCCGCTGGAGCGGCGTGCGGGATGAGGAAGGTAAGCCGCTTTATGATAATGCGGTGATTGTAAAAGTCTCTACCTGGTTCGATGCCGGCCGGAACTTCTTTATCAACGGTGTCATGCAGACGGGGGAATAAAACGGAAAAACGGCAGAGATCGTTTGAAAACGGAAATGGGAGAGGGTATTGTCTGCATTCAGCAGGGATATCTCTGCGGCAGGATGGAAACGGGGACTTCTCACGGAAACGGATCCGCGGGATGACGACGGGGAAAGATGGGATCTGCGGCATACGATTGGCATTCCGCCGCCGGATTGCAGCAGGGAAATCACACCTTGTCACGGGAGACATGGCAATGCCGGTTTTCCGTCCGGGGTCGGTTTTTGATCGGAAAGGAAGAATGAAAAAATGAAGAGTGTTTGGAAACGTGTGGTTTTGTGTGCGCTTGCTCTCTGTTCCGTTTCCCGGATCGGGGCCGGAGAGGAGATCGGAGGACCGTTCTCCTGGAGCGTGGGGAAATACTGCGAGAAGAAGGGAACGACGGTCGTTGTATCGGTGCCGAAAGACGAGGCGCACGGACAGCACTTTGTCTCGACGCCCTTTGACCTTCGGAAGGCGTATGGAAAGAGTCTGGTTTTTCTGATCCGGGCCCGGGCGAAAAATGTCAGCGTTCCGCCGGAGAAATGGAACGGGGTAAAATTCATGCTCTCCTTCCGGACCGCGGACGGAGTGCCGATTTACAAGCATCCGGTCCAGCTCTGGGGAAGTTTTCAGAGGGAGCTTTTCTTTTCAGTGGATGTTCCGAAAGGGGCTTCGAACGGAAAGCTGAGTCTGGGACTTCAGAACAGTTCCGGCGAGGTTCAGTTTGACCTGTCGTCGCTCCGAATCCGCAAAGGCGAACAGATTTTCCGGAAAGTGAATGAAAATCACATTGCGGAATACAGCGATGCGGTCCGGAATCGTCCGGTCCATCGCGGCGTGATGCTTGGCAGAATGACGGAGAAGGATTATCGGGATCTTGCCGCCTATGGAGCCAATCTCGGCCGAGCCCAGCTGGTCCGCGCATGGGGACAGGTCAATACGGACCTTGATCTGGAGGAGTATGACCGCTGGCTCAACAGCCGCCTGGATCGTCTGGAGCAGGAGTTCCAGTGGGCGGAACAGAACGGAATTCGTCTGATCATTGATCTTCACTCTCCGCCGGGCGGTCGCGACGAGCTCAAGGAACTGCGTTTGCAGAGCGAGAAAAAGTATCTGGATCATTTTCTCGAAGTCTGGCGGCGGATTGCCCGGCGCTTCCAGGGGAAGAAGGCTCTCTGGGGATACAATCTGGTCAACGAGCCCAATCAGAACCGCGCGGTGAAGTACGACTACTGGACCGTTCAGAAAATGGCTGCCGAGGAGATCCGGAAAATCGATCCGGAAACCCCGATCTATGTCGAATCCAACTTGTGGAGCGCTCCGGCAACCTTCTCCTATTTTTCCCCGATCAAACTGAAGAACATCATTTATCAGTTTCATATGTATCAGCCCGGACAGTTTACGCATCAGCTTGTCGGCGGAAATTTCGGTGCGAAGGGGGCGGATGAGCTCATCCGCTATCCGGGCGTCATTGGAGGAAAATACTGGAACAAGGAGGAACTGCGGAAAACGCTGGCGCCCGTTCGGGAATTCCAGCAGAAACACCGGGCCAAAATCTTCTGCGGCGAATTTTCCGCCATCATCTGGGCGCCGGGTGCGGACCAGTATCTCCGCGACTGCATCAGCCTCTTCGAAGAGTATGGCTGGGACTGGACCTATCACGCCTTCCGTGAATGGAATGGATGGAGCGTGGAACATGAGTTCGATTGGAAGACAAAAAAGATGGTTCCTTCCAACGGCAATTCTCGAAAACAGGCGCTCCTGGAGGGACTTTCCCGCAATCGGAAACAATCCCGTTGACTCTGATTCGACTTTATGGGCGCTTTCGTGAGGAAGCCCCGTAAAGTCGTTTTTGATTTCCGGTTCCGTTTCGTTTCAATCGCCCGGAAATTGATGTCTCTTCTGTTGAGGTCGAGTTGATTTTTCATCAGGTCCCCGGTTGCGGCAACAGGTTCCGATCCGCGATCTGTCCACCCCGGAAGTGAAATCTTTTTGCTGCCGAAGAAGAGAATTCCCCGATCCTTGAGCTGATCGGGTTTCCGATTTCCCGCACAGAACCGGATCAGAGCAATCCGGAAAAGCGTCCGATTCTCTTCTGTTCCAACACTCATTCGGGTCGCTTTTCATTCTTTGATCGTTCCGGAGTCCGGAATGGAATGTCCGTTGGAATGAGCCATTTCCAACCGCTCCTGATTTTTCCGTTGAAGTTTTTTGAAACGGGGAACCCTGTCTCTGGAACAAACCATTGATCGTTTTTCGCAGATCCGAGCCGATTCTTTCGAATCAAGCGGCCGGCTGTATTCGGGATTTTCCAGAGGAAGGATTCCCATACAGTCGGCCGCAATACGATTCCGGAAGCTGAAATTATTTCAGATTTTTTTGAAAAAAGGCGTTGATTTTCTCAAACGGAATTTTTTCGAAGTTGTCGTAAAGATCCACATGGGAGGCCCCCGGAACGATCATCAGCTCCTTGTTGTTTCCGGTCAGTTTCTTGAAGGCGTCCTCGCTGAAATAGCGGGAATGCGCCTTCTCGCCGTGGATCAACAGACATGCCGAGCGGATTTCACTGCTGTATGTAAGAAGCGGCGTGTTGAGAAAGGAAAGAGTCGAAGTCTTGTTCCATCCCCGGTTGGAGTTCAGGGAACGCGCATGATAGCCACGGGGCGTTTTGTAGTAGGCGAAATAATCTTTGACAAACTGCGGCGCATTCTCCGGCAGAACGTCCGGAACACCGCCGGCGGTTTCAAAGGTTCCTTTTTCGGCATCGACCAGGCGCTGAGCATTGAGCTGCCGACGCAGTTCATAACGGCCGTCGGCATCCATGGAGTCGAAATATCCGTTGGCGCTGACGCGGCTCATGTCGTACATCGTGACGGCGACGGTTCCCTTGATTCGCGTATCGTTCGCGGCGGCGTTGAGCGCCATGCCGCCCCAGCC
Organism: uncultured Victivallales bacterium; assembly: GCA_944390735.1. Lineage (GTDB taxonomy): Bacteria > Verrucomicrobiota > Lentisphaeria > Victivallales > UBA1829 > UBA1829. The sequence goes on along the minus strand of CALXRL010000024.1, from coordinate 1,534 downwards.
GCAGATGCCGAGAATTCCGATCCGCTCCGGATTCACATAAGGCAGAAGAGAAAGACAGTCCACCGCCGCGGAGAAATCCTCCGTATTGATGTCGGGCGATGCCACATAGCGGGGCTCGCCGGAACTCTCCCCGGTATACGACGGATCGAACGCCAGCGCGACAAAACCGCGCGCAGCCAGTTCCTGCGCATAAAGCCCGGAAGCCTGCTCCTTCACGGCTCCGAAAGGACCGCAAAAAGCAATTGCGGCGTACTTCACGGCCGGATCGAACTTCGCGGGAAGATAGAGATGCCCCGCAAGTTCAATTCCGAAACGATTCCGAAAACGGATCTCTCCCGCCTTGATGTCAGGTCTGATCTTGAAAATACGGGTGTCTTTTGCAATTGGATTCATCGAAACTACTCCTTTTTTGTGAGTCTCTTCCATTCCGGCCCATCCGGAGATGGAGAACAATACGAACAGCACGGTGACAAGAAATTTTGTGATCATCCGGGACCTCCCTGATTGGATGGTTGTTCCGCAGTCATTCAGACCTGTTTTCCCATTTCATAGGCTTCCCGGAAGGCCGGAGTCTCCTTTACTTCGCCGCGCTCCATGACACCGAGTCCGAGGAGAACACCTTTTTCCCGCGATCCTTCCAGACAGTCTTCCGTGAACGCGCGAAGACTTTCAAGAGTCCGGTTCATTGCGGAACGATTGGTGTCCGCCGCTGTCAGAATAAAGTAGAACTCCTTATTCGAGATTGCCGTGTAGCGCGGACAGCTCCGGTCTATCAGGGTTTTCAGCTGGGCGCACATCGTATAAAAATAGACCGGTGTCGCCAGGACGATGACATCCGCTTCCACCATTTTTTCAAGGATTTCCGCGACATCGTCTTTCTGCACGCAGGGCCGGGTCGCATCGGCACAGGCTCCGCAGCCGGTGCAATAATGAATTTTCTTTTCCGCCAGGAAAATTTTCTCCGCCCGGTGCCCGGCGTCGATCGCTCCTTTCCGGAACTGGTCGCAGAGCAGATCCGAGTTTCCATTTTTCCGCGGGCTGGAAGAGATCAGCAGAACTTTTTTCATGGTTTTCCTCCTCTTTTCATTGGATGTTACCGGATCGTATAACCGCCGTCAACGGCGATGCCCTGTCCGACGATAAAACCGGCGGCCGGACTGCAAAGCCACAGAACCGTTGACGCCACCTCCTCCGGATGACCGAAACGGCCGATCGGTTCGGCGACTTCCCGGATTGCGCCGCTGGCCAGCATTTTTTCGACCATGGGAGTCTCAATCGTCGCAGGACAGACGGCATTGATCCGGATCCCGCGCGACGCATACTCCAGTGCGGCACATTTTGTCATGCCGAGAACCGCATGTTTCGAGGCGTGATAGGCCACCCGTCCGGGAAGTCCGATCAGTCCCCCGATGGAGGAGCAGTTGACAATGGCATATCCCTCTCCTCCCTGCTTCAGCATCTGACGCAGCTCGTATTTCAGGCAGAGAAACATGCTTCGGAGATTGACATTGATGACACGGTCGAATTCCGAACT
>CALXRL010000023.1 GCA_944390735.1 uncultured Victivallales bacterium | reverse complement strand
TCGGGAAGCCGTGACGGAAACCGCGCCATCCGGCGAACCAGGCGGCCTTTCCGGTCATCGGATCGACCAGATAGATCGGGATGAGCATGGCGGAGGTGGTACGGGCACGGTAATAGAAGGATTCTCCCCGGGCGACCCGGTCGAGTTGTCCGGGAGAGCGATAGACATCCAGAATTTTCCGTGTTTCCGGTTCCATCATCAGATATCCGGTCAGCACACCGAGATTCTGATCGCCCATGTGGGTTCCGCGCCATTCGGTATTTTTTGAACGGACGGAGACAAAGGTGTTGTACTCGTTAAGCAGTTCCTCCTCACCGGAGAGGGGTCTCAGCGGAATCCGGTCGAGCAGGGTCGGGGCCGTGATCCGGTAGCGAAGAGATTCTCCTTCCGTGTACCGGAACGGACCGAACTTGGTTATGACGGCCGCCGGGGCAAGGGGGGATTCCGGTTTCAGCGGGGAGTACCCCTCCAGCGCCTGACTGTACAACGGCGGAAAGGGTGTGTAGGGCTTCGCCTTGTCGTCCAGACGGATTGCCTTTGTCATCCGGTTCCAGATGCGGATTTCGCCGTTGTCCACCGAGAAAAGCTCCTCCACTTCCAGTGGGAAGTAACTCAGAAGACGGGTCATGGTGCGAATCTGACGGATCTCCTTTTCAGGCACTGTTTTCCAATCTTTTCCATAGGAGGCCGGCTGCGGGGCGGCCCCGTAGAGGGTGGCGGCAGCGACTTTCCCGATCTCCTTTTCCGCATCGATTCGCAGACCGTCCTTTGTGTTCCGGAAGGATTTCGGGAGAGTCCGGAACACCATCAGAACCGGCTGTTTCGGCGCGGGGTTGTCCCAGAGCAGAAGAAGGTACTTCGCACTCATGTTTGCCGGATTGAGCCGGGCGGGATCCGAAATCAGAACGGGTTTTCCATCCACTTCCGCCACCAGACGCGCCGGAGCGGAGGGATACAGCAGAGTGTTGTCGGAAACCGTAATGGAGGGCGCGTGGAAATCGTAGAGCACACCGGGCGCCAGGCCGCTCCACCAGACGTCCGCCGAAGCCTCTTTTCCATTTTTCAGATTGCGGAAGAGACTGGTCCGCTCGGAATGGGTCCACGATCCCCCCTTCTGACGGAAGGCATACGGATGCATCCCGGTAATCTCAAAGGAGACGTTCCATTCGTTTTCCGATCCCGCATACGGCTGGAATTCCTTTTTCGGATCGGCAAAAAGTGTTGTATTTCTGGTATTTGTGCAGAGGAGCGTGTGCCAGTTTCCCAGAAATCCGTAGACGCCCGTTGCATACAGACTGGCGCCCGGACGAATGACCGGAGTGTTCCCGTTGGATTCAAACAGCGGCTTCAGCAGTTCCGTCCTCCTGCGCTCGGCCTCCTGCTCAAGGTCCGCACAGCGGAGGAAATCTCCGGCGTTGTAGGCGGATTTCCATGCGCTGCGGATGGATTTCCAGCGGTCTTCCCATTTGCGGACGGGAACCGGCTGTTTCCGGAGAGCGGCGATTTGTTGGAGAACAGGCACTTCCCGGTCAAATTCGAGCAGACGCGCGCCCAGACGCATTCGTTCTTCCGCGAGCTCCTTGTAGTATCCGATGGCGGCTTCGTACTGCGGCGAGAAAACATCCTTTGTCCCGGGATATTTTTTCTCCGTAGCGAGCATCTGACGGATCTCCATTTCCGGAGAGGTCAGCAGACCGAAGCGTTTCAGTGCCTTTGCATTGTTTCTCCAGTCCTCCACCCGAGCACGGATTTCGTCCTGCAGACGGCGGATGCGCTTTTCCCGCAGCCACTGATAGAAATTCGGACTCAGGCTGTTTCCCGCGCCTCCCTGATAGAGCGCAATCAGAAAGGCATCGAACGCATCGGCTTCCCGGATTCCCTCCGCTTCCTTTTGAGAGGGGAAGGCGGTCCGCAGTTTCTTCCATTTTTGAAACATCTGATTGAACTCGAATGGATCGGGATTTCGTTTTGCGAAACAGAGAAATCCGAGGTCGATCTGTTCCGCGCGCTGCTGAAGAATGGATTTCCCGATCTGCTTTTCCTGCGTTGCAATCTCTTCGAGAACGGAGACTTCGCGGATGCGGAGCGTGCCGGTGACTTCCCGAAGTCCGATGGTGAGCCATCCGTCAAAGTTTTCCGGAATGGTGACGATATTGGTCAGCGTTGTCCAGTCGAACGTCCCCTTGAGATCCAGGTTTTTTCCGAATTCGGTGGATTTTCCCCCGACCCGTCCCCAGAGAAAGAAGCGGACGCCCTGATAGGGTCGCTTTTTTGCGGCAATGTTTTCTCCGCTGAGAACGACCTTGAAGGTCAGTTTCTGACCTTGATAGGCCTTCATCCAGAGACGCATGGTGTGATTGTCTTTGTCGGAAGTGTTGATCAGGCTCATGACGCCGTTTTTTTCCGTCCTGCCATCGGTTCTCCAAGCGGTCTTCGATGGGTAGAGGATTTTGGTTCCCGCCTGAAGAATCAGGACGCCTGTCAGAAGAAAAAGTGTGAGAAAATGTTTCATAAGAGTTGCCAAACCGTTTCTGGATTCGATTCCTGTCTTGATGATCCGGGGCTGTCAGCGGGATGTGGGGTTCGCGGGATTGGCCTTTGCCGGTTTGTCCGCGCTCTTCTCCCGCTCAAGAGTGACTTTCCGGATGCGGAGCGTGCCGGTGACTTCGCGAAGTCCGATGATGAGCCATCCGTCAAAGTTTTCCGGAATGGTGACGATATTGGTCAGCGTTGTCCAGTCGAACGTCCCCTTGAGATCCAGGTTTTTTCCGAATTCGGTGGATTTCCCACCGACCCGTCCCCAGAGAAAGAAGCGGACGCCCTGATAGGGTCGCTTTTTTGCGGCGATGTTTTCTCCGCTGAGAACGACCTTGAAGGTCAGCTTTTCTCCCTGACAGGTCTTCATCCAGAGCCGCAGGGAGTGATTGTCCTTGTCGGAAGTGTTGACAAGCTGCATGACGCCGTCTTTTCCCGCTTTCCCATCGGTTCTCCAGTCGGCTTTGGAGGGATAGAGGGTCTGCACATCCGCATGCAGCGCCAGCATCGCACTCAGGGCGAGAAGAGAGATAAGATATTTCATATTTGAATCCTTTCTTTTTTTCTGTTTATTTCCATGGAATAAAGTCGTCGTCCGTGATGTAATTCCCGGTCCATTTCATCGACCCGGCTGAGCCGTCCTTGAAGAGGGATGTGATGACTCCTGCATGGAGCGGCAGCCAGCGGTACTGCGGAAAAGCATTGTATGAGCTCCACGAGAGAGACTGCGCATCCCGCAGACGATATGTTCCGAAAATAAAACCATTATTCCCGGCTTTGGCCCAGGAGGTTTCTGCCATAATCATGGAGCCGTTCCGGATGTTTTTCAGCTTCACATTTTTTATGAAAGTGGATGTCGCTGACCAGCGGAGCCATCCGCCGCAGACATCTGTACGAATCGCCTGTCTTGCGGTCGGATAGTAGGTGGGGACCCATTTCGGATCCTCGGGAAGATCGCTGATGGTGACGGTTTCGTAATTCATCTCCGGTCGGATCGCCGGGCAGAAGTAGACATTCCCCAGTTTCCGGAATCCGATCATCTCGTCATCCCAGCCTGTTGTGACCAGATCCTTTTTCTGCTGGAGATAGAGATTGGTTTTTGCGCATGCGCCGTTGGTCTGGTCGGCGCCGCGGTGCGTGGGCATATAGTCGTCGCTGTCGCCCAGGTACAACGCGATCCCCGTATAGATCTGCTTCATGTTTCCCAGACAGGTGATCGAGAGCCCTTTCTCCCGCGCGGACTTCAAGGCCGGAAGCAGAAGCCCGGAAAGGATTGCGATAATCGCGATTACAACAAGAAGTTCAATAAGAGTAAAATTCTTTTTCATCATTCCCTGTATTACCCCGCCTTTCTTTTTTTCTGTTTTTTTCTGTTTCCGGTTTTCTTTTTTCCCGGCGGTGTGCTATCCTAATAGAAGAGCTTTCTTTTTTTAATTATACAATATTCTTTCAAAAATGCAACGGGGCAAACGGGGTGTAAAATGGTAAATCAAAGTACTTTTTTTGGTAAAGACAAGGTTGTGCTCCGTTCGGTCGGAAAGGATTGGACCGACAAGCTGGGAGTCGGACTTCTCGACAAGACCAGTCCGAATCAGCGTGTCACCGGACCGGAATCGTTTCCGTTTTTTGCGTTCTGCCTGGTCCTCCGGGGAAGGGGAGAGTATGTGGATTGGGAGAGCGGAAAACATTATCCGCTTCATGAAAACACCTATTTCCTGCGGAT
>CALXRL010000022.1 GCA_944390735.1 uncultured Victivallales bacterium | reverse complement strand
TCCAAATTATGGTTTCCATAAGCAGGAAGCAGACACAAAGCCATAAAAATTGTCACTATAACAATTTTCATGCGGCGATTCCCTCCAAATTATGGTTTATCTGAGCGTTCAGTTCGATTTTATCGTCGAAAGCAGAGAGAATTTGACCAATTCGAACTTGTGCGGAGTAATCCGGCAACGTTAGTTCAAGATTTTCCAAAACATCTTGTTGGACTCGTTGGCGTCCTGAACTGCCAACCATTGATTTAATTGCAACTTCACGAAACGCCGGGCTTGTTGCTAAATAATAAATAAAATCGGGGTCACTTTTTCCTGGGATTGCTCTCAATACAATAAACTCGGTTGATCCACAAGCAATTTCCCCATCTATCAGACCACTTATTTTCGCAGTTTTCCCATTTTCCAAGCAAGGGGTAATTCTTGCTACAACAGTATCTCCATTCCGAAATTTCGTTCCACCAGAAAACACTGTTTGTTCAAAACCTGCAATCTTCTTAGTGAAAGGTAGCAGGTATTCCATCGAAACTTTTTTACATGTCTGATTTTTGCGTAAAGTTTCTCTAGGATTAAATAACACTATATCTGATATTTTTTGCAAGGGATATGTCATTATTTAAGCATCCTTCGATGTATCTCCGAGTTGCCTGATAGCAGAATCGGCAGTAGATCCATTTAATATATTTTCTGCATATTTTAGTTGAGCTTCTTTCATAATGGAGTTAAACGCTTGCTCTTGTTCCATCCAACGAGGAATATACGGCGACTTTATTTGCTCCCAATTTATATTTGAATACCCCAAAGAGTTTGCCATAACCTCTAAAAGTTTAATTTTTTTATTTTCATAATTTTCTATATCCATGTCCTCTGGTTTGTTGACCTTTGTTGTGTCCAAAAATACATTCAAAGCACTCAGGACTTCTTTATCTTCAGAAAAGACAATAGGCATTGAATTAAGAGCATTAACCCAAAGTTCTGTTGTAGTTGTTCCCCGTTGTGTCATCATAACTTTAAATAAGTCCATTTTATCCTTACGTTTTTGTCCGCGTTTTTCCACCCATATAGTGACGCATACTGCAATCAATGGCGATGTGAGGACAGCAAGAATTGAAATCCATTCATTCATTTTTATTTCTCCTAGTTTGACAAATATTTCATTCATCATTTCACTTCGAACCCGATGGCTTTCAGATTCTTTTTAATCACAATTTCCAGCTCATGAGATTTTTCAAACAAAGCTGACAGTTCGCCTGTCAGCCGCTTCATCTTTTCGTCAAAGGGTTCCCCGTCATCTTCCTGTTCTTCAATGCCGACGTATCGCCCCGGCGTGAGGATATAGTCCTGTTCGGCGATCTGGGCGGTGGTGACGACCGCACAAAATCCCTTGACATCTTCCAAGGTTCCGTTCTCGTAAGCGTCAAACGTCTCCGCCAGTTTTGCGATATCGGTATCGGTCAGCATGCGCAGTTTGCGGGAGACCATGGTCCCCATCTTGCGGGCGTCGATAAAACAGGTCTTCCCCTTCTGCTTCTTGTTGCGGCTCAGGAACCAGAGGGAGACCGGAATCTGCGTCGTATAGAAAAGCTGTGTCGGCATCGCCACAATACAGGAAACCAGATCGTCGTTGATAATGTTTTTGCGGATCTCTCCCTCCCCGCCCGACTGTGAGGAGAGCGAACCGTTCGCCAGCACCATGCCGATCTTTCCGTTGGGAGCCAGATGATGGATCATGTGCTGGAGCCATGCAAAGTTCGCATTCCCCGATGGCGGCACCCCATATTTCCAGCGGACGTCATCTTTCAGCCGATCCGCTCCCCAGTCCGAAAGGTTGAACGGAGGATTCGCCATGATGTAATCGGCTTTCAGAGTCGGATGGCAGTCGTTGAAGAAGGTGTCGGCGTTGTAAGAGCCCAGATCCGCCTCAATCCCCCGGATGGCGAGATTCATCTGCGCCATTTTCCACGTCGTCGGATTGGAATCCTGCCCGTAAACGGAAATGTTGTTGATATTGCCGTGGTGATTCTCAATGAATTTTGCCGACTGGACAAACATTCCGCCTGAACCGCAGGCCGGATCGTAGACACGGCCTTTGAATGGCTTCAGAAATTCGACCAGCGTTTTCACCACACAGGCCGGCGTGAAGAATTCGCCCCCCTTTTTGCCCTCCTGCTCGGCAAACTTGGCAAGACAATATTCATAGGTCCGCCCCAGAATGTCACGGGTATCGCCATGTTCTTTCATTCTGATATTGGTAAAAAGGTCCACGACATCGCCCAGCCGACGTTTATCCAGTTCCGGCCGTGCAAAGTTTTTCGGCAGAATTCCTTTCAATCTCGGATTTTCCTTTTCGATCAGGATCATCGCGTCATCAATGATTCTGCCGATTTCCGGCGTATGGGCCGCCTCGGCGATTCTTTTCCAGCGGGCGTTTTCCGGAACAAAGAAAACATTGCAGGAAGTATATTCGTCCCGATCCTCTTCGAATCCTTCGCCCTCTTTGACAAGTTCCTGATAGCGGGCTTCAAATTTATCAGAAATATACTTCAAAAAGATCAGTCCCAGAACGACCTGTTTATATTCGGCGGCATCCATATTGCCGCGCAGAATACAGGCGGCATCCCAGATTGCTTTCTCAAAACCGATATTGGCTGTATTTTCTGTCATATTATATTATCTCCAAAGGAGGGAATGTCTGCCCGTTGACACATCTTGTCGGACACCTGACGTCCTCGCTATTTTCTTATTTATTGTTTTGCCTTTTTCCGTGGAAGCTCCATTGTCAGACCATATTTCTACTCGGGGGATATGAGTCGTCCAGCGTTTTTTATTCGGAACGCCAGTTGCTATTTTCCCCCCTGATAAAGTATAATAGAGTCCCCCAGACAAGTGCAAATTCCCATCTCAAAAAAGAGCGATCATCCAAAATAGCCTCTTGCCATTGTATCTTTTTATACAAAAGAACAATATGCAAAAGATGACACATTTTTTCAAAATTTCAAACGCAAATCCATGTTTTTCCAAGAAAACAGGAGTTGTTTCTCCTCTTCATTCCACCTGAGATGAAAACCGAAGACGGAGAAGAAAATTGATCCTTCCGCGTATTTTCAAATTAGAAAAATCCAATTTGATCAACTGTGCAAAATGGCAAAGATTATCTTGCGATATCGGGATGAAATTCTAGGATTCCGGCGTTTCAGGAATGGAACCAATGCTTCCATGGAGACATTCAATAACAGAGTGAGGCATTTTTCCCGGAAAACATCGTCTGAAGAATCCCTGCGAAGCGGGAGCCTTTGCGTGAAACGCAAAAGGCGTCAAACGTTTAGGGAAAGAAGGGAGCGCGAGGGGAGAAGAACCGCTTTTCAAAGCGGTTTTCGCCCCTCGCACCATTCTGAAAAAAAGCGGCGCACTAAAAAACGTGCGCCGCCAAATCGCTCATTTTCAACAGGGAATTCAGCGATAGAGGGCTCCGAGAGCGGAGCATGCTCTGTAATCCGCGCCTTCCTTGTCAACCGTTCCAAAGGAATTCCAGGTGGACGGACGGAACACCTTGGCATCATCCACATTGTGCATGCTGACCGGAATCCGGAGCATCGACGCCAGCGTGATGAGATCCGCTCCAATGTGACCGTAGGAGAACGCACCGTGGTTGGCACCCCAGTTCGCCATGACGCTGTAAACATCCGTAAACGCGCCTTTTCCCGTGAGATTCGGAATGAACCAGGTGGTCGGCCAGCCCGGATCGGTGCGGTTGTCAATCTTGGCATGGACCTCTTTCGGCAGTTCTGCCGTGAAGCCTTCCGCAATCTGGAGCACAGGACCAAGTCCCTTGACCAGATTCAGGCGCGAAAGAGTGATCGGCATTCCGCCTTTGGTCAGGAAGTTGCTGGAGAATCCGCCTCCGCGGAAATACCCGAGATTCGCAGGAACCCAGCGCGTGGCGTTAAGGCAGGCCTGGACCTCTTTTTCGGTGATTTCCCAGAAGGGTTTCATTGCCGGTTTTCCCTTGATGGTCTGCTGACCGGTGGCGTCCAGAGTGGTCGCTCCGGAGTTGATGAGGTGAATCAGACCCGGAATGCCCGGCAGTTTTTTGCCGGCAATCTTCTTCAGCGCATCGGGACTCCAGTAGGTGCGGACGTCGGAGAAGCCGGAGGCCGAATTCGTCAGCAGGTGCCCGAACAGCATGGCAACACCGTTGCATGCGTCGTTTTCCGTTGCCAGCACCAGCGGCTTGCGGATGCCGTTCCAGTCAAAGGAGCTGTTCAGAAGGGTTTCCATCACGTCGCCGTTCGGTTTCCAGTCGGTCCACTGACGCTGTCCCTGGAAGCCGCCGGCAATGGCATTGTGTCCGCAGGATTCTTCCACAAACCCAAGTTCCGCAAGTCTGGGATTGCCGATCATCAGGTCGCGTCCGATCATCGTCATCTTGGTGACGAATTCCCAGATTTCCTTCTGCTGAGCGGCCGTCTTGCCTTTTTTCCCGTTGTAGACATCGGGTCCCTGATTTTTCGCGAGATTTTTCTTGACCCAGGCATGAGCCCGTTCAAACTCTTCCGGATCATAAATGCCTTCGTCCATGCGGCGGAGGATTTCGGTCTCGTCCACGGATTCGCAGCGCATGCCGAGATATTCTTCGAAGAAGTCGGGATTCACGATCGAGCCCGCGATTCCCATCGCGACACTTCCGATCGAGAGATAGCTCTTTCCACGCATCTGCGCAACCGCAAGACCTGCGCGGACAAAGCGGATGATCTTTTCCTTCACGTCCTCCGGAATTTCCTTGGTGTCCTTGTCCTGAACATCATGTCCGTAGATCCCGAACGCGGGGAGTCCTTTCTGAGAGTGAGCCGCAAGCACAGCGGCAAGATACACCGCTCCCGGACGCTCCGTTCCGTTGAAGCCCCAGACCGCCTTCGGTGTATGCGGATCCATATCCATCGTTTCCGAACCGTAGCACCAGCAGGGCGTCACGGTCAGCGAGACTCCGACATTTTCCCGTTTGAATTTTTCCGCGCACGCGGATGCTTCGGCAACTCCGCCGATCGTGGTGTCGGCAATGACACATTCCACCGGACAGCCGTCTGTGTAACGCAGTGTGTTGGAGATCAGTTCCGCGGCGGAACGGGCCATCTGCATGGTCTGATCCTCAAGGGATTCCCGAATTCCTTTTCTTCTCCCGTCAATGCAGGGACGAATTCCAACTTTCGGATGTGCACAGCAGCTTGGCGCAGCTGCCACCGGCGCTTTCTTCGTGTTTCTCGCAGCCATTTTCTACTTGATCCTTTCGTTGTTGGTTCTTGTTTGAAACCACTAAAACCGTTTCCTAGGTAAGATAACAGCTGCTTATTAACATGCAAATGATTCTTGATGCAAAATATGGTTTTTCCGCATTTTTTTTAATTTTTTTTCAGAAAAAAACCTTTTCCCGGAGGCGCGGACGGCAAAAAGTGGAACCGATTCCGTTCCACCTCTCAGATCGTTCCGGACGCATGTCCTTTCGCGGATTCCTGCCGTTCCGGAAACTCCCGCCAGGCAATCGTAACCGATTGAATGTTCCCGAAACGGTCAAACAGCGGAAGCGCCGACATCATGTATCGATGATTCCGATACACCATCGGCGCATTCGCCGGATATTTTTCCCGCAGACAAATGTCCAGCGGCGAAACCGCATCCGGATTTTCCGCACAGATCCGATCCCAGATCCGGGACCCGATCGCCTCCTCTTCCGACATCCCCAGAAGCTCACAGCACGATTTCGACAGCGAGCACAGCTCCCGCGACGGACTGAACAGCATCAGCGGCGGCGCAACTACCGCCGCCGATAAACTCATCTTTCCCGCCAGAAGCGGATCCGAATCAAAATGCCGCCGCTCCATCACCAGCTGTATGATTGAGCACACCTTCCGGATCAGCCGCTCCTCAATCTGCGGATACTTCCGCATCTGCTTCACTTTCGCAGACATCATCACTCCGCTGACCTGCCCGTTGAACCAGATCCCCGCACATAACAGCGACTTGATCTCCGGAACCAGAACCGGATGCCGCAGCCGACCACACTCTCGACCGGAATTGGATAAGTTGATTACCCGCTTCTTCCGGAACTGCTCCAGCCATTCCGATTGCGGTGAAGACGGAATCTCCCGGACCGGCTCCGGATCAAAAAAAGTGTCCGCACCATGCCACTCATAAATCATCCTCGCACAGGAATAGTTGTTCTCATACTGATAAACCGCGCAGAAGTGACTCCCTGTCCGCACCCCGACAAGCTCCACAAGTTCTTTCATAATCCGGTCAAAATCCCGCTCGTGCGATACAATGTCCAGTGATTTCGCCAGCGCTTTCTCCAGATCCATGTAGTTCCGAAGCTCCGTCGCCGTCTTGAACAATTCGTCCGGCAGACCCAGAAGCGAACCCGGAATCGATACCTTCGACTCCACAAATAAACGCGACAGCTCCTTCAGATCCTTCTCCTTCACTCCGCTTTCCCGAAGAAGATCGTAAACCCTGTTGAACAGCCTGTCCGGAAGCGGCGTCTTCCCGGCACATACTAATCCCAGCCGCTGACGGGAAATATTCAAATGCGATGCAACCACCGTCTGCCGAAACCGATTCCGCTGAAAGATCCCTTTCAGATACTCTCCAAACACTTTCCTTTTTTCGTCATTTATCAATTTGTTCCCCTCTTTCCTCTCTCCAAAACTCTTGATCCTTCAAAAATTTACTATAAAAAGGAAACTTTTTCAATCCGTAACTGAAATTTAATATTTCTTCTCCATCCTTCCCCCGGTTAAACATCTTTGTTTCTCCTTCTCCGATTTCTATCTTTCATCTCTATTCCCGATTCGGGGTGGGTTGGTGGCTACTCGCCCCCAACACCCCTCGGCAGGACCGAAGGCCCTGCACCCGTCGCAAAAATTGAATTTTTGCTCCTGAGAGTGTTTCGACACCTGTCGACCAGGGGGCCAACCGAAGGTTTTCCCCCTGGACCCCCTCATCCTTTTCGGCGGAAAAACGGTTGCATCGGGAAAAAAGG